>JBJDYU010000040.1:0-11860 GCA_051867615.1 Oscillospiraceae bacterium | reverse complement strand
GCGATGGCGAGCCGTTCTATGCCGAGACCGTCCGCTATTTTGAACGGCTGCGCTCTGCCGGCGTCCCAGCAGAGCTGAATGTCTACCACACGGATATGCACGCTTTCGACATGATGCAGCCGGACACGCCGCTCAGTACCGCGGCGGCGGAGGCATTCGACCGGCACTTTGCGTATGCAAAGGAGCATTTCTTCGCACCGCAGCGGGAGGAAAGGGAGACGACAAAGCGGAAATAACGAGGAGGAACGGAAATGATCCGTGAAATATGCAAAGACGAGGTTTTCCTCGCTCAAAAGGCGGAGCCCGCCACAGCAGGCGATCTTGGCGTGGCGCAGGATCTGCTGGATACATTGGCCGCCCATAAGGATGGCTGTGTGGGCATGGCAGCGAATATGATCGGCGTGAACAAGCGCATCATCGCCTTCGACAACGAGGGTGAATACATGGTCATGTTCAATCCCGCCATCGTCAGGCAGTCCGGAGCGTATGAGGCCGAGGAGGGCTGCCTGTCCCTCACCGGCACGCGGCGCACAAAGCGGTTCCAGACCATCAAGGTGCAGTGGCAGAACGAGAAGTTCCAGACACGGCTCAAGACCTTCACCGGCTGGACGGCGGAGATCATTCAGCATGAGATCGACCACTGCGAAGGGATTTTGATATGATTTTATATTTCTCCGGTACCGGGAACAGCCGGTACATCGCAGAGCGCATCGAAAAGGTACCCCTGCGCCCGGTGCCCACCCGCCAGCAGCTGGAGATCAACGAGCCTGTGATGCCCGAGATCATCGAGAGCGTCACGGTGGAGACCTTCGGCGTGGATTATCCCGAGCGTGAGGACCGGGAACTGCCCTCCAACTGGTTTCTGGACGAGCAGGGCTGAAAGCGCCGTGTCTGCCCCCGGAAAAGTTTTGACGTTATTAGAAAAGCCGCGGCCCAAGCGGGCCGCGGCTTTTTTGAAAGTAAAGACCAATTCTGATGATCAATGTACACCTGTCGAGCTTTCGTTACAAGATTCGAGGTGTTGTTAAAAAAGTTCGGGATGCGCGCCCTTGAATCCCAATACATCCATAAATGAAAGCTCTCGATAAACCGGAAACTGTTTACGTGCGCTTATTGGTAATAAGCCGTGTGAATTATGTAGTCCTTATCTATTTCTACAACAAAATCTCCGTATAAAGCCTTCGCTTCCGCCCCGTCCAAATAAGAGATAAAAAAGTTGGATATTGCATATTTTCCATCCGATCGGGCGTCCCAAATATTTAAACCGCGCAGCGGATATTCGCCACTTAAAACCACCTCATTTTTTGACAGCGCAGTTTGGATGATCTTGTTTGTGTTGTCATAAAACTCTTTTACACACTTTACCACTTCGGTGTTTACCGGGTACTCCCGCTCTGCCGGCGTTACATTCTCAATTATCTTTTGAGCAAATGTATCCGCACTGAAATCGTTGTAGTTAAACCGGGAACACCTTTGGATGCAGTTCAAAAAAGCCGCTCCGACATAATATGAGACAATCCGTACCGGCGTATAAGCGTTCGGGTCGTTGATCACAGCAAGGATTTTCCGCCATTGAAGTTCAGCCTTTTTCGGATCAATTTGTGCCAAAGCATTTAATTCAACATAGTTCGCACTTCCCTCAATCTGTTCTATTCTTGCTTCATAGTCGTACTCTTGCGGATAAAGCTCTGACCGCATTTTGCGCAAAGCAAGAAGTTCCGCAAAAGCGGAAATATTATTCTTGGTAAGTATGTCCTCCATCAAGGCTGCCTCGCCCAATTTTAAGGAGATGTTCTCTGCCGAGTATTTATAATTAAAAAGCGCGTTTATTTCGTTTGCCCAACGGCTCTCGCCACGAATGTTCTGAAACGCATGAAACATCTCATGCACTATAGAAGCTGCAAGCCTGTCAATATCATCCGTTTCCGCTGAAAGATTCCATATAGCGATATACTCGCCATGATATCGAATGGAAGTGTTGGCTAAAAAATCTGAGGTCTTGTCGATATACCGCCCGTTAAAATAGCAGTCAGTATCATTATACAGAGCAAATTTGAGAGGATAAAACCCCGCCCACAGGGCTGAAAAATCTATTGCATCAAGTCTTTTTTTCACTTCATTATATGCTTCGTGCAATTCCATCATATACATTCCTTCCTGAGCGGGCAATTCATGGTATTGTGTGAATTTAAGGATTTGTCGAGCATTTTTCATTTCCATAATTCTGCGACAAAAAACGAAAAAACTGGACACCAACTATGATACCCATTGTATCATAATTGGAGTCCAGTTCTGGTGCCGGTGGTGGGACTCGAACCCACACGATGTCGCCACCAACGGATTTTGAGTCCGCCTCGTCTACCAATTCCAACACACCGGCGAATACTTGTTTAGCATACCATGCGCCGCGGGAAAATGCAAGCGGCAACAGGGGAGAAATTCTGCGGATGGTGGGAAATGGCGTCGGGAAAAGTGAAATTCGTCTACACAAAACGAAAAGGGCGTGCTATAATACTATGATAACAGAGTATGCGCTGCGGCGAAGGGCAAAGGAGGGAAAGCGTATGAAGCGGGCGGCGGAGAAAGTGATCCTGGCGGCGATGCTCCTGACGCTTCTTTTCACGGCCACGGGCTGCCTTTTCGCAAGCCCTGTCAGCGAGCTGTACGCCCTGCCCCAGATGCCGGAGCAGTATCAGGACCTGGAGGAGCAGATCAACGCCCTCATCGCGGCCGGCGCGGAGTATGCCGCCCCCATTTCCGGCAGCAACCTGCAGCCGGTGCAGATGGTGGATCTGGACGGCGACGGCACGGAGGAGGCACTGATCTTCATGCGCAAGAGCGCGGAGGAAAAGCCCCTGAAGATCTATATCTTCCGTATGCGCGGCAGCGGCTACCGGCAGGCGGCGGTGCTGGAGGGCAGCGGTACCTCCATTTACAGCATTTCCTACGCGGACCTGACCGGCAACGGCGTGCAGGAGATCCTGGTGGGCTGGCGGGCCGGCGCGGAGACCCCTGCGCTGACGGTCTACGGCCTGCGGGGCGATAAGCCGGTGCTGCTGCTCAGCACCACCTACGCCCGCTATGTGCTGGACGAGGGCGGGCATGGGCTGGTGCTGCTGCGCAGCGGGCCGGAGGAGCGCTGTGTGGCGGAGTGCTACCGGGTGGCCCAGAGCGGCGCGCTGGAGGTCAGCTCCTCCGTCCAGCTTTCCTCCACCGTGGCGGAGCTGACGGGAGGCCGGGTGGTCTCCGGTTATTTGAAGGGCGGCGTTCCCGCCCTGTTCGCCGTGGGCGTTTCCGCGGACGGCAGCACCGCCATGACGGACGTGCTGCGCTGGGAGGATGACGGAGACCTGGTGAACCTGACGGTGAACGCCACCACGGGCTATACCACGGAGAACGCTCCCTGGCGGGAGCTGTTTCCCACGGACATCGACAACGACGGCGTGACGGAGCTGCCCGTTCCGGAGGAGGCCGAGCCGCCGGAGGGCGGCGCCGGCGTCATTGTGGAGTGGAGGCAGTTCGACGGTCAAGGCCTTTCCCAGACGGTGGCCCGCACCTACCATGACCGCTCGGACGGCTGGTACCTCCTCCTGCCGGAGGAGTGGTGGGGCCAGGTCGAGGTCTACCGAAGCGAGGCCAGTATGTATGAGACCAGCGCCATGTTTTTCTGGAACAGCGGCGATACGCGGACGGAGTTCCTGCGGATCTATACCTTCACCGGCGAGAACCGGGAGCTGCGGGCCAGCCGCGGAAACCGCTTCCGCCTGCGGACGCAGCAGCACACGGTCTACGCCGGGGAGCTGCTGGAGACCGCGCCGGAGGGGCTGTCGCTGAATGAGGATAGGGTCCGCTCCCTGTTCAGCCTCATCGTCACGGAATGGGTCAGCGGAGAGAACTGATTGGAGAAAGGATGTGCCCATGATCAAACGAGTACTGGTGCTGGAGGACGAGTCCAGCATCCGCAGTTTCATCGTCATCAACCTCCGCCGGGCAGGCTACGAGGTGGTGGAGGCGGAGAGCGGGGAAGAGGCGCTGGAGAAGCTGAAGGCCAATCCGGATACCCGGGTGGCGCTGCTGGACATCATGCTGCCCGGCATCGACGGCTTCGAGGTCTGCCGCCGCATCCGCGCCTCCAATACCCAGATCGGCATCATCATGCTCACCGCCCGCACCCAGGAGATGGACAAGGTGACGGGCCTGATGACCGGGGCGGACGACTATGTGACCAAGCCCTTTTCCCCGGCGGAGCTGACCGCCCGGGTGGACGCCCTGTTCCGCCGCATCGGCGGCGCGGAGATCGACAGCGGCGAGATCCAGCTGCCGCCCTTCCTGCTCAACACCCGCAACCGGACGCTGGAGAAAAACGGCAGTCGGGTCAAGCTGACGCAGGTGGAGTATTCCATTATGAAGCTGTTCATGGAGAACCCGGGCAAGGCCCTGTCCCGGGAGGAGATCCTGGACGTGGTCTGGGGCCGCGACTATCTGGGAGAGCTGAAGATCGTGGATGTGAACATCCGGCGGCTCAGGCTGAAGATCGAGGACAATCCCAACAATCCTGCCTACATCACCACGGTCTGGGGCTATGGCTACAAGTGGGGCAGCTGAGGGGCTGCGCTTGAGAAAGGAGGCGTGCCGTGCCGAAAAAGCTGGGGGCGGAAAGCCTGCGCCAGCGCTGGATGGTGAGCATCATCATGCCCATCTTCCTGCTGCTGATGATGGCGCTGCTGCTGTTTTCCGCCGGCGTCGTCAACTATTACTATCAGAGCATTATCACCAACCTGACGGAAAAGGCGCAGGCGGCGGCGGAATGGATGAACAGCAGCGCCGTGGGAAGCTACGGCGAGTATTACCGCGTGGCGGCGGACCTGACCAAGACGGACGAGGATAAGGACCGTCTGGAGCTGCAGTTCATCAACTCCTCCGGCCGCATACAGGCCTCCAGCTACGGCATCACCACCGGCACCTCCCCCCGCACCAGCGACGTTTCCGATGCGCTGGAGAAAGGGGAGCCCGGCGTCTTTCAGGGCAGCGATCCCGTGACGGGAGAGAGCATCATCGCCGTCTCCGCGCCGCTGACCTACAACGGCCGCATCGTGGGCGTCATGCGCTATGTGACGTCTCTGCGGCAAGTGAACCGGCGTGTCGTCATGGACATGGGGGCCGCGGTGCTGATGGCCCTTGCGGGCATGGGACTGGTGCTGGTGGCGAGCCTTCTTTTCGTCAACAGCGTGGTCAAGCCCGTGGTCAGCGTCTCCGAGGCTGCCAAGCGCATCGCCGCCGGCAGCTACGGCATTCAGGTGGAGAACCGCTACGAGGGCGAGCTGGGCCAGCTGGTGCAAAACGTCAACGAGATGTCGCTGAAGATCAGCCAGACGGAGAAAATGGAGCAGGAGTTCATCTCCTCCGTCTCCCACGAGCTGCGCACGCCGCTCACCGCCATCAACGGCTGGGTGGAGACCATGGAGGAGGACGCGAAGGACGGCATCGACGCGGAGGAGCTGCGCCGGGGTCTGGGCATCATCCGGAAGGAGACCAATCGCCTGACCAACATGGTGGAGGAGCTGCTGGACTTCTCCAAGATGCAGGACGGCCGCTTTACGCTGCGCCTGCAGCCCATCGATCTGCAGGCGGAGTTCGAGGACACGGTCTACACCTACCGGAGCCTGTTCCGGCAGGACGGCATCGAGCTGAGCTATGACGACGGCGGCGTGGAGGAATGTCCCGTCATCGAGGGCGACCCGGAGCGGCTGCGGCAGGTGTTCTGCAACGTCCTGGACAACGCCGCCAAGCACGGCGGCAGCGGCCGCCGCATCGCCGCCTCCTTCGCAAAGGAGGCGGAGGAGCTGGTGATCCGCATCCGGGACTACGGCCCGGGCATCCCCGAGGCGGAGCTGCCCTATGTGAAGCAGAAATTCTATAAAGGCTCCTCCAAGGCCCGGGGCAGCGGTATCGGCCTTGCGGTCTGCGACGAGATCATGCGGCGGCAGGGCGGCGTCTTCGAGATCGCCAACGCCGAGGGCGGCGGCGTGGTCTGCACCCTCCGCTTCCCGGTGGACGAGGGAAAACTCTGAGAATAAATCGAACTTTTGTTGCATTTTTGAAGCAGCTATGTTATACTGTGGCTGAGAAAAACAGGGGCGTTTGCCCCTTTTCGCAGCCGGGAAAGGAACGACTCATGGCAGAAAACAAGCAATCCTGCGCATTTCGCACCAGCATCGGCGGACAGGCCCTCATCGAGGGCGTGATGATGCGCGGTCCGGAAAAGCAGGCCATCGCCGTGCGCAACCAGCAGGGCGAGATCGTGGTGAAGGTGGAGGAGCTGCGCTTTGTGAAGGACCGCTATCCCATTCTGGGCTGGCCGGTGATCCGCGGCGCGGTGAACTTCATCGGCGCGCTCGTACAGGGCGTGAAGGCGCTGATGTACTCCGCGGACTTCTTCCCGGAGGAGGAAGCGGAGCCGTCAAAGTTTGAAAAGTGGCTGGAGAGGACGCTCGGCAGCGAAAAGCTGGAAAAGGCCGTGGTGGCCCTCTCTGTGGTGCTGAGCGTGGCGCTGACTGTGGGGCTGTTCTTCCTGCTGCCCACCTTCCTCGCGGGTCTCGTGGACCCCTATATCAGCAGCCCCGCCGTACATAACCTGATCGAGGGCGCGGTGCGCATCCTCATCTTTCTGGCCTATCTCATCCTCTGCTCCAAACAGAAGGATATTAAGCGGGTCTTCGCCTATCACGGAGCGGAGCATAAGACCATTTTCTGCTACGAGCGCGGCCTGCCGCTGACGCCGGAGAACGCCGCGCAGATGCCCAAGCACCATCCCCGCTGCGGCACCAGCTTCCTGTTCGTGGTCATCGTGGTGTCCATTCTGGTCTCCAGCGTGGTGTTCTCCTATGTGGAGTGGCGCAATATGTGGGTGCGCATGGGGCTGCATCTGCTGCTGCTGCCCTTCATCGTGGGCGTGACCTATGAATTCAACCGCTATGTGGGCCGGCACGACAACGCCGTGACCCGTCTGCTCTCCAAGCCCGGTATGTGGCTGCAGAACTTTACCACCAACGAGCCGGACCTGCAGATGCTGGAGGTGGCCATCGCCTCCATGCTGCCGGTGATCCCGGAGGAAAAAGGGAAGGACGAGTGGTGAGCCGTGGCGGTGACGTATAACGACCTGTATCTGGACCTACGGCAGGAGCTGCGCCGTGCCGGTGTCTCCGCCGCCACGCTGGAGGCGAGGGAGCTGGTCTGCTTTGCCGCGGGCAAGACCGCGGAGGAGCTGGTGCGGGACGGACGGCTCTACGCGCCGGAGAGCGTGGTGCAGGAGGTGGCGGCGCTGAAGGCGCGGCACCTCGCGGGGGAGCCGGTGGCCTACCTCATCGGCGAGTGGGAGTTTTACGGCCTGCCCCTCGATATCTCCGAGGCGGTGCTGATCCCCCGGGTGGACACGGAGGTGCTGGCGGGGGAAGCCATGGCGTATGTGAAGGGCCTTGGCCCCTGCCGGGTGCTGGACCTCTGCGCCGGCAGCGGCTGCGTGGGCCTCGCCATCGCCAAACGCTGCGAAAACGCCCATGTGACGCTGGGGGAGCTTTCCGCCGACGCGCTGAAGGTCTGCCGGCAGAACATCCGCCGCAGCGGTCTCTCGGGCCGGGCGGTGCCGCTGCAGATGGACGCCCGGGAACGCCCGGAGCGGAGCCTGGGGGAGTTCGATTGCATCGTCTGCAATCCTCCCTATATCCCCACCGCCGATATTCCGGGACTGGACGCGTCCGTGCGGGACTATGAGCCCCATCTGGCGCTGGACGGCGGGGCGGACGGGCTGGACTTTTACCGGGACATTGCGGAGAAGTGGCGCGCCGCCCTCGTGAAAAACGGCCGGCTCTACTTCGAGGTAGGGATCGGTCAGGCGGAGGAGGTGCTGCGCATCATGCGCCGCGCCGGCTTCGGCGATTTGCAGATCGTGAAGGACACGGGAAATATCTCCCGGGTGGTCTACGGCACGGTCTGCGAGTCGCTGGACTGAGACCAAAAAAGACAGATGCTTTTCATATAATTTGACAGAAAGAATCCGCGGCACATTCGCCGCGCGGACAGGAGGAACAGGCTATGGCAAAGGAAATCAGCAGCGCCGAGAAGAAAAAAGCCATCGAGGCCGCCATGCAGCAGATCGAGAAGGCCTACGGCAAAGGCTCCATCATGCGTCTGGGCGACGGGATGGAGGTCAATGTGGACGCGATCCCCACGGGCTCGCTGTCGCTGGATCTGGCGCTGGGCATCGGCGGCGTGCCCAAGGGCCGCATCGTGGAGATCTACGGGCCGGAGTCCTCCGGTAAGACCACGCTGGCGCTGCACATTCTGGCGCAGGCCCAGAAGCTGGGGGGCGAGGTGGCCTTCGTGGACGCGGAGCACGCGCTGGAGCCGGCCTACGCCCGGGCGCTGGGCGTGAACATCGAGGAGATGCTCATCTCCCAGCCGGACACCGGCGAGCAGGCGCTGGAGATCACCGAAGCGCTGGTGCGCTCCGGCGCCATCGACGTGGTGGTGGTGGACTCTGTGGCGGCGCTGGTGCCCCGGGCGGAGATCGAGGGCGAAATGGGCGACAGCTTCGTGGGCCTGCACGCCCGGCTTATGAGCCAGGCGCTGCGCAAGCTTGCGGGCGTCATCAGCAAGACCAACTGCATCGTGGTGTTTATCAACCAGCTCCGCGAGAAGGTGGGCGTCATGTACGGCAACCCCGAGGTCACCACCGGCGGCCGGGCGCTGAAATTCTACGCCTCCGTCCGCATCGACGTGCGCCGCGTGGAGGCGCTGAAGAACGGCCAGGAGGTGGTGGGCAACCGCACCCGGGCCAAGATCGTGAAGAACAAGGTGGCGCCGCCCTTCCGCGAGGCGGAGTTCGACATCATGTACGGCGAGGGTATCTCCCGGGAGGGAGAGCTGCTGGACCTGGGCGTGAGGCTGAATCTGCTGCAGAAGTCCGGCTCCTGGTACTCCATGGGCGAGCTGCGCATCGGCCAGGGCCGCGACGCGGCCAAGGCCTGGCTGAAGGCCAACCCCGAGGAGGCCGACCGGCTGGAGGCCGCCGTCCGCAAGGACTTTTCCAAGCTCATGACCGGCCAGGCCAAGATCGCCGCCCGGGCGGCGGGCCGCGCGGTGGACGTGTCTGCGGACGATTTCAACGATGAGGATTGACCGGCTGGAGCCGTCGAAGCGGAAAAAGGGCCGCATTCTGGCCTATCTCTCCGACGGCTCGATTTTGAAGCTGACGGAGCAGGAGCTGCTGGACCACGGTCTTCGCGCCGGCGATGAGCTGACGGAGGAGCAACTGCGGCAGCTCCGCGTCTCCGCTGGCTGCTCCGACGCCAAGGCCGAGGCCGCCCGGCTGCTGGGGCGAAAGCCCATGTCCCGGGCGGACCTGGAGAAGAAGCTGCGAGAGCGCGGCGCTTCCGAAGCCGAGACCGACTACGCCGCCGAATGGCTCACCGCCATCGGCGCGCTGGACGACGCGGCCTACGCGGCGCTGCTGGTGCGCCATTACAGCGCCTCCGGCTACGGGCCCGCCCGCTGCCGGGAGGAGCTGCGGCGGCACGGCGTGGACCGGGAGTTCTGGGAGGAGGCGCTGGCGGGCGCGCCGGATACGGAGGAGACCATCGCTCGCGTGCTGCAAAGCCGCTGGAAGGGCCGGCAGCCGGACGAAAAGGAGCTGAAACGGGCTTCCGACGCGCTGCTGCGCCGGGGCTTTGCCTGGGGCGACGTCCGCGCCGCCCTGCGGCGCTATACGGACGATTGCCCGGAGACGGAGCCGTAAGGCGGCGGCGGCTTACCATACATATGGGAGGACGATACCTTGCACTATAACGTTGCATTCATATCCCTTGGCTGCGCCAAGAACCTCGTGAACTGCGAGCAGATGATGGCGCTGGTGGAGGCGGCGGGTCATACCCTGCGGCAGGACCCGGAGGGGGCCGACGTGGCGGTGGTGAACACCTGCGGCTTCATCGACAGCGCCAAGGAGGAGGCCATCGCGAACATCCTCGCCATGGCGGAGCTGAAGCAGGAGGGGAAGCTGAAAAAGCTCATCGTCACGGGCTGCTTGTCCCAGCGCTACGCCCGGGAGATAGAGACGGAGCTGCCGGAGGTGGACGGCATCCTCGGCACCGGCAGCTACGGAAAGATCGTGGAGGGCGTGGAAGCGGTCATGGCGGGAGAGCGCTACCGCAGCTTCGGGGATATCTCCGCCCCGGTGGAGGAGTATGACCGGGTGCTGAGCACGCCTTCCTGGTTTGCCTATCTCCGCATCGCGGAGGGCTGCGACAACCGCTGCGCCTACTGCGTCATCCCGTCCCTCCGGGGCCGCTACCGCAGCCGCGCCATGGAGGATATCCTGGCGGAGGCTAAGGGCCTTGCCCTGCGGGGCGTACAGGAGATCATCGTGGTGGCGCAGGATATCACCCGCTACGGCGTGGACCGCTACGGCAAACGCCGCCTCAGCGAGCTGCTGCGCGAGCTTTGCAAGCTCAATTTCCACTGGGTCCGCCTGCACTACCTCTATCCTGACGAACTGGATGACGAGCTGATCCGCACCATCGCGGAGGAGCCGAAGATTTTGAAGTATCTGGATATTCCCATCCAGCACTGCAACGACGCGGTGCTGCGGAAGATGCACCGCCGGGGCGACAAGCAGTTTCTGCTGGACCTCTTTGCAAAGCTGAAACGGGAGATCCCTGGCGCGGTGTTCCGCACGAGCCTCATCACAGGCCTTCCCGGAGAGGGAGAGGCGGAATTCGAGGAGCTCTGTGAGTTCCTCTCTGAGGTGAAGCTGCAGCGCGCGGGCGTGTTCCCCTTCTCGCCGGAGGAGGGGACCGAGGCGGCGGAGATGGAGCGCGTGGACACGGAGGAAGCCCAGCGCCGCGCGGAGCTGCTGGTGGACGTGCAGAGCCGCATCATCGACGAATATAACGAGGCCCAGCAGGGCCGGGTGCTGGAGGTGCTGTGCGAGGGCTTCGATGCGCAGGCCCAGTGCTTCGCGGGCCGCAGCTACGCCGAGTCTCCGGACATCGACGGACGCATCTATTTTACCGCGGAGCGGGAAATTTCCGCCGGGAGCTTCGTCTCCGTCCGCATCACGGGCGTGATGGACGGCGAGCTGACAGGCGAGGTTTGGGAGGAAGATGAACAATGACGCTTGCCAATAAGCTGACGGTGCTGCGCATCGCCCTGATCCCTGTGTTTCTGGTGCTGCTGTACTGGGGCTTTCCCGGCTGCCGGTACGCGGCCCTGGCCGTGTTCATTCTCGCGAGCCTGACGGACTTTGCCGACGGCTACATCGCCCGGCACTATAACCAGATCACCAACATCGGCAAGTTCATGGACCCGCTGGCGGACAAGATGCTGGTCATGGCTGCCATGTGCTATTTTGTCGAGTGCGGACAGATGCCCGGCTGGGTGCTGGCTGTGGTGCTGCTGCGGGAGTTTGCCGTTTCCGGTATGCGGCTTTGCGCCGTGGAGCAGGGCCGGGTCATCGCGGCGGCCTGGTCGGGGAAGATCAAGACCTCCTGCACCATGGTGGCCCTCTGCGTCATGATGCTGACGGCGGAGAGCTGGTTCCCCGCGGGCCGGACCGTGGATCTGGTGTGCGAGGCCGTGATTCTGGTCACGACGGTGTACTCGGGCGTTGAGTATTTCGCGAAGAACCTGGACGTGTTCCGGGAGAAGAAATAAGAAAGCGGAGCCGCCGTTTCGGCGGCTCCGTTTTTCGCACACTGCGGGGAAAAGGGGGGACTTTGTCACAGGCAAAAAGGGGGGACTTTGTCGCAGGCTTTGTAGGATTGTCAAACATATTGGACAGCAAATTCGATGGGAGAAAGCCAGTGGA
>JBJDYU010000039.1:17175-54230 GCA_051867615.1 Oscillospiraceae bacterium | reverse complement strand
GGCCACTTCATGCCGGTGTTGGCATCGGAAATGATGGTGAAGGGAGTGCACTCGGAACCGGTACCGGCGGTGGTGGGGATGCAGACCAGCTTGGCCTTCTTGCCCATCTGGGGGAAGAAGCGGATTCTCTTGCGGATATCCAGGAAGATGGTGGCCATATCCAGGAACGCCTCTTCGGGGTTCTCGTACATGATCCACATGATCTTCGCGGTATCGATGGCGGAGCCGCCGCCGACAGCGATGATGACGTCGGGCTGGAACTCGTTCATCTTGGGCAGACCCTTCATAGCATCCTGGATCTGGGGGTCAACACGGATGTCGAAGAACTCGGCGGTCTCGATGCCCATGTCGCGCAGCTGGTTGATGATGGCGTCGCAGGCGCCCAGCTGATACAGGGTGGCGTCGGTGATGATGAAGGCGCGCTTGAAGTTGTAAACGTCCTTCATTTCCTTCAGAGCCACGGGAGTGCAGCCGGTCTTGTGATAGACCTTCTTGGGGGTCTGCAGCCACAGCATATTCTCGGTGCGGACGGCAACGGTCTTGATGTCGAGCAGCTGCTCATAGTGGGTGTTGCCCATGAAAGCAGAGTGGCCGACGGCGCCGGGCCCGAGGGTGAGGGAGGGAGCGATGTTGAAGTTGTACAGGTCGCCGATACCGCCGAAGCAGGTCGGGGTGTTGACGATGATACGGCCGGCCTTCATCTTCTCAGCGAAGCGGTCGATCTTGTCTTCCTCGGTGGGATCCACGTACAGCGCGGCAGAGTGGCCGGCGCCGCCTTCGTACACCAGCTTGGCGCAGATGTCATAGGCCTCGTCCAGAGTGTCGGCCTTGAACATACCCAGGATGGTGGTCAGCTTCTCGTTGGCCCAGGGGTTGTCGTGAGAGGTATCGTTGGTCTCATAGATCAGGACCTTGGTGTCATAGGGGACGGTGATGCCGGCCATCTCAGCCAGGCGGGTAGCGGTCTGGCCGACAGCGGGAGGCATAACGCCGTGGTTCTTGGGATTGTAGAAGACCTTGGCGACCTTCTCGGCTTCCTCGTCGTTCAGGAAGTAGCAGCGGGCATCCTTGAACAGGGCCTTGACCTCGTCATAGACGCTGCTGAGAACGGTGATGTGCTGCTCAGTGGCGCAGATCATACCGTTATCGAAGGTCTTGGAGTGGATGATGGACTCCACGGCCATGCGCAGGTCGGCAGTCTCGTCGATGACCACGTTGCAGTTGCCGGGGCCCACGCCGATGGCGGGAGTACCGGAGGAGTAAGCGGCCTTCACCATGCCGGCGCCACCGGTAGCCATGATCAGGTCCACGCTCTTCATCAGCAGGGCGGAGATGTCCAGAGAGGGCTGCTCGACCCAGGTGATGACGTTCTCGGGCAGACCGGCCGCCACAGCCGCGTCACGCATGATCTTCGCCGCAGCGATGGAGCACTTCACGGCGTGGGGATGCGGGGACAGGATGATAGCGTTTCTGGTCTTCAGAGCCAGCAGGATCTTATAGATGGTGGTGGAGGTGGGGTTGGTGGTAGGAGTGATCGCCGCGATCACGCCCTTGGGGGAAGCGATGCGCTTGGTGCGGAAAGCGCGGTTCTCCTCGATGACGCCGCAGGTCTTGGCATGGCGCATGTAGTTCCAGATGTGCTCGGAAGCATACTGGTTCTTGGTCACCTTGTCGACCAGGATACCGTAACCGGTCTCCTCGACGGCCATCTTGGCCAGAGGAATGCGCATTTTGGACGCCGCCATGGCAGCCTTCTCGCAGATCTCGTCGACCTTCTCCTGGGAGAAAGTAGCGTACTCTTCCTGAGCTGCGCGAATGACAGGCAAAGCCGCTTCGAGGGCTTCAACGGAGTTGATGTGCAGTTCGTTCACTATAATAAATCCTCCTTAAAAAATATTGCGCAAACTAAGTACTGACAGCTGGGCGCAACCCTGCTCTCTTATGTTTAGCATACCCGCTGTGACACTTTTTGTCAACATGACAAAAAGCCATTAATTTGATCAAAAATTTAGAAGAATTCGACAAAATATAACATTTGTTTGGTAAATAACAAACAAAGATGACAAATTTGGGGCCTGCGCGGGCCTCCGTTTCCGCCTTTTCCCCGGCGGCTGCGCGGACGCTTTTCCGGCCGGGACGCCCGGCGCGATGAGGGGAAATCGCAGGCAAAAACAAAACGCCCCGGAGCGAAAACTCCGGGGCGTTTTGTGGTGCGGACTACTGGACTCGAACCAGTGACCTCATGCGTGTGAAGCATGCGCTCTAACCAGCTGAGCTAAGCCCGCATGATGCGGAGAGACGCCTTTGCGGCATGTACCCCGCGATGGTGACCCGTACGGGACTCGAACCCATGTTACAGCCGTGAAAGGGCCGTGTCTTAACCACTTGACCAACGGGCCAGGTGTGGAACTCCCGTACGGGAGTTCCTTTGGTAGCGGCGACTGGATTTGAACCGGTGACACTCCGGGTATGAACCGGATGCTCTGGCCAACTGAGCTACGCCGCCATATGCTCCTGTTGAACTCCTGCCGAACAGGCAAGAGTTATTTTAACAGAGGCAAAGCGGGTTTGTCAACCTATTTTTCGGAAAACTTCCGCAAAAAACGGGGCTGGCGTTCCTCTCCCGCTCCTGCCGCGCGCGGCGGAGCGGAGGACCCGGCTATAGTTTTCCCGACGACAGGCGGAATAACCGCCGCCAAGGGCCGGTGCCCGCGCACAGTCAATATGCGAACTTCTCCCATCATTGTCACAGATTTAACCTCATATTATTGACCCTTCACCCGAGAAGTGCTACACTGAAAAAAATTCTGTGATGTGAGGAGAGCAAATATGAAGCTGCGGCGTAAAAAGTGGCTTGCCGGCCTGCTGGCGCTGGTACTTGCCTTGTCTTTGATCCCGGGCTTGGCGCTGGCGGATTCCGACCCGAATCAGCTGCTGATCAAGTGGATGGAATGGGACAATGATCAGTGGGTGGAAACGAGTCAGATACAAGAATTGTCCAAAATCGATCTAACCATGGACGGAAGCTGGTGCGTGCGCTTTTATTACGGCACGACGGCTTCGTATCAACCGCTTGCGAAGGCGCCGGTATCCAGTAATACTGACATCTTCACCGTGGAAACGTTCAGCGATGATGAAACCGCAGACGGCGAGCCCTGTTATGAACTCCGTGGCGTTGGCTTCGGCTCGGCCAAGCTGACCTGCGGCAGTTATACCGCCCCCGTGACGGTCGGCCTGCCTTGGATGGGCTTTTACAGTGCACAGAGCAGAGACCGGGAACACTATCTGTCCCAGGTGGACTATGACGCGGCCGAGGACAACATCTTCTGGCTGATGCGCGAGGAGGGCTTCACCGCAGAGGAGCTTACCAATTTGACCGTGACGCTGGACGGCGAAACATGCGATGATCTCAAGGCAATAAAAATTGGTTGGGATGACGACGAGACCCGCTATGACGTGCAGATCACGCTGCCGGCGGGGCTCCAGCTGCGCACGGGCAGCCAGTGGCTGGAGGTCCAAGGCAGCGACAGCTCGGGAGAGCCCTGCTGGGGAACCGGCATCACGGTCTCGGTTCCGGAACAGCCCCGGCTGCTACTGCGGTGGCTGGAATGGGATGAGGAGACCCAGGAATTCTATGAAGACGAGGAATGCGGCCTTGGGGAACTGCCTCCCTTTGCGCTGGGCAATGGTTTCTCGGCCTGCCTTTACTACGGAACGACCGAGGACTGCGAACGCGTGACCAGCGTTGAGGTGAGCGGCGGCAGCAGCGTGGAGGTGTACGCTGAACCGCTCAGGGATGGCGGCACGGGCTGGACCCTCCAGTGTGTGGCGGCAGGAGAAAGCACCCTGACGGTCACCACCGAGGATGACGAGACCTATACGCAGAAGATCAATGTGACGCTGCCGGAGTACGGTTTCTACACTGATAGGACACGGGATGGGGCGCACTATGTCTCCTTCCGTGACTACAACGACCTGCCGGCGGACAAGGCCCTCTGGCTGATGTGTGAGGAGGGCTTCACTCAGGACGAGCTTGACAACCTGACCGTGACGCTGAGCGGCACGACGCTCACATCTGCGTCTGTCACGAGCGTGCTGAGAACCGGCTCCTCCGACCGTTATGATGTAAAGGTGACGCTGCGGGAGATGGAACCCTCTGAGAGTTGGTGCGGACTGCAGGCGGCGCTGGCGCAGGAGAATGGCGAGCCATGGTACATCGCAAACTGTGAGATCGCCGTCAGGGGCGCCGCCGCCCATGCGGGCGATTATGTGGAGGGCTTCTACTTTTATATCGCCGATGATGTGCCGTTCTTCACCGAGGGCGACGGCAATTACGGCAACAGCCACAGTGCAGATGAGTATACAGTCGAATATGTGCGGTTCCAGGAGGATATGAAGATCGGCGCCGCCACAAAGGGGATCGACGCGCAGGGCGGCGCCTATTATAAGCTGGTGGGCAGCGAGCAGGTCCAGATCACGGTCAACAAGGTCTGGCTTGAATCGGTCTGCGGCACAGAGGGTACCTTCAGCCTGTCGAATACTGAGGCAGTATCGGAGCGCAGCGATCTGGGCGACAGCCTGCAGTTCCCCCTGTACTACCAGCCGGGCCATGAGGAAGGCGTGCTGGTCCACGCGGAGCTGCAAATCACAGTCAACGGCGAAAGCAAACCCATTATTGCCGATGTGAGCCAATACTGCTTCACCGATGTCCGCGTGATGGAAACCATTGACCGGCCGGCGGACGATACTGTAGAGGCGCTCAATGAGTATCTGGCGGAGGAGCTGTTTAACCAAAGAGTGGCTAACGGCTTCTATACCATCAAGCTGGCGGCGGACACGACCTACACCGGTACCATCGTGATCCCGCAGGACTTTGACGAAAAAGACGGCCGGCAGGTCGAACTGATCCTGGTTGGTGCCGAAGACGGAAGCACCGTGATCAAAGGCGGCATTGACCTGAACAAAAACTATCTTGGCAATCTTGAGAACATTACCTTCGATGGCGTCAATGCCGGGACAAGCGCCCTCTATAACGGAAGCTGCCTAAATATGTTTGGCTGTACCTTCAAGGGATATACCGGCGCAGCGGTGGACGGCAGCAGCGGCATGATGACCGTGACAAGCAACAATGTGTTCCTCGATAACTACATCGCAGTCAAAATCGATGCTAAAAGTTGGGTGGATTGGAGCTCCAACCTGAATCCCTGGCTGAACAACACCTACATCAATAATGGTACGGCGGTGCAGATCCTCAGTCTGAACGACGCTGTCAGCTCCCATAATCTGCGCCTGTATGACAGCGACTTCATCGGCAACGGGATGGACTTCGACGCCCGGTGCGGCGGCACGCTCTACTTCTACCGCAACTACTTCGGCAGCTTTGACGAACTCGGCAGTGATATTGACCCGGTCGAGGCGTTTTCGGCGGCAAAGGCGCTGAACGATTTCACCGGCCTGCTGACTAACAGAACGGCGAAAATCAGCACCGCCAACAACACCACGGTCATTGTCAATCCCCGCTGGAAGTACCCGGTGAAGAACCTGGGCAATCCGCCGGCATACAGCAACATCCTGATCTCCGACTGGACATTACCCACGCAGATCCTCAACTCGGAGGCCGGCAGCCTGAAGCTGGACGCCTCCGCCTTCGAGGGGGCGGGCACAAAGACGATCACCGTGGTGGACGAGCAGGATGAGCCTGTGGGCACCTGGATCTTTGACTGAGGAGGCGCAAGATGAAAAAGAATCTGATCCGATCCCTTCTGCTGGCCCTCCTGCTGAGCGCGGCTTTTGCGGTCACGGCCCTGGCCGCAGGAGCGGCAGAACCGGCGGAAGAAGATAACTATTTTGACGCCGGGCTGCAGGTGGTGCGGGAGGGTGATACCATCACCGTCACCGTCAACGACAGCAAGGTGCTGAGGGATAAGCAGCCCACGCTGGCGATCCCCTGCGATTTTACCTACGCTACAGTGACCTATCGGGGCGAAAGCGGCGATGAAACCGTGGCTTGTACTCTGGAAGACGGACAAGTCTTTTTCCGGGTGGCCCAGGGCGGCACTTATGTGATCCAAAAGACCGATGCGCCTGAGCAGTCTCAGGACAGCGGAGAGACCACCCCCATAAGCCCTGAATCGCCCAGGGAGCCCGGTACCTCTGACGGGGAAGACGCCCCGGCCCTCTTTACGGATGTGAAGTCCGGCTCCTTCTGTTATGACGCGGTGCTGTGGGCCGTGGAGAAGGGCATCACCAACGGCACCGGCGACGGTACCACTTTCAGTCCCAATGCCAGCTGCACCCGCGGCCAGGCTGTGACCTTCCTGTGGCGCGCGGCCGGCTGCCCCGCTCCCAAGAGCAGCGTGAATCCCTTCACCGATGTGAAGGCGGGCAGCTACTGCTGCGAGGCGGTGCTGTGGGCTGTGGAGAACGGCATCACCAACGGTACCGGCGACGGCACCATCTTCAGCCCCAATGCCACCTGCACCCGCGGCCAGATCGTGACCTTCCTGTGGCGTGCGCAGAAGTCTCCCGCCGCTGCCGGCGCAAACCGCTTCACCGACGTGGCGGCTGACAGCTACTGCGCCGACGCGGTTGCGTGGGCGGTGGAGAACGGCATCACCAACGGCACCGGTGACGGCACCACCTTCAGCCCCAATGCAAAATGCACCCGCGGCCAGATCGTGACCTTCCTGTATCGCTACATGGGGAATAAGTAAGCAAACCTGCACGACATTTAATGACAGAAAATTGCCCGATGCTCTTAAATGAGCATCGGGCAATTTTTTCACCTGTTAAGCGCTGAATGGGTATAAAGCAGGCGTACCGCTTACGAAAGAGCCGGCGCTTCCGGATTAATACATACCGCCCATGTCGGGAGCGGGAGCGGCGGGCGCGGGAGGCTCGGGCTTGTCGGCCACCAGGGATTCGGTGGTCAGCACCATGGAGGAGACGGAGACCGCGTTCTCCAGAGCGCTTCTCGTCACCTTGGCGGGGTCCACGATGCCCGCGTCGATCATGTCGCAGTACTCCTCGCGATAGGCGTCGAAGCCGTAGCCGTTCTTACCCGCGTTTCTGACCTTCTCCAGGATCACGCTGCCGTCCAGGCCCGCGTTGGCCGCGATCTGGCGGATGGGCTCCTGCAGAGCGCGCACGACGATCTGCACGCCGGTCTTCTCGTCGCCTTCCACTTCCGCCAGGACCTTCTCCACGGCGGGAATGATGTTGACGAAAATGGTGCCGCCGCCGGCCACAATGCCTTCCTCCACGGCCGCCTTGGTGGCGTTGAGGGCGTCCTCGATGCGGAGCTTCTTCTCCTTCATCTCGGTCTCGGTGGCAGCGCCCACCTTGATGACGGCCACGCCGCCGGCCATCTTGGCCAGACGCTCCTGCAGCTTCTCCTTGTCATAATCGCTGGTGGTCACGGCGATCTGGCTGCGGATCTGGGAGACGCGGGCCTTGATGGCCTCGCTGTCGCCGGCGCCGTCCACGATGATGGTGTTCTCCTTGGTGACCTTCACCTGACGGGCGCGGCCCAGCATATCCACAGTGGCGCTCTTGAGGTCATAGCCCAGCTCCTCGCTGATGACCTGGCCGCCGGTCAGGATGGCGATATCCTGCAGCATCTCCTTGCGGCGGTCGCCGAAGCCGGGGGCCTTGACGCAGACCACGTTCAGCGTGCCGCGCAGGCGGTTCAGCACCAGGGTGCTGAGGGCTTCGCCCTCCACATCCTCGGCGATGATGACCAGCTTCTTGCCGGCCTGGACCATGGGCTCCAGAATGGGCAGCAGGTCCGCCACCACGGAGATCTTCTTATCGGTGATGAGCAGATAGGCGTCGTCCACGACGGCTTCCATCTTCTCGGTGTCGGTGACCATGTAGGGGGTGATATAGCCGCGGTCGAACATCATGCCTTCCACGATCTCGCTGTAGGTCTCGGCGGTCTTGGACTCCTCCACGGTGATGACGCCGTCGCTGGAGACCTTCTCCATAGCCTCGGCGATCAGCTTGCCGATGGTCTCGTCGCCGGAGGAGACGGTGCCCACGCGGGCGATGTCCTTGGTGCCGTTCACACTGCGGGACTGGGCGCGGATCTCGGCCACAGCGGCCTCGCAGGCCTTGGCCATGCCCTTGCGCATGACGATGGGGTTCGCGCCGGCGGCCAGGTTCTTCAGACCCTCGCGGATCAGGGACTGGGCCAGCAGGGTGGCGGTGGTGGTGCCGTCGCCGGCCACGTCGTTGGTCTTGGTGGAGACCTCGCGCACCAGCTGGGCGCCCATGTTCTCAAACGGGTCCTCCAGCTCGATCTCCTTGGCGATGGTCACACCGTCGTTGGTGATGAGGGGAGAGCCGAATTTCTTGCCCAGCACCACGTTGCGGCCCTTGGGACCCAGAGTGACCTTGACGGTATCGGCGAGGGTGTTGACGCCGGTCTCCAGCGCCTTGCGGGCCTCGTCCCCGCGCTTGATGAGCTTTGCCATAATACTTTCCTCCATATTCAAACTCAGAATTAACGGTTTTCAGCGCCGGGACCCTCCCGGCGAAAAGATTCTTCCCGAAAAAGGCGCCGCCTTTTTCGGGAAAGCTACAAGGGGGGCCTGCTCCCCTTGTATTTACTCTACGATGGCCAGCACGTCCTTCTCCCGGACGATGACGTATTCCTCGCCGTCCACGGTGACGTTGCTGCCGGCGTACTTGTCGATGATGATGCGGTCGCCGCTCTTGAGGGTCATCTTAACTTCCTTGCCGTCCACGAGTCCGCCGGGGCCAACGGCCACGACCTCCGCGATGGTGGGCTTCTCCTTGGCGCTGGACGCCAGCAGGATGCCGCTTTTGGTGGTCTCCTCCGCCTCCATCATCTTCAGAACGACTCTGTCAGCCATAGGAATGAGTTTCATGGGTCTTCCTCCTTATATAAATAAAAAATTATAAACGTCTTCAGGTTTGGCACTCTTTTGCTTCGAGTGCTAACCGCAATGGTTATATTAGGGCAACCGGCCTGAAAATGCAAGGGGTTTTTCCAAATATTTTTCCCACCGGCATAAAAGTTAACACTTTAGTCAAAAACTTTCTTGCGGCGGCGCTTCCGCCCGCTTCACCAAAGGGGCCGCGGCGGCGCTTTCCTTGACAAACCGGGGATATATGCATAAAATGGTATGCGGTATACTATGTCAACATACGCCCCGGCGCTTGGGCGGAGCCGTCATGGCCGGGGTTTCGGATAAGGAGATAGACTATGAAGCAAAAGACACAGGGGACCGTGGAGTTCCTGCCCATTATCCTCGGCGGCGACATCACCACCTACAGTCTCGCCCGCAGCTTCCACGAGGAATACGGCGTCAGGAGCGTGGCGGTGAGTATGCTCAAAAGCATCATGATCTCCCACTCCAGCATCATCGAGAACATCGTAGTGCCGGATATGGATACGGAGGAGCATTTCGTGGAGCGTCTGGTGGAGATCGCGAAGCGATACAGCGGCAAAAAGCTCCTGCTCATGGCCTGCGGCGACTGGTATGTGCGCATGATCGTGGAAAACCGCGCGGAGCTTGAGAAATATTATGTGGTGCCCTACATTCAGGAGGAGCTGCTCAACCGTCTGGTGCTGAAGGATTCCTTCTACAGCATCTGCGACGAGGTGGGCGTGCCCTATCCCCGCACTTTCGTCTACGACTGCAAGGACCCGCAGCCTCTGGACTTTGACTTCCCCTATCCCGTCATCGCCAAGCCCGCTTCCTCCGCCGCGTACCACTACGCCAAGTTCGAGGGGAAGAAGAAGGTCTTCCGCATGAACACGGAGGAGGAGCTCGCGGAGATGCTCCGCAAGCTCCGCGCCAGCGGCTACGACTATAAATTCCTCATTCAGGACACGATTCCCGGCCTTGACTACAATATGCGCATCCTGACCTGCTACTGCGACCGCCACGGCAAGGTGCGCTTCATGTCCTCCGGCCATGTGCTGCTGGAGGACAACGCCGCCATGGGCGTGGGTAACCCCGTGGCCATCATCAACGACGTGAACCGCGAGATCATGGAACACGCCAAACGGCTGCTGGAGCACGTGGGCTACACCGGCTTTGCCAATTTCGACATCAAGTACGACTCCCGGGACGGCTCCTTCCGCTTCTTTGAGATCAACACCCGTCTCGGCCGCAGCAACTTCTACATCACCGGCAGCGGCTTCAACGCCGTGAAGTGGATCGTAGACGATCTCATTTACGAGAAGGACTTCGACGAGGAGCCGGTCATCGCGGACAACGAGGACAGTCTCTACACCGTGGTGCCGAAGGACGTGCTGATGAACTATGTGAAGGACCCCGCCCTGCGCGAGCGGGTGGACGAGCTGTGGCGCAAGGGCTGCGCCCACGACCCGCTGAGCTATAAGGGCGAGCGGAATCTGATCCGGCGGCTGTACCCTGTGTACTTTATGTGGAAGCAGCGCCGGAAATTCAGGGCCTGAGAGGCTGAAATCCAAAGAAAGCAGGGTGCGCTTCTATGTGCGGATTCGTGGGCTTCCTGGACGAAGCCATTAGCTATTCCCCGGAGGAAGTCATCAGGGCCATGGCGGATAAGATCATCCACCGCGGCCCGGACTCCGACGGCTATTTCTGCGAAAACCAGGTGGGCATGGGCTTCCGCCGCCTGTCCATCATCGACCTCGCCGGCGGCGACCAGCCCATCTTCAACGAAGATAAGAACCTGGTCATCACCTTCAACGGCGAGATATACAATTTTCAGGAGCTGCGCGAGGAGCTGCTGGCAAAGGGACACGTCTTCACCACCCGGACGGACACGGAGGTGCTTCTCCACGGCTACGAGGAGTGGGGCGAGGCGCTGCCGGGCAGGCTCCGGGGTATGTTCGCCTTCGTCATCTATGACCGCAGGGAGCAGTCTCTCTTCGGCGCCCGGGACATCTTCGGCATCAAGCCCTTTTACTATTACCGCGACGGCGGCACCTTCCTCTACGGCAGCGAGATCAAGGGCTTCCTGCCCCACCCGAACTTCCGCAGGGGCTTCAACGAGCAGTGGCTGCCGGCCTATCTCTGCTTTGAGTACCTCCCCTGCGACGAGACTCTGTTTGAAAACGTCCACAAGCTCCCCGCGGGCTGCTGGTTCAAACTGAAAAGCGGCGAGATGCGCCTCGAGCGGTACTTCGACCTCCGCTACGACATCCAGCGCGGCAAGACCATGGAGCAGTGGATGGACGAGATCGAAGCGACCTTCCGCGCCTCCTGCAAGGCCCACTGCATCAGCGACGTGGAGGTAGGCTGCTTCCTCAGTAGCGGCGTGGATTCCAGCTTTGTCACTCGCCTGCTCAGCGAGGATATGCCCGTGCGGGCCTTTTCCGTGGGCTATGCGGAGAAGAAGTACAGCGAGCTGCCCCACGCGGTGGAGCTGGCGGAGAAGATCGGCGTGGAGTGCATCACCCGGGAGATCACGGCGGAGCAGTTTTTCGACGCGGTGCCCGCCGTGCAGTACCACATGGACGAGCCGCTGCCGAACCCCTCCGCCGTGCCGCTTTACTATCTCACCCAGATGGCGGGCAAGGAGGTCAAGGTGGTCCTCTCCGGCGAAGGCGCGGACGAGCTTTTCGGCGGGTACAACTACTACAAGGAATGCCTGGACTTTGAGAAGTACATGAAGGTCCCCGGCCCCATCCGCCGTCTCGCGGGCAACGTGGCGGAAAAGCTGCCCTCCTTCCACGGCCGCCGCTTCCTCATGCGGGGCCGCTTCCCGCTGGAAAAGCGCTATATCCGCAACAACTATAACTACCATTACGCGGAGCTGGGAGACATTCTGAAGGATACCTCCCACGTCACTCCCACGGACGCCCTGACCAAGCCCATCTTCGACCGGGTGGCGGGGCAGGACGAGGTGACGCGGATGCAGTACGCGGACATCTGCACGTGGCTGCAGTATGATATTCTGCAGAAGGCGGACAAGATGAGCATGGCCGCGTCGCTGGAGCTGCGGGTCCCGTTCCTGGACCGGGAGGTGCTGCAGCTGGCGGTGCGCATCCCCAGCGAGTACCGCGTGACCAGGGATGTGACGAAGATCGCCCTGCGCCGCACGGCGGAGCGGGTGCTGCCGAAGAAGTCCGCCATGATGCCGAAGATCGGCTTCATCACGCCGCTGAACGACTGGATGCGGCAGGACGAATACTACAGCCGCATCCGCGCGGCCTTTGAGAGCGAAACGGCGGACCGCTTCTTCAGGCGCGACGCCCTGCTCGCCATGCTGGAAAAGCACAAGGCGGGCCACAACGGCGACATGAAGAAGATCTGGAGCGTCTACTGCTTCCTCGTGTGGTACGATACTTTCTTCGGCCCCGAGGCCGCGTAAGCGCTGATCCGCCCGCACAGGGCAGGAAAGGAGGAGACGGATATGGATAGCGGAGGAAAGCTCATCGGCGTGCTGGGCGGTCTCGGCCCCTGGGCCACGGAGGAGTTTCTGCGCCTGGTGCTGGAGGAGACGGAGGCCGCCTGCGACCAGGACTATCCGGACCTGCTCATCATGAACCGCTCCTCCACCCCCGACCGCACAGCCTTTTTGCTGGGCAGGAGCGAAAACTCGCCCGGCCCCGTCATCGCGGCGGACGCACGGCGGCTGGAGCGCGCGGGCTGCGCCGCTCTCGTCATCCCCTGCAACACCAGCCACCAGTTTTACGGCGAGGTGGCCTCCGCCGTCTCCATTCCCGTCCTCCACCTCATCCGCGAAGTGGCGGCGGAGGGAAAGCGCCGGGGGATGCACACCCTCGGCGTGCTCTGCACCGAGGGGACGCGGCGGACGGATCTCTACGGCCGGACGGCGAGGGAGCTTGGCATGGACTGCCTCTACCCCTCCGAAAGCGCCCAGAGGCGCGTCACCAGCCTGATCTATGACAGCGTCAAGGCGGGGCTGCCGCCCCGGCGGGAGGAGCTTACCGCCGCCTTTGACGAGCTGCTCTCGCGCGGCTGCGAGGGCCTGGTCCTTGGCTGCACGGAGCTGCCCATCGCCTACCGGGCGCTGCATTTACAGCAGGAATATCCCATGGCGCTGGATTCCCTCCGCATCCTGGCCCGGCGCACGGTGGAGGCCGCGGGCAAGCGCCTGCGTCCCGCCCAACCCTGAAAAGAGGAGTCCTCTCATGGCTAAAGAACGTCAAAACAGCTTTTTCGGCGGCGCGGCCATTCTCGCCGCCGGCATCGTGATCGTGAAGATCATCGGCGCGGTCTACAAAATACCCATCGTGAACGTGCTGGGCTCCAGCTACGCCGATTTCCAGAACGCCTATTACATCTACGCCCTGCTGCTGACCATCTCCACCGCAGGCCTGCCCGTGGCGCTTTCGAAGATGGTGGCCGCGGCCAACGCCGTGGGCCAGCGCCAGCAGGTGCAGAAGATCTTCCGGGTCTCTCTGGCGGTGTTTTTCGCGCTGGGCTTCGTGTCCTTCCTCGTCATGCTCTTCGGGGCGGACAAGCTGGCGGAGCTGCTGCACGACCCGCTCGCCGCCAAGAGCATCCGCGCTCTGGCCCCGGCGGTGCTGTGCGTGGGCTGCCTCTCCTCCTTCCGGGGCTACGCCCAGGGCCACTCCAACATGGTCCCCACCGCCGTCTCCCAGATCATCGAGGCGGTGTGCAAGCTGGTCATCGGCCTGTCCCTCGCGGTCTGGGCGGTAAAGACGGGAAAGAGCGGCGACACCGCCGCCGCCATGGCCATCGTGGGCGTGACCGTCGGCACGGTGATCTCTCTGCTGTACATGGTACTACAGTACCTCCGCAGCCGCCGCCCGGCCCGCAGCCGGGAAAAGCCCTCGCCCGCCGGCGAGATCCTAAAGGAGCTTTTGGCCGTGGCGGTGCCTATCACACTGACCTCCGCGGCGGTCTCCGTCATCAACCTCATCGACACCTCTCTCGTCCAGGGCCGGCTGCAAAGCGCCCTGGGTATGTCGCTGGAGCAGAGCCGCAGCCTCTTTTCCGCCTATTCCGGCGTGAT
Source organism: Oscillospiraceae bacterium (assembly GCA_051867615.1). GTDB lineage: Bacteria > Bacillota > Clostridia > Oscillospirales > Oscillospiraceae > RGIG5472. The sequence continues at coordinate 40,265 of JBJDYU010000039.1, read as the reverse complement.
GAACCTGTATAATCTCCCCGCCTCCCTCATCGTCGCCATCACCGCCTCCATTATTCCCGCCGTTTCCGCCCGTCTGGCCCGGAAAGACCCCTCCGGCGCTTCTCAGGTGGTACGCTCGGCCTTCCGGGTGACAGCGCTGGCGGTGCTGCCCATGGGCGTGGGCATGAGCGTGCTGAGCAAGCCCATCGTCCAGCTCCTGTTCCACTCTCTGGACCCCGACGTGTCCGGCCCGCTGCTGACGGTGCTGGGCATCGCGTCCATCTTCGTCTGTCTCATGACCGTCTCCAACTCCATCCTGCAGGCCTATGGCCGGGAGCGGCTGCCGGTGTACATCATGATCGCGGGCGGGCTTGTGAAGGTGCTGGTGAACTACCAGCTGGTGGCCATTCCGGAGATCAACATCAACGGCGCGCCGGTGGGGACGCTCTGCTGCTTTTTGCTCGCCGCCGTGGCGGACCTCTGGCTCATCCGCCGCATCGTGCCGGAGCCGCCCCGCTATACGCAGCTGTTCCTGCGTCCCCTGCTGGCCACGGCCCTCATGGCCCTCGCCGCCAAGGGGAGCTACCTGCTGCTGCACAGCTTCCTGGGCAATTCCCTCTCCACCATCCTCGCGGTGGGCGTGGCGGTGGTGGTATACGCCGTGGCGGCCATCGGCTTCCAGGCCATCTCCCGGGAGGACCTGGCCCTTATGCCCAAGGGCGAACGCATCGCGGACCTGCTCCGTCTGCCGAAGCCCGGCAAGCGGGAGCGCATCTGAGACCGCCGGAAGGGCCGCTTCTCCCGCTTCAACAGCGAAAGATCAGGAGGACCTGCGGACAGCCGCAGGTCCTTTTTTCTATAAGGCAAAATTTCCCGTTCTTGGCACAAAGCGGCTTGACAGTTTTCCGGAAGCTGCATATAATACCCCTTGAAAGGCTTTTCAAAAACCGATGTTGAGATTTCGCCACGTTTTGCGGAGTTCGTCCCCGCGCTGCCAGTAAGGAGGCCATTTTCCATGCATACCTGCGCCGCTATCCACACCGCTCCGCCCGCTTCCCGGGATGCCGCGTCCCGGCCCTTCCGCATCAAGGATCCGGGCAGCGCCGCCACCCATTTCATCGCCTTTCTCGGGGCCATTTTCCTCACGCCGCCCCTGCTGACCCACGCCGCCGCCCGGGGCGCGTCCACGGCGGACATGGCGAGTCTCAGCGTCTTTATGCTGAGCATGGTCCTGCTCTACGGCGCGTCCACCGCCTATCACAGCTTCCAGCTCTCGCCGAAGGGAAACCGCCTGCTGCAGAAGCTGGACCACATGATGATTTTCGTCCTCATCGCCGGGTCCTACACGCCGGTCTGCGTCATGGCGCTGGGGGAGGGCGGCAGGCGGCTGCTGGTCCTCGTCTGGGCCATCGCCCTCGCGGGCATGGCGCTGAAATTCTGCTGGATCACCTGCCCGAAGTGGTTCTCCTCCGTGGTCTATATCGGCATGGGCTGGGTCTGTCTGCTGGCCCTGCCGGAAATTTACGGCGCGCTGGGGACGCGGGGCTTTCTCTGGCTGCTGCTCGGCGGGCTGCTGTACACCGTGGGCGGCGTGGTCTACGCGCTGAAGCTCGCAGCCTTCAACCGCCGCTGCCCCCATTTCGGCAGTCACGAGGTCTTCCACGTCTTCGTCATGCTGGGGAGCCTCTGCCACTATGTGGCCATGTTCCGCTTCCTGCCGGTGTAAACAAAACGCATACGGAAAACGCCCGGGAAAACCCCGGGCGCTTTTGCGCGGACGGTGGAAATTCCCGTTTTATGTGCGCTGGGATAAAGAGCGGGATAATCGGAATTTATTTTGTGAGGATGCGGAAATGGCGGCAGTTTGGGCGCTGAATGCCGCGTTTACTTTCAAATTCCGGCGGGTAAATGCTGCATCGGTTGCTCTGTGCGGCGCATTTTGGTAATATCGGCGTAAAGGAGGCGCAGGTATGGATGCAAAACAATTAGGCGCGTTTATCGCGGAACGCAGGAAAGAATTAGGGCTGACACAGGCTCTTCTGGCCGAACAGCTCCATGTCACGGATAAAGCAATATCCAGATGGGAAAGAGGTGTTGGTTTACCGGATATCGGCAACATCGAAGCGCTGGCGGCCGCGTTGGAGGTGAGCCTGATAGAGCTGCTGCAGGCGCAGCGAAGCGAGGAGGAGCACATGAGCACAAAGGAAGCGGAAAAGCTGCTGCTTGACACGATACAGTTATCAAAAGTCCCGAACAAATCTGCCAGAAATATTGGATGCGCTGTTCTGGCTCTCTTTGCGGTCACAGCGCTCATGGTTCTTTCTGAACTTTTTTCATCCCCGAATATGCTGGTTTTTTCGGTGGCAAGCATCATCGCGGGGCTCATTGCCTGCGGAATACCTATATGGCAGGCAACCATTGCGCAAACTTCCGGAACGGTTATTTCTACGGCATCCAGCTTTGGGTTTGCGCTGCTGACTCTGCTGTTTCAGTTTATGAATATTGCCAGTGAAATACACACGGGTGATATAGTGGCCGTGGAGGACACCATAGACGGGCTGGTCTCCGTTGTGCTTAAGTTTATTGTCGCGATCTTCATCCTGAACACTTTTACGGCCTTCAAGGCAAAGCTCTCCAGGCGCAAATAAGGGGCCGGACATGACGGGCCGCCGTCTGAAGTTCCTTCAGACGGCGGCCTTATTATGGACTTTTCGCGCGGGGCCGCTTTCTCAGCCCGCCGCTTTCTCCGCGTAGCTGTTATCCACCAGCTCCTCAAACACCACGCGCTCCTCCAGCTCGCCGGCGGCTTCCATGACGGTCTCCAGCCGCTCCAGCGCCTCCTGCTCCATGACGGGCGTTTCGTTCCACGCGCCTATGCTCCGGTGCCGCGCCGTGACCTGGGTCAGCACCTCCACGCTGGTATCGGGGAAGTAGGGGGCGATGGCCTCCGCCACCTCCTCGTCCGTGTGCTCCATGATCCACTTCTGGCCCCGGGCGATGGCGTTGGTAAAGCGCTGGATCACGTCCGGGTGCGCCTCCATGTAGCTCCCGGAGGCGAAGTAGGCGGTGTACGGGATCTCGCCGCTCTCCTCGCCGATGGAGCAGAGGATGTAGCCCTGGCCCGCCAGCTCCACCTCCGTGGCGGTGGGCTCAAAGAGGGTCACATAGTCCCCGTTGCCGCCGGTGAAGGCCCCCGCCATCATGTTGAACTGGATGGAGGTATCCACCACCGCGTCCACATGAGGCTCCACGCCGTTCTGCTTCATGACGTATTCCAGCGTCATTTCCGGCACGCCGCCCTTGCGGCCGCCGATGATGGTCTTGCCCCGGAGGTTTTCCCAGGAAAAGTCCTCCTCCGTCCGGCCCACCAGGAACGAGCCGTCCCGCTTCGTCAGCTGGGCGAAGATCTTCGGGCTGTCCTCCCGCCCCTCCAGCAGGACGTAGATGCAGGCCTCCGGCCCCGCAAGGCCGATCTCCACCTCGCCCGTGAGAACGGAGGTCATGACCTTGTCGGCTCCGCCGCCGTTGAGCAGCTCGATCTCCAGCCCCTCCTCCGCGAAGAAGCCCTGGCTCATGGCCACATACTGCGGCGCATAGAATACGGAATGCGTCACCTCGCTGAGCCGCAGCTTCGTGACCTCCTCCCCGCCCTCCGATGAGGCGCAGCCGCCCAGAAGACCCAGGGTCAAAAGCGCGGCAAGAACAAGTGCGATGGTTTTTTTCATGCTGTAACCCCCAAATATTTTTTCAGTGCCTTCTCCAGCACCAGGACGCATTGATACATCACCGCCGCGGCGGCGGCCAGCAGCAGGACCGTGGCCATGACCAGGTCCATCTTGAAGACCTGGGAGCCGTAGACGATGAGGTAGCCCAGACCCGCCCGGGAGACCAGGAACTCTCCCATGATGACGCCTACCCAGGAAAGGCCCACATTCACTTTCAGCGCGTTGATGAGCGTGGCGAAATTCGCCGGCAGCACCAGCTTTCGTAAAATCTGTCCCTTGCCCGCCCCCAGGGTGCGCATGAGCCGCAGCTTGCCGGGGTCCGTGGCGAGAAAGCCGTTATACATTTCCAGAATCGTGACGATGAGGGAGATGGCCAGCGACATGGCGATGATGGAGGACGGGCCCGCCCCGATCCAGACGATGAACACGGGGCCGAGGGCCGTCTTCGGCAGGGAGTTCAGCACCACCAGATACGGGTCCAGGATCCGCGCCAGGGTGGGGCTCCACCAGAGCAGCACCGCTATCGCCGTCCCGACGGCGGTCCCCAGCAGAAAGCCCGCCACCGTCTCCAGACACGAGGTCCTGAGGTGGAGAAACAGCTCTCCCGAGGCGTAGAGGCTCTGAAAGGTCTGCCATATGCGGCTGGGGCAGCTCATGATGAAGGGGTCGATCCACCCCCGCCGGGCCGCCAGCTCCCAGAGTGCGAAAAAGGAAACGAGCAGTATGATCTGCGCCGTCCGCACCAGCGTGCGGCGGCGGCAGCGGAGGCGGAGATAGTTCCGCCGTTCCGCCGAAAGGGCCGCGTCAGACACCAAGCTCCAGCTCCTTCCAGATAGCGTTGAAACATGTATGGAATCTGGGATCGTCCCGCCGCTCCATAGGCGAGAGCCCCTTGAATTCCGCAAGGCTGTGGACGGCCTTCAGCCGCCCCGGCCGGGCCGAAAGCACCGCCACACGGTCGGACATACTGATGCTTTCGGAGATATCGTGGGTCACGAGGATAGCGGTCTTTTTCTCCCGGCGGATAATGGAATGGATATCCTCCGAGACGGAGAGGCGGGTCTGATAGTCCAGCGCCGAAAAGGGTTCATCCAGCAGCAGCAGCGAGGGGTTTGTTGCCAGCGTGCGGATCAGCGCGCAGCGCTGCCGCATGCCGCCGGAGAGCTGGGAGGGGGAGGCCGAGGCAAAGTCCGCGAGACCGTAGCGCCGCAGCAGCTCCTCCACCGCCTGGCGGCGTTCGCCGCTCTTTTCCCCCCGAAGTTCCAATCCCAGCAGCACGTTTCCCCGGATGGTGCGCCAGGGGAACAGCTCATCCTTCTGGGGCATATAGCCCACCTTCCGGCTGACGCCCCGCACCTCCGCGCCCTCCAGCAGGATGCGTCCGCCGCTGGGCTTTTCCAGCCCCGCCATGATGGCGAGCAGCGTGCTTTTCCCGCAGCCGGAGGGCCCCACGATGCTGATGAATTCTCCCTCCTCGATGCCGAGACTCACGTCCCGCAGCGCTTCCACCTCACCCTCGGGAGACTGGTATGTCTTTCGTATGTGTTCCAATGTGACGATCAATCGGGTCCCTCCCGTAATCACAAGTCCCTGCAAAGGGGAAGCAAGGAGGCGGTTGCTTCATTCCATTGTATGGCGGCGGGAGGATTTGGTTCCTCCCGCCGTCCGCTCAGCCAAGGGCCACGTCCAGCAGCATCATCAGCGCGAAGCCGACAGACGCGCCCGCGGCGCCGGTGGCGCCGTTTTCTCCGTCCTCCGAGGCGGGGAGCAGCTCCTCCGCCACCACGAAGAACATACAGCCTGCCGCCACCGCCAGCACCCAGGGCAAAATGGGGCGCACCAGCGCTGTCAGCAGCAGCGCCAGCAGGGCGAACAGCGGTTCCACCGCCCCGGACAGCACCCCCAGGGAGAAAGCCCTCCCCCGGTCCATGCCGCCGAGGGCCAGGGGCAGGGAGATGATGCCTCCCTCCGGTATGTTCTGAATGCCGATGCCGAGAGCCAGGGCGAAGGCTCCCGCCATGGCGGCCTCTCCCGCGCCGAGAGCCGAGGCGAAGGCCACGCCCACCGCCATGCCCTCCGGGATATTGTGCAGCGTCACGGAGAAGGCCAGGAAAAATTCCCGCTCTCCCTCTCCGGAGCCGCCGCGCCGCCGTCCGGCGGCCATGCAGCGCCGAAGCCACAGCATCCCGCCCGCGCCCAGCAAAAAGCCCAGCGCCGCCGGGGGCCAGGCGGAGAGGCCCTGCTCCTCCCGGTAAGCGATGGCGGGCAGCAGCAGCGACCAGACCGAAGCCGCCAGCATCACCCCCGCCGCGAAGCCCAGCATGGCCTTTTCCAGCGCCGCCGGGAGCTTTCGCCGCAAAAACAGTGCCGCGGCCGCGCCCAGCGCCGTCCCGAGCAGGGGCACGGCAAGGCCGAGGACTGTCCCATATACTGTATACAATCTGTTTTCCTCCTGTCGTTCCAAGCGGGGCGCGGCATACCACGCCCCTGTGCCAGTATATGGCCCGCCGTGCCGCCGCGTCCTCCGGCGGGAAAGGGGAGCACTTTTGCCCGAAACGCAAAAAGACGCCCGAAGCCGATGGCTTCGGGCGTCCCAAACGCTTTTTCCTGTTTTGCTTTTACTTCAGGCCGATGACCAGCTCCGCGATCTGCACTGTGTTGGTCGCCGCGCCCTTGCGCACCTGGTCGCCGCAGCACCAGATGTTCAGACCCCGCTCGTCGGTGAGGTCATCCCGGATGCGGCCCACGAACACGATGTCCTGATCGGAGGTGTCGAGGGGCATGGGGTACTTCTTGTTATTGAGGTCGTCCACCAGACGGCAGCCGGGGGCGGCGGCGATGAGCTCCCGCGCGCGCTCCACGCTGATCTTCTCCTTGGTCCGCAGCACCACGGAAACGCTGTGGCTCCGCACCACGGGCACTCGCACGCAGGTGCAGCTGACCTTCAGCTCCGGCAGGTGCAGGATCTTCCGGCCCTCGTTCTGCATCTTCATCTCCTCGGAGGTATAGCCCTCAAAGGCTTCGCCGCCGATCTGGGGGATGACGTTATAGGCGATCTGATACTGGAACACCTTGGGGTCATAGCTCTTGCCTTCCCGCAGGGCGTCCACTTCCTCCATCAGCTCGATGGGGCCGCCGGCGCCGGCGCCGCTGACCGCCTGATAGGAGGAGGCCACCATGGTCTCGATGGGGCTTTCCCGGTTCAGCGCGGCCACAGCCACCAGCGTGACGATGGTGGTGCAGTTGGGGTTGGCGATGATGCCCTTGTGCCACTTCACGTCCTCGGGGTTGATCTCAGGGATGACCAGAGGCACGTCGGGGTCCAGACGGAAGGCGCTGGAGTTATCCACGAACACCGCGCCCGCCTTGACGATGGCGGGAGCGAACTGCTTGGCGATGTCGTTCTCCGCCGCGCCGAGGACGATGTCCAGCCCCTCAAAGGCATTATCCGACGCTTCGACGATCTCCACTTCGCCGCCGTTAAAGGGCAGCTTCTTACCGGCGCTCCGCGCGCTGGCGATGGGCCGCAGCTCAGACACGGGGAACTTGCGCTCCTCGAGGATCTTCATCATTTCCCGGCCCACGGCGCCCGTGGCGCCCAGGATACCCACACGATACTGCTTCATTTTTACTGTTCCTCCTTCACAAAGCTGTTGTACAGGACGCGGATGGCCTGTTCGAAGTCCTTTTCTTCCACGCCCACGATGATATTCAGTTCCTCCGGCCCCTGGGTGATCATGCGGATGTTCACGCCGCACTCGCCCAGCTTGGCAAAGAGCTTGCCGGAAACGCCCACCCGGTAGGCCATCTTCCGGCCCACCGCCGCCACGATGGCCATGTGGTCCAGCACCTTGATGTTGTCGGGATGGATGGCCTTCTCCAGCTCACCCAGCACGGAATAGAGGCAGGGCGCGATCTTGGCCGAGGAGACCACCAGAGAGATAATGTCGATGCCGCTGGGGACGTACTCCACGTTCACCTCATGCTTCTCCAGGATCTCCAGGATCTGCCGCAGAGAGCCGGGGGTGGAGGACATACCGGTCTTGGAAATGGTGATGACGGTAAAGCCCTTCTTGCCCGCGATGCCGGTGATGAAGCTCTGGCCCGCGTCGGTGCTGTCGTCGATGTTCTCCAGGATCATGGTGCCGGGATGGGAGGGCTCGTTGGTGTTGCGGATGTTCAGGGGGATGCCCTTCTCCCGCACGGGGAACACGGTGCCCTCGTGCAGCACCTGCGCGCCGATGTAGCTCAGCTCCCGCAGCTCGCTGTAGGTCACGCGGCTGATGGGCTGCGGATGCTCCACGATGCGGGGGTCCGCCATGAGGATGCCGGAAACGTCCGTCCAGTTCTCGTACACGTCCGCCTCCAGCGCCGCCGCCGCGAGCGCACCGGTGATGTCGCTGCCGCCCCGGGTAAAGGTGCGGATGCGGCCGTCGGGCATGGCGCCGTAGAAGCCGGGAATGACCACATTGCGGCCCTCCGCCGCGTGGCGCAGCGCCTCATAGGAGGCCTCCTGATCCACCTCGCCGTCGAAGCGGAACTTCAGCCACAGCTCCGCATCGAGGAAATCGAATCCCAGATAGTCCGCCATGAGCCGGGCGGCGAAGTACTCGCCCCGGGAGACCAGCTCGTCCTGGCTGATGCCCGCGCACATCTTCTCCCAGAGCCTGTCGAAATCGCCCTCCAGCGGCGTTGCGAGGCCGCAGTCATCCCGGATGCCGAGATAGCGGTCCCGGATGAGCTGAAAGATATGCTCGCAGGACACGCCGTACTTCAGATGGGCGTGGCAGAGGTACAGCAGGTCCGTGACCTTGTGGTCCTCCTTAAAGCGCTTGCCCGGGGCGCTGACCACCACCACCCGGCGGGAGGGGTCGCTTTTGACGATGTTTTTGATCTTTTCAAACTGGGCGGCGTCCGCCATGGACGAGCCGCCGAATTTCAGTACTTTCAGCATAGTCTCTCCTGTTCTTTTACCGCAGCGCCGCCATAAACGCGCCGCTGTCCTTTTCCCGCAGCGCCCGGATCATCCGGTGCGCCTCCGCCGCCGCCATGGGAGCGGTGACGACGCCGGGGCCGAGCTTCCGCTCCACCGCCGCCGGCAGCTCCTCCTTCGTGCGGACGTAATAGCGCCGCTGCGCGTCGCCCGCGGCCTTGGCGGGAACGAATTTATCCGTGTAGAACCGCCGGCAGCCGTCCAGGATCTGCAGGCAGTCGCCCAGCACGTTGCTGCCCGTGGGCCAGCCGCCCGCCCCCGCGCCGGAAAAGCTCTGCTTGCCGATCTTCTCCGCGTAGAGGGACACCAGATTGCCGCTGCCCGCCACCGCCGCTTCCGCCGCGTCGGCGGTAAAGAGAGTCGGCTCCACGCAGGCGGTGATGCCGCCCTCAGACTTCTCCGCCGAGGCGATGAGCTTGCAGACCAGACCGTTTTCCGTAAAGGCCCGGATGTCCGCCGCTGACACCGTGGCGATGCCGAGGCAGGGGATCTCCTCCTCTTTCAGGGACACGCCGAAGGCGATGTTGGCGGAAAGGACGATCTTCCGCCGGGCGTCCAGCCCCTCCACGTCGGCGGTGGGGTCCGCCTCCGCGTAGCCGAGGCGCTGGGCCTCCGCCAGAATCTCGGCGTAGTCCGTGCCGTTTTTCGTCATGGCGTCCAGCATAAAATTCGTGGTGCCGTTCAGGATGCCCTCTACTTTATATACGGTATCCATCGCCGTCGCCCGCTCCAGAGACGTGAGCCAGGGAATGCCGCCGCCCGCCGCCGCGGTGCAGCGCAGCGCAACGCCCTTCGCCGCGGCAAGAGCCGTCAGCTCCTCATAATACGCGCACATGAGCTGCTTGTTGGCCGTCACCACGTGCTTGCCGCCCTCCAGGGCCGCGCGCACATATTCATAAGCCGGGTGCAGGCCGCCCATGACCTCGACCACCAGATCCACACCGCTGGCCAGGATCTCCCCGAGATCCGCCGAGACCAGACAGCTGAGCTCCGGCCGGGGCCGGCGGGACAGCACCGCCGTCACTGTCAGATCGCTCCGCTCCCGGGTCAGCTCGTAAAAGCCCTTTCCCACCGTGCCGAAGCCGAGCAGCGCAACATTCATCTTCTCTCCTCACTTTCCGCGCCTTTCTGGGCAAAAAACCTCATTTTGTCTTTTGCAGAAAAACACTTGACTTTTTGCTGGGAACACTATAACATAGCACTTGTGAAAACGCAAGAAAAAGTTTAGAATAAATTGACGAAATCACGAAACGCAGCAGGAGGAATTTTTGACATGATCTACCAAAGCACCCGTTCCGGCGCCTTCACCGCCACGTCGGCGGAGGCCGTTTTGCAGGGCCTCGCCCCGGACGGCGGACTGTACAGTATGAGGAGCCTGGGGGAGATCCCCTTCGATTGGCGGGCCACTTTAGATAAGGATACTTTCGGCATGGCGGAGGACGTTCTCACCGCCCTGCTGCCGGATTTCAGCCGGGAAGAAATGGCGGCGCTGGTGCGCCGTGCCTACGCGGGGAAGTTCTCCTCCGATGTGCTGACCCCCAGCGTCTCGGTGGGCGACGACACGGTGCTGGAGCTGTTCCACGGCCCCACCAGCGCCTTCAAGGACGTGGCGCTGAGTATGCTGCCCCATCTCATCACGGCGGCAAAGGAAAAGTGCGGCGTTTCGGACGATATCCTCATTCTCACCGCCACCTCCGGCGACACCGGCAAGGCCGCCATGGCGGGCTTTCAGGACGTGCCGGGGACGAAGATCATCGTCTTTTATCCCCACGGCGGCGTCAGCGCCGTGCAGCAGGCCCAGATGACCACCCAGGAGGGGAGCAACGTCTGCGTGGCGGCGGTGCGCGGCAATTTTGACGACGCCCAGACCGGCGTGAAGCGGCTCTTTGCCGCCGTGGGAGAGGGCGACCTTCTCGCGGGCAAGGGCGTGCGCCTTTCCTCCGCCAACTCCATCAACATCGGCCGCCTGGCCCCCCAGGTGGTGTACTATTTCCGGGCCTACGCCGACCTGGTGGCGGCGGGGAAAATCGAGTGCGGCGAGAAAGCCGACTTCGCCGTACCCACCGGGAACTTCGGCGACATTCTGGCGGGCTGGTTCGCCAAAGGGTTGGGCCTGCCCGTGGGACGGCTCATCTGCGCCTCCAACGCCAACGACGTGCTGACGGAGTTTCTCCGCACCGGCCGCTATGACCGCCGCCGTCCCTTCCACAAGACCCTGTCTCCCTCCATGGACATTCTGGTTTCCAGCAATCTGGAGCGGCTGCTGTTCCTCATGAGCGGCGACGCGGGGCTGGTAAAGGAGCTGATGGAGCAGCTCTCCCGGGAGGGCGCCTACGAGGTCCCGGCGGCGCTGAAGGCGCAGCTGGACCGCGACTTCTGGGCGGGCTGCTGCGACGATGCCGGTACCAAGCGCGCCATCGCCCAGGTCTGGAATGAAGCCCACTACCTCTGCGACACCCACACGGCGGTGGCCTGGCAGGTAGCGCAGCAGTACAAGGCCGCCACCGGTTCCCAGCGCCCCGTGGTCATCCTCTCCACCGCCTCGCCCTACAAGTTCCCGGCGGCGGTGCTCTCCGCCCTGGGCGGCGATGCGTCAGGGGACGAGTTCGCGGTGATGGAGCGGCTGCATGAACTCACCGGCGTGCCGGTGCCGAAGAACCTGCAGGGTCTGCGGGAAAAAGAAGTGCGGCATAAGACGGTTTTGGACAAGGAGGAGATGCTCTCCTTCGTGCTCGGAAAGGCAGGGGAGACGGTATGGGCTCTGTAACTGTCCGCGTCCCCGCCACCACGGCGAATCTGGCCGCAGGCTTCGATAGCGTGGGCTGCGCGCTGGGGCTGTATAACACCCTGACCTTCACCAGCGCGGAGCGGCTGTCCTTCTCCGGCTGCGACAAGGCGTATCAGAATGAGCATAACCTCGCCTATGTGGCCTACCGGCGGGTCCTCTCCGCCCTGGGCCTCCCGGCAGAGGGGGTACATATCGATATTCAGGCGGAGATCCCCGTTTCCCGGGGCCTCGGCTCCTCCGCCGCCATGCTGGCGGCGGGCGCCATGGGGGCCAACGCCCTCCACGGCTCGCCCTTGAGCCGGCGGGAGCTGCTGGCCCTCTGCACGGAGCTGGAGGGCCATCCGGACAACGTGGCCCCGGCGCTGCTGGGAGGGCTCACCGCCTCCCTCATGGCGGAGGGGGAGGTCATCTCCGTCTCCTATGACATCCATCCGGAGCTGCGCTTCGTGGCGCTGATCCCGGACTTTCCCCTGAGCACCCGGGCCGCCCGCGCGGTGCTGCCCGATTCCGTCCCCCGGGCGGACGCAGTGTTCAACACCGCCCACGCGGCGGTGCTGCCCCGGGCGCTGGCTCTGGGAGAGGAGAAGCTGCTGGCCGCCGCGCTGCAGGATAAGCTCCACCAGCCCTACCGCCGCGGCCTCATCCACGAGTACGACGCGGTGGAGGCTCTGGCGGCGGAAAACGGCTGCCGGGCATTCTGCATCAGCGGCGCGGGGCCCACGCTGCTGGCCCTGACCCGTGACGCGGGCTTCGCCGCCCGTATGCAGGAGGGAGTGCGGCAGCTCTCCCACGTCTGGACGGTGCGGGAGCTGCCCGTGGACCGGGAAGGCGCGCAGGTCCTGTGAATTCATACGAAACGCCCCGGCGGGTCTCCCGCCGGGGCGTTTTTGCGCGTATTGCCGCCGCTTATTTCTCCCCCTGTATCACCTTGGCGAAGCCCTCCGCAAACAGCCGCGCCGCCAGCAGCGCCTCGTCCAGGGAGTTTCCCGCGGCGCCCACCTCCACCAGCAGCGAGCCGGTGGTGGCGTGCTGGTTATAGCGGGAGTTTCGCAGCAAAATGGGCCGCATGAGGGTGGGATAGTCCTCCAGCAGCGTCTGCTGCAGGGCCACCGCCAGCTTCAGATTCTCCCGCCAGTTGTCGTGGGACAGCCCGCCGCCGTCGCTGCCCATGACCAGCGTCAGCTGGGCGGCGCGGCCCTCCTCCGTCTCGGAGATGACCTTGTAGATCTGCCCCTGTGCGTCGGTGATGGCGTCCCGGTGCACGTCCAGCACGAAGCAGATGGAGGGATATCTCTCCAGATAGCTCTCGATTCCCGTGAGAGAACGGCCATAAGAGCCGTTATACTCGGGATTGTCGTACAGCGTCCTGTCATGGACGGAGGAAATGCCGTATTCCGCCAGCACCGAGGCGATCTCCTCTCCCACCCGCACCACGTTGTAGTCAGTGTCCGTGCAGCGGTGGTCGCCGCTGGCCTCATACTCCTCTCCCTCGGGCATGGTGTAGGCCTCGCTGCCGTGGGTGTGCATGATGAGTACCTGCGGCTCCGCGTCCGTCAGCGCGGCGGCAAAGCTGCCGTCAAACTGCTCCGGCGAAAGGGTATAGTCCGTGGAGTTGGAGATGTAGGCGCTGCCGATGACGGTGTAGCCCTTTTCCGAGGACGGCACCAGCGTCCGGGCGGGCACGCCGTTGTCCGCAAGCTGCAACGGCTGCCGCTCCGACTGCTCCGGCAAGAGCGTCCCTTCCTCATCCTGTCCCTCGCCGTCGCTCTCCGTCTCCGCGCCCCGGGACCAAAGCTCCAGCACCTCGTCCTGGGCGCTGAGCAGCGCCGGCATACCGCTGAGGGCCATGGCCGTGGAGAAGGACAGCCCGTCATCCCGGCCCAGGTCCCCCAGTTCCCAGCGCAGCAGCGCCAGCACCAGCTCGTCCTCTCCCAGCGCCTGCAGTGCCTGGCCCGGCGAACCGCTGCCCGCCGTGGCGGCCACGCCGTACAGCACCAGGCAGGAGAGCGCCAGAGCGCTCAGCCGCCGCAAAAGGCGGATAAGCCGCTGCTCCCGTTTCGTCTTCATGTCCCTCACCTCCCTTTCAGCCTATGCGTAGGCGGGGCAGGGTATGTCCACTTTTATGAAAAACGGCCCTGCGCGAAGCTGTCGCACTGGGCCGGGAAGTGTTTTCTTTTTTCGCGGCGCAGACCGCGAACTCTGCGAGGTTTTGATCATCTGCCGGATTCTGACGTGTGAATTTCCTCCGTCCAGCGGCGCAGCACCGCCTCCACCTCCGGCTCCGGCAGCTCCTGCAAAGGACGGACGGGCAGGGGCGGCGTCTGCCCCGGCAGGCGCTTTTCCATCCAGCACACGTCCAGCCAGCGGCCGCACTTGTAGCCGGTCTCGTGATAAACCCCCAGCTCCGTAAAGCCCAGACGGCGGTGAAAGCGGATGCTGCGCCCGTTTTCGCCGGTGATGGCTCCGTACACGTTCCGCACGTTCTGCCGCTGCAGCAGCTCCATCAGCGCGCCGTACAGCGCCCGGCCCACGCCCCGGCCAAAGGCCGCCTCGCTGAGATAGACCGACAGCTCCGCGTCCCACTGATACGCAGCCCGCTCCTTGTGCCGGTGGGCGTAGGCGTAGCCCACGGGGCAGCCATTTTCCTCGCAGACCAGATAGGGATACTCCCGCAGCACCTCCCGGATGCGGCGGGCAAACTCCTCCTCTGAGGGCGCTTCATACTCAAAGGTGATGGTAGTGGCGATATAGGGGCGGTATATTTCCAGCAGCGCGGGAGCATCCTGCTCCGCCGCCATGCGGAGGGTAAATGTAGACATGGGAGATCACCTCGATTGTGCTTCTTTCGTGCAGCCGCCGCGCCATGAGCGGGCCGCTTTTCCGCCAGTATAGCACACCCGCCGTCTTCCGGGAAGCGCTTTTGCGGGCGGCGCAAGATTTTTTTGCGCTTTTTTAGGAACTGTGCTATACTGGCAAAAACAGCCGCTCGGGCGGACAGGCCCTGCGCGCGGCTACGGCCCGGCAAAACAGGTTACACTGTGTCATAGACAAAATATCCCCGAAAGAAGGTGTGCTGCCATGGGCAGACTGAAATTCATCTTTGCGTTTCTGGCGGCGAAGCTCTCCGGCCCCGTGCTGAAGCTCACCGGCCACAAGGGCACCAATTTCCCCGGGAAGCTGGCCCTGCGCCTTTGCCCGGACTTTCTGCGCTACGTTCCGCGGCCCCGCCGCATCATCGCCGTCACCGGCACCAACGGCAAGACCACCGTTTCCAACCTCCTCTGCGATATGCTGGAGAAAAGCGGCGAGCCGGTGCTGAGCAACCGCTACGGCTCCAACATCAACTCCGGCATCGCCACGGTCCTGCTCTCCGGCTGCTCCGTATTCGGCCGGCCCAAGTATAAGACGGCGGTGCTGGAGGTGGACGAGCGCTCCACCCCCAGGATCTTCCCCTATGTGAAGCCCCAGTATGTGGTCATCACCAACCTTTTCCGCGACTCCATCATGCGCAACGCCCACCCGGCCTACATCGCGGACATCCTCACAAGGGAGATCCCGAAGTCCGCGAAGCTCATCGTGAACGCCGACGACCTGATCTCCTGCCGCGTGGCGCCGGAAAACCAGCGGGTCTATTTCGGCATCGGCCCCATGGAGAGTGACGTGACCGAGTGCGTCAACCGCATCAATGATATGCGGGTCTGCCCCGTCTGCCGGGCGGAGCTGCGGTATGAGTACCGCCGCTACCACCACATCGGCAAGGCCGTCTGCGACAGCTGCGGCTTCGCCTCTCCCGCCTATGATTACGCGGCAAGCGACGTGGATTTCCACAACATGACCATGCGTGTGGCTGACCACGGCGAGAGCGAGGAATACCCCCTGCTCAGCGACAGCATTTTCAACGTCTACAATCAGGTGACGGTCATCGCCGTGCTGCGCGAGCTGGGCTTCTCCCACGAAAAGATCGCGGGCTGTATGCGCAAGTGCGCCATCGTGGCCTCCCGCCACAACGAGGAGCAGGTGGGCGACGTGACGCTCATCATGCAGATGGCGAAGGAGAAAAACGCTCTCGCCTGCTCCCGGGCCTTCGACTATGTCTCCTCCCGCAGCGGCGAGAAGGAGCTGATGCTCATGATGAACTGTCTCGGGGACGTGAAGCACTGGTCGGAGAACGTGAGCTGGCTGTATGACTGCGACTTTGAGTTTTTGAATCGTCCCGACATCCGCTGCATCGTGGCCACCGGCCCCCGGGCGCTGGACTACCGGCTGCGGCTGCTCCTCGCCGGCGTGCCGGAGGAGAAGATCATCTGCGTGGCGGATGAGATGGAGGCGGCGGAGCGGCTGCCCTTCGTGGCGGGCGATCAGGTGTACCTGTTCTACGGCACGGACTCCCTGACCTACGCCCAGAAGGTGCGGCAGAAGCTGGCGCGGCTTGCAAAGGAGGCGGCGAAATGAAGATCGAGATCCTGTTCCCGGAGGTGGCGAACCTCTACGGGGACCTGATGAACGTGGAATACCTCTGCCGCTGCTGCGGCGGCGCGGAGGTGGTGCGCACGAGTCTGAAAGCGGAGCCGGCCTTTGTCTCGCAGAAGGTGGACCTCATTTACATGGGCTCCGTGACGGAGGAGGGGCAGGCTCTGGCGGTGGAGGCTCTCACGCCCTACCGGGAGAAGCTCATGGAGCTGATCGACGCGGGCCAGCTCTTTCTCATCACCGGCAACGCGCTGGAGATCTTCGGGCAGGAGATCACGGCAGATGACGGCACAGCCCTGCGCTGTCTCGGTCTCTTTCCCACCAGCGCCAGACACCGCATGATGCAGCGCTATAACGCCCTGTATGTGGGCAAATTTCAGGAGAAGATGGACATCGTGGGCTTTAAGAGCCAGTTCGGCCACAGCTACGGCGAGGCCGAGCCGCTGTTCACCACCCTCCGGGGCGCGGGGCTGAACCCCGACGTGCCGGGGGAGGGGCTGCGCCGCAACAATTTCTTCGCCACCTACCTCATCGGCCCGCTGCTGATCCTGAACCCGCCCTTTACAAAGCACCTGCTCCGCCTCATGGGGGAGGAGGAGCCGGCGCTGGCCTTCGAGTCCGCCGCCATGGAGCTGTACCGCCAGCGGGTGCGGGAGTTCAGCGACCCGAACACCGGCGTCGTGTATCACTGAAAGGAGCGGCCATGCAGGACATTCTCATCGTCGTGGATATGCAAAACGACTTCATTGACGGCCCTCTCGGCAGCAAAGAGGCGCAGGCCATCGTGCCGAAAGCGGCGGAAAAGATCCGGGACTTCGCGGGCCGGGTCCTCTTCACCCGGGACACCCACGACGCGGACTATCTCTCCACTCAGGAGGGGCGGAAGCTCCCCGTGCCCCACTGCATCCGCGGCACGGCGGGCTGGGAGATCGCGCCCGCCCTGGCTCCCTTTGTGCGGGAGGAGCCCATCGACAAGCCTACGTTCGGCTCCGCCGCTCTGGGAGCGCTGCTGCAGGCGGCGGACCGGGAGGAGCCCATCCGCCGCGTCACCCTCATCGGCCTTTGCACGGACATCTGCGTCATCTCCAACGCCATGCTTTTGAAGGCGTTTTTGCCGGAGGCGGAGATCGCGGTGGACGCGGCCTGCTGCGCCGGCGTCACGCCGGAGAGCCACCGCAGCGCCCTGGCCGCCATGAAGTCCTGCCAGATCACGGTGGAAAACGAGTAATTCCTCTGAAAAACAGCAGCCGGCCGGAGCCTTTTTGGCTCCGGCCGGTCTTTTTTCATTTTTCGGCTTTCCATTCGTAAGTCAAAAAGCGCTCTCCAAAGCGCTGGAGCGTCCCGCAGCGGCGAAAGCCCGCCCTTTCCAGCAGGCGGCGCATGATGTGGTTGTCCTCATGGGTGTCCACCCGGAGGCAGTCCGTCCGCGCCCGGCAAAAATCCAGCGCCGCGGCGAAAACGCCCTTCGCCCGGCCGCTGGAGGCCACGCGGTGCAGCGTGGCGTAGGGGCCCTCGGAGAAGCCCGCCTCCGGCAGCTCATACTCCTCGTCCCGGCCATAGCCCAGGGCGAACACGCCCGCGAGTTCGCCCCCGGTCTCCAGCACCCAGCATTCGCCCCGGGCGATATCACCCAGCACGATCTCCCGGGTGGGGTAGTCCTCCCACTGCCGGGGATTGCCGGTGTCGCGCATGAAGGCCTGGGCTTGGGCAAACACCGCCATGATCTCGGAAAGCTCCTCCGCTCTGGCCTGTCGGATGGTCATACGCCGTCCTCCTCCCAGGCCACGGCCCGCACCGGCGCGCCGTCGGCATGGCGGTAGGCCAGCGGCAGCGCGGCGAAGCCCACGGTCCTGCCCGCAAGGGGCGCAAGGCCCCGGAGATTTTCCACCAGCAGCTTGCCCGCGCCGAGCAGAATCCGGTGGTTCTTTAGCTCCGGCCCCACCGGGTCCACGGAGACCGCATCCACCCCCACGCCCTTCAATCGCGGCAGCGCGGCGAGAAAGCGGCTCGCCTCCGCCGTCAGCACGGGAAAGGAGGCGAAATAGTCCTCCTCGCCCCAATAGCGCTCCCAGCCGGTATAGAGCAGCAGATACTCCGCCTGTCGCAGCTGCCGCTCCGCCGCCTGCAGCGCAGGCAGCGTCACGCGGCCCTCCGGGCCTGCTTCGGCGCAGTCCAGCACAAAGGCACGGCCCGCGAAGGTCTCCGGCGGGCAGCTCTCCAGCGTGTCCCCATCGGGGAGGACATGGGCGGGCGCGTCCATGTGGGTGCCGGTGTGGGAGGTCAGGCGCAGCAGCGTCTCCCGATAGCCCTCCCGCTCCACCGAAGCAACTGCGGAAAACCGCGGCGGCTCCGTGCCGGGATAGACCGGCGTGTCCTCCGAGAGCACATGGGTCAGATCGTATAATTTCACTCAGGAATCTTCTCCTTTTCGCTTTTCCAGCCAAATCATAATGGCCGTGATATCCGCCGGGGAGACCCCGGAGATCCGGGAGGCCTGTCCCAGATTCAGCGGACGGACGGCGCTGAGCTTTTCCCGCGCCTCCAGCCGCACCCCGTCGATACGGGTGTAATCCATATCTTTCGGGAGCCTCCGCCGCTCCAGCTTGTCGAAGTCCGCCACCTGGCGCTTCTGCCGCTGGATGTACCCCTCGTATTTCAGCGCCGTCTCCACCGCCTCCGCGATGTCGCGGGGCATGGCGGCGCAAACCGCGTCAAAGCGGCGCAGATCGTCATAGCCAAGCTCCGGCCGGCGCAGCAGCGACGCCAGCGGCGCGCCGCTGTGGTTCTCCGCGCTGCCCTTTTCCCGGAGAAAGGCGTTCAGCTCCGCCGTGGGGGCAAGGCCCGTATGTTCCAGCCGCCGCAGCTCCTCCGCCACCCGGCGGTATTTCTCCTCCACCTCCGCCGCGCGCTCGGCGCTGATGAGGCCCAGCCGCCGGCCGTAGCCGGTCAGCCGCTCGTCGGCGTTGTCCTGGCGCAGCAGCAGCCGGTATTCGCTGCGGGAGGTCATGATGCGGTACGGCTCGTTGGTGCCCTTGGTCACGAGGTCGTCGATGAGGGTGCCGATATAGCTTTCGCTGCGCTTTAAGATGAAAGGCTCCTCGCCGCGCAGCTTCAGCGCCGCGTTCACGCCCGCCACAAAACCCTGCACCGCCGCCTCCTCATAGCCGGAGGAGCCGTTGAACTGACCCGCGCCGTAGAGGCCCGGGACTTTCTTGCACTCGAGGGTGGGCAGCAGCTCCAGCGGGTCCACGCAGTCGTACTCGATGGCGTAGGCGGGGCGGGTCATCTCCGCCCGCTCCAGCCCCGGCAGGGTGTGGAGAATTTGTAGCTGAATCTCCTCCGGCAGGGCGGAGGAGAAGCCCTGCAGATACAGTTCCTCCGTCCCAAGACCCATAGGCTCCAGAAAAAGCTGGTGCCGCTCCTTGTCCCGGAAGGTGCTGACCTTCGTCTCGATGGAGGGGCAGTACCGCGGCCCCACTCCCTGAATGACCCCCGCGTGCATGGGGGAGCGGTGGAGGTTTTCCAGAATGATGCGGTGGGTCTCGGCGTTGGTATAGGTCAGATAGCAGCAGGCAGAGTTCTCCACCGGCTCTTTGGTCGTGAGAGAAAACGGCTCAGGGCGCTTATCGCCCTCCTGCCGCTCCATGCGGGAGAAATCCACGCTCCGGGCGTTGATGCGGGGCGGCGTGCCGGTCTTGAAGCGGCGGAAGGACAGCCCTAAGTCTTTCAGGCACACCGTCAGCGCCGTGGCGGCGGCAAGGCCGTCCGGCCCGCTCTCGCGCACGCACTCGCCGATGATGATACGGCCCCCGAGGTACGTCCCGGAGCAGACGATGGCGGCGGAGACGGCGTACTCCGCCCCGGTGGCGGTGATGACCGAGGCCACGCGCCCGTCCTGCAGACGAATCTCCGTCACCTCGGCCTGCCGGAGGGAGAGGTTCTCCTGCCGTTCCAGCGTGTGCTTCATGATGTCCTGATAGCGGCGGCGGTCGGCCTGAGCCCGGAGAGAGCGCACGGCGGGGCCTTTCCCGGCGTTCAGCATCCGGTACTGGATGCAGGCCCGGTCCGCGGCCCTGCCCATCTCGCCGCCGAGGGCGTCCAGCTCCCGCACGAGATGGCCCTTGCCCGTGCCGCCGATGGCGGGATTGCAGGGCATATTGCCCACCGCGTCCAGATTCATGGTAAAGCAGACGACGCGGCAGCCCATGCGGGCGGCGGCGAGAGCCGCCTCGATGCCCGCGTGGCCCGCGCCGATGACGGCGATATCGAATTGTCCCGCGAAATAGGTCTTCATAGGCAGGAACCTCGCAAATCAGAGGAAAATGGCGCGGCCACAGGCCGCGCTCAGTCGCTCTCGCCGCGCGAAAGCGTCAGCACCGCCACCTCCGGGCGGTTGAAAAGCCGCCGGGAGACGCCGGAATTCCCAAGGCCCCGGGAGACGAACACAGTCGCGCCGTTATCCTCGTAAAACCCGGCGGTATGGGTGGGAAAGAGGGTGCGGTCCGTGGACAGCAGCCCGTCGGTAAAGGGCAGGCGGATGATGCCGCCGTGGCCGTGGCCGGAAATGGTCAGGTCCGCGCCGAGAAGGCTGTATTCCTCCGCGAAGCGGTCGTTGCGGTGGGCCAGCAGCAGCCAGAAGGGATCGCCGAAGGCGGCGTACACCTCCGCCGCCAGCTCCGCCGGCGTTTTCTGGTCGGCGTAGCCGTTGGGGTCATCGATGCCCGCGAGAACGATGCGGTCGCCGCCGCGCTCCAGCGTCACATATTCGTTGCTCAGCACCGTGACGCCCTGCGCCGCGAGCAGCTCCTTCAGCTCCGGCGTCTCGCCGGTGGCCCACTCATGGTTTCCTGTGACAAAGTAGGTGGGGGCCAGAGCGGCGAGCTGCGCCGCCGTGGCCTCCACATAGGCCCAGTCGATGCCCCGGTACTGATCCACCAGATCTCCCGTCAGGAGGATGGCGTCCGGCTTTGCCGCCGCCACGGCCTGCAGCAGCCGCTCGTTGTCCTCTCCGAAGGACGCGCCGTGGAGGTCGCTGAGCTGCACCAGCGTATAGCCCTCAAAACCCGCCGGGAGGCGGGAGGAGGTAAAGACCGCCTCCTCCACCTGGAGGGTGTAGTTGCTGTACCAGTAAAACGCCGCCAGAAGCGCCAGCGCCAGGCACCATTTCAGCAGGCGGGGCAGACAGCCACGCCGTTTTCGCCGCGTCCTTGCCATGGGTCTCCTTTCTTCCACCGGCGGGCGGGGTCATTCCGCGCTCTTGAGGGATTCCACCATGTCGATCTTCTTCATCTTCCCGTGGGCGAACAGGTTGACCACGGTGGCAAAGAGGAGGGTCAGCAGGGCGGCCCAGAGGTAATTGATCCCCTCCATCTCCCGACCGAACATCATCAGGTCGATCTCCACCGAGCGCACCAGATAGAGATGCAGGTATTTGCCCATGACACAGCCAAAGAGGATGCCCGCCAGGGTCAGCACCGCGTTCTCCCGCGTGACGTAGGCCGTCACCTCCGGGTCGAAGAAGCCCAGCACCTTGATGGTGGCAAGCTCCCTCACGCGCTCGGTAATATTGATATTCGAGAGGTTATACAGCACCACGATGGCCAGCGCCGCCGCGCAGAGGATGATGACCACCACCACGAAGTCCACCCGCTCCATGCTGGAGTGGTAGGTGTCCCGGGTCTCCGACGTGCGGGAGGCGGAGGAGACGCCGTGCAGCGCCAGCAGCTCCGTCAGCGTGGCCTCGCAGGCCTCGTCGCTCCCGTCCGTCAGGTTCAGCAGCAGGGAATTGTTCTCCGCCGCCTCCCCAAAGACCTTTTCGTAGTATGCCGGGGATACATAAATAAAATGCGCCACATAGTTCTCATAGATACCGGCCACCATGACCTCGTGCCGACCATCGCCGGTGACGGTGAAGCTGTCGCCCACCTGCAGGCCCAGCAGCTCGCTGAGCTTCTGGTCGATCAGAACGCCGTCGTCCGGCAGCGTCAGAGGCTCTCCGCTCTCATAGTCCCGCGTCACCACGAAGCCGCCGATCTCCTCCGGCTCCATGACCTGCAGATAGGCCGAGCAGGAGTAGCGCTCGCTCTCCGCCGTGACGTTGGCGGCGTACATATCCAGATAGTCCGCCACCTGATCGGAGCCGTCCAGATACTGCCGCAGCTCCGTCCGCTCGCTCTCCAGCACCCCGCTTGCCAGCGTCACCTGAGAATCGTAGAGGAGCAGCTCGTCAAACTGCCGCTCCATGGTGACCATCAGCGACGAGCGTATGCCGAAGCCCGCGATGATGAGCGCGGTGCAGCCGCCGATGCCCACCACGGTCATCCAGAAGCGCTTTTGATAGCGCAGCAGGTTCCGGGTGGTGATCTTCCAGTTGAAGCTCATGCGCCGCCAGAGGGGCGTGATGCGCTCCAGCAGCACCCGCTTGCCGGGCTTGGGCGCCCGGGGACGCATCAGGTTCGCCGGAGAGTCTCCCAGCGTCGCAAGGCAGGCCACCAGCGTGGAGACGGTGGTGCAGGCCACCGCCGCGAGAGTCGCCCACAGGCTGATGGTGGGATAAAAGCGCAGCGTCAGGTTCGGCATCTCATACATGATCTGATAGGCGACGTAGATCATGGTGGGGAACAGCAGGTGTCCCGCCGCCAGACCCAGCACGCTGCCCGCAAGGCTCGGCAGCAGGCCGTAGCTCAGATATTTCCGGGAAATGGCCCAGCGCCCGTAGCCCAGCGCCTTCATCAGGCCGATCTGGGTGCGCTGCTCCTCCACCATGCGGGTCATAGTGGTCAGGCACACCAGCGCCGCCACCAGGAAGAAGATGATGGGCAGGACCGAGGCCAGGTTCGCCATGCGGTCGGCGTCCTGTCCAAAGCCGGTGTAGCCCGGGTCATAGCTGCGGGAGAGGATGTACCATTCGCCGCTTTCAATGTCGGCCACCTTGCGCCGCGCGTCCGCCAGCTCCTTCTCCGCGTCCGCGATCTTTTCCTCCGCCTCGGCTTTGCCCTCGGCGTAGTCCCGGTAGCCCTTGCTGTACTCCCGCTCGCCGTCCGTCAGCTCCTCATAGGCCTCCGGCAGCTCCTCCGCGCCGTCGTTGTATTCCGCCCAGCCGTCGGCGAGCTGCTGCTTTCCGTCCTCGTACTCC
>JBJDYU010000039.1:0-17075 GCA_051867615.1 Oscillospiraceae bacterium | reverse complement strand
GTCGTTGTATTCCGCCCAGCCGTCGGCGAGCTGCTGCTTTCCGTCCTCGTACTCCAGCCAGCCGTCGTCCAGCTCCTGCCGGGCGTCGGCAAGCTGCTGCTTCGCATCGGCGAGTTCCTTTTTCGCGCTCTGCAGCTCCCTCGCGCCCGCGTTGTATTCGCTCCAGCCCTGCTGCAGCTCCACCTTGGCGGCATAAAGGTCCGCGCCGCTGACGCCGGAGAGGGACTGCTGCCGGGCCAGCAGCTCGGTTTTTGTCGCTTCCGCCTGAGCCTTGCCCGCCTGCGCCTGAGCAAGCTGCTGCTGGGCCTGCGCCTTACCGGCGGCTGCTGTCTGATATTCTGTCGAATCCTCCGGATAATAGGCCATCACCGCATCGCACTGCGCGATGGTCTCATTGCAGAGCCGGATGCCCTCGTCCGCCTCGGCGATGGCCGCGTCGCACTGGGCGATGCCGTCATTGATCTGGGCTTTCGCGCCGCTGACGGCGGCCTCCGCCTCCGCCTGAGTGAAATTCCCGCTCAGGCCCAGCCCCGCCAGGCTCTCATCCAGCTGCGCCTGTCCCCGGCTCAGCTCGCCGTAGGCGGCGTTCAGCTCGGCTTCGCCGTCCTGATACTCCTTCAGGCCCTCGTTATAGTCCGCAAGGCCCTTTTCATACTCCTCCTCACCCTCGGTCAGGGTCTTTTCCGCGTCCGCCAGCTCCTCCTCCGCCGTGAGCAGGTCGGCATAGGCGTTCTCCAGTTCCTGCTTTCCGTCGTAGTATTCCTGCCAGCCATCGTTCAGCTCCCGCCGCGCATCGGCCAGCTCCCGCGCCGCGTCGGAAAGCTCCGCGTCGGCCTCGGCCTTCGCGTCGGCCAGCTCCTGCTCCGCGTCCGCGATCTTTTCCTCCGCCTCGCTGATAATCTCGTCATGGCGCAGCTTCGCCCGGGCCTCGCCGAAAGGCTCCAGCTCGTCTATTACATCGTCGATATAATCGTCGTATTCCTCGTAAAAGGCGGTCAGCTCCTCCGCCCCCTCCACCAGCAGGAAGGCAGCGGTATAGTAATCCATGTCAAAGGCGCTCTCCGGCAGGTACACATAGGCCCGGACGCTGCCCGAGCCGATGGAGCCGGAGCCGCGCTCCACGCTGATATAATACGGGCTGCGCACCGTGCCCACGATGGTGAATTCCTCATAGCGGAGGCTATCCTCGTAATCCTCCCCGGGCACGATGGGCAGACTGTCCCCCAGGGCAAGGCCCGTCTCCTCCAGCAGTCGCGCGTCCACCACGCACTCATGGGCGCTCTCCGGCAGGCGGCCCTCCAGCACGGTCAGCTCGTTCACGCCGTCGGTGATGGAATAGACCTTGCTCACCAGATCGCCCGCCCAGGCGTCCAGCACATAGGCCCCCCGGGCGAGGGAGACCTCCTCACGCGCGGTCAGCGCGGCGATATCCTCCTCCGTCAGGCCCAGGGTGGACAGCACCTGAATATCCTGCAGGTGCTGCGCGTCCAGATACGCGTCGCCCGTCCCCTTCATGTCGGGGGCGGTGGCTTTCAGTCCCGACAAAAACGCCACCGCCAAAGCCGCCAGCACCATGATGGAGAGAAAGCGGTTACGGCTGTTTTTGATCTCCCGGATAAAATCTTTTCTGATGGCGGAAACCACGGTCCGCCTCCTTTCCCAATATCCTTACCGCCCCGCTGGGGCGCTTTGTCCTGCCTTTTGTAGCCCCTGGGGCGTTACCACTCGATCTCCTCCACAGGAACGGGATGGTCGTTATGCTCCTCCGCCGCCACGGTGCCGTTTTTGATGTGGATCACATGGTCGGCCATGGGGGTCAGGGCGCTGTTATGGGTGATGACCACCACAGTCACGCCCTTCTGGCGGCAGGTGTCCTGCAGGAGCTTCAAGATGGACTTGCCCGTCACATAGTCCAGCGCGCCCGTAGGCTCGTCGCAGAGCAGGAGCTTCGGGTTTTTCGCCAAAGCCCGGGCGATGGAGACGCGCTGCTGCTCGCCGCCGGAGAGCTGGCTGGGGAAGTTGTTACGCCGCTCCGTCAATCCCACGCCCTCGATAGCCTCGGCGGCGTCCATGGGGTCCTTGCAGATCTGGGCCGCCAGCTCCACGTTCTCCAGCGCCGTCAGGTTCTGCACCAGATTGTAAAACTGGAACACGAAGCCAACGTCATAGCGGCGGTAGCGGGTCAGCTCCTTCGCGGAAAAATCGCTGATCCTTGTGCCGTCCACGGTGATGGTCCCCTCGGTGCAGCTGTCCATGCCGCCCAGCATATTCAAAACCGTGGTCTTGCCCGCGCCGGAGGGGCCCACCACCACGCAGAATTCTCCTTTGGCGATGGAAAAGCTGATATGGTCCACCGCGCAGATGGTCACCTGGCCCATCTGGTATCGCTTGGACACGTCCTGAAACACCACAAAATCCTGCATACGCGGCCTCCTCCTTTGTATTTGCGGTTCCTGCAGCGGCCAATATGCCGCAGCATCGTAATATTATAATTATAGTGCCTTTTTCGTAAAAAGCAATCCTTTCCCCCGGCGCGGCCTTTTTTCCCGCGCAGGAATCCTTTTTGCCCAAGCAGGACAAACTTGACTTTGACGGCAGCTATACCTATAATGTAAGCTGATTTAATGTGGAAATTTTCCGAAAATCCGGGAGGAGGCCCCCTTTCTCCCCTGAATATCAATAGAAAGGAACTGTTGCTATGATCTACTCTACCGAAGTGCAGCATATGTGCCCGGTCGCCAAAGGCGCGTATCACGGTCCCGCTCCCATTCCCGAGGAGGGCAAGTGGGTGCAGGTCAAAAAAGTGGAGGATATCTCCGGCTTCACCCACGGCATCGGCTGGTGCGCTCCCCAGCAGGGCGCCTGCAAGCTGACGCTGAACGTGAAGGAGGGCGTCATTCAGGAGGCGCTGGTGGAGACCATCGGCTGCTCCGGCATGACCCACTCCGCCGCCATGGCCAGCGAGATCCTCATCGGCAAGACCCTGCTGGAGGCGCTGAACACCGACCTGGTGTGCGACGCCATCAACACCGCCATGCGCGAGCTGTTTTTGCAGATCGTCTACGGCCGCACCCAGTCCGCCTTCTCCGAGGATGGCCTCGTCATCGGCTCCTCTCTGGAGGACCTGGGCAAAGGCCTGCGCTCTCAGGTGGGCACCATGTTCGCCACCAGCGCCAAGGGCCCCCGGTATCTGGAGATGGCCGAGGGCTACTGCACCCGTCTGGCGCTGAATGACCAGGGCGAGATCATCGGCTATGAGTTCGTGAATCTGGGCAAGATGATGGAATTCATCAAGAAGGGCGTGGACGCCAACGAGGCGCTGGAGAAGGCCCGCGGCCACTACGGCCAGTGGGACGCGGCGGCGAAGTATATCGACCCGCGGCAGGAATAAGAGAAGGAGGACGGGAATATGGCTCTGTTTGAAAGTTATGAAAGACGCATCGGCAAGATCAACGGCGTCCTCGCTCAGTACGGTCTGGAATCCGTGGAGAAATGCCGCGCGCTTTGTCAGGAAAAGGGCTTCGACCCCTATGAGATCGTCAAGGGCATCCAGCCCATCTGCTTTGAGAACGTGTGCTGGGCCTACTGTGTGGGCGCGGCCATCGCGCTACGCAAGGGCGTGACCAACGCCGCCGACGCCGCCCGCGCTATCGGCGAGGGCCTGCAGGCCTTCTGCATCGACGGCTCCGTGGCGGAGGACCGCAAGGTGGGTCTGGGCCACGGCAATCTGGGCGCCATGCTGCTGAGCGACGAGAGCAAGTGCTTCGCCTTCCTGGCGGGCCACGAGTCCTTCGCCGCGGCGGAGGGCGCCATCGGCATCGTCCGCAACGCCAACAAGGCCCGCAAGGAGCCGCTGCGCGTCATCCTGAACGGTCTCGGCAAGGACGCCGCCCAGATCATCAGCCGCATCAACGGCTTCACCTATGTCCAGACCCAGTTCGACTACTTCTCCGGCAAGCTGAACGTCGTCCGGGAAATTCGCTACAGCGAAGGCGAGCGGGCCAATGTGCGCTGCTACGGCGCAGACGATGTGCGCGAGGGCGTGGCCATCATGCACCACGAGGGCGTGGACGTTTCCATCACCGGCAACTCCACCAACCCCACCCGCTTCCAGCATCCCGTGGCCGGCACCTATAAGAAGGAATGCATCGAGCAGGGGAAGAAGTACTTCTCCGTGGCCTCCGGCGGCGGCACGGGCCGCACCCTGCACCCCGACAACATGGCCGCCGGCCCCGCCAGCTACGGCATGACCGACACCATGGGCCGTATGCACTCCGACGCGCAGTTCGCCGGCTCCAGCTCCGTGCCTGCCCATGTGGAAATGATGGGCTTCCTCGGCATGGGCAACAACCCCATGGTGGGCGCGACGGTCGCTGTGGCCGTGGCGGTGGAGGAGAGTTTGAAGTAAAGGGCAAAAACCTTCGGTTTTCCCTCTGAAAAGTTCAGAAGTCTATCCAACTGACCTCATGGAATATGCGAGCGAATAAAAGGGAAAGACATGGATTATAATGGTTTAACGTTAACTCCTAGCATCTTTAAGGAAATTCTTATTAAACTGTTCGACGGCAAGCAGTTCAAAAGGCAAGATGCGATTTGCTGTGTTAAACAATACTTTGCAGAAAATGGCGGTATATTAGAAAGCAAAGACTATGTCGCTGTTTTCAAAAAGGCATCCAAAAGCCTTGAAAAGAACGGGATGGTTCATCGGGGATACGGCACTTGGGCAATCACATATAAAGAGGCAGATATTCAAGTGATATCCCCCACCAGAAATGTCCAAGAGAACTACGTCGCAGATAGGGAATTAGGCGTTGGAGACAGTGCTGTTTACGTTTATTACTACGACGCATACAGAAAATTGGCGCAGGTTCAGAATCTGCAAATTTGGGAATGTAAAATTGGTAGATCCGATAGCAATCCTATCCAGAGAGTGTTTAATCAAGCAGGCACATGCTATCCCGAACTTCCCCACCTCGCACTAATCATTCATTGCAGCGACTCAGTAAAATTGGAATCCGCGTTGCACAGCATACTCCAACTCAAAAATAGGTGGCTAGAAAATGCGCCCGGTAATGAATGGTTCTTAACCTCTCCCGAAGAAATAGAGGCTATATATTCAGCTCTACTGGAATGGCCACCGAAATATGTTCAATAAAACAGTTGTTTTCCTGGCCGGCGGCAGCGGTGGAGGAGAGCCCGAACAAGTAAACACGCACCAATATACAAAAAGCGGCGGCCTGATGGCCGCCGCTTTCATTATGTTGTTTAGAACTCCAGATTTCTGCCGCTTTCCTTGTCGAAGACGTGGGCCACGTTGCCGCCGAAGGCAAGGTGGACCTCCGCGCCCATCTCCAGCATCTGGCGGGAATGGCCCTCCATGTCCATGATGGGGACGATGACCACCACGTCGCGGCCCTCCGCGGAGATGTGCAGATGCACGGCGCTGCCCATCATCTCGGACACGTCCACATGGCCGATAACGCCCTTGTCAGACAGCACGATATGCTCCGGACGGACGCCCAGGGTCACGCTCTGGGAGCCGACGCCCTGACGGCGCAGGTTGGCTTCCTTCTCCTCGGACAGCTGCACTCTGACGCCGCCGACCTCCACGAAGTAGCTCTCGCCCTCCTTCTTCAGCTCGGCGTCGAAGAAGTTCATCTGCGGCATACCGATGAAGCCCGCGACGAACAGGTTCGCCGGATGGTGGAACACCTCCTGCGGCGTGCCGATCTGCTGGATGAAGCCGTCCTTCATGATGACGATGCGGTCGCCCAGGGTCATGGCCTCGGTCTGGTCGTGGGTGACGTAGATGAAGGTGGTGTCGATGCGCTGGCGGAGCTTGATGATCTCGGCGCGCATCTGGTTGCGGAGCTTGGCGTCCAGGTTGCTGAGGGGCTCGTCCATCAGGAACACCCGGGGGCTGCGGACGATGGCGCGGCCGATGGCCACGCGCTGGCGCTGGCCGCCGGACAGGGCCTTGGGCTTGCGGTCCAGATACTGGGTGATGTCCAGGATCTCCGCCGCCTCGCGGACCTTGCG
Source organism: Oscillospiraceae bacterium (assembly GCA_051867615.1). Lineage (GTDB taxonomy): Bacteria > Bacillota > Clostridia > Oscillospirales > Oscillospiraceae > RGIG5472. The sequence continues at coordinate 11,036 of JBJDYU010000039.1, read as the reverse complement.
GTCGATCTCGTCCTTGGGCAGCTTCTTCAGCTGCAGGGAGAAGGCCATGTTGTCATACACGGTCATGTGGGGATAAAGGGCATAGCTCTGGAAGACCATGGCGATATCGCGGTCCTTGGGGGCCACGTCGTTCATGAGCTTGCCGTCGATGTACAGTTCGCCCTCGGAGATCTCCTCCAGACCCGCGATCATGCGCAGGGTGGTGGACTTGCCGCAGCCGGAGGGGCCGACCAGGACGATGAATTCCTTGTCCTTGATCTCCAGGTTGAACTCCTGCACGGCCACAACGCCCTGCTCGGTCACCTGCAGATTGGTCTTCTTCTGCTCAGGCGCGCCCTTCTTGACTTTCTTCTTCTCGTCCTTGCTGTGGGGATAGATCTTCTTTACGCTTTTGAGTACTACGTCTGCCATACGCTGACTTAAACCCTTGGGCCTCCGCCCGCAGGCCTCACGCCGCCGGAGCGAAACCGGCGCCGCATTACGGCAGGTCTCCACGCTGCCGCACCCCAAGTCCGGGGAAGCAAATCCTCCTTTTTTTACTCCGTACGGCGGCAAAGGTGGAGCGCCGGACGGGCAACCGGATGGCCCCGCCGCAGCGGGGCATATGTGTGACGGGCCAGCGGCCCGTTGACACCAAGGCAGGCTATATCAGCCGGGAACCGTCATTTTCCACAGTATATCACGATTATCTTGCCCTGACAAGAGGCATTTTTTACAGAATGATCAGTTCTTTCGGGGCCAGGGCCAGATCCTCGCAGCCGCCCTCGCGCAGGACCACCACGTCCTCGATGCGGACGCCGAAGCGGCCGGGGAGATAGATGCCCGGCTCCGCGCTGGTGACAGCGCCGGCGGGCAGGGGAGTGGTGCATCTGGCGGAAACGCCGGGGGCCTCGTGGATCTCCACGCCCACGCCGTGGCCGTAGCCGTGGCCGAAGTACTTGCCGTAGCCCGCGTCCTCAATGACCTTCCGGGCCACGCCGTCGATCTCCTCGCCGGTCTTGCCTGCGGCGGTGATGGCGATGGCGGCCAGCTGGGCGCGCAGCACCGTCTCATAGACGTTGCGCATCTCATCCGTCACGTGGCCCACCGCCACCGTGCGGGTCATGTCGGAGCAGTAGCCCTCGGACACGCAGCCGAAGTCCATGGTGATGAACTCGCCCGCCTGCACGGGCTTGTCGCTGGGAAGGCCGTGCGGCATGGCGCCGTTCTCGCCGGAGACCACGATGGGGTCGAAGGACATCTTCTCCGCGCCGTACAGCAGCATCAGGTACTGCAGCCGCGCCGCCACCTCTTTTTCCGTGACGCCGGGGCGGATGAAGTTCAGCACTTCCGCCAGGGCCTTCTCGGAGATGCGCTGGGCCTGGGTCAGGCGGCGAATCTCCTCCTCGTCCTTCACCATGCGCAGCTCCGTCATCATGGCGGAGGCGGGCAGCAGCTCGCACTCCAGCCGCTTGCGATAGCCCTCAAAGGACGCCACCGTCATGGCGGCGTCGTCGAAGCCCAGCTTCTCCAGGCCCTCGTTGTGGATGACCTCGTTGAGCAGCTCCACATAGCCCCGGCCCCGGCTGGTGATGGTGATGGCAGCGTCCTTCACCGCCCGCTCCGCGGCCACGGTGTAGCGGTCGTCGGTGAAATAGTAGTTGGCGTTCTTGGTGATCAGAGCAATGCCGTCGTTGCCCATGGAGGGGAAGTCGGCGGCATAAAAGCGGTTGAATTCCTCCGTCAGCATAACAGCGTCCAGCCCATGGGCGGCAAGCTGGCTGCGGATGGCGTCAAAATGGTGCATATGCAGTTACCTCCTTTTTCTTTGCCCCCATTATAGAACCTTTTCGCCCTCCGGCGCAAGAGGGATGTGGAAAAAAGTAGGCGAGGACGCGGCGCGGGGAGCCGGGCGCGTTGACAGGCGCTTTTGCCGCGGGGTATAATGTGGCAGCCGCCGCAAAGGCTCCGCCGCAGGGCGGAGAGCGGGCGGCAGACGAAAAGCAGGGGGGAAACGGTATGCGCGGAAAAGGGAAGAAGAAAAAAGGCGCCTGGCAAACGCACATCGCTACGGCGTTCATGGTGCTCCTGGGCGGCGCCTGCGGGCTTTTGATGGTGTGGTACGCGGACATCAGCCTCTCGGCGGATGCGCCGCTGGGGGAGGTGCTGCTGTCTCTCGCGGCCCTGCTTCTCATCATGTACGCCGCCATCTTTTTGCAGATGGCCATTCACGAGGCGGGGCATCTGGTGTTCGGGCTTCTGAGCGGCTACGGCTTTTCCTCCTTCCGTTTGATGAGCTTCATGTGGGTGAAGGAGGACGGAAAGCTCCGCTTGAGGCGCTTCAGTCTCGCCGGCACCGGGGGCCAGTGCCTCATGACGCCGCCGGAGCCGGGAGCGGACGGCCGCTTTCCTGTTGTGCTGTACAACCTGGGCGGCTCGCTGATGAACGTGCTGGCGGGCCTTGTCTTTCTCGGCCTTTACTGTTTGCTTCCGTGTCCGCCCTTTTTCTCCGCAGCGCTGCTGATGCTTGCGCTCTCCGGCTTCGCCCTGGCCCTGATGAACGGCGTGCCGCTGCGCACGGGGACCGTGGACAACGACGGCTACAACGCCCTGTCCCTCCGCCGCAGCCCGGAGGCCCTCCGGGCCTTCTGGGTGCAGATGAAGGTAAACGGGCAGACCGCCCGGGGCCTGCGGCTGAAGGATATGCCGGAGGAGTGGTTCATTGTCCCCTCCGACGAGGGAATGAAAAACAGCATGGTGGCGGTGCTGGGCGTGCTCGCCTGCAACCGTCTGATGGACGCCCACCGCTTCGCGGAGGCGGAGGCGCTGATGGCCCGCCTGCTGGGGCTTGACAGCGCCATCGCGGGCCTGCACCGGGCGCTGCTCACCTGCGACAGGATGTACTGCGAGCTTATCGGAGAAAACCGCCGGGAGGCGCTGGAGGATATGCGCGGCAAGGAGCAGAAAAAGCTCATGAAAGCCATGAAGACCTCCCTGACCGTGCTGCGCACGGAGTATGCCTACGCCCTGCTCTCGGAGCGGGACGGGAAGAAGGCGGAAGCATTCTTGGCACGCTTTGAAAAATGTGCCCGGTCCTATCCCTACCCCAGCGACCTGCTCTCGGAGCGGGAGCTGCTGGCCCTGGCGCAGGAGCGGGCGGAGGTCCGCCTGTAAGAGACGCCGGAAGGCGAAAAACAAAACCGGGGAAGGGCTTCCCCGGTTTTTTCATGCGGAAATGCATAGTAAAAATGTCAAAATTTTTGAAACGTTTTTTGTTTCCTGAAGTCTTACCCATGAGGAGGTGAAAAAGTGGGGGAAGAAGCGACAGCGTTTGCGCGCATCTACAAAGAGAACTACCCCATCGTCTACAAGTATGTTTTATCCCTCTGCCGGAACGCCCCTCTGGCGGAGGAGATCGCGCAGGAAGCCTTTGTCAAGGCGATGGAGCACATGGAGCAGTTTGACGGAAAGTGCCGGCTGTATGTCTGGCTCTGCCAGATCGCGAAGAACACCTATTTTACATATCAAAAAAAGCAAAAACGCTTCGTAAGTGAAGAACGGATACCGGTTGAAGCAGAACCCGGCCCGGAGGAACGGCTTCTGGACAGGGACACGGCGGACCGGCTCCTTGCCCTGCTGGATCAGCTTTCTGAACCCTATAAGGAGGTATTTTCCCTGCGGGTGTTCGGCGAGCTGTCATTTTCTCAGATCGGGGCGATCTACGAAAAGCCCGACAGCTGGGCAAGGCTGATCTATTACAGGGCGAAAAGAAAGCTGAAGGAGGATTTGGATGAGTAACGTATCCTGTGAAATCATACAAGACCTGCTTCCTCTGTACTGCGGCGGTGTTTGCAGTGAGGAGAGCAGAAAAATGATCCTCGACCATGTGCAGACCTGCGATCGGTGCAGGGAGGCGCTCCGGGTCATGGATCTTCCCATCGGCGTTCCCAAGCAAAACCGGGAAGTGGACGCGGCGGCTGCGGCGTCCAGAGCATGGAAGAAACATAAGCGGAAAGCTTTTCGGACAGGCATCGTTCTGGCGGCTGTGCTTGTGGCGATCACGGCAGTGGTATTCTTTGGTTCTCACTATATGCGGACTTCTGCCATGGACGATATGGCCGGACTGGCCGGTCAGCTGGAGGGCTGGAGCGAAGCGGCACACATGGATGTGCGGAGCCTTGTGCAGAAGGGCGACTATCTGGCGGTTTCCGGCTGCGGCGATGACGGATTGTGGCATTTGGGCATCTTTTCCAGAGATGAGATTTTCCCCAATCGCTGGAGAATTTGCGGAAGTCTGAATAAGGTGAAACCGGGTCATCTGGCCAACTGGAACTATGAAACCCCGGAGGGCGATACGATCCTTGTGTGCTTCGGGGCCGAGCTTGCTGACAACATTTGCGGTTATACCTTTACGAACTCCGGCGTCACCTATACCTGCACGGTGGATGAAAATGCCGTTCTGGATTTCTTCTTCATCCCCGACGCCTATGACCGCGGTACCCATCTGGAGCCCATCTATCGGCCATAGGAGGCGGCGGCATTGAATGCAGGCAGTTCTCGCGTTGGACGATAAAATCCATGAAAGCGAATGCGCTGCATATAACAGGACACCCGCAGCCATGCCTGCGGGCAGATACAAAACGCCAGGGCGCTTCTGCGCCCCGGCGTTTCCTGTTTTGCGGGCAGCACTTTGCCGCCCCGGTTTTCTGTTTTATCGGATGCCGAAAAAGCGGCGGCCGTTTTCCTCCGTTACGCGCACCAGCTCCTCCACAGAAACGCCCTTGCACGCCGCCAGCTTCTCCGCGATGAAGGGGAGGTTGCGGCTGTCGTTCCGGGTACCCCGGCGGGGCACGGGAGCCATGTAGGGGGAGTCCGTCTCCAGCATCAGGCGGTCCAGCGGGACCACCGCCGCGGCCTCCAGCGCCCGGCGGGCGTTTTTATAGGTCACCACCCCGGTAAACGAGAGCATCCAGCCCAGACGCAGCAGCTCCTTTGCCATCTCCGCGCTGCCGGAAAAGCAGTGGAACACGCCCCGCACCTCCGGGAATTCCCGGACGATGGCAAGGCTGTCGGCATGGGCCTCCCGGTCGTGGACGATGACAGGAAGGCCAAGCTCCCGGGCCAGGGCCAGCTGCTCGCGAAAGACCCGCTGTTGAAATTCCCTCGGCGGATTTTCCTCCCAGTAATAGTCAAGGCCGATCTCTCCGATGGCCACGCATTTGGGGTGGGCCGCGAGAGCGCGGATGGCGGCCAGGGCCGCTTCGTCATAGCCCGCGCAGTTCTCCGGGTGGACGCCTACGGCGGCGTAGAGGAAATCGTGCCGCTCCGCCAGCGCCAGCACGATTTTCGCGTTTTCCGCCGTGACGGAGGGGTTCACCACCAGCCCGACACCGGCGGCGGCGAGAGAGGACAGCACCTCCTCCCGGTCGGGGTCGAACTGGTCGTCGTCATAGTGGGCGTGGGTGTCAAATAACATAAACGGCTCCTTTCGCCAGGGTTGGAAACTATTTGCGGCAAAAAAGTGTTGCATCTGCAACTTTATTTCCCGCCGCTTTCCCGGTATACTCCTCTCAGAATCTCACACAGGAGGTTATACCTATGCTCCGTACCATTATCGAGATCAATGAAGCAAAATGCAACGGCTGCGGGCTTTGCGCCGCGGCCTGTCAGGAGGGCGCCATCGGCATGGTGGACGGCAAGGCGAAGCTGCTGCGGGACGATTACTGCGACGGTCTCGGCAACTGCCTGCCCGCCTGCCCCACGGGGGCCATCTCCTTTGTTAAGCGGGAGGCCGCGCCCTTCGACGAGCTGGCCGTGAAGATCGCGCAGCTGAAAAAGCAGAGCGCGGGGCTTTCTCCCGCCCCTCAGGGCTGCCCCGGGAGCCGGATGCAGACGCTGCCGGTCCGCGAGGAGGGCGGCGCGGAGGGAAGTATTCCCTCTCAGCTCCGGCAGTGGCCGGTACAGCTGAAGCTGGTCCCGGTCAGCGCCCCGTATTTCGATGGGGCCGACCTGCTGGTGGCGGCGGACTGCGCGGCCTACGCCTGCGGCAGCTTCCACCGGGATTTCATGCAGGGAAAGGTGACCCTCATCGGCTGTCCCAAGCTGGACGAGGGGGACTACGCGGACAAGCTGACGGAGATCCTCCGCCATAACGCCGTCCGCAGTCTCACCGTGGTCCGTATGGAGGTCCCCTGCTGCGGCGGCATCCAGCGGGCGGCGCAGCAGGCTCTGCGGCAGAGCGGAAAGGCCGTTCCCTTTGCGGTGAAGGTCCTCTCCACCGACGGCCGGGTCCTGGAATAAGCCGCCGGCAGCGGCATTTTCCAGCCGTTTTCCGGGGGCGTGTGTTTTCACCGCCCCCGGCGGCGTATCCTATCTGTTTTTTCCGGGGGCTGAACCCCGGAAAAAACCGCGCCGCAGCGCGATAATTGAAATCATCATTTCCGAGGGCGTGTACCTCGGAAATGATACTTTACACAAAAAGCGGGCTGACTTTTTTCGCAGAAAATCGAGGCCCGCTTTTTGTGCTTTTCTTTCGCAAAAACTGCCGCAGGGAAACCTGCGGCAGTTTGCGAGTTGTGTTAGCAGAGCTTCGCCCCGGCGGGGATGGCGTCGTCCACCATCAGCAGGTGCAGCTTCTCCTCGCCCTTCTCCTTGTGGACGGCGGAGATCAGCATACCGCAGCTCTCAAGCCCCATCATCTTCCGCGGCGGCAGGTTCAGAATCGCCACCAGCGTCTTGCCCACCAGCTCCTCCGGCTCATAGAACCTGTGGATGCCGGAGAGGATCTGGCGGTCCTTGCCGCTGCCGTCGTCCAGCGTGAAGCGCAGCAGCTTCTCGCTCTTTTTCACCGCCTCGCAGGCCTTCACCTTCACCGCGCGGAAATCGCTCCTGCAGAAGGTGTCGAAATCCACCGTCTCCTCCGCGTAAGGCTCCACCTCCACCGCGGGCAGGGCGGCCTTTTTCGCGGCTTCCGCCGCAGCCTCCAGCTCGGCGATGGCCTTTTCCATATCGATGCGCGGGAACAGGTTCTCGCCCTTGGTGACGGCCGCCGTCTCCGCCAGGCTGCCCCAGGCGGCGGCGCTGTCCCAGCTGCGGCAGCATTCGCAGGCGCCGATCTGGGCAAAGAGCTTCTCGCAGCTGCCGGGGATGAAGGGGGACAGCAGGATGCCGCAGATGCGGGTGGTCTCCAGCAGGTTATACAGCACATGGGCCAGCCGCGCGCCGTTTTTCTCCATATCCTTCGCGAGAGCCCAGGGGGCGTTCTCATCGATATACTTGTTGGCCCGCTGGATGACCCGGAACACCTCCTCCAGCGCCTTGTGGGGCGCGAAATGCTCCATGGCGTCCTCATAGCGGCCGCGAAGACCGCCGGCCAGCTCCCGCAGCTCGGTATCGCAAACCTGGGGCTCGGAACAGCTGCGGCAGCCCGCGGGCAGCGCGCCGCCGAAATATTTGCCCACCATGGCGGTGGTGCGGCTGACCAGGTTGCCCAGGTCGTTGGCGAGGTCGGTGTTGATGGTCTGGATCAGCAGCTCGTTGGAGAAATTGCCGTCGGAGCCGAAGGGGAAGGTGCGCATGAGGAAGAAGCGCAGCGCGTCCACGCCGAACTTCTCCGCCAGGATATAGGGGTCCACCACGTTGCCCTTGGACTTGGACATCTTGCCGCCGTCCAGCAGCAGCCAGCCGTGGCCAAAGACGTGCTTCGGCAGCGGCATCTCCATGCTCATGAGCATGGCGGGCCAGATGATGGAGTGGAAGCGGACGATCTCCTTGCCCACGAAATGCACGTCGGCGGGCCAGAACTTGTCGTAGTCGTCGTACTTGTCGTTGAACAGGCCCAGGGCGGTGGTGTAGTTGAACAGCGCGTCCACCCAGACATACACCACATGGCCCGGGTCAAAGTCCACGGGAATGCCCCAGGTGAAGCTGGTGCGGGAGACGCAGAGGTCCTCCAGGCCCGGCTTGATGAAGTTGTTCACCATCTCGTTCACACGGGAGGCGGGCTGGAGGAAATCCGTGTCCTCCAGCAGGCGCTGCACCCGGTCGGCGTACTTGCTCAGGCGGAAGAAGTAGGCCTCCTCCTCCGCGTCCGTCACCTCGCGGCCGCAGTCGGGACACTTGCCGTCCACCAGCTGGGTCTCCGTCCAGAAGGCCTCGCAGTCCTTGCAGTACTTGCCCTTGTAGGTGCCCTTGTAGATGTCGCCCTTGTCGTACATCTTCCGGAAGATCTTCTGCACGGCGGCCACATGATAGTCGTCGGTGGTGCGGATGAAGCGGTCATTGGAGATGTTCATCAGCTTCCACAGGTCCAGGATGCCCTTTTCGCCCTCCACGATGTTGTCCACGAACTGCTTGGGCGTGACTCCCGCCGCAGCGGCCTTGGCCTCGATCTTCTGGCCGTGCTCGTCGGTGCCGGTGAGGAACATAACGTCATAGCCCTGGAGCCGCTTGTAGCGGGCCATGGCGTCGGTGGCCACGGTGCAGTAGGCGTGACCGATGTGCAGCTTATCCGACGGGTAGTAAATGGGCGTCGTGATATAGAAGGTCTTTTTTTCCATGTGTATTCTCCTTTATTGACGGTCTCCCCGAATGGAAGGGGACCGGTATCGACGGTACTTTGCTCCTTACGCCTCGCCCACGGCCATACTGCCGTGCCGCTTCCAGTGGCCCGAGGCGTAGTAAATGACGGCGATGGCGGCGGCCACGATCCAGCCTATGCCGAAGCCCAGGTACATATAGTCCGGGCCGAAGAAATAGGACAGCAGGTACACCGCGGGAACGCGGAAGACGATCTGCCCCACAAAGGCGATGAGCATGGGCACCACGCTCTCTCCCGCGCCGCGTATGATGCTGTTGAGACAGAACATCACCGCAAAGAAGGGGTAGAAGGGCAGCAGGCACAGAAGGTACTGCGCGCCCGCCTCCACCACGGCGGGGGTATCGGAAAAGAGGGCGATGAGCCAGCGGCGGATGGGCAGCATCCCGGCGTTGACGACAAGGCACCAGACGATGGCCATGATGATGACGGCCCAGGTGCCCTCCTTCACCCGCCGGGGTTTGTTGGCCCCCATGTTCTGGCCCACGAAGGCGGTGCCGGCGCTGGCCAGGGACTGCACCGGCAGGAAAGCCAGATTGTCCATCTTGTGGCCCACGTTGTAGGCGGCGGTGTACGCCTCGCCATAGGTGTTCACCCGGCCCATGACCGCCATCATGCCGAGGGAAATGGTGGCGGACTGGATGCCCGCGGGCAGGCCGATGCGGATGATCTCCTTCAGCAGCGCCCTGTCGATGTGCCAGTGCAGCAGACGGATGCGGATCTCGGGGTACTTGCGGTTGATATAGAAGATGCCGAAGATCCAGCTCACGGCCTGGGCCAGAATGGTGGCATAGGCCACGCCCGCCACGCCCATGTCAAGGACGATGACCGTCACCAGGTCCAGAATGATGTTCAGCACCGTGGCCACCGCCAGAAACAGCAGCGGCGTGCGGCTGTTGCCGAGGCCCTGCAGGATGCCTGCGTTGGTGTTGTAGCCCACGTTGCCGATGAGGCCCGCGCAGACGATGGTCATATAGGTCTTCGCCTCGCGGAAGGCGTTGTTGTCAATGCGCAGCAGCAAAAGCAGCGGCTCCACCAGCAGCAGCGCCAGCGCCGTCAGGGGAATGACGGTGATGAGAAAGGCGGCATAGGACGTGTCCACCGCGTCCCGCACCCGGTCCATCTTCCCGGCGCCGAAGAACTGGGAGATCACCACCGTGCTGCCGATGCTGATGCCCATAAAGAGGGAGACGAAGAAAAACAGCACCGGGAAGGCCACGCCCACGGCGGCCAGGGCCGCGTCGCCCACGTAGTTGCCCACTACCCAGCTGTCCACCAGATTGTACAGCTGCTGCAGCAGGCTGCCCGCCAGCATGGGAAGGGCAAAGAGCAGGATGTTCTTCGCGCAGTTTCCCTCCGTCATATTCCGCATTCCGCCCTGTGCCTGTGCCATGCCCGCTTCTCCCTTTGTCTCTCTGCCAATTTGTGCCGTATCTTTTATGATACCCCAATTTTCCCCGTTTCGCAATTGCTTCTTGCCTGTTTTTTTGCTATAATCAGAAAAAAACGAAAGGAGCCGTCCCATGAAACTGGTTTCCTGGAACGTCAACGGCCTGCGCGCCTGTCTCGGCAAGGGTTTTCTCTCTTTTTGCGAGGGGATCGACGCGGATGTGATCTCCCTGCAGGAGACGAAGCTGCAGCCCGAGCAGGTGGACTTCGCCCTGCCGGGCTATGAGATGTTTTTCAACAGCGCGGAGAAGAAGGGCTACTCCGGCACGGCGGTGCTGACCCGGGTGAAGCCCCTCTCCGTCACCTTCCACCACGGCGAGGACGTCCACCGCCACGAGGGGCGCATCATCACCGCGGAGTATGAGGATTTCTATCTCGTCTGCTGCTACACCCCCAACTCCCAGGACGGCCTGCGCCGCCTGAGCTACCGCATGGAGTGGGAGGACAGCCTGCGGGAATATTTGTGCGAGCTGGATGCGAAAAAGCCGGTGGTCCTCTGCGGCGATCTCAACGTGGCCCACGAGGAGATCGACCTGAAAAATCCCGCCACCAACCATTTCAGCGCCGGCTTCTCCGACGAGGAGCGCGGCAAGCTGACGGAGCTGCTGGCCGCCGGCTTTGTGGACAGCTTCCGCGCCCTCTGGCCCGACCGGGCGGAGGCTTACAGCTGGTGGAGCTACCGCACCCGGGCCCGGGAGCGGAACGCCGGGTGGCGCATCGACTATTTTATCGTCTCCGAGCGGCTGCGCGGGCGCATCAAGCGGGCGGAGATCCTCAGCGAGATCCACGGCAGCGACCACTGCCCGGTGCTGCTGGAGCTGGCGGACTGAGGCTGGCACACAAAAGGCGGCGCAGCCGGGCTTTTCAAAATACAACTCCTCCGGCACGGCGCATGACGAAAAGGGAAGCGCCCGCGCGCCGGAAAAAGCCGGTCTTCCCTGGATATCCACACACAATGTCATAACCACCGGCTAAGCCGGTGGCTTGAGTTGGCCCTATAAGGGCCTATTAC
>JBJDYU010000038.1:0-54664 GCA_051867615.1 Oscillospiraceae bacterium | reverse complement strand
CACCGCCGCCGCCGCGCTGAAGATCGCCTGCGACCTGGTGGACGAGGGCATGATCAGCCAGCAGGAGGCCGTCATGATGATCGACCCCAAGAGCCTGGACGCGCTGCTGCATCCCCAGTTCGACGCGGCGGCCCTGAAGGCTGCCAAGCCCATCGGCCAGGGTCTGGCCGCTTCCCCCGGCGCCGCCTGCGGCAAGGTGGTCTTCACCGCCGAGGACGCCACCGAGTGGACCCTGCGGGGCGAGAAGGTGGTGCTGGTGCGCCTGGAGACCTCTCCGGAGGATATCGAGGGTATGCACTACGCCCAGGGCATCCTGACCGTGCGCGGCGGCATGACCTCCCACGCGGCGGTGGTGGCCCGCGGCATGGGCACCTGCTGCGTTTCCGGCTGCGGCGCCATCAAGATCGACGAGGCCGCCAAGAAGTTTGAGCTGGGCGGCAAGAAGTTCACCGAGGGCGACTGGATCTCCATCGACGGCTCCACCGGCAACATCTACGCCGAGGCCGTGCCGACCGTGGACGCCTCCATCGGCGGCGAGTTCGGCCGCATCATGGCCTGGGCCGACAAATACCGCGTGCTGAAGGTCCGCACCAACGCCGACACGCCCCGTGACGCCGACCAGGCCCGCCGCTTCGGTGCCGAGGGCATCGGCCTCTGCCGCACCGAGCATATGTTCTTTGAGCCCAGCCGCATCATGGCCATGCGCGAGATGATCGTCTCCCGCACGGTGGAGCAGCGCGAGCGCGCCCTGGCCAAGCTGGAGCCCATGCAGCAGAGCGACTTCGAGGGCATCTACGAGGCCATGCGGGGTATGCCCGTCACCATCCGCCTGCTGGATCCGCCCCTGCACGAGTTCGTCCCCTCCGACGAGGAGGACATCAAGGCCCTGGCTGCGGAGATGAAGATGTCCGTGGAGGAGCTGAAAAACGTCATCGCCGGCCTGCATGAGTTCAACCCCATGATGGGCCACCGCGGCTGCCGTCTGGACGTGACCTATCCTGAGATCGCCAAGATGCAGACCTCTGCCATCATCAAGGCCGCCCTGGCCGTCCGCTCCCGCCGTCCCGCGTGGAAGATCACGCCGGAGATCATGGTTCCCCTGGTGGGCGAGGTCCGCGAGCTGGCCTACGTCCGCAGCGTCATCTGCGAGGTGGCCGACCAGATCATCAAGGAGCACGGCTCCGACATGAAGTATAAGGTCGGCACCATGATCGAGATCCCCCGCGCGGCTCTGACCGCCGACGAGATCGCCAAGGAGGCGGAGTTCTTCTCCTTCGGCACCAACGACCTGACCCAGATGACCTTCGGCTTCAGCCGTGACGACGCGGGCAAGTTCCTCGCCGCCTACTACGACAAGAAGATCTACGAGTCCGATCCCTTCGCGCGCCTGGACCAGAACGGTGTGGGCCGTCTGGTGGAGATGGCCGCGAAGCTGGGCCGTCAGACCCGTCCCGACATCAAGCTGGGCATCTGCGGCGAGCACGGCGGCGACCCCTCCTCCGTGGAGTTCTGCCACAGGGCCGGTCTGAGCTACGTCTCCTGCAGCCCTTTCCGTGTGCCTATCGCCCGCCTTGCCGCGGCGCAGGCCGCCATCCGGAACGGCGCGGTGGACAGCGAGCAGTAAACCCAACATTCTCCCATACGCGTCAGGCGCGCTGCCAAACGGCAGCGCGCCTGTTTTTTATTCTGCCGAGAGCCTTTCGCCTCAAACGAACGAAAACGCGGAGGGCCTGGCCCTCCGCGTTTTTTCTCTTTATCGTACCGTTTTCATCTGCCGGGCGTTTTCCTCCGCCAGCGCGTCCGCCAGAGCCATCTTCCGGATGATGCGCTGCATGGTCGTATCCAGCGCGCCGCCCTCGCGGTAATCCGCGGGGAAGATGAAGTCCACCCGGCCCTTGCGCAGCAGGTCCTCCACGCCGGAGCGGTTATTCTCCTGATACACGGCGATGGCTTCGCCGCCGTAGGCCCGCATCATCTTCATGCAGGGCACGTCGGACAGGCCGTCGCCGATATAGATCATGTTGGTGAAGGGGACGCGCTTGCTGTCGTCGGGCATGGAGGCGTTCAGCGCCCGGTCCTCCGCCACGTCCAGCACGCCCTTGTTGATGCGGTAGACGAACTGGGTCTTGTTCGTGAAGTTGACGTCCAGCTTGGGCCAGGAGGCGAGACCGCTCTCGTCGTAGAAAAACTCGCTGGCATAGATCTCCTTGAACTCGTGGCTGATGCCGCTGCCCTCGATGATCTCCCGCAGACCCGAGGAGATGATATAATGCTCCACCCGCACCCCGGCGCTCTCGCCGCAGGCGTTGATGCGCTGGAACCACTCCTTCACGCCGGGAAAGAGGACGATGCTCCGCCCCGCGTTCACCAGATACTCCCGGTCCAGGCGGATGTTCTGCGCCCGGCACTCCGCGATCATGGTGTACATATAGGCCAGGATGCCGTCCATGCGGTTTTCCCGGCCGAAGCCATTGGCCCGCCGCCAGAACTCCTCCGGCGTGTAGCCGAGAGAGGGGATGAAGGCGTAGTCCTGCATATCCGTGGTGCAGAGGGTCTTATCGAAATCGTACAGGATGGCGATGATGGGCGTCTGTTTCATACCGGCTCCTCCATGGCGAAATAAGCGGCTCCGCCCGGGAGCCGCTTACGCTTATAAGTTATTTCTTTTCTCCGCCGTAATTGCGGCCGAATTGCAGCTCGTCCAGACGGAAGGTGCGGGTCTCGAACAGGCCGGCCACGTCCTCCGCCGAGGGGATGCTCTGCTCCTCCTGCGGCGCTTCCTCCGCGGCAGGCTCCTCCGGAGCGGGCTGCGCCTGCACAGGCTCGTTTTTCTCCACCTCGCGCATGACGTTCAGGATGGTCTCCTCCAAAGCGGCGTCCGTCTCCGGGGCCTCCGGCGCGGCCTCGTCGGGCTGCTCCGCCGCCTTTTCAGACACGTCCAGCTCCGGCAGGCGCTGCAAAAACGCCGTTTCCTTTTCGCAGATCTCCGTCCACTGGGCGACAAAGGCAGCCGTCTCGGCCCTGGCGGCCTCGAGACGCTTCTGCTCCTCCGCCACACTCTCGCGGATGCGGGCGATCTCCTCCTTCGCCTCCGTCTCGGCGGCGGAAACGATGCTGGCGCTGCGGCTCTGGGCCTCCTCCACGATGGAGTTGGCCATCTTCTGGGCGGAGAACAGCGCCGCGCGCATACTCTCCTCCGTGGCGCGGTACTCCTCCACCTTTTCCACCAGCACCTTCAGCTTCGCCTTCAGCGCGGCGTTTTCCTTATACAGGGAGGTGTAGTCCTCCGTCAGCTCGTCGAGAAACTCGTCCACCATGGGCATACTGTATCCGCCCATCATCGACTTGGTAAAAGATTTGTTGGCCACTTCCTGCGGCGTCAGCATGGCAGATTCCCCCTATCCACTCGTCATTACGTCTTTTGTCAGGAAAAAAGCGGTAAAAGCCCTTTCGCGCGAAAGGCGGCGTACTCCGGCGCTCCCGCGCAGGCGCGGGGCTTAAAAGTACACGCCGTTGCTTTCCAGCTCGTCGATCAGATCGCCCATGATATCCACGGAGTAGGGCGTGATGATATAGGTGTTGGCGGCCACCTTCTTGATCTTGCCCTCGCCGGCGTAGGCAACGCCGGAGAGGAAGTCGATCAGGCGGCGGGCGATCTCCTTGTTGGTGGACTCCAGGTTCACCACCACCGTGCGCTTCTCCTTCAGATGGTCCGCGATCTCGGAGGCGTTTTCAAAGCGCTCCGGCTTCACCAGCACCACCTTCAGCTGGGCGGTGGCGTGGATATTCACCACCTTGCCCCGGCGGTCTTCCCCGGCGCGGCGTTCCTCCGCCAGGGACTCTCGGCGGGTCATTTCGTCAAAATCGGCATCATAATCGTCGTCCTCATCCCCATAGGGGTGGGCCCACTTTTTCAGATCGTCAAACAGTCCCATGCGGAAAGCCTCCTCCATCGTGTTTCTCCGGATAGATACGGCGGCCGAAAATGGCGGAGCCCACGCGGACCATGGTGGCTCCCGCGCGGATGGCGTCCTCAAAATCGCCGCTCATACCCATGGATAAGTATACAAATTGATTATCATACAATTTTTCGCTGATGTCAACATAAAGCCGCCGCACTTTTTCGAAATACGGCATGGCGTCGTGGGCCTCCACCTCCGCCGGCGGCACGGTCATCAGCCCCAGCAGCCGCACGTGGGGGCAGTTTTTCGTCTCCTCTGCGGCGGCGAAGACCTCCTCCTCCAGAAAGCCGCTCTTGGCTTCCTCCCGGCCGATGTTCACCTCCAGCAGGATATCCTGGCAAAGGCCCTGCTTCGCGGCCTCCTTTTCGATCTCGTGCAGCAGCGGCAGCGAGCCCACCGACTGGATCAGCGCCGCCTTTCCCACCACCTGGCGCACCTTGTTGCGCTGGAGGTGGCCGATGAAGTGCAGCGGCGCGCCCGTATAGGCGTCCTCCGCGAGCTTCACCGTCATCTCCTGCACCCGGTTCTCCCCCAGGGCGTCGATGCCGGCGGCGATGGCCTCCCGGCAGGCGGCGGCGTCGTTCATCTTGCTCGCGCCCACAAGGAGGATCTCCTTCGGGTCCCGGCCGGCACTTTTTGCCGCCGCGGCGATCCGTTCGCGCACCGCCCGGATGTTTTCCGCAACAGACATGGTCTTTTCTCCTTTCTATAACAACCGCTCTTAAAAGAAAAGGATTTCCACAAAAGAGCCGTCGTCAGCCCACGATCTTCCCGTCGTACAGGTCCTTCGCGGCGATGATGGCTGTGTCGCCCGCCCGGATGCGGAGGGTCTCGTTCTTGGGCTCGTCCGCCTCCACCAGGCAGTAATCCTCGCCCGTGTAGATGATGCTGACGGGCTTGAAACGGGCCGCGAGGCCCATCACGCAGTACACGCCCGTCTGGCCGTTTTCATCCACCCGCAGGGCCTTTTTCGGCACCCGCAGCCCGCTCCAGGAGTCGAACACGATCTCCGCCTCCGCCTTGCGCAGGCGGGTCATCTCCGAAACATAATTCGCGCAGGAGAACAGCACCGTGCATTTGCCGTCCTCCTCCGCTCCGACGGATTCCACGCGGCAGCTGATGTCTCCCGTCAGCGCGCCGGAAAAGCGCATCTGCACGGAGCGGCCCTTTTGCAGCCTCGCGGCGGTCTCCGCCTCCACCGGGGAGACGAAATACCACGTGGCGCTGCCGATGAGCTTGCCGAGAGAGGAGCTCACCGCCGCGTCCGGCTGCAGCGCGAGAAGCTCCGAGGGCCGCAGCTCCGCCGCCGTCTCCGGCGTCAGCACCGCCTCATAGCCGTCCACCGCGGCGGAGTAAATGCCCGCGGCGGGGGCGGTGATCTCCTTGGCGGAGCTTTTCAGCCGCGCCTCCAGCGCGGCGATCTCTTTCTCCACCTGCCGCAGCTCCTCGGTGGGGTCCGCGTCGCCGGCGGAGTAATCCCGCTGCATCACCATGGCCCGGAGGGCGGCCACGGTGCTTTCCGTCTCGCCGCCGAGACCCACCGCCGAGAGCTGACAGCGCAGCGTCAGCAGCTCCTCCAGTATCTCGCTGTCCAGCCGCAGGGCGGAGGCCGTGCCGAGGGTCACGCTCTCGGCGTAGCTCAGCTGCTTTTGCTTGACCTGCAGCGCCTGCAGCTCCTGCTGCAGCTCCATGGCGTCGTCATTGCTGTAGAGGATGGCCACAGTCTGGCCCACGCCCACCTTTTCCCCCTCGTTCAGCGCCAGGGACAGCAGGCCGCTGGGGTTGTCCAGCACCGTTTCCTGCCGCACGATATAGCCCGAAAGCCGCACCGTCTCCTCCGCCACGCTCTGCGTGACGGAGGTGGTGGTGAAGGGGTCGGAGAGGGCGCGGAACAGCTCCATGCCGAAATAGGCGAGAACCGCCAGCAGCAGCACGGCCACCGCCGCGCCGGCAAATTTGCGGGATTTCATGATGTACCTCGATTTCTCCTGCTCTCGCCCCCTCCGCGCCGGAAGTCAGGCTTGCTGGCCCTCCTCCCGAAGCTCGATGGGCTGCAGGGGCATGATGGTGGAAATGGCGTGCTTGTAAATAAGGTTCTGCTTTCCGTCGCTCTGCAGCACCACCGTAAACACGTCGAAGCCGTCGATCACGCCCCGCATCTGAAAGCCGTTGACGAGGAACACGGTGACGGGGCAGCGGCGCTGCCGGGCGCGGGTGAGGAATACGTCCTGATAGCTGAAATCTGTTTTCATCGTTTTGTCGTCCTTTCTGTTTGTCGGACGACTGTTTCGTTTCAGCCGCCCGCCTCGGGATTCATACTAATCCCTCGGCGGTGAGGATTTCTGTCGCTTTCTGGAGGGCCCACGCAAAATCCCTCTCATTTCCCCATAAGATCCAGTGGGGGTCCTTTTTGCGTAGCCAGGTCAGCTGCCGCTTGGCATACTGCCGGGTGCGGAGCTTGACCTCCTCCAGCGCCTCCTGAACGGTTGCTTCGCCGTCGTAGACCCGGAGAAACTCCTTGTAGCCGATGGCCTGCCAGGCGGTGGAGGAGCGGTCAAGGCCCCGATCCACCAGCGCCTGTACCTCCTTTAGCAGTCCCTGCTCCGCCATGGCCTCCACCCGGCGGTCGATGCGGCGCTTCATCTCCTCCCGGTCAGAAAAGGCCAGGGCGATGCGCACCGCGCGGTACTTATCCTCCCGGGCCTTCGTCTCGGCGTTGTGCTGCGAGATGGTCCGGCCCGTCTCATAGTAGACCTCCAGCGCCCGGAGGATGCGCTTTTCGTCGTTGGGGTGCAGCCGCCCCGCGGCTTCGCCGTCCACGGCGGCAAGCTCCCGGTACAGCGCTTCAATGCCCTCTTGTTCCGCCCGCTCATAGAGCTTTTTCCGCACTTCGCCGGAGCAGTCCCCGGCGGCGAAGCCATTGCCCCGGATGAGGGCGTCCATGTAAAGCCCTGTGCCGCCCACGAGGATGGGGAGCTTCCCACGGCGGAGGATGTCCTGCACGCATTCGTCCGCCTCCTGCACGAAGCGGGCCACGGAATACTGCTCGCCCGGCTCCGCCACCGCCACCATATGGTGCGGCACGCCCTCCATCTCCTCCGCCGTGGGAGCGGCGGTGCCGATGGTCATGCCCCGGTAAAGCTGCATGGAGTCGCAGGAGACCACTTCTCCGTCAAACTTCTGCGCCAGCAGCACGCCCAGCCGGGTCTTGCCGCAGGCGGTGGGGCCGGAGAGGGCCACGATCTTCGCTTGTGTCATGGCGTCTCCTTTCTCCGCTCCGCGCTACGCCCGGCGGAACATCTTCTCAAGCTGGTATTTTGTGAGGCTCGCCTCCACCGGACGGCCGTGGGGACAGTAACGGATCTCGCCGCTCTGCACCCGGCGCACCAGGGCCCGCAGCTCCGCTTCGCTGCTGTTCATGCCCGCCTTGATGGCGGCCTTGCAGGCCACGGTGTGGAGCATGGCGTCCCGGGCGGCGGCAGGGTCGGTATTGCGGCAGGAGAGGAGCCCCTCCGCCAGCATCTCCAGCGCCGAAGCCGCGTCCGCCGCGTCGATATCCGCCGGGAGCTGCCGCACCAGCAGCGCCCCGGGGCCAAAATCCTCGCAGAGAAAGCCGAACTCCTCCAGCAGCTCCCGTCTCTCGAGCAGCGCCGCGCAGGCTGAAGCGCCGATCTCCGCCGCGATGGGGGAGAGGAGCATCTGGCCCATGACCTCGTAGGTCCCGGCCTTCAGCTTGTCAAACAGAATGCGCTCATGGGCGGCGTGCTTGTCGATGAGGTGCACCGTGCCGCCCTCGTCCTCGCAGACGATGTAGGTCTTCAGCACCTCTCCCGCGATGCGCCAGGGCGCCTCCTCCCGCAGGAGGGTCTGCTGGGCATCCTCCGCCATGGGCAGAGCGGTCTGCTCCGGCATAGTCTCTTTCGCCGCAGCGTTCATCTCCGCCGCCGGAGCGGGGGCTGCGTTTTCCTCCGCTTTTTCTGCGGCGGCCTTTTCAGGCGCGCGTTCTGTTTCCGGGCGCTTCGGCGGACGGATGGTGAAAACCGGGCCGTTCTCCGCTGCCCTGGGTACGGCGGTCTCGCCGCCCGTGGCCCTGTCCACCAGCTTCGTCTCCACCTTCTCCACCCGGTAAAAGGGGAGGGCGCTGTCCTCCGCCCTTAAGAGAGCGCTTTCGCCGCTTTTCACCGGCGGCACCTTGCTCACAAAGCCGGTATCCTCCCGGGATACGAAGGCGGGAGACTGGGGCTTTTGCTCCGGCTTCGCCGTAAAGGCGGGCTTTGCCGGGGTCTGAGATGCCTGCCGGCGGAACTCCTCCGCACGCATGGTCTGATAAAAGTCAGCGCGGGCGTTCCGCTGCTCCGCCGCGGGCTTCGCCGCGCTCACACCCTTTTGCTCCGCCAGCGCGTCCAGCACGGTATAGTACACCGCGTCGAACACCGCTTTTTCATTCAAAAACTTCACCACGGTCTTGGCGGGATGCACGTTCACGTCCACCTCCCGCACCGGGAGCGTCAGATGCAGCACGCAGCCGGGGAATTTCCCCTTCAGAAGCTGGTTGCGGTAGCCCTCCTCCAGCGCCGCCGTGAGGAGCTGGGATTTCACCAGCCGTCCGTTGACGAAGAATATCTGCATCCCTCTCGTGCCGCGGCCCATGAGGGGCTTTGTCACAAAGCCCCGGCAGCTGACGCTGCCGTCGCTTCCCGCGACTTCCGTGAGGCCCAGCGCGAAATCCCGGCCCAGCGCCGCGTAGACGGCGGAGAGCAGCTTCCCGTCGCCGGGGGTATGCAGCACCTCCTGCCCATCCTTCACCAGCCGCAGCGAGACCTCCGGATGGCTCAGGGCCAGCTGCTGCAGCACGCTGTGCACGGCGGCGGCCTCGGAGGCGTCCTTTTTCATGAATTTCAGCCGCGCCGGGGTGTTGAAAAACAAATCCCGCACGGCGATGACCGTGCCCTCGGCGGAGGGAGCCTCCTCCACCGCCTCCGGCGCGCCGGCGGAAAGGCGCAGCGACGCGCCGCCCTCCCGCTCCCGGCTGCGGGAGACGATCTCCACATGGCTCACCGCCGCGATGGCGGCAAGCGCCTCGCCCCGAAAGCCCAGCGTGCCGATGGCGGCAAGGTCGCTCTCCTGCCGGAGCTTACTCGTGGCGTGGCGCAGAAAAGCGGTGGGCAGCTCCTCCGGCGCGATGCCGCAGCCGTTGTCGCTGACCCGGATCAGCTCCATGCCGCCACGGCGGATCTCCACCGTCACGGCGGAGGCCCCCGCGTCCACCGCGTTTTCCACCAGCTCCTTCACCACGCTGGCAGGGCGCTCCACCACCTCGCCCGCGGCGATAAGGTCCGCAAGATGGGGATCGAGACACTGGATATGAGGCATAGGGGGTCCTCCTTTACTGAAAAGTTTTGTTTCTCCGTTCCGGAGCCGGCCTTACGCCAGCGCCCAGAAGGCGAGGGCGTTCACCAAGGCGTGGACCAGAATGCTGGTCCAGACGGAGCCGCTGCGGCCGTAGGCCCAGGCAAAGACGAGGCCGGGGATCAGGTATTGCAGCATGACCACGAGATAGCCCAGGCCCATGCCGCCTATGAGGAACTGCCACACATGGGCGAAGGCGAACAGCAGCGCCGAGACCGCGTAGGCCGCCGGGACGCTCTTTTCCGCGAGACAGCCGAAGATCAGGCCCCGGAACAGCACCTCCTCCACAAAGGGCGCGAGAAAGATGATGATGAAGGCGGTGGTGCGGGGCGCGTCGTCGATCTGGGCGGCGATGGTCACGTCGTTGAGGTTGGTGACCGACATATACAGGCGGCTGCAAAGCCGGTAAAACAGCTCATTCGCCCCGTAAAACAGCACAAGGGCCATGCCCGCCGTGGTGAGGCAGCGGTTCAGCTCGCCGAAAAAGCGGGAGGTAGTCTCGCCTAAAAAGCGGGTGAACAGCACCACCGTCACGGCAAAGAGAATGTAGTAATACACCACGTTCGCCAGGGCGGAGGAGATGTGTACGTCCAGCAGCACGCCGATGAGGGTATAAATCTTTTGCAGCAGCAGGGGCATCACCAGCAGGTACACCGCGAAGAAGATGAGGCCCCCGATGACCTCCGTCCGGGTCATGTAGCTGTGCTTTGCGTTTTTTCTCGCCATGGGTCAAATTCGTCCTTTCCGTTCACTGGAGCTTCTGCTTCAGCTCGTACAGCAGGCCCAGCGCCTCGATGGGCGTCAGCGCGTCCGGCTGCAGGCGGCGCAGCCGCTCCGCCACCTCCTGCTCCGCGAGAGAGCCAAGGCTCACCTGCCCGCTCTCCTCCGCCGCGTCGCACGTCTTCACCGGCACAGGGGCCGCCGGCGCGCCGCTCTCCAGCTCCCGCAGGATGTCCCTGGCCCGCCGCACCACGTCCTTCGGCAGGCCCGCCAGCTTCGCCACCTCGATGCCGTAGCTCTTGTCCGCGCCGCCGGGGAGGATCTTGCGCAGGAAGATGATATCCTCCCCCCGGGCTTTCACCGCGATGTTGTAGTTCTTCACGCCCCGGAGGGAGTTTTCCATCTCCGTCAGCTCATGGTAATGGGTGGCGAAAAGGGTCTTGGCGCCGAGCTTTTTCTCATCCGCGCAGTACTCTACCACCGCCCGGGCAATGCTCATGCCGTCAAAGGTGGAGGTGCCGCGGCCGATCTCGTCCAGAATCAGCAGGGAATCCTTCGTCGCCGCGTGAAGGATGGCGGAGACCTCCGTCATCTCCACCATGAAGGTGGACTGGCCCGCAGCCAGATCGTCGCTGGCGCCGATGCGGGTGAAAATGCGGTCGCAGACGCCGATATGGGCGCTCTTTGCCGGGACAAAGCTCCCGATCTGCGCCAGCAGCACGATGAGGGCCACCTGCCGCATATAGGTGCTCTTGCCCGCCATGTTGGGGCCGGTGATGATGGCGACACGCTGGGCATCCTCGTCCATCTGCGTGTCGTTCGGGACGAACAGCGCGTCCTGCAGCGTCTTTTCCACCACCGGATGGCGGCCCTCCCGGATCTCGATGCGGCCGCTCTCGTCCACCGTGGGACGGCAGTAGCGCTGCTTCACCGCCACGGCGGCGAGAGAGCAGAGCGCGTCCGCCTCCGCGATGGCGGCGGCGCTGCGCTGCACCCGCTCCATCTGCCCGGAGACAAAGTCCCGCAGCTCCGAAAACAGCTCGTACTCCAGCGCCGCGATGCGGTCGCCGGCGGTGAAGATGGTGTTCTCCATCTCCTTGAGCTCCGGCGTGATGTACCGCTCGCCGCCCACCAGGGTCTGCTTGCGGATATAGTCCTCCGGCACCTGATCGGCGAAGGACTTGGATACCTCTATGTAATAGCCGAAGACCTTGTTGTAGCCGATCTTCAGCGTGCGGATGCCGGTGCGCTCCTTCTCCCGGGCCTCGATCTCCGCGAGGAAGCCCTTGCCGCCCTTGAGGATGCCCCGCAGGCGGTCCACCTCCTCGTTGTAGCCGTCCCGGATCAGGTTCCCCTCCCGCACGGAGAAGGGCGGCTCGTCCACCAACGTCTCCGCGATGCGGCGCTGCACGTCCTCCAGCGTGTCAAGCTCCTGAGAAAGCTCACGCAGCAGGCCCGTCTCAAAGGGCGCGAGCAGCTCCTTTACCCTTGGCAGGCACTCCGCCGCCTGCCGCAGGGCCGCGAGGTCCCGCCCGCCGGCGGTACCGTAGACGATGCGGCTGATCTGCCGCTCCATGTCCCCGATGCCGCCGAGAGCCACCATCAGCTCCTCCCGCGTCACCGCGTCCCGGGTCAGCGCCTCCACCGCGGCGCTCCGCCGGTTGATGGCGGTGACGCTGCGTAAGGGGCGCTCCAGCCACGCGCGGAGCATACGCCCGCCCATAGCGGTCTTTGTCTTATCCAGCACCCAGAGGAGGCTCCCGCGCTTTTCCTTGCTCCGCAGCGTCTCCGTCAGCTCCAGATTCCGGCGGGTGGCGAGATCCAGCTCCATAAAGCGCCCCTCAGTGTAGCAGTCAAGCTCCCTGATATAGCTGAGGTCGGTCTTCTGCGTGTCGTAGAGGTAGCGGAGCAGTCCGCCCAAAGCCATGGCCGCGGCGGGTACCGCCCGGGGCAGGCTCCGCCACGCCTCCTCGCCGAACTGGCGGCGGATGTTTTTTTCCGCCTCCAAAGCGTCGAAGGGCCTGTCTCCCACCGTCTCTGTCCGGCAGGAGAGCTTATCCGCCAAAAGCTGACGCAGCTGCGGCTCCGCCGCCGCGCCCGCGCTCAGCACCGCCTCCCGGGGGGCGAAGCGGCCCAGCTCGTTCATGACGTGCAGCAGCCTGTCCTCCCCGGCGAAGCCCGTGACGTGGGCCTTGCCGGTGGAAATGTCGCAGAAAGCCACGCCGCCGAAGCGCTCGTCCAGATACACCGCGGCGATGAAGTTGCTGCGGCTGTCCTCCAGCATGGAGGGGTCGATGACGGTGCCGGGTGTCACCACCCGGATCACGTCCCGGTCCACCAGCCCCTTGGCCGTGGCGGGGTCCTCCGTCTGCTCGCAGATGGCCACTTTGTAGCCCTTGGCGATGAGGCGGGCGATATACCCTTCGCTGGAGTGGTAGGGCACGCCGCACATGGGGGTCTGGTCCTCCTTGGCCTTGCCCCGGTCCCGGGTGGTCAGGGTCAGGTCCAGCTCCCGGGAGGCCAGCTCCGCGTCCTCGTTGAACATCTCGTAGAAATCGCCCAGCCGGAAGAACAAAATGGCGTCCGGGTTCTGCTCCTTGATCTCCAGATACTGCCGCATCATGGGCGTGATCTCAGCCATACCGCGCCTCTCTTTCTCTCGATTTTATCGATTCTCGCTTACAGTTCGATGGTCTTGCCGCAGAACAGGTAGTCGCAGCGCTCGCCCAGGGCGCTGCGCAGCGTGCGGTAGGCCGCGATGCCCGTGCAGTGGCCCGTGCAGCAGCGGCCGGGCCGGGCCTTCAGCTCCGCCGCCACGCCGCTGAGGAGCTTTTCCTCCGGCAGCTCGCCGGTGGTGTGGTCATACAGGTGAAAGCCCCCCACCACCGCGTCCGGCGCGCGGCCCAGGATCTCCTCCGTCCGGCGGAGGATGTTCACGATGCCCCTGTGGGCGCAGCCGGTGAACAGCACCCGCTTCGTCCCCTCCGTCACGATCAGGTTCTGCTCGTGGCGGAAGTCGTCCTGCACGAAAATGCCGTTGCGCTCCTCCGTCATGCCGTCGTTGAGGGGGACGCAGTACAGCTCTCCCCGCACGTCGCTGAACAGCGTCACCGCGTTATCCACCATGGTGCGGCCGTTGGTGAACACGAAGCGGTCGCGGTAGCGCAGAAAGCTCTGGTCAATGCCCGCGTAAACGCGCTCCTCCCCCGCCGTGCCGTAGTAAAGGCCGAAGGCGTCCTTCTCCATATAGATGCTGGCCTTCTCATTCACCTCGCAGAAGGCGGCGAGACCGCCCGCGTGGTCGTGATGCCCGTGGGAGAGGAAGGCCATGTCCACCTCCGCCAGGTCGATGCCCATCGTCCGGGCGTTTTCGAGGAACGTCCCGTCCGGGCCCATGTCGAACAGGAGCTTACGCTCCGCCGTCTCGATATAAAGGGAAAGTCCGTGGGCGCAGCGCATATCCTCCCGCTGCGTCCGGTTCTCCAT
Organism: Oscillospiraceae bacterium; assembly: GCA_051867615.1. Lineage (GTDB taxonomy): Bacteria > Bacillota > Clostridia > Oscillospirales > Oscillospiraceae > RGIG5472. The sequence goes on along the minus strand of JBJDYU010000038.1, from coordinate 41,087 downwards.
CAGTACAGTGATCTTCATCCCAGAACCTCCTCCACCTCGCCGAAGAGGGCCCAGGTGTTGCTGTCCGTAATCTTCACGCGGCAGTATTTGCCGATGAGTTCTTCTCTGTCGTGTAAGTGCACCAGCCGTCCGCCTCCCGTGCGGGAGGAGAGGTTCCAGCGCGCGTCGTCCTCCCTGCCGTCCACCAGCACCCGCAGGCTCTGTCCCACAAAGGAGGCGTGCTTTTTCGCGGAGATGGCGTTCTGCGCCTCCAGCAGGCGGTCGAACCAGACCTGCTTCTCCGCCCGGGTGTAGGGGTCCGGCAGCTTTGCCGCCGGCGTGCCGGGCCGGGGGGAGTAGATGAAGGTAAAGAGGGCGTCGTAGCCCACCTCCTCCACCAGGGAGACGGTCTCCATGGCTTCCGCCTCCGTCTCGCCGGGAAAGCCGATGATGATGTCGCTGGTGAGGGCGATGTCCGGCATGACGGAGCGGGCGTAGCGCACCAGCTCCAGATAGCTTTCCCTCGTATAGCGGCGGTTCATGGCCTGCAGCACCCGGTTCGAGCCGGACTGCACCGGCAGGTGCAGCTGCTTTGCCACGTGTTCGCAGCGGGCCATGGTGTCAAGGAGCTTCTTCGACGCGTCCTTCGGGTGGCTCGTCATGAAGCGGATGAGATAGTCCCCGGGAATTCTGTCGATCTCCGCCAGGAGGTCCGCGAAATCCATCGGCTCCGGCAGGTCCTTGCCGTAGGAGTTCACGTTCTGTCCGAGGAGCGTGATCTCCCGGCAGCCGCTTTCGATGAGCTCCCGGCACTCCCGCAGCACCTCAGATGCGTCCCGGCTCCTCTCCCGGCCCCGGACATAGGGGACGATGCAGTAGCTGCAGAAGTTGTTGCAGCCGTACATGACGCTGACCCAGGCCTTCACGCCGCCCTGCCGCACTACGGGCAGGCCCTCCGCGATGGTGCCGTCCTCCTCCTCGATGGAAAAGACCCGGCGGCGGCGCTGACAGACCGTGTACAGCAGCTCCGGGAATTTCCACATGGCCTGCGGGCCGAAGACCAGGTCCACATGGCGGTAGCTCTTGCGCACCTTTTCCGCCACCCGGGGCTGCTGGGCCATGCAGCCGCAAAGGCAGATGATCTGGGAGGGCTTGGCCTTTTTCGTATGGGTCAGGCTGCCCAGGTTCCCGTATACCCGCTGCTCCGCGTGCTCCCGCACGGCGCAGGTGTTCAGCACGATGACGTCCGCGGCGCAGGGGTCCTCCGTAAAGGAGAAGCCCATCTCCCGCAGCATTCCCATGATGCGCTCGCCGTCGGCCACGTTCTGCTGGCAGCCGAAGGTGTCCACCATGGCCAGCAGCTCCCGGCCCTCCTCCGCCAGCAGGGCGCGGACCTTTTCACAAAACGCTTTCTGGCGGCCGATCTCCTCCGCCGAAAGCAGTACCTTTTCCCGTTCCATAGATGTTCTCCAGAAAATGATATTTTGACATAATATTATACCACAAAACAGCGAAACAGTACAGCGCTCTTTGCCCATTCTCCCACGGTAAGAATAGACAAAAATAGGCGGCTTTTCGCCGCCTTTCTTTGCGCCGCCGCGGGATTTCGCCTTTTTTGGCGAATCTTTCCCGCCAGCGGCATATTCTGGTTTTTGAAGACGGGCAGAGGAGAAACGCGGAGCGCTCCGCCCTGCCGCAGGAAAGTCAGCCCCGGGACAGCTCCTTGCCGAACACGAACCGCCCGTCGTCGGGCTCATGCTGCTCCAGCGTAAACCCATGTCTGATATACAGCGCAATGGCACGGAGATTATCCACCGTCGTCTGTATTCTGAGCTTCCTTTTGCCGCACGCCGCGGCCTGGGTCTCCGAAAAGCGCAGGGCCTGTCTGGCATATCCCTGCCCGCTGAAAGCCGGCGCGATAACCAGCATGGAGACCCACAGCGTGTCCCCCTCATAGCCGTTCAGCTTCAGCCAGCCCACCGGCCGGCCGGACAGCTGGAGAATAAAGCTTTTCTCGTCCGGGTCGTTTTCCCAGTACCGGTGATAATCCGCTTGCAACGCCTCCATGGACGCAGGCCTCCAGTGCAGCTTCCGGGACACCTCCCCGTCGGTCAGCAGGCGGTACAGAAAGTCCAGATCGCTATAGTCCAGTTTTTTGACTGACAGTTCGCCCATGCTTCCTCCTGCGAATTCTTGTGTTTCGTTTCGTTGGCTCCGGCCATCTCACGCTTTCTGCCGGAGCTTGCGCAGAGCCGTCTCGAACTCCTCCGGCAGAGGGCAGGAGAGCGTCACCGCTTCTCCCGTCCGGGGATGGACAAAGCGCAGGCCCACGGCGTGGAGGCACTGGCCCGTCAGGCCCGGCACCGCCTTCTTCGCGCCGTACACCGTGTCGCCCCAGATGGGGTGGCCGAGATAGGCCAGATGCACCCGGATCTGGTGCGTCCGCCCGGTCTCCAGCCGGCAGCGGAGATGCGTGTAGCCCGGAAAGCGCTCCAGCACCTCCCAGTGCGTCACGGCCCGGCGGCTGTTTTTCTCCGTCACGGCCATGCGCTTGCGGTCCACCGGGTGCCGGCCGATGGGCGCGTCCACCGTGCCGCTGTCCTCCCGGAAATTTCCCACGGCGATGCACTCGTAGGTCCTCGCCAGACTGTGGTCCTGCAGCTGCGCCGCGAGGGCGCGGTGGGCGAAGTCGTTCTTTGCCGCGATGATGAGGCCGCTGGTGTCCCGGTCGATACGGTGGACGATGCCGGGCCGCTTTTCGCCGCCTACGCCGGAGAGCGTCCCGGCGCAGTGGAACAGCAGCGCGTTCACCAGCGTCCCGTCCGGATGGCCCGGAGCGGGATGGACCACCATGCCCGCGGGCTTGTTCACCACGATGACGTCGCCGTCCTCATAGACCACGTCCAGCGGGATATCCTGCGGCTCCGCCGCCGTCTCCTCCGCGGTCTCGGGCAGCAGCACGGCGTAGGCTTCGCCCGCCGCCACCTTCCGGCTTTTCAAAACAGGCTTTCCCGCGAGAAGCACCCGCTCCTCCGCGATGAGACGCTGGGCGGCGCTGCGGCTCAGCCCCTCGGCTTCCTCGGCTATAAAGGCGTCCAGGCGCTTGCCCTCGTCCTTATTTTCCGCCGTCAGCAGGATCGTCTCCATGGCCATCCTCCTTTTTCGGCGCGTCGTGCTTCTCGTACAGCCACAGGTAATATACGCAGCCCAGCGCCGCCCCGATGACGATGCAGATATCCGCCAGATTAAAGGTGGGGTAGCTGGGCCAGAACGGAAAGTACAGCATATCCGTCACATAGCCGGGATAGACGCGGTCGATGAGGTTTCCGAGGCCCCCCGCGAGGACGAGGGCGCAGGCGGTCCTGCCGAGGGGGTGCCGCACGATCTTTTTCAAAAGCAGAAGCAGCACCGCCGCGATGATGAGCGCGGGCAGGAGGGTGAGCAGCACCCGCTGGCCGGAAAAGCTGGACCAGGCGGCGCCGAAGTTCTGCACATGGCGCAGCCCCAGAAGCGGCGGCAGCAGCTCCGCCGTCTCGCCCACGGCGAGATGGGCCACCGTCCAGCGCTTCAGAAGCTGGTCCGCCGCCACCAGCAGGGCGGAAAGCAGGGCGTATTTCATGGGCACAACGCTCCTTTGTTGATCTTATCCTGATATTTTTTCAGTGTACACGTTTTTCCCGGGAAAAGCAACCGCGCAAATGGGAAGCGCCGTCTGACGGCAGGAAAAAGTCCGCCGGTCTTCCTTGCGGACGGTGCCGCGGTATAGTATAATGAACCCGATTAATCGGGATTTGGTGGTGAGCACTTATGACGGAAATCACTTTGTTTTACGCAACAAATAATAAAAACAAACTACATAATATGTACTATAGACTAAAAGATTATCCAATAAAAATACTTTCACCCAGCGATGTGGACATTCATTTGGAAATTGATGAAAATGGGAATACTGCTATAGAAAATGCGTTACTTAAGGCAACGGCGTATTATAAAGTTTTGAATATGCCAGTTATTGCAGGTGATTCAGGACTGTATATTGATGGATTGAGTATAGAAAAGCAGCCTGGACTATATGTTAGAAGAGTTGCTGGTAAAGTTCTCTCGGATGATGAAATGATAGATTATTATGCAAGTCTTGCAAAAAGTACAGCGAATGATTGCTTTATTCATTATTTTATAGGTATTGCGTTAATCACAAATGAAGGAACGTTCACTAAAGAAATAAAAGATTCTCCACTTAAACTATCTTCTATCCCAAATTCAAATAGAAAGCACAAAGGAAATCCTTTAGATGTAATCTCTTTAGTTGAAGATGGTAGGTATTTTAATGACTTAAGTGATGAAGAAAGAGTTGCATTAGATAAAAAAGGAGAACAAGAATTCACGGATTTTATTGTTAGTAATGTAATGAAATAAATTACAAATTCCGGTTTGTAGAACTGTGAAAGCGCCCCGCCGTTTCGGCGGGGCGCTTATCATATCACGGTTTTGCTTACAGCAGCGAGGGGATCTTCGCGACCACTTCCGCGCAGCGGGGGCAGAGGCCGGTCTCCGCGTCGGCGCTGACGCTGTGCTTCCAGCAGCGGGGGCACTTCCCGCCCCGGGCCTCGCTGACCAGCACGCGCACGCCGGAGAGGGAGGTCTCGGCAGCGGCGTCGTACAGCACCGCGTTTTCGCTCACCTCCACGTCAGAGACGATGAACACGTCCGCCCAGCTCTCCTCAAAGGCCGCGCGCAGCTCCGCCAGGGCGCTTTCCGCAGCGGGACCGTCGGTGACAAGGGTCACATGGGCCTCCAGGCTCTTGCCGATCTTCTTCTCGTTCCGGGCGGCCTCGAGAGCGGCGTTCACGCCGTCGCGCAGCTGCTTAAGCTGCTCCCAGCGGGCCATTTCGTCCTCGCTCAGCGCGTAGTCCGCGTAGGGCTTCACCATCTCGTTCAGCAGCACGTTGCGGCCGTCGTCCCCGGCGCGGTGGGGCATGACCTGCCAGATCTCGTCGCAGGTGAAGGCCAGAATGGGGGCGAAGATGCGGGTCATGGCGTCCAGAATGAGCCACAGGGCGGTCTGGGCGCTGCGGCGGGAGAGACCCTCCGCCTCGTCGCAGTAGAGACGGTCCTTGATGATATCGAGATAGAAGCTGCTCAGGTCCACCACGCAGAAATCGTTGATGGCGTGGGACACCACATGGAACTCATAGCCGTCATAGGCCGCGGCGGCCTTTTCCATCAGGGCGTTGAGCCGGGTCACGGCCCAGCGGTCGATGGGCAGCATATCGGCAGGAGAGACCAGATTCTCCGCGTCGAAGCCCGTCAGGTTATCCAGCATGAATTTGCAGGTGTTGCGGAACTTCAGGTAATTCTGGGAGAGCTGCTTGAAGATATCCTTGGAGCAGCGCACGTCCGCGTGGTAGTCGCTGGAGCCGGCCCAGAGCCGCAGCAGGTCCGCGCCGAACTCCTTGATGATCTCATTGGGGTCCATGCCGTTGCCAAGGCTCTTGTGCATGGCCCGGCCCTCGCCGTCCACGGTCCAGCCGTGGGTCAGGCACTCCCGGAAGGGCGCGCCGTGGCCGAAAGCGCCCACGGCGGTGAGCAAACTCGACTGGAACCAGCCGCGGTACTGGTCCGCGCCCTCGATATACATATCCGCGGGCCAGAAGCCCTGGTCCTTCTGCATGGAGGCAAAGTGGGTGGAGCCGGAGTCGAACCAGCCGTCCAGGGTGTCGGACTCCTTGTCGAAGCTCCTGCCGCCGCAGTGGGGGCAGGAAAGGCCCTCGGGGATCAGCTCCATGGCGTCCTTTTCAAACCAGATGTTGCTGCCGAACTCCGCAAAGAGGGCGGAGACGCGCTCGATGGTCTCGTCGGTGCAGACGGGCTTGCCGCAATCCTTGCAGTAGAACACGGGGATGGGCAGGCCCCAGCGGCGCTGGCGGGAGATGCACCAGTCGCTGCGCTCCCGGATCATGGCGATCATGCGCTCCTTGCCCCAGGCGGGCAGCCAGCGGACGTCGTCGCAGGCGGCCACGGCCTCGTCCTTGAAGGCCTCCACGGAGCAGAACCACTGGGGCGTAGCGCGGAAGATGATGGGATGCTTGCAGCGCCAGCAGTGGGGATAGCTGTGGACGATATCTTCAGAAGCAAAGAGCGCGCCGCTCTCCTTCATGTCCGCGAGGATGACGGGATTGCTCTCGTCGGTCTTCATGCCGGCGTACTTCCCGGCGTAGTCGGTGTGGCGGCCCCGGTCGTCCACGGGCACCACCATGTCCATGCCGTAGCGCAGGCACGTCTGATAGTCGTCCGCGCCGAAGCCGGGGGCGGTGTGGACGCAGCCGGTACCGCTGTCCATGGTGACGTAGTCCGCGAGAACAAGGCGGGAGGTCTTGGGGAGGAAGGGATGCTTCGCCAGCATATTCTCGAAGAAGGCGCCCTCGTGGCGCTCCACGATCTCCCAGCTCTCAAAGCCGCCGATCTTCATGACCTTCTCCGTCAGAGCCTCGGCCATGATATACAGCTCGCCGTTTTCCGCCTTCACCACCACATAGCTCTCCACCGGGTTCAGCGCGATGGCGAGGTTGCCCGGCAGCGTCCAGATGGTGGTGGTCCAGATGACGAAGGAGAGCTTTGCAAGGTCCAGATGGCCCAGCTTTCCCAGATCGTCCGCCATGGGGAACTTCACATACACGGTGGTGCAGGGGTCGTCCTGATACTCGATCTCCGCCTCGGCGAGAGCGGTCTCGTCGTGCGGGCACCAGTACACGGGCTTCAGGCCCTTGTAGATGTAGCCCTTCTTGTACATCTGGCCGAAGACCTTGACTTCTTCTCCCTCAAAGCCCTTGTCCATGGTCTTGTAGGGGTGCTCCCAGTCGCCCACCACGCCCATGCGCTTGAAGCCCTCCATCTGCCGGTCGATGTACTTCTGGGCGAAGTCGTGGCAGGCGGAGCGGAACTCGGGGATGGGCATATGCTTGTGGTCCAGCTTGTTCTTCTTGATGATGGCGCTTTCGATGGGCATACCGTGGTTGTCCCAGCCGGGGATGTAGGGGGTGTAGTAGCCCCGCATGGCGTAGCTGCGGACGATGAAGTCCTTCAGCGCCTTGTTCAGGGCGTGGCCCATGTGGATGTCGCCGTTAGAGAACGGAGGGCCGTCGTGCAGGGCGAAGCGGGGCTTGCCCTCGTTCTTCTTCAAAAGCTCGTTGTACAGGTCCTGCTCCTGCCAGCGCCTGAGCATTTCCGGCTCCCGGGCGGGCAGGCCCGCCCGCATGGGAAAGCCGCTTTTCGGCATATTCAGCGTCTGTTTGTATTCCATCTGACTTTCTCCTTCAAGGTTTATATGAATGAATCAATGATTTGCAGTCTCTCCGGTTTTCACCGGCGGAAAGCCGCCGCGCGGCAAAAAACGCGCCCCTGTCTCCTGTTTTCAAGAGACAAAGGCGCGTCAAAGTCCTCTGCGGTACCACTCTCGTTGCCGGATGCATCCGGCCGCTCCGTTCCCGCCGGAAATCAGCGGGAGGGGAGAAGGTAACGGCTCCCATGCCGGACCAGCTTACTCCGCCGATGCGTTTCAGCCGTCTGCTCCGAGGTGATCTCGCCCGCCGCCGCGACGCCGCCTCACACCATCCGGCGGCTCTCTTGCGACGCAAAACGGGGGCTACCTGTCCTCATCCCAGCAATTCGCGTATTCTATGGTATTTTACCGTCCCTTTTCTGCTTTGTCAAGCCCTCAGCAGATTAGCCGCTCCGGTGACAAATTCTGGGCGCTTGTTTCCGAAAATTGTATTGATTTTCCTTTTGGCTTGGAGTAAAATGTCAACGGAAACGTAAATAAGCGGCAGGGTATAGCAAGTTGGCGCTTGCTATACCCCTATGAAGAGTGATATCGGCACTCAACACAACAGTCTTAGACTGCACCACATCCCCCATTATACCCATGCCATCCTCTTTTTTCAAGTGTGGGCGCACGGGTGATGGGCTTATTGTGTTATGCTCTTACAGGATTCAGGCGGTGTTGAGGTTACACTCAACACCGCTTTTTGCGTTTCCGACAGAACCGGAGGCCCGGCGGAGCGGTCCCGTTTCGCCGGTGCTTCCTCTGTTGGAAGCGGTAGTATGGTGACTATTCCGCCTTGCTATTTAACATCTTCATAGAGGGGGGAGGTGAAATGAATGAAAACTTTGACTGCAATGGAAATGCGTAACATTGACGGCGGCGCTTCGCAGTATGTTAAGTGCCCCATTTGCGGATACAAGAGCAAATCCAGTCTGATTGAGCGTCTATTCTGGAGCGATGGACGGCGGAAAATGTATTTGGAAGCGGCTCATATGAAGGGTTTCCAATATGTTAGTGGTCAATCTGTACATCGCTAAAGACACAAGAAATAAGTGGGTGAGAATAGTTCACCCACTTATTTTCTAAAATAGCTTATAGGTGGGGAATATTTTATGAAAATAGTGCTACAGCATGACGAGAGAGACTGCGGAGCAGCCTGCTTATCAATGATCTCTGCATATTACAGCTTGAAGATGCCTATTTCAAAATATCGGGAACTGACCAAAACCGACAAGGCCGGAACAAACTTGTATGGCCTTGTAGACGGTGCCGAAAGACTTGGCCTATTTGCTGAAGCATTATCCGGTTCTCAGGAAGAACTTCTGGACGGCATACAAAAAGGAGAAGTAACATTCCCCTTTATCGCGCATACCGTTTCCGAAAGCGCAATGCTCCACTATGTTGTAGTATTTGGTTGCAAAAACGGAAAATTTGTAATCGGTGACCCGGCCAAAGGGAAACTCCGCCTCCCGTTTGACGCCTTTTTTCAGCTTTGGACAGGGTACATCGTGACCTTCCAAAAAACAGAAGCCTTCAAACCGGGAAACTATACCCGCGGCAGCTTCCTTAAATTTTTTGACCTGCTGAAGGGGCAGTACAGAAAACTGGCCGGTGTATTGGCTATTTCGCTTGTCGTAGCTGCCATTGGAATCATGGGTGCATTCGTTTTTCAAATCGTGATAGACAATTTTGCTCTCGATACAGGCTATTACGACGAGCTGAACCAGGATGAAGGGGCGTCTACAGAGGAAACAGCGGCAGAACCGGAGGAACACGACCATACGAACGAGTCCGCGCTGGAACGCTTTTTGGAGATTGTGTTTGAAAAGGCATCCGCATCCAGTTTTCACATAATTTTTGTCTCGCTGATAGTACTATACCTGCTGCAAGCGGTCATTCAGTTTGTCCGAGGGTATTTGATTGCTTCGCTGTCCAGAAAAATCGACATACGGTTATCTCTTTCATACTATAATCACATTGTGGATCTTCCCGTTTCTTCCGCAGCCATGTGTCAGACCGGTGAATACCTGTCTCGTTTCTCCGATGCGGCAACGATCCGTCAGGCAATTTCTGGCGCAACGCTGACATTGCTTCTGGATTCGATTATGGTCATAGCCTGCGGCTGTATTCTTTTTTCCCTAAACCAAAGGCTTTTTCTCGTATCACTGCTTATGGTCTTGTTTTATGCTGTAATTATTCTGGTCTATCGAAAGCCTGTGGAACGCAGTAACCGGCAGGTCATGGAGAACAATGCTAAGCTGCAATCCTACTTTAAGGAGAGCATTGACGGTCTGGAAACTGTAAAAGCAGCATGCGCCGACCAGCAGGTCAAGGACGTAACGACCACAAAATTTCATAGCTTTATCAATTCTGTTTTCAAAAGCAGCCTGATTTCCATTTCCCAAGATACATTAGCGGATACGATAGAACTGGTCGGCACGGTTATCATTTTGTGGATTGGATTTTCAATGGTACTGGCTGAACAGGTTACCGTCGGGTCTTTAATTACCTTCTATGCCCTACTGGCGTATTTTACAGAACCGATTAAAAATTTGATAGAACTGCAGCCAACCATCCAAACCGCATTCGTTGCGGCAGACCGTTTGAATGATATCCTTGATTTACAAAAAGAATGTGTTGAAGATTCCGGGAATACATTACCCGATATTAGCACATGGACCTTCCAGCACATTGATTTTCGGTATGGTAACCGGGAGTTAACGCTACGAGATATTAATTTATCCATTAAACGAGGGGAGAAAGTCGCAATCGTTGGGGAAAGCGGAAGCGGAAAAACAACACTGGCTAAATTATTTTTGCGGTTCTATAATCCTGAACAGGGTACTATCTTTCTGGACGGAGAAGACATTAAGGACCTCAACCTATATGCCTTACGTCAGGGTATTGCCTATGTAGATCAGAATACATTCCTGTTCTCGGATACAATCAAAAACAATTTGAAGTTAGGCAATAGCAAGGCTACTGATGAAGAAATTAAATTGGCTTGTAAAATTAGCCGGGCCGATGAATTTATTGACAAACTTCCCTTAGGTTATGATACACCGCTGGATGAAAACGGCGCAAACCTCTCCGGCGGACAGCGTCAGCGTCTTGCTATTGCAAGAGCGTTGTTGAAGAAACCACAGCTTTTAATTTTAGATGAGGCAACAAGCAATTTGGACACTGTTACGGAAGCCAGCATCAAAAACACGGTATCGCACTTTGAAAAGGATTTGACCTGCATTATCATTGCCCATCGGTTAACCACTATTAAAAATTGTGACCGTATATATGTTATGGCACAGGGAGAAGTTGTTGAGACTGGTACGCATGAGGAACTCATGAAAAAGAATGGGAAATACGCGTCCCTATGGAATGTTCAATAAGATTATATCGCCCAATATTTAACAGCAAAGTAGCCCAAACGCTTGAATTTGGGCTACTTTACTTTATCAAGGCTCTGTGGCATATTTCACTATGCCCCATCAGCCTGTGCATCTGACAAACATACTGTTGCTTTGACGGCCGCAAAAATAGAACTGTTCATATAATCACAGCTAAAGCGTAACCGACCAGCAGGCGCGGCAAGGTTCCGTCGCTCCTGCTTTTGATGTTTTTAACAAACAGACAGCTTTATAAAACCTCTTACAAATTTTGTGAGGGCTCACGCAGTACAATACAATAAAACATAAGACCTATATGCGGAAAGAAAACTCTTTTTTGCATATAGGTCTTTACTTATTTGCTAAAAATCCGGCTTCTTTTATAAAACTGTTCGACTGTGGTGCCCTTGCCCCTGCTTCACCTGCACCTAATGACTATTTTAGCCTTTGGTGGTGGGGTTTTTCGTTGTTCCGCTGCCACCTATCTCCATCAAGCGCTAAATGGAGTATAGCAGATTGGCCGCCCCGGTGAAGCCGGAGATCAGATACAGCACCGCGATGACGGCGAAAAGCCACATCAGCACCGCCGCGGCCTTGCTGCCGGTCTCCTGCCGCACCCGGCGCTGGCCCAGCGCCAGCACCAGAGCCGGGACGCCGGTGAGGAAATAGGTCAGCACCGCGCTCCAGCCCGTGCCGCTTCCCTGCGTGAAAAGGAACAGGCCCGTCAGCAGCGCCACAAAGCAAATAGCCACGGCCCAGCCCGGCACACCGTAGCGGGAGGGCTTTTTCTCCTTTTCCGGCTGCTCCGGCTTCGGCGGCTGCCAGCCGCCGTAATTGCTGTTTTTCTTCTTCGTCTTCGCCATGAGAGGTCCCGCCTTTCTGAATATTCTCTTTCGTTTACAGCTCGCCCAGGCCCATGAGCCGCCGCCGCAGCAGATCCAGCGCGCAGTTCGCCGCCGCGGTGCGGATACGCTCCCGCCAGCCGCCCAGCTGCAGGCGCTTCACCATCGTCCCGTCTTCGGCGGCGAGGCCGATAAACACCGTGCCCACCTCGTTGCCCCGGTCGTCCTTATCCGGGCCGGCCACGCCGGTGATGGAAACGGCGAGATCGCTGCCGCAGAGAGCGCGGACGCCCTCCGCCATGGCCTTCGCCGTCTCGGCGGACACCGCGCCGTATACATCCAGCGTCTCCTGCGGCACGCCCAGAGCCGCCGCCTTCACTTCGTTCGTATAGCTCACAACGCCGCCGCGAAACACCCGCGACGCTCCGGCGAGGTCGGTCATGCGCTTGGCGAGCAGGCCGCCGGTGCAGCTCTCTGCCGCGGCGAGGGTCAGTCCCCGCTCCCGGAGAAGCGCAGAGACCACTTCCTCCAGACTCGCCACGTCCTGACCGTACACCGCGTCGCCCAGCACGCCCTTGACCTCCGCTATGACCGGGCGGAGCATCTCCTCCGCCTCCGCCTCGGTCTTCGCCTTGGCGGTGACGCGGACCATGCACTCTCCGAGCTTCGCGTAGGGGGCGAGGGTAGGATTGGTCAGGCGCACCATCTGCTCGTGGAGCATCTGCTCCACATGGCTCTCGCCGATGCCGAAGATGCGCAGGTCGTGGGACACGATGACCTCCTCCGAGAGCCCTCTGAGATACGGCACGGCGTAATGCTCCAGCATATGCCGGCACTCATAGGGCGGGCCGGGCAGCATCAGCACCCGGACGCCGCCGCTTTCAAAGGCGCAGCCGGGGGCGGTGCCCACGGGATTGGGGAAAATAGCGCAGCCGTCCGGGAACATGGCCTGCTGGAGGTTATTCTCCGGCATATCCTTGTGGAGCTGGTTCGTGAACACGTCCCGGATGGTCTCCAGAATATCCTCGTGCAGGCGCAGCTCCTTGCCGAAGGTCTCGCAGACGGTCTGCTTCGTCAGATCGTCGTAGGTGGGGCCGAGGCCGCCGGTGGTGATGATGAGGTCCGCCCGCTTCCGGGCGATCTCCAGCGCCTGACGCAGACGGTCGGGGTTGTCCCCCACCACGGTGTGCCAGTATACGTTGACGCCGAGGGAGGACAGGGCCTCGGAGATCATCTGCGCGTCCAGATTCGTGATGCTGCCCAGCAGCAGCTCCGTCCCCACGGCGATAAGTTCCGCGCTGTGTACCATGGCTCAGTCCTCCTTTTTCTGCCGCCGCACGGTGACAATCTCGATGCCCGCCACCGCCTTTTCCACCAGTCCCGCCACGTCCAGCTTTTCCTCCAGCGCCCGCACGTCGTCGATGCGGGGATGGGTCCGGGGATGGCGGGGGGTGAAGACGGTGCAGCAGTCCTCATAGGGGAGGATGGAGGTGTCAAAGGTGCCGATGCGCCGGGACAGGGCCACGATGTCCGTCTTGTCCATGCCGATGAGGGGCCGCAGGACGGGATAAGAGGTGGCGTCGGAGCTGACGGCGATGGCCTCGATGGTCTGGCTCGCCACCTGACCAAGACTCTCGCCGGTGACGAGGGCGCTGGCCCCGGTCTTCCGGGCCACCGCCTCCGCGATGCGCATCATAAAGCGCCGCATGACGAGGGTGAAATACTCCTCCGGCACGCCGCGGCGGATCTCCTCCTGCACCTCGGTAAAGGGGACGATGTGGACCCGCAGCCGGCCGCACCAGTCGGTCAGCTCCTGCGCCAGCTTCAGCACCTTTTCCCTCGCCTGAGGGGAGGTATAGGGCGGAGAGAAGAAGTGGACCATTTCCAGACTCACGCCGCGCTTGGCGATCATCCAGGAGGACACAGGGCTGTCGATGCCGCCGGAGAGGAGGGACACCGCGGTGCCGCCCATGCCGATGGGAAGTCCGCCCGCGCCCGCCTCGGCGGGACGGTGGACGAAGGCCTCCGTCTCCCGCACCTCCACATGGACCGTCAGCTCCGGATGGTGCACGTCCACAGCGAGGTTCGGGAACGCCTCGTGCAGCTCGCCGCCCACCCACTGGGACAGCTGGATGGAGGACAGGGGAAAGGTCTTGTCCGCCCGCTTGCTCTCCACCTTGAAGCTCTTGGCCCGGCTCAGTTCCTCCCGGAGATAGGTCTTCGCCGTCTCTAAAATGGCCTCCTTGCTCTTTTCGCAGGGCATGGCCCGGCTCACCGCCGCAAGGCCGAAGACCTGCTTTGCCGCCTCGTAGGCGGCGTCCATGTCGCAGCTTTCATCCATCGGCTCGATATAGATGGTGCTTTGCCGGGACGTGATGCGGAACGCTCCGTCGTGCTGCAGGCGGCGGCGGAGGTTCGTCATGAGCTTTTCCTCAAACAGATGGCGGTTGAGGCCCTTCAGGGCCACCTCGCCCAGTTTTCCCAGAATGATCTCCTGCATGGTGCTTACTATCGTTCCTTTCGTAAGCGCCGCGAGCGGCGGCGCGCATTTTTGTGTTTATGCCGTTACCGGCCCGGTCATCCCTCATCCCCGCAGGATGTCGGTGTTGCGGTACTGGATGGCTTCCGCCAGATGGCCCGCCTGAATGGCTTCGCTCCCCTCCAGGTCCGCGATGGTGCGGGCCACCCGCAGGATGCGGTCATGGCTCCGGGCGGTAAGGCCCAGCTTTTCAAAGGAGTCCCGCATGAGCTTCTCGCCGGCTTCGTCCAGCTTGCAGAAGCGGCCCACCATGTCCGGCGTCATGTCCGCGTTGCAGGCGACGGAGGTTCCCCGGAAGCGCTCCGCCTGTATCTTTCGCGCGGCGTTGACCCTCTCGCGGACGGCGGCGCTGCTTTCGGGCTTCTGTCTGCGGCGCATGGCGTCGTACTCGACGCTGGGGACCTGAATGTGGAGGTCGATGCGGTCGAGCAAGGGGCCGGAGATTTTCGCCACGTATTTTTCCACGTCCCGGCGGCTGCAGGTGCAGCGCCCGGAGGGATGCCCGTACCAGCCGCAGCGGCAGGGATTCATGGCGCAGACCAGCATGAAGCGGCTGGGCAGGTGCAGCGAGCCGCCGGCCCGCACCACCGTCACCTCGCCCTCCTCCATGGGCTGGCGCAGTATCTCCAGCGCGTCCCGGCGGAATTCCGGCAGCTCGTCGAGGAACAGCACCCCGTGGTGGGCAAGAGAGATCTCTCCCGGCCGCAGCTGCGGCCCGCCGCCCGCGAGGGACACGGCGGAGGCGGAGTGATGGGGCGCGCGGAAGGGCCGCCGGGTGAGCAGGGGATGCTTCGGGTCCGTCAGACCCGCCACGGAGTAGACCTCCGTGGCCTCCAGCGCCTCCCTCTCCGTCATATCCGGCAGGATGGAGGGCAGGCGCTTGGCCAGCATGGACTTGCCGCTGCCCGGCGCGCCGATTAAGAGGATGTTGTGTCCGCCCGCGGCAGCCACCTCCAACGCGCACTTCACGTTTTCCTGCCCCATGACCTCGTCAAAGTCCGGCTCCCGGACCGTTTCCTCCTCCGGCACCCACTTTTCCGCCGGAGCCATGATCTCCTCCCGCCGCAGGTGGCGCAGCAGCTGCTCGGCGCTCTCCACGCCGTAGACCGTCAGGCCCGCCGCGAGGGTCGCCTCCGCCGCGTTCTCCCGGGGGACATACAGCGTCTCGATCCCCGCGCGCTTTGCCGCGAGAGCCGCCGGCAGCACGCCGCTGACCCGGCGCAGTCCGCCCGAAAGGCTCAGCTCCCCGAGAAAGGCCGCCTTCTCCGGCAGGGGCGGGATGTCTCCCGCCGCGGCGAGGATGGCCAGCAGCATGGGCAGGTCGTACAGCGTGCCGTTTTTCTTCTGCGAGGCGGGGGCCAGATTCACGGTGATGCGGCTGACGGGAAACTTCGCGCCGCAGTTCTTCGCCGCGGCCCGGACCCGTTCCTTGGCCTCCTTCACCGCCGTGTCGCCCAGACCCACCACGTCGAAGGCGGGCAGGCCCCCGGAGAGAAAGCACTCCACCCGCACCTCATACCCGGCCACGCCGGAGACGCCGAGAGAGCGCACGTTTGCCACCACCGCAGATCCCTTCCTTCCCCTCCGCGTCCGGAGACGCGGTTTTACTGTAATTTTATCTATTATAGCATATCCCCCTGTTTTTGGAAACCGCCGCCGCAAATTTTCCTTTTTCCCCTCTATGCCCGGCTTTTCTGTTAAAAATGCACTCATTTTGTCAGAATTTCTAAAAATTTTTCGTGAGAAAGACGGGCTTTCGCATTTACATAAAAGGAAATGCGTGTTACAATAACACTGTATGTTTAGCTGCGGTTTCAGGGAAAGGAAGGCGTTCGGGCGGTCCCGCCTTTCCCCGGGCCGCGGTAGAAAATAGGAGGTATAACGAATGGCAAGAAAAATGAAGTCCATGGATGGCAACAACGCCGCCGCGCACGTATCCTATGCGTTCAGCGAAGTTGCGGCCATCTACCCCATCACTCCGTCCAGCCCCATGGCTGACTTCGTGGACCAGTGGTCTGCCAACGGCCTGAAGAACATCTTCGGCACGCAGGTCAAGGTCGTGGAGATGCAGTCCGAGGCCGGCGCGGCCGGCGCGGTGCACGGTTCTCTGGGCGCGGGCGCTCTGACCACCACCTACACCGCCTCCCAGGGCCTGCTGCTGATGATCCCCAATATGTACAAGATCGCGGCGGAGCAGCTGCCCTGCGTGTTCCATGTCTCCGCCCGTACCATCTCCACCCACGCGCTGAACATCTTCGGCGACCACAGCGACGTCATGGCCTGCCGCCAGACCGGCTTCGCCATGCTGTGCGAGGGTAACGTCCAGGAGGTCATGGACCTCTCTCCCGTGGCCCATCTCGCCGCCATCAGCGGCAAGGTGCCCTTCATCAACTTCTTCGACGGCTTCCGTACCTCCCACGAGATCCAGAAGATCGAGGTCTGGGACTTCGAGGATCTGAAGGATATGTGCGACATGGAGGCCGTGGCGGCCTTCCGCAAGCACTCCCTCAACCCCGAGCATCCCGCCATGCGCGGTTCCCATGAGAACGGCGACACCTTCTTCCAGCACCGTGAGGCCTGCAACAGCTACTATGACGCGCTGCCCGCCGTGGTCGAGGACTACATGGGCAAGATCAACGCCAAACTCGGCACCAACTATCAGCTGTTCAACTACTACGGCGCCGAGGACGCGGACCGCGTCATCATCGCCATGGGCTCCATCTGCGACGTGGCGGAGGAGGTCATCGACTACCTCAACGCCAACGGCGAGAAGGTGGGTCTCGTGAAGGTCCGCCTGTACCGTCCCTTCGCGGCGGACCGCCTGCTGGCCGCCATTCCCGCCACCGCCAAGAAGATCGCGGTCCTCGACCGCACCAAGGAGCCCGGCGCTCTGGGCGAGCCGCTGTATCTGGACGTG
Organism: Oscillospiraceae bacterium; assembly: GCA_051867615.1. GTDB lineage: Bacteria > Bacillota > Clostridia > Oscillospirales > Oscillospiraceae > RGIG5472. The sequence continues at coordinate 24,106 of JBJDYU010000038.1, read as the reverse complement.
GTCACGGCCCTCTCCAACGCCGGCCGGGACGACGTGAAGGTCATCGGCGGCCGCTACGGTCTCGGCTCCAAGGATACGCCTCCCGCCTCCGTCTTCGCCGTGTTCAATGAGCTGAAGAAGGACGAGATGAAGCGCCAGTTCACCATCGGCATCGTGGACGACGTGACCCACCTCTCCCTGGAGGAGCCGAAAGAGGCCCCCAACACCGCGGCCAAGGGCACCATTGAGTGCAAGTTCTGGGGTCTGGGCGGCGACGGTACCGTGGGCGCCAACAAGAACTCCATCAAGATCATCGGCGACCACACCGACAAGTATGTGCAGGCGTACTTCCAGTACGACTCCAAGAAGACCGGCGGCGTGACCATCAGCCACCTGCGCTTCGGCGACAAGCCCATCAAGTCCCCCTACTATATCAACAAGGCGGACTTCGTGGCCTGCCACAACCCCTCCTATATCACCAAGGGCTTCAAGATGGTCAATGACGTGAAGCCCGGCGGCGTGTTCATGGTCAACTGCCAGTGGAGCCCCGAGGAGCTGGGCCAGCACCTGAACGCCGAGGCCAAGCGCTATATCGCCCGCAACAACATCCAGCTCTACACCATCAACGCCATCGACCTGGCCCAGTCCATCGGCATGGGCAAGCGCACCAACACCATCCTGCAGTCCGCCTTCTTCACCCTGGCCAAGGTCATGCCCCAGGAGGAGGCCATCAACTACATGAAGGCCGCCGCCACCAAGTCCTACCTGAAGAAGGGCCAGGATGTGGTGGACATGAACCACAAGGCCATCGACGCCGGCGCCACCGCTTTCGTGAAGATCGACGTGCCCGCCGACTGGGCCAACGCGGAGGAGGAGACCGTGGACACCGCGCTGGAGGGCAAGCCCGAGCTGGTGCGTCAGGTCAAGAACCTGCTGTTCCCCATCGACCGCATGGACGGCGACAGCCTGCCGGTTTCCGCCTTCATGGCCCATGTGGACGGCCAGTTCGAGCTGGGCGCCGCCGCCTACGAGAAGCGCGGCGTGGCCGTCACCGTGCCCGAGTGGGATGAGAACAAGTGCATCCAGTGCAACAACTGCGCTTATGTCTGCCCGCACGCCACCATCCGTCCCTTCGCCCTGACCGAGGAGGAGGCCGCCGCCGCGCCCGCCGCCGCGAGACTCGTGGACATCAAGGCCGGCAAGGGCAAGGGCGTGTACAAGTACACCATGGCCGTGTCTCCTCTGGACTGCATGGGCTGCGGCGTCTGCGTGGGTGTCTGCCCCGTTAACGCTCTGACCATGGTCGCCCAGGAGCAGGAAGCCGCTCAGCAGGACGTGTTCAACTACTGCGTGGCTGACGTTGCCGAGAAGAAGGATATGCAGGACAACACCGTCAAGGGCAGCCAGTTCAAGCAGCCCATGCTGGAGTTCTCCGGCTCCTGCGCCGGCTGCGCCGAGACCAGCTATGCCCGTCTCGTGACCCAGCTCTTCGGCGACCGGATGTATATCTCCAACGCCACCGGCTGCTCCTCCATCTGGGGCGGCCCGGGCGCCACTTCTCCCTACTGCACCAACGCCGAGGGCCACGGTCCCGCATGGTGCAACAGCCTGTTCGAGGATAACGCCGAGCACGGTCTCGGTATGTTCATCGGTCAGGACGCTATCCGCCAGAATCTGGCCGACAAGACCCGGGCTCTGATCGAAGTTCCCCACGCCCGTCCCGAGCTGAAGGAAGCCGCGCAGAAGTGGCTGGACACCATGGACGACGGCGCCGCCAACGCGGAAGCCACCCGTGCGTATGTGGCCGCTCTCGAGCAGAGCATCCTGGGCGTGGATGAGGGCATCGCGTTCCTCGGCACCGACAGGGCGAAGGAAGTCTTCGGCGAGCGCCAGCCCCAGATGCTGGCCCATATGCAGGCGCTGAAGGCCGAGGGCAAGACCCACTGCGACTGCGAGGCCTGCGCGCTGGCCGCGGACATTCTGGAGAAGAAGGAATACCTCTCCAAGAAGTCCGTCTGGATCTTCGGCGGCGACGGCTGGGCCTACGATATCGGTTACGGCGGTCTGGACCACGTCATCGCCCAGAACAAGGACGTGAACATCTTCGTCTTTGATACCGAGGTCTACTCCAACACCGGCGGTCAGGCCTCCAAGGCCTCCAACATCGGCCAGGTGGCGCAGTTCGCCGCCGCCGGCAAGGAGGTCGCCAAGAAGAGCCTCGCCGAGATCGCCATGCAGTACGGCTACGTCTATGTGGCGCAGGTGGCCATGGGCGCGAATCCCGCTCAGACCATCAAGGCCATCACCGAGGCCGAGGCCTATCACGGCCCCTCCCTTATCATCGGCTACTCCCCCTGCGAGATGCACAGCATCAAGGGCGGCATGATGAACTGCCAGTCCGAGATCAAGAAGGCCGTGGAGTGCGGCTACTGGAACCTGTTCCGCTACAATCCCGCCGCGGAGCAGAAGTTCACGCTGGATTCCAAGGCTCCCGCGGGCGGCTATCAGGAGTTCCTGATGAACGAGGCCCGCTACAGCCGCCTGACCCGCGAGTTCCCCGACCGCGCCGGCGATCTGTTCCAGCGCAACGAGGAAGCCGCCAAGGCGCGCTACGAGCACCTGCTGAAGCTCAAGGAGCTGTATCAGGGCTAAGACGCTTTCGGCACAGCGCAAAAAATTACCGGGAGGATTCCATCTGGAATCCTCCCGGTTTTTATTTTCGGCGGAACATGCGGAAAAGCGCGGCCCGAAAGGGCCGCGCTTTCAATTTGTCTCTGTGTCTTTATCCTTTTTCCTCCCGCCGGGCAGGGGGATGCGCTGCACCAGGCCGATGAGCTGGCCGGAGAGGATCACCGTCAGCAAGGAGTAGCCCAGCCGCCGCCAGGGGATATAGGTGGCGGAGAGCAGCAGCACCGTCAGGTCGCTGATGAGGTACACCATCTCGATGCGAAGGCCCGTCAGGCGGGAGACCGCCATGGCCAGCGCGTCGTCCCCGCTGGGAGCGCCGCCGATGCGGACGCAGCATCCCGCGCCGAGGCCCACGAACACCGCCCCCAGCAGCGCCGCCGCCAGCGGCGTCTCATAGAGACCGGGCCAGAGGGGCGGGAACTGCTCGAAGATCCAGTAGGCCAGGGAAAACCCTCCCGTGGAGATGGCGGAATAGACGATGAACTTCCGCCCCAGCATCCGCCAGCCAAAGAGGTAGCAGACGGCGTTCAGCACCACGTTGGTGACGGCGGGGGAGATACGGAACCAGTGCTGCAGCAGCAGCGTCATGCCCAGCACGCCGCCCTCCGTCACGCCGGAAACGGCGTGGACGTTGTACAGCCCGAAGGCGAGAAAGGCGCTGGAAAAGACCGCCACGGCGCAGGCGCCGGGCTTGATGTCGCGGAGCAAAATAAAACCTCACTTTTCAGCCGATTAAGGCCCGTCCGGGGCCCTACGACGATTTTAGCATACCGCCGCAGCGCTGTCAACCGGGGCGGTTCAGAGGCCCATCATCCGCCGGGCGAAGGCCTCGCCCCGTTGCTCCACACCCTCCAGACGCAGGAGGCTGCCCTTGTCGTTGGCGGTCTCCATCAGAACGAAGCGGGGCGGCAGAAAGAAGCTCTTGTTCATGTTCAGGGCCGAGATGAGCTGCTGGGCCAGCAGGTCCCCTCCGGAGTAGCCGGAGACCACGAGACCGTACATTTGTTTGTCGTAAAAGCGGCTCTGGCGGAACAGGGCCGTCAGGCGGTTCACAAAGGCGGTCAGGTTGGCGCTGAGCGCGTCGTTATAGTTCGCGCAGAGCATGATGAGCGTATCGCAGCGGCGCACCGCCGGGAACACCTGCTCCACCATGGGCCCGCCGTAGAAGCAGCCGCCCCGCTCGCCGAAATGCAGGCAGGTGGTATAGCTGCACCCGCTGCAGTCGGCGATGGTGCCGTTGCGAAGGTTCAGCTCCTCGATCTCCACGGAATCCGGCAGGTGCCGCTTCACCAGCTCCCAGAGCGCCAGGGTGTTGGAGGTGTCCCGCACCGAGGCATGGAGCGCCAGCACGCGGCCCGGGGGCGGCAGGGGAGACCAGCTCTCCAGCCGCTCCAGCAGTTCCGCCACCGCCCGGCGGTACGCCTCGTTAAGGTCGGTGCCGTAGATGGCGGCCTGGGTGCGGAAATTGCTGAGGGAGCCGGTGGCTTCCACCAGCGGACGGCCCAGGAAGGCACAGCCCGCGAGATTCGCCGCCAGCACCAGCTCCCGGGCCAGCGCCTTGGTGTACAGCTCGCCCGTCCCGGTGACGACCACGCCCGCGACGCAGCCCTCGAGCAGCTCAGGCTCTCGCCGCAGCTGCCCCAGCATCCGGTAGCAGCTTTCGTTGCAGCCGCCCTCATCCAGCGCCACGGCAAAGAGGAGCCGCTTTCCCGCGAGGTTCTCCAGCCGGTCGGTCGGCGTCCAGTCCTTTCCCGCCAGCAGCTCGCTTAGCAGCGCCAGCAGGGGGGCGGAGTGCGCGTTTTCCGGCATCACAACGGTCAGAGACATGAAAACACCACCTTCATATTCTTCCCAAAACAGGGGGCGCGATGCGTTTTTTCCGCTTCAGCCGCCCTTCAGACCTCCACGGCCCGCAGGCGATCCGCCGTTTCGCGGATGCGGGCCATCAGCGCCTCCGGCAGCTTCAGCCGCTCGATCTCCGGGCCGTTTTTTGCGTCGCGGTTCTTGCAGCCCATAAACACGCCGCCCAGGTACACCGAGGAGCAGTGCCACTGGCCCCGCAGCGCCAGCAGCACGCTGAGCGCGCCGGAGCTGAGGGCCGGGGCCACGAAGGGCTTGAAGCCCAGCGCCCGCATCTCGAGATTCGCATGGGCCACCCGCTCCGTCAGCTCCCGGCTCAAAGCGTCGTCATAGCGGGAGACGGAGTTCGCCACCACCAGATCTTCCCCGTGGGGGCCGAAGGTGCGGCCATCCGTGAGGAAGTCGGCGAAGCGCGGGTCCTTCTTCGCGTAATATGCTGCCCGGGCGTTCATGACCCCCAAACCGAAGCCCCGGATCTGGCCGGGCAGAAGCCCTTTGCCGTCCACTTCTCCCTGTTCGTTCCGGCTGCTTGCCAGCAGCGCGGCCTTGCAGAGGGGGTCCACCGGGTCGCTCACCACCCAGAATTTTCCCTGATAGCCCTTCTCCCGGGCCATCTTGGCGTAGGAGGCCACCAGCGGCGCGTTGGCTGCGAGCTGCGCCATGCGCACGTCGCCGCTCTTCACGGAGACGTCCGGCACATGGCGGGAGGCGCAGAACAGGAACACGTCACAGTCAAACAGGCGCTCCGTCTCCACGATCTCCACCGGCGGCAGCGCGTCGTAGTCCCAGGGGAGGCTGATCTGGTTCAGCTCAAATTCCCAGCGCTTCGCCGCCTCGGGCCGCACGTCGCAGATGCCGATGGCGGAGAGCACGTCGCCCCCTAAAAGCCGCAGCCCCTGCAGCAGCGTGCTGCCCACGTCGCCGAGGGCCAGCAGGTGGAGCCGGTACTTTTCCGGGCGCCCCAGCGGCGGCAGCAGCTCCCGAAAGCGGGGATGCTCCAGATTCACGCCCCGGACGCGGCCCGCCGCCACGGCGGCCGCCAGCTCCGGCGGCAGCGCTTTCGCGGGAGTCTCAAGGGTGCTTAGCAGACGCTCGTCCTGCCGGGGCGTCATGACGCCGCCGTCTGAGACGGCGAAGGTCTCCCGCCCCGCGAGAGCGGGCGCGCGGAAGAGATAGAGGATCTCCCCCTCCGCGGGCAAAGACGCGCAGGGCGCGAAGGGCAGATTCGATTCGTCGCAGCAGAACGTATGCGTTCCGTCGGTAAAATAGTTCATAAGGCTCCTCCTGATCGTAGGGCAGGGTCTTTCAGCTCCGGGAATCCACAGACGCGCCCGCCGCCATGCGCTTCAGCTCCTGCAAATCGCTTTCGAGATAGTCCGAGGCGGGACGGCTGAGATCGTACACCATGCAGCCGCCCTTGTCGGGGCAGAGGGGCAGAATGACGGCTTCGCCCAGCCGGCCCAGCGTCAGGTTCCGGGCAAAGAGGGCGCGGTACTCCGTCTCGAGGGCCAAAAGGATGTTCCGCGCGTTTTCAAGGCAGCAGCGGCTCAGCGTATAGGCGGCGGTGCCGAAGGCGCCGTCCGGCAGCTCCGGCGAGGCGTAAGGGTAGATGCGGTTCACCGAGGGCTGCAATCCGCCCGCCATAGGCTCGGCGCGGCGGAGCGTATCGCCGCCGATAAAGGGATAAAGCGTGCTTTCCACAAAGCGCAGGCGGAGGTTCGGCAGATAGTAGATGCCCTCCACCGGATAGCCCAGTTGGGCCATCACGTCCCGGCCCATGCCGGTGAGATAGCCCACCAGCACCTGCGAGATCTCCGCGCCTTCACGCTCCAGCAGCGGCACCAGACGGCGGATGCGCTTGCCGTCGTGGAGCAGGTCGTCCACCAGAATGACCGGACGGTCAAAGGCCCGGATGATCCTGGCCTGATTCTCCAGCGAGGAATAGCCCGGATACGCCTCAATGCGGAAGGCGGAGAGGTCCGGCTCATAGACCTTGTCGGTGTGGAGCGTCTTGGTGACGGTGTTCGGCACCGCCACGCCCCGGAGGATCTTGCCGAAGGGGACACAGATATGCTCGCCCAGCACCCGGGGCTTCGTGGGCGTCAGGGGAACGTGGTTACAGCGGGTGATCCGCTGCAGCAGGCGGTGGTGGATGGTGGCGGCGGAAAGGGACAGCACCAGCGTGCCGGGATACAGCTCCGCCAGCGTCCGCTGCAGCCGCCGGTGGGCGGCGGTGATGGCGGAAAGCACCCGCGGGTCGTGGGCCAGCGGCTCCTTGATGGTGGTCTCGAGGTTCCTTGTCAAAACGATGGGCGCGCCCATGTCCACCATCCGCCAGCCGGCCCCCTCAAAGGGCGTGGGGAGGAAGCCCTGCAGGCCCAGCGTCTCCTCCACTACCGGCGGGCAGCCGCCCTCCAGCGGGCAGAACAGGGCGAAGCTGTACTCCCGGTGCAGCGCCCGGGTCAAAACTTCGGTCAGAAGCTGCTGCGTCAGCTCCTGCGCGTCTCCGCTCCGGACGGTCCAGATGCCGCTGATGAGCAGCGTGCGGCCGGCAGCCCGCTCCCGGATATGGGTGGAGAGCCGGGCGCTGCCCAGCCGGGCGAACAGCTCATGGGAGTCGAGATAGCGGCCCGCGGCAAAGCCCAGCACCGCCTCCCGCTCCTCCCGGTGGAGCAGCAGCACCATGTCGCCGCTGCGGCGGATGAGGGAGCAAAGCTCCGGCGTCGCGAGACGGGCGCGGCAGAGCAGCTCCGCCGCCTCGTCCGTGAGGGTATCCAGCCTTGTGAAGCTCAGATCGCCCGTCTGCAGCACGGGCTTATCCAGCGGCTCGCGGAGGTACAGGCCCCGGAGGTAAATATACTCCTGGGCCACGGGGTCGATGAGGTTCGAGATATCCCGGTTGGCGTCGATGGCCTCCCGGATGCGGGTGGAGGAGATGTCCTCGAGGTGCGGCGGCAGGCTCAGCTCCACCACCTTGCCCGTGATGCAGCTGTAATCCCGGGGCGTGTTCTGGGTCTCCCGGCGGAAGATGACGTGGTGGAAGCCGTGGATGGAGTACGGCGAGGGCGCGGCCCGGTAGGCGGACGCGCCGCCCACCACGTCGCTGCCCACCACCATGTAGACCTCCCGGCCCGGGAAAGCCTCCCGCAGCCGCCGCAGGTTCTCAGGGTTCGCGATATTCACCGGGAAATCCTCGGGGAAGATGTGCACATGGAATTCATCCGCCACGGAGATGGAGGCCAGCTGCCGGCGGATGCGGTGGGGCTGGGTCTTTTTCGACCAGCTGAACTCGTCGATGGCGAGCATCACCTCAAAGCCCATGTCCCGGATGTGCCGGGCGATGGCCTTGTGGCTCAGCGTAAAGGGGTCGAAGGTGCCGGGGAAGAAGGCCACCTTCTTGCGCTCCTCAAAGTTGAAGCCGCCCCGGGTGAGCAGCTGGTCGGTGATGAAGCGGTAGATGTGGATGAGCGCGGCGGTGCGGTAGAAGAAGGTCAGGTCGCCGCCCTGATCCTCATGGATAAGGAACAGCAGCTTCTTGGCGGCGAGCGTAAAGGCCTGCCGCTTTTCGTGGGTGCTGAGGACGGAGGAGCCGAACACGCTGTCGCCGATGACCAGCAGCGCCTCCTGCCGCACCTCGCTGCGGAAGCCCGCGAGGCCCTTCAGCAGCATCCCCAGCAGCCGCTGGCGGCGGCCGCGGTACGCCTCGTCCTCCTCGGGGAAGCGGCTGCGGTAGGCGTCGTAATTCTCATACAGCACGCCCACGGTGCTGATGGCGGCGGAAACCACCCGGTCGTTGGCGCTGCCGAGGGACTCCTGCAGCTCCCGGATGCTCTCCTCCAGCTGGGCGGGCGGGAGCCAGAGGAAGAACTGGCCCAGATAGGTGGGGATATATTTGGAGAACTCCTGCTGGTCGATCTCAAGGCCCCGTGTCAGCTCCACGGAGACCTCGTTGCGCTGGTCATAGGTCAGGATGGGCGCGATGCGCAGCAGCGCCGCGCCCGCGGCGTGGCGGACGGTGATCTGCTCGCTGACCATGACGAGGTTTGAAAGGTGGGTCGCGATATGCAGCAGATGATAGCCGCCGCCGCTGCCCGCGGCGAAATCCGTCAGCAGGCGGATGTTGATCTCCTTGATGATCCAGGGCGTGGCGGTCTTGAGGTTTTCGAGGAAGATCTCAGACAAGCTCTCGTCCGTGAGCCGGCAGACCTCCCCGGACTCCGCGCCGCGCCACTGCTCCAGCGTCTGGCGGCGCAGCAGCGCAAGAGAGGCGCTGCCGGAGACGTCCAGCTCCTCCGCCGTCCGCTCCAGCGCCGCGGCGTTTTCCATCAGCGGATACAGGCGGCGCAGCAGCAAAAGCGCCGCCGCCCGGACGGTCACAGGCTCCCGCCCGCAAAGGGCCGAGACGAAGCGCAGCAGCCCCTCCAGCTGCTGGCGGCTGCAGCTTTCCAGCGGCAGGGCCGCCGCCGTCTCCGTCAGGGTGAAGGCGGTCACGTCGTCCAGCGCCGCCGGTGCGCTGTAATAGCGCAGCAGCGCGCCTAAAAACGCCTCCCGGTCCTGATCCCGGCACTTTTCCAGCAGCGAGCCCGCCACCATTTTCAGCGTATAGTGGATCCAGCGCTTATGCTGGGGCATGAGCTTGTGGTCGGGATGAAGAATGCGTTCGAGAAGGCTCTCCCACTGGCGCAACGCGGTGCCGCCCGCGCTGTCCGGGGCGCAGTCCGCCGGGACCTCCTTGGCGTAGCCCGCGTGGAAGCGGGCCAGAATGTCGCCCATGAGGGTGGCGGCCTGGCGGCGGATGTCGCCTTCCTTGTGCATCAGCAGCTCATAGAGAAACTGCAGGGTCTGGATCTTCTGCTCCTGCCGCAGATACACCGAGTAGGAGGCGAAGATGTTGAGGTACGCCCGCAGCCGCTTCCAGTCGGTCTCGCTGCGGGCCTGCTCCAGAATGGCGGCGAACTGCCGCTGGTCGCTGAGCCGGTGCATGAGCCGCAGGTTGTGCTCCACGCCCATGAGGCGCAGCGCGTCCACCGCCTCCCAGCGCTCCATGAGGGCGATATCCTTTTTGGGCCGCGGATTCAGGGGCTTGCCGGAGAGGGTCACGTCCACCCCCAGGAAGATCATATACTCCTCAAAGTCCCGCAGCTTCGCGTACACATAGGTGTAGCGGGTGCGCTTGGCCTCGTCCACGTTGTCGAGCTTCGCTAAGATGACGTCGAAGGCCTCCTGCAGGGTATAGAGCGTCGTGACCTCCCGGCCCTGCTCGTCCCGCTCCTGCTTCACCCGGAAGTCGGCGTAGATCAAAAGCAGGCTCTCCACGGAGAGGTTTTCCAGCTCCATATCCCAGACGGAGTGATTCGCGGCGATGTAGCCGATGTCCGAAAGGCCCTGACGGTTGAACCACTGGTCGGTGTAATAGTAGTGCAGGTACGGCACCCGCTCGCCGGGGCGGCAGCCGAACTTGCCGATATCGTGGCCGCAGGCGGCGGCGGAGACCAGGGACAAATCCACCGGGAAGCCCGCGCGCTTCATGTCCCGCGCCGCGCACATGGCCACATGATGCACTCCCGCGATATGCTCCAGCGACTTAAAGGGCGTGGCCTCCAGCCCCAGGCGCATCATCTCATAGACATACTCCCGCCGGTAGGCCCGGATAAAGCGGGCGTAGCTGGCGGCGTGATCCTCCCCGGCGTATTCTTCCTCGCCGAGCAAATCGATATCCCGGTGAAAATCAAAGGGCAGACGGCGGCGCTCGTCGTCAAACAAAACCTGCAGCAGCGCCAGCAGCAGCGAGCTGGCGGCTCCATAGCGGTGCCGCTCCTGCCGCTGCTCCGGCCGGGGGAACAGCGTCCCGCAGGCAAAGCGGTAGGTATAGCGGAGCCAGCCCTCCTCCGGCGCGGGGGACAGCTCGTCCAGCACGTCCTGCCACTGCGCCGCCACCCGCTCGCAGGTGAGCCGCCCCTCCTCCGCCAGCAGCTCCTCCAGCCGCCGGGAGGCATCGTGCCGCTGCAGCAGCTCCGTCAGCTCGCCGCGGTTCATTTTCAGATACCCGGAGGCAGGTCTGGCGCTGAGCTGCCTTGTCAGCTCCGCCAGCATCTGCCGCACCCGTTTTTTATACATACGCGCCCCTCCCGCTCAGAAATATTCTGCCAGTTTAATTATGCACCCTGCCGCGCCATTTCGCAAGGGGCTTGCGCTTCTCCGGCCCGTTCAAACGACGCCCTGAAACAAAATAAGTTCCCGCGCCGGGTGGCATGAAACAGCCATGACACCCAGAGCCGGGAAAGCCGCCGGCGGGAGCCCCCGAAAGATTTTCAAGGCCCGTTTGGGTGTTTCCTTGTGCAGACGGTGGAATTTCCCGCAGGTTTCTGGTATATTGAATGCATCAAAGGCGCGAGAGAAGTCAAAATCTGCCGGGACGGCAAAATTTTGCTGTTTGCATCCGGCAAAGCGGAGTTTGCCGCTCACAGGGATACAGAGGAGGATCACAGGCATGACGCACGGAAAATCCAGGGGGATCAGTTCGTTTACCCTGCACATATTGGCCATGGCCCTCATGCTGTGCGACCATCTCTGGGCCACATTGTTCCCGGCGCAGGAGTGGCTGACCTGCCTCGGAAGGATGGCATTTCCGATCTTCTCCTTTATGATCGCGGAAGGGTATTTCCACACATCCGATGTCCGGAAATACATACGGAGACTGCTTGTTTTTGCCGTCCTGTCGGAAATCCCTTTTAACCTGATGTACGCAGGCTCGGTCATTTATCCCTTCCACCAGAACGTGCTCTGGACTTTCCTCATTGCCTTGCTCTCTATCGCCCTGATTGAAAAGACGAAGGCGGCAAAAAAACGGTGGCTGACCTGGCTGGTATCCATCGTAACGGTTCTGGTCGATTTTCTGCTCGGTACCGTTGCCATGGTCGATTATTTCGGCGCCGGGGTATTGACTGTGCTTGTTTTTTACTTCTTCCGGGAGAAAAAATGGTGGTGCTTCCTTGGACAGCTGGTATGTCTGGCAATTTTGAACATCCACATCCTCGGAGGATATTACTATTCCGTTTCTGTGGCAGGATATGAGTTCGAAATCGTGCAGCAGGGCCTTGCTTTGCTGGCGCTGCTCCCCATCTGGCTGTATGACGGCCGTCAGGGATACCACGCAAAGCCTTTCCAGTACTTCTGCTACGCTTTCTATCCGCTCCATTTGCTGCTGCTTTATCTGATCTGGCAGTGGGTAGTATAAATGCGGACTTGCCGTCCGCAAGCCTGAAGAATGTACAAAAAGGACCCTCCGTGTGATTGCGATCATACGGAGGGTCCGATGTTTTACAGATATTGTCTTTTCAGGCGGGGACTTGCATAGGGCAAACCGAGTTTTGCTTTTTCAGTCCGCCGTCCACTTGGCGTAGAGATAAGTATCTTCCGTGATGGGCGCGGAGGGGTCGAAGGGCTCGTCCGTCCCCTCGTAATACCAGCCCTCCAGCGTATAGCCCTCCTTATAGAGCGCCGGAAAATCGTCAAACGTGTCTCCCGTCTCCACGGCGTACTCATAGTAGCGGGTGTAGACGTTGCCCATGAGCCGGACGCGCTGATAGCGCACGCCCTCCACCCAGAGGCTCGTGAGGAAGTCCTGCCGCTGGGTCAGGTAGTCCCGCAGGTAGGCCCCCTGGGCCAGGGTCGCTTCATAGTCCTTGCCCCAGCGGACAGCGTCCATGCGGGCGCCCGCCGCCACGGCGGCGACATAGTCCTCCGCCCGGGCCGCGAGAGCGGTCAGCGCCTCGTCCCAGCCATCCGCGTACAGCTCCGTCACCCGCGCGCGGAAGCTCTCCTGCCGGTACAGCTCCGGCAGGAAGTAGGAGGTATATCTCTCCGTCCGCTCCGGCCAGGCGGCGTAGAGCGTGCGGGGATTGGTCACGGCGTAGGACGCGCCCATGGTCAGATCAAAGTCCCACAGCGGCCCGGCATAGAGCTTTCCGTCCTGTATGTAGAAATAGATGCTGGATAAGCCGCAGTCCACATCCTCGAAAATCTCCTCGATGAGGTACAGCTGCGCCCAGGAGTCCAGATCGATGCAGTCGAGATAGCCTTCGTCACCCGCGAGCAGCCTGTCCTCAAATTCCTGCACCAGCGCCCTCGCGTACTCCACCTGCTCCTCCGAGGCGTTTTCCGGGCTTTTCAGCACCACGTGCTGGCCCTGCGCCGTCACAAAGCCGCTGACCTCCTCCGCCCAGCGCTCCGGGAAGTCCAGCTCCATCAAAAAGCCGTCGCGCTCCGCGGGTGTGGCGGGCAAGGAGACGCCCTTGGCGTTGCCGTAGTCAAAGGTGGGGAACTCATCCAGCCCCTTCTGGGGATTTTTCAGCTCGTTCAGCTCCTCCAGATCCGGCAGCTCCAGACGGTTTTCCCCGATCTCCACCTTTTCCGTCAGCTGGTACAGGCCCTGGTACTCGCCGTTCACATAGAGGTCAAAGGACTGGGTCTCCGTGGTGTTCGCGACGCCCATCTCCCGGGCATAGTCGAAGACCATGGCGTTTCGGACATAGCTCTCGTCCCGGTAGTTCGCGAGCAGGCACCAGTCCTTGCTCGCTCCCATGCCGAAAAGGTCCGCTTTTTCCGTGAGCTTGATGTTATAGGGCTTTTTTTCATAGTCCCAGGTGGTGTTGCCGCGGCCCTTGATGTACTTGAGCTGTCCCGCGTACTCCACCGTGCCGTCCGCGTTCACCACCCGGATATCGCCGCTCTCCTTATAGCTCTTATCCGCTTGGACGGCCTCCAGCGAGCCGGAGGCCGTGGTGATATACACCGCCGGGAGGGCCTCGGAGCAGAGGAACGTCAGCGTGGTCTCCCGTCCGCCGTCTGTGACGGAAAGGGCCTCTCCCGGCGTGACGGCGGAAAGGTCCAGCGGCGGCTCTGTGGTGCTTTCGCCGTTTACCAGCAGCTCCGCCGCCTCAAGCGACGCGTGGGAGGGGAGGAAGAAAAAGCCCTCGCCGTTTTCGTTCTGCCAGCAGGAAAGCTCCTGCGTCTGCCCCGTGCCGTCCGTGACGCGCAGGGACAGCGCGGCCAGCTCTCCCGTCAGCGCCTGAGGCGTTTCCGCCTCCTGCGCGCGGAAGAACAGCGCCAGCAGCGCTGCCAGCGCCAGAGCGGGGAGCAGAAACAGCCAGCCTTTTTTCTTCATGCCGTCCTCCTTACTTACTCGTCCAGCTTCAGCACCGCGAGGAACGCCTCGGTGGGCACCTGCACCGTGCCGAGGCTGCGCATCTTCTTCTTGCCTTCCTTCTGCTTTTCCAGCAGCTTCTTCTTCCGGCTGATGTCGCCGCCGTAGCACTTCGCCAGCACGTCCTTGCGCATGGCCTTCACCGTCTCCCGGGCGATGACCCGGCCGCCGATGGCGGCCTGAATGGGGACCTCAAAGAGCTGCCGGGGGATGTTCTCCTTCAGCTTTTCGCAGAGCCGCCGCGCCCGCTTGTAGGCCTTGTCCCGGTGGGCGATGAAGCTCAGCGCGTCCACCTGGTCGCCGTTGAGCAGGATGTCCACCTTCACAAGGTCGCTCTCCCGGTAGCCGGACAGCTCATAGTCCAGCGACGCGTAGCCCTTGGTGTTGGCCTTCAGCGCGTCGAAGAAATCGTAGATGATCTCGTTCAGCGGCATCTGATAGTGCAGCTCCACCAGATGGGTGTCCAGATACTGCATATCCTTGAACTCGCCCCGGCGGTCCTGGCACATGGGCATGATGTTGCCCACATAGTCGTTGGGGGCGATGATGCTGACCTTCACATAGGGTTCCTCGGCCCTGGCGATATGGTTGGGGTCAGGATAGTTGTGGGGATTGTCCACGGAGACCACAGTGCCGTCGTTCTTCGTCACCTCATAGATGACGGAGGGGAGCGTGGTCACCAGATCGAGGTTGAACTCCCGCTCCAGCCGCTCCTGAATGACCTCCATATGGAGCATACCGAGAAAACCGCAGCGAAAACCGAAGCCGAGGGCCACGGAGCTTTCCGGCTCAAAGGTCAGGGATGCGTCGTTCAGCTGCAGCTTTTCAAGCGCGTCCCGCAGATCGGGGTACTTGCTGCCGTCCTCGGTATAGATGCCGCAGTAGACCATGGACTGCACCTGCCGGTAGCCGGGAAGCGGCTCTGCACAGGGGTTTTCCACGCCGGTGACGGTGTCGCCCACTTTCGTGTCCCGCACGTTCTTGATGCTGGCGGTGAAGTAGCCCACCTCGCCGGCGGAGAGGGAATCGGTCTTTTCCATACCGAGGGCGCGGAACACGCCGCATTCCAGCACGGTAAAGACCGCGCCGGTGGCCATCATCCTGATCTCCATGCCGGGGCGGATGGTGCCCTCCTTCACCCGGATGTGGACGATGACGCCGCGGTAGGCGTCGTAAAGGCTGTCGAACACCAGCGCCCGGAGGGGAGCCTTGGCGTCGCCCCGGGGAGCGGGAACGCCGTGGACGATCTCCTCCAGCACCGCGTCGATATTCACGCCCAGCTTCGCGGAGATCTCCGGCGCGTCCTGGGCCGGGATGCCGATGATGTTCTCGATCTCCTCCTTGACCCGCGCCGGGTCCGCCGCGGGCAGGTCGATCTTGTTCACCACCGGCAGGATCTCCAGATCGTGCTCGATGGCAAGATAGGCATTGGCGAGTGTCTGGGCCTCGATGCCCTGGGAGGCGTCCACGATGAGGATGGCGCCCTCGCAGGCGGCAAGGGAGCGGGAGACCTCGTAGTTGAAGTCCACATGGCCCGGGGTGTCGATGAGGTTCAGGGTATAGGTCTCTCCGTCCTGCGCCGTGTAATCAAAGGAGACGGCCCGGGCCTTGATGGTGATGCCCCGCTCCCGCTCCAGGTCCATGTTGTCCAGCAGCTGGTCCTCCATCTCCCGGGCGGAGACGGCGCCGCAGCGCTCCAGCAGGCGGTCCGCCAGCGTGGACTTGCCGTGGTCAATGTGGGCCACGATGCTGAAATTTCGGATGTTTTCCTGTTTCATGTGCAGTACCTCGCTTCTTCGTCGGCAAGTCCGCGCCGTTCCGCGCCCTGGTGGCGCGGTGCAGGCGTTTTGCCGCCGGGCGAATCCGCTTCGCCCGAGGATGTTAAATTCCTGCGGGGAGCAAGCCGCTTACTCCTCCGCGTCCCTGGCATACTCCGCGCGCTTGGCAAGCAGCGCCTCGTAATCATAGTCCTTCTGGAAGGCCCGGATGGCCTCCAGCGTCTCCGCCATATTCTCCGCCGTCACGTCGTATTCGCCGCTTTCCATGGCCTCCAGCATCCGCTGCGCCCCAAGGCCGCTGAAGTGGATATAGTCGTTGAAATAGCTGCAGTCCTTGACGATGTCGAGATTCAGAAACTGGCACAGGCGGATGTTCTCCACCGCCGTCAGCGCCTCGAAGCACTGCTGCAGCGCGCCGAACACCGCCTCTGTCTCGCCGTTCCGGGCGGTCTTGTCCCAATAAAGAATATTGTAGGGCGGGAGATAGACGATGAACTCCGTCTCCGGGTGGGCCTCCGCCCAGGCGATCACATAGGCGAGGTTCTGCTCCACGTTGCTGCGGTACGCCGCGGCGGGCAGGGTCTTCGCGGACTGGGGCGGGCGGGTATAGCTCGCCAGGACAAAGTTGGTGGAAAAGCCGGTGGTTTTGTCCCAGGTGAAGGCCTCGTCGCAGGGGACGGTCTCACCGGCGGCGCGGCAGTAGAGGGAGTAGACGCTGTAAAACAGCGCGTCCTTATTGAGGATGTAGCGCACGTCGTTGAAGGGGTTTTCGTCGTAGAGGTACGCCGGCAGCTCGTTTGCAAGCTCGCTCTCGTCCCGCACCAGGATATTCAGGTCCAGGGAAAACAGCACCCGCTCCGGCGTGCCGTGCCGGAAGACCGTCTGCAGCACCTGGTCAAACTCCGAGAAGCGGCCGTCGGGAAAGGTGAGCTTCGCCGCCGTGCCGCCGAAAGTCTCCTCGAGATAGCTCGCACGGAAGTTGGAGACCATGGAGGTCCCCAGCAGCACCGTGTCGGCGTGGCTGTTGCGGGCGATGCCCGCGTTCTGATAGCGCTGGTTGAAAAAGACGCCCTCGCCGTCGCCGTCCCATCGGTAATAGCAGAAGGGGTCCGCCGCAAAGACCGTCCCCGCGCAGAGCAGCAGCAGGGCAAGGCACAGGCAGGCGGTGCGGATAAACCAGTTTTTCATACGTTTCATCTCGTCCGCACCCCCTTAAAAGTTCGAATAGATAAAGGTGCTGACGCCGGTGAAGGAGAGCAGCGACATCGTGAGCAGCACCGCGGTCAGCAGGGTCTTCCAGACGGTGGGGCGGAAGTTCTCCAGCGTCCGCTGGCAGTTTCCCGGGAGGAGCGCGACGAGCAGCCCCGCTCCCAGATAGCCCAGCGGCACCAGCGAGCCCCACAGCTCCCGCACGGCGGGGAAGAAGAAGGCCACCGCCTCCAGCTCCGTATACAGCATATCATGGCCCAACCACTCCGCCGGGAGATACAGCGGCAGGGCGCAGGCGGTGCCAAGCATCTGCAGCGCCTCCGCCGCGGAGGGGGCGCGGAAGAACACCCAGGCTACGTTCACGAGGAAAAAGGTCCCGAGCCAGCGGATGGCCTTCGGTATCTTTTCGAGCCGCTCCGTCCCCAGCAGGCGCTCCAGCACCATCAGCGCGCCGTGGAGTAGGCCCCAGATGAGGAAGGTCCAGCCCGCGCCGTGCCAGAGGCCGCTGATGAGGAACACCAGCAGGATGTTCAGGCAGGCGCGCTTCCGGCCCCGGCGGCTGCCGCCGAGAGGGAAGTAGACGCACTCCCGCAGGAAAGTGGTCAGGGTAATGTGCCAGCGCTTCCAGAATTCCGAGATGCTCAGCGCCCGGTAGGGGGAGTCGAAGTTTTTCGGCAGGCGGATGCCCATGCAGCGGGCAAAGCCGCTGGCGATGTCGCAGTAGCCGGAGAAGTCAAAATACAGCTGCAGGGTATAGCCCAGAATGACGCACCAGCTCTCCGCCACGGTCAGGGACGGCAGGTACTGCCAGCCCTTGTCCACGAACTGGGCTATGGCGTCCGCCAGCAGCACTTTTTTGCCAAGGCCCACGGCGATGGCGTACAGCCCCGCCGCCGCATCCTCCCAGGTGGGGCGGAAGGCGGTGGTATTGAGCTGGGGCAGGAAGCTGCCCGGCCGCAGGATGGGGCCGGAGGAAACGGTGGGGTAGAAGAAGGAGGCCAGGGCGAACTGCCGCAGCTCCACCCGCCGGAAGCTGCCCTCATAGCATTCCTTCAGATACCAGATCTGCTGGAAGGTGAAAAAGCTGACGCCAATGGGGACGAAGCTCCCCACGCTCTCCGCCGCCGCGCCCAGCAGCCCGGGGGCGTACCTGCACCACAGCAGCACCAGAACGTGCCAGATAACCGCTGCGGCGTACACGGCGCTGCGCTTCGGCGCCCACTCGAAAAAGCGCACGGCGCAGAAAGTAATGAGCGTGCCGGCCACCAGCAGCAGCGCGCCCCGGGGCTGGCAGAAGACATAGGCGGCGAGGGAGCAGAGCAGCATCATCCACTCCGCTTTCCGCCCCTCCCGCCGCCCCAGCGGCAGCGTCAGGCCCAGAGAGAGGAGGAAAAAGGCCAAAAATCCATAGGATTGGAAATTCATCTCATCAGCCCTCCAGCACGGCGCGGATCTCCGTGTCGCCGTTGTGCATGATCTGGTTGACGCTCTGGGCGAGGCCGGGATAGTTCTCCGCCAGGGCCTCCGCCGAAAGCTCCGGCAGGTCCTCGTGCTCGCGCAGGGCGCGGATGAGCCGCAGCTCCGCCTTTTTCATGACGACGCTGGCGCCGTCCAGAGCGAAAGCATCCTCCTCCAGAGCGAAAAAGCCCTCCTTGCCGCCGCTGGCGCGGTAATAGCAGCGCAGGAGCTGGTACATCCCGACGCTCAGGTAATCGGCGGCGGCGTTGATGGCCTGCTTGTCCCCGGTCTTGCCGAGCAAATCGTAAAAGACGCTGACGGTGTTCACGATGAGCTTTTTCTGCAGCGTCGCCAGAATGCTGCCCTTGAGGCTGCTTTTCTCGTTGCTGGCGTCGTACAGTTCTTCCGCATCGATGACGCTGCCGTCCCGGTTCATGGTGCGGCCCAGCATATAGTCCGCGGAGACGTGATAGTAGTCGCAGGCCCGGCGCACAAAGGACAGTCCCGGCTCCCGGATGCCGTTTTCATAGTGGCTCAGCAGGGCCTGGGACACCCCCAGCGCCTGGGCCACTTTCCGCTGGCTCTCGCCCTTTTCCTGCCGCAGCAGCGACAGCGTCCGCGCAAAATCTTCGTTCATTCGGCTTTCCCTTCCCGCCCCGGGTCCCGGGGCCTCCGAAGCGAGGGCTTCGGTCTTTCTTCTCCAAGGGGGTCTTGCCCCCGTTTTCTCAAATACAGGAAGTATATTATATCGAAAGAATTACGAATTGTAAATAGTTTTCTTCCCCTCGCCGCCCCCAAGACCGGGAAAGGCGGGGCGGCGCGCCGCAGGAAACTTCATGCACCGTACGGCGCAGCGCGAAAACAGGCAAACGCTTTATGTGCATGAAGTTTTGTGCATCATTCCCGGTTGCCCCGAAGGGGCGAGGGAATGGCACATTCTGCTTTTTGCTATGCTTTTGCATAGCAAAAAGGCCGGAGCTTCCGCCCCGGCCTTCTGAGCCATGATGTACTTGCGAAGCGTCCGCCGATCAAGCCATGCCGGCGGTGATGATGGCCATCTTGTAGACCTCGTCGGCGTTGCAGCCGCGGCTCAGGTCGTTGATGGGAGCCGCCAGGCCCTGCAGGATGGGGCCGTAGGCCTCGAAGCCGCCCAGACGCTGGGCGATCTTGTAGCCGATGTTGCCGGCCTCGATGCAGGGGAAGATGAAGGTATTGGCGTAGCCCGCCACCTTGGAGCCGGGGAACTTCAGCTGGCCCACGGTGGGGGACACGGCGGCGTCGAACTGCATCTCGCCGTCGATGGCCAGCTCCGGCGCCATCTCCTGCGCGACCTTGGTGGCCTCGGCGCTGAGCGCCACAGTGCCGCCCTTGCCGCTGCCCTTGGTGGAGAAGGAGAGGACGGCCACCTTCGGGTCGATGCCGAAGAACTTGGCGGTCTTGGCGGACTCCACGGCCACCTCCGCCAGCTTCTGCGCGGCGGTGTAGGTCACGTTGCCTTCCTTGTCCACGCTGTCCTGATAGTCGATGTTGATGGCGCAGTCGCCCATGCAGAGCAGGCGCAGGGCCTCGTCGCCGGTGTCACGCTTCAGGATGAAGCTGGAGGAGACCAGGTGCGCGCCCTTGCGGGTCTTGACCAGCTGCAGCGCGGGACGGACGGTATCGGCGGTGGAGTAGGTGGCGCCGCCCAGCAGAGCGTCGGCCTTGCCCATCTTCACCAGCATGGTGCCGAAGTAGTTGCCCTTGGAGAGCGCCGCGCGGCAGTCCTCCGCCGACATCTTGCCCTTGCGCAGCTCCACCATGGTAGCCACCATCTCGTCCATGCCCTCATAGGTGGCGGGGTCCAGGATCTGGGCCCTGGAAATGTCAAAGCCGTTCTTCTCCGCCGCGGCCTTCACTTCCTCCACATTGCCCACCAGGATCACGTCCATCAGGTCCTCCTGCAGGAGCCGGGCGGCGGCCTCCTGGATGCGGGCATCGGGGCCCTCGGTGAACACGATGGTACGGCGGGTGGCTTTCAGATTATTGATAAGAACAGAAAACATGATCGCTTGCCTCCTAAGTTTTGATCTTGCGCCGATTGGCGCGTAATCTCACGAATATAAGTATATACCCTTTTCCTGCCAAAGGGCAAGAGGGAGACGGCAAAACGGCGGGACTTTTTTTGCCCTGCGGCGGGAGAGGGAAGCGCTTTCTTCCCCCGGCGGGGCGGAAGCGCCCCTGCCAAATGCTTCCCGGACATGGCGGCGCGGCATATTTTGCTTGACGGAAGCGGAAAAGGGCGGTATGATAGGGAATAGTTACAATTTGTAACTTGTGGCTTTGCCGCGCCCTGCGTCTTGGGCGCGCAGGGCTTTGTGTGTTGTCGTGTTTTTTGCACTGCGCAGCGTTTCATTCCCGCAAAGGAGCTCTCTATGGAAAGAACCGATCCCAATCTGCAAAAAACCGAATATATGGACCTGACAGACGCTCTGTCCGCGGAGGAAAGCCTGCCCGCAGAGGAAAGCGTCTCCCGCCGCAAGGGGGGGAAGGCTCCCTCCCGCCTGAGCCGGGCATCTGACGCGGAGGAAAGCGCTCCCCGCTCCCGCCGCCGGGGGCAAACGGACAAGCCCGCCGCCGGCGAGGAAGCCCCCCAGGAGCCTTCCGCCGCCGAAGGGGAGCCGTCTCCCCGGCCCCGCCGCGCCCTGACGCCCGACGCGCTGTGGCGGCGCTTCTGGACGGAGCTGAAAAAGGAGTGCGTGGAGCTGCGCCGGGTGATAGCGTCGTTTTTCCTCGGCTGGGGCGAAAAGCTCCACCGGGGCAGCGCGGTGCTGAAAGAGGTCGTGCGCTCCAAGCGGGACAAGGAATTCCCGGAGTCGTCCTATTTCGCGCTGCAGCTGCTGCTGTTCCTCTGGGGTATGCTGCCCTTCTGGCTGGCCCGGGCGAAGGAACGGGTGCTGCACCGCCGCAGGCGGCGCAACAGCCGCAGCAGCCGCTTCCAGCACGCGAAGGAGCGCTTTTATATGCGCCCGGCCTGGTTCCTCTGCGCCGCCGGGGCGGTGGCCTGCGTGGTCATCTTCTTCTCCCTGTACACCTTCGGCTCCACCGTCCTGTATAACGGCGAGGAGCTGGGCGTGGTCCGCAGCAGCGAGGACGTGACCACCGCCGTGCAGCGCATCGAGGACGCCACCAAGGACGCGGTGGACAGCCGCTACGCCCTGAAGGAGGACGCGGTGAGCGCCTCCGCCACGCTGGTCGCCCGCAGCGAGCTGCTGAGCGAGGAGGAGTTGGAGAACGCCCTGTCGGAGAAGATCGGCCTGGTCACCCAGGGCTACGGCCTGTACATCAACGGCGAGCTGATCTGCGCCACCCAGTACGAATACGTGCTGGAGGACCTGCTGCACCAGCTGCAGTACGCCTACACCACGGAAAACACCGTCTCCTGCGATTTTGAGGAGGAGGTGGAGGTGCGCCGGGGCTACGTCCCCACGGAGTACCTGATGAGCATCGGCCGCATCGCGGAGATCCTCAACAGCACCCACGAGGAAGAAGTCACCTACACCGTCAAATCCGGCGACGTCTGGTCCCGCATTGCCAACGACAACGGTATGTCCAGCGCGGAGCTGCTGAAGCTGAATCCGGGCTACAACATCAACCGCCTGCACGTGGGCGACACGCTGGTGCTTTCCGCCGCCGTGCCCTATCTCACCATCACCTTTACCGAGCAGCAGCATTACGTCTCCAACATCCCCTACGAGGTGGCGTATCAGGACGATCCCACCATGTACAAGGGCGATTACAAGGTCCTCTCCGCCGGCGTGTACGGCAAGGCGGACGTGGTGGCGGACGTGACGTATAAAAACGGCGAGGAGGTGGCCCGCACGGTCCGGGCCTACACGCAGCTGACCGAGCCTGTGACGGAGCTGCAGGCGGTGGGCACCAAAGCCCGTCCCACCTGGCTCCCCACCGGCAGCTTCCGCTGGCCCTGCAGCGGCACCATCACCTCCTATTTCGGCTACCGCACCCTCTGGGGCCGCTCCAATTACCACGGCGGCATCGACATCGCCAACTCCCGCGGCACGCCCATCTACGCCGCGGACGGCGGCACGGTGACCTACGCCGGCTGGTACAGCACCTACGGCTATCTGGTCATCATCGACCACGGCAACGGCTTTGAGACCTATTACGGCCACAACAGCGCGCTGCTGGTCTCCAAGGGCGACCATGTGTACAAGGGCCAGCAGATCGCCAGGATGGGCATGACCGGCAACGCCAGCGGCAACCACTGCCACTTCGAGGTCCGCTACAACGGCGTGCGCAAGAACCCGCTGAATTACCTGTAACAGTAACAGCTCTCAAAAAGCGGAGAGGATTTTCCTCTCCGTTTTTTGTCTTTCTCAGCCAAGCAATGCGGCGGAGTCCTCCGCCGTAAGGCCGTGGAGGGCGGCGTTCACGCCGTAGCCCACCACCCGGGCCAGCTCCTTCACCTGCTCGTCCACCTCCTTTGGCGTGACAAACAGTCCCGGCCGGAGCGTCAGGTCCTCCGGCGCAGCGGCGCCCGCCTCCTCCAGCAGGTCCAGCGCCAGCGTGCCGCCCTCCACCACCGTGGGTACGCCGATGGATATGACCGGCGCTCCGAGGGCGGCTTCGTCCAGCGCGGCGCGGTGGTTCCCCACCCCGGAGCCGGGCACCAGCCCGGTGTCCGAGAGCTGCACCGTGCAGCCGAGCCGCTGCAGGCTCCGGGCGGCCAGCGCGTCGATGAGCAGCACCGCCTTCGGCCGCAGCTTTTCCGCGAGAGCGCGCACCTGCTCCGCCGCCTCCACGCCGGTCTTGCCCACCACCTCCGCCGCTATGACGGAGACGCAGGCGAAGTCCGCTAAGGGGCCGCCGGGGGTCCTGAGATGCCGGGTGGGGAGGATGTGCCGCACCGCCAGCGGGCCGATGGCGTCCGGCGTCATGTCGGCGTTGCCAAGGCCCACCGCCAGCACGCCGCCTTCCCCCGGCGGCAGCAGCTCCCGCAGCTCCTCGCCCACGGCCCGCACCGCCCGGGAGAAAAAGTCCTCCCGCCGCTCCCAGTAGGCCGAGAGGTCCAGCGTCACATAGCGGCCCGCCGGCTTTCCCAGCAGCACCGCCCCCTGCTCATCCAGAATCTCCACCAGATGCACGCCGTAGCCCTGGCGGCGGTATTCCCGGCTCCGCACCCCCGGGAGCCGGCCCGGTTCTTTCAGGTTTTTTTGCGCCAGCTCGCCGGCCTCCGCCGCCAGATCCGTCCGCCTTTGCAGCATCTTTTGTGCCTCTCCCTTCGCCATAAACACAATACTTTGTGGTTTTTTCCTATCCTCTGCCTTTTTGAAAAAACTATGCGAAAATTTCCGAAAAACCCTTGCAATTTCTTGCTTTCCATGATAAAATACCATCTCGCATGGTGGTTTTTTCTGTGAAATCACAGTGAGCTATATTATTGTCAAGGAGGTGTTTGGTTTGCCGAATATCAAGTCCGCTAAGAAGCGCGTCCTCATCGCTGAGGCTCGCAACGCCCGCAACAAGGCCGAGAAGTCTGCGCTCAAGACCGCTGTCAAGAAGTTTGAGGCCGCTGCCGTTGAAGGCAATCGCACCGAGGCCGACGGCGCTTACAAAGTGGCCGTGAAGGCTGTTGACAAGGCTGTTGCCAAGGGTATCCTGCACAAGAACAACGCCGCTCACAAGAAGAGCGCGATGACCCTGAAGCTGAACCAGCTCGGCTAAAAGAAAGCAAAGGACATCCTTTCCGGATGTCCTTTTTCTTTTGGTCACGGAAACCACCGGCTCTGCCGGTGGAGGTGTCCCGTAAAAAGCTTTAGCTTCAAGCATCGAGCGAAGCGAGCCGCTAACAGGAAGGTTTTAATAATAGAAAGCTCCGTTAGAACGGTGATCGCCCGTTTACGGGCTGCAGGGCAAGTGATGCGAGTGAAAA
>JBJDYU010000037.1:0-12470 GCA_051867615.1 Oscillospiraceae bacterium | reverse complement strand
ATAGGCCCTTATAGGGCCAACTCAAGCCACCGGCTTAGCCGGTGGTTATGACTTTTTCATACTCCGCTGCACCGGCGCGGCTTCGCAAGACATTTCTTCGCTGAAATTCTCTCTGTTGGCTGTATCGCGGGATTTTGCTTCGATCATCCATTTTCTCAGCGCTCGCAGACAGCCGTTTGGTCAAGGCCGTGGACAACAGCTTGCCGCCGCTTTATTCCTATTCAATGTCAGATGTATTTTGGCAGCGGCGAACTGGCGGGCTGTGTCCACTCTGCTTTATTATGCGCAGGCTCTGGAAAGCGTTTTGGCCTTCCCTGCCGCGCCGCCTATTGTTAAACAATTCACAATTCAATGAGGTTCGGCCCCATGCGACGTATGGGAATCTCCCGGTAGACCCCTTCGATGTGGATGAAGCGTATTTTTTCAAAGGTATAGCTGTCCAGCGGACGGTCCAGCGCATCGTAGCTGTGGGCCGCCACCAGAATATCGCCCAGCGTCCTCGGCTCCGAGGCGAAGACTACCACCGGCGTATGCTGGTATGATACGCCGTCAAAGGAAAGCTGCACCAGGTCGCCGGGGCGGATCTCGTCCATCTCCACTTCCCTGCCCACAGGGCCGGTGGAGGGCTCTTTCCTGGTGAGAAAATCGAACAGATAGGTCACGCCGGTCCAGGACGGCGACTTCTGGTTGGCGTCTATGTAGTACCAGCCAAAGGTCGGCGTATAGTTCATCACGCCGCCGCCGGCGTAGAGACATTGGGAAGCAAAGTTGGTGCAGTCGCCGCCGATCTCCTCATAATCATAAAATGCCGGGTTTCTGCCGTAGGCCCAGCGGCGGGCATAGCGCACGGCGGCGCGGCGCTCATACGGAAACAGCAGTAAAGACAAAACGATCACCCTCCTGTACAGCATATGGTACGGGAGGGTGATCTGTGCGGCAGATGGCCTGATATCAGAGCCGTGCGGCTCGCAGGGAGTTCAGCACCGCCAGCAGGCACACGCCCACGTCGGCGAACACCGCCGTCCAGAGTCCCACATAGCCTGTGGCCGCCAGCAGCATGACCGCCGCCTTGATGAAAAGCGCCAGGACGATATTCTCTCTGGCCACGCGGACGGTCTTGCGGGCGATGCGGATGGCCAGCGGGATGCGGGACGGCTCGTCGCCCATGATGACCACGTCGGAAGCCTCCATGGCGGCGTCTGTGCCGAGGCCGCCCATGGCCACGCCCACAT
Source organism: Oscillospiraceae bacterium (assembly GCA_051867615.1). GTDB lineage: Bacteria > Bacillota > Clostridia > Oscillospirales > Oscillospiraceae > RGIG5472. The sequence continues at coordinate 11,238 of JBJDYU010000037.1, read as the reverse complement.
CGGACAGGGCCAGCACCGGCGCGTCGTTGATGCCATCACCGGCGTAAAGCAAAGCGCCTTTACCGCAGCGCTCCTGCAAGAGCTTTTCCATATAGCTGACCTTATCCTCCGGCAGCAGCCTGGCGTGGGCCTCGTCGATCCCCAGGCTCTCGCGCAGGGCTTCCACCGTCTCCGCCCGGTCGCCGCTGAGCAGCACCGTCTTGCGCACGCCCAGCTCCCGCAGCGCCGACAGCGCTTTTTCCGCGTCCGGCTTGACGGTGTCGGAAAGCTCCAGCGCACCCATGTACTGTCCGTCACAGGCGAGGAAGATCAGCGTGCCTGTGGCGCTGGCGAGCTCCGGCACGGAAACGCCACTTTCCTGCAGGAACGCCGCCTTACCGGCCAGCAGGGACTTGCCCTGATACCGGCAGCTGACGCCGCGGCCCGCCAGCTCCCGCTGTTCCGTCACCGCTTCGCGCTGCGGCTCCTTTCCGTAGGCCTGCAGCACGGACAGCGCCAGCGGATGGGTGGACGCGGCTTCCGCGTGAGCCGCCAGCTCCAGCAGCGTCTCCTCGCTGACACCCTCTGCCGGCAGGCGCTGCGTCACGGCGAAGCGGCCCTCCGTCAGCGTACCGGTCTTGTCGAAGGCCGCCAGCTCCACCCTCGCCAGCACGTCGATGTAGTTGCCGCCCTTGATGAGGACGCCGTTTTTGGACGCGCAGCCAAGGCCCGCGAAATAGGTCAGCGGTACAGAGATCACCAGCGCGCAGGGGCAGGAGATCACCAGGAAGTCCAGCGCCCGGTAGATGAAGTCGCGCCACGCGCCGAGACCCAGCAGCGGCGGCAGCACCGCCAGCGCCACGGCGATGCCCACCACGGCAGGCGTGTAGACTCTGGCGAAGCGGGTGATGAACTGCTCCGTTTTGGCCTTTTTGTCCGAAGCCTCCTCCACCAGCGTCAGGATGCGGCTGGCGGCGGAGTCGGCAAAGGGCTTTTCCGCCCGCAGCCGCAGCACGCCGGAGAGGTTCACGCAGCCAGCGAGGGCTTTGTCGCCCGCCGACACCTCCACCGGCGCGGATTCGCCGGTCAGGGCGGCGTTATTCAGCGAGGAGGAACCCTCCAGCACCACGCTGTCCAGCGGGATGCGCTCGCCGGGGCGGACGATGATCTCCGCGCCCACGGCGACTTCTTCCGCCGCTATTTCCGTCTCCTCGCCGCCGGACAGCACCCGGGCGGTGTCGGGACGGATGTTCATCAGCGCCGTGATGGAGCTGCGGGAGGAATCCACCGCCTTATCCTGCAGGTATTCGCCCAGCTGATACAGCACCATCACCGCCGCGGCCTCCTGCCACTCGCCGATGCAGACCGCGCCGAGGCTGGCGACAGTCATGAGGAAGCACTCGTCGAAGACCTCGCCGTGGAGGATATTCGTCGCCGCCTCCTTCAGCACCGTGGCGCCGGAGAGGAGATACGCCGCCGCCAGCAGGAGAAGCCAGGGGAGCTGACGCTCCGGCAGCAGGAAGCTCACGCCCAGCAGCACCGCGGACACGCAGATGCGCAGCAGCAATCCCTTGCCTTCGCCCTCCTCGCCGCCGTGCTCATGTCCGCAGCCGCAGCTGCATCCATGGGAATGGCTGTGTTTTTCTTCGGCCCCGTGACAGCAGCAGGCGTCCTCCCTGTGCGTGTGTTCTTTATGCTCCGTCTTTTTCTCACAGCAGCAGCCGTGTTCATGTTCATGCTCGTGCGCCATGCTCAGCGCCCCCTTTCTTCGGAAACATGGGTGAAGGCCAAAGCAAAAATGGCCTGGATATGCTGGTCGTCCAGCGAGTAGAAGACCTCTCTCCCCTGCTTGCGGCTCCGCACCAGGCGCACCGCCTTCAGCAGGCGCAGCTGGTGGCTGATGGCGGACTGGTTCATGTTCAGCAGTGCCGCCAGGTCGCACACGCAAAGCTCCTCCATGTTCAGCGCGCAGAGGATGCGCGCCCGCGTCTTGTCGCCGAACATTTTGAACAGCTCCGCCACCTCCTCCAGACACGCATCCTCCGGCATACGCGCGCCCAGCCGCTGCACCACGCCCTCGTGGATCACCGTCTCCTCGCAGATATCTTCCCGTTTCCGGCTCATGGTATTCCTCCTGCCTCGCATAAATATATGCGCAAATGTTCATGTGTTCATCATATCATGCTTTTCCCCATTGTCAAGCCCCACGGAAAAATTCTTTTGATTTCCCAAAAGTTGTACCCATTTGTCATTGACTTTGCCGGGCAAATTGGGTAGTCTTACTGTGTAAGTTTTCAAATGATTCGGAGGTAGTTCCATGAATTTTGACGAGCTGACGTCTCTGTGCAGGCAGATGCGCCGGGATATCATCAACATGACCGCCAACGCCGGCAGCGGCCATCCCGGCGGCTCTCTCTCCTGCGTGGAGCTGATGGCCAGCGTGTTCTGCGACCGTATGCATATTGACCCCGCGAACCCCTATGATCCCGACCGCGACCGCTTTGTGCTGAGCAAGGGCCACGCGGCCCCCTGCTATTACGCGGCTCTCGCGGCCCGGGGCTTTATTTCCCGGGATGAGTACGCCGATTTCCGCCAGCTTCACAGCCGTCTTCAGGGCCACCCGGACGCCAAGAAGATTCCCGGCGTGGACGCCTCCACCGGCTCTCTCGGCCAGGGCTGCGCCATCGCGGTGGGCATGGCCCTCGGCACCAAGCATCAGGGCAAGAGCTATCAGGTCTACACTATCCTCGGCGACGGCGAGTGCCAGGAGGGCGAGATCTGGGAATCCTTCATGGCTGCCAATCACTATAAGCTGGACAACCTGACCGTCATCATCGACAACAACGGCCTGCAGATCGACGGCACCAACGACCAGGTCATGTCTCTGGGCGATCTGGCCGCGAAGCTGGCTGCTTTCGGCTTCGAGGTATACGAGCTGGAGGACGGCAACGACCTGCGCAGCATCGCCGCGGCGCTGGACGCCAAGGTAGTGGGCAAGCCCAAATGCATCCTGGCCCACACCGTCAAGGGCAAGGGCGTTTCCTTCATGGAGAATCAGGTGGGCTGGCACGGCAAGGCTCCCAATGAGGAGCAGCGGAAGACCGCTCTTGCGGAACTGGAGGGCTGAGACATGAGTGAAAAGATCGCAACCCGCGCCGCTTACGGCGCCGCGCTGGTGGAACTGGGCGCGAAGAACGAAAAGGTGGTGGTGCTGGACGCCGACCTGGCCAACGCCACCCAGACCTGCAAGTTCGCCGCCGCGTATCCCGACCGCTTCTTCAACGCCGGCATTGCGGAGGGCAACATGGTGGGCATGGCCGCCGGCCTCTCCACCACGGGCCTTATCCCCTTCTGCTCCTCCTTCGCCATGTTCGCCGCGGGCCGCGCCTATGAGCAAATCCGCAACAGCGTGGCCTATCCCCGTTTCAATGTGAAGGTCTGCGCCACCCACGCCGGCGTTTCCGTGGGCGAGGACGGCGGCAGCCACCAGTGCATTGAGGATATCGCCCTCATGCGCGTCATCCCCGGCATGGTGGTGGTGGTTCCCGCTGACGCCACCGAGGCGCGGGAGGCCACCTTTGCTCTGGCGGAGTATCAAGGCCCCGCCTATATGCGTCTGGCCCGTCTCGCCTCCCCGGTGTTCGAGGGAGAGCTGGCAAAGCCCTTCGTCCTCGGCAAGGCCCACTGCCTGCGGGAGGGCAAGGACGCCGTGGTCTTCGCCTGCGGCCTCATGGTCAGCGAAGCGCTGGAGGCGGCGAAGCTGCTGGCGGCCGACGGCATCGAGCTCGCGGTGGTGAACGTCAGCACCATCAAGCCCATCGATGCCGAGACCATCACCCGCTATGCTTCTGCCACCGGCAAGGTCTTTACGCTGGAGGAGCACTCCGTCATCGGGGGCCTCGGCGACGCTGTGGCGGCCGTTCTCTTCGGCAAGGTCTCCTGCACCTTCCACAAGATCGGCGTGGAGGACCGCTTCGGCCAGTCCGGCAAGGCCGCGGACGTACTGCGGGAGTACGGACTCACCGCTGAGCAGATCGCGGCCAGGATCAAGTCGGAGCTGTAAGCACAGCGCAAAAAACATAAAGGGGAGGTTCCACCTCCCCTTTTTTGCAGAATGAACAAAGGATGTGATGCTTTGAAACGCAAGCTCGGCCCCTTTGGGGAGCTGTCGTTCCTGGTGGGGACGGTCATTCTGCCGCTGGGCACCGCCATGATGGCCCGGGGCGACTTTGGCCTTTCCGTGGTGGTGGTCCCCGCGTATCTGCTGTCGGAGAAGCTCGGCTTTCTCACCTTCGGCATGGCGGAATACTGCCTGCAGGGCGTGCTGCTGGTGCTGTTCTGCCTGATCATGGGGCGCTTTCGCGTCAGCTATCTGTTTTCTTTCCTCGCCGCGTTTCTCTATGGCGTGGTGCTGGATCTCTGGATCCCGCTCATCGCCGCTATCCCGCTGCCTTCCCTGGGCGCGCGGGTACTGCTGTATGTGGTGGGAATGCTGGTGAACGCCTTCGCCGTCTCCTTCTATTTCCGCAGCTACTTCCCGCCCCAGATCTATGAGCTGATCGTCAAGGGCCTCAGCGGGAAATTCGGCGTGGATATGGGCAAGTTCAAGATCGGCTACGACCTTGCGAGCTGCGCGGTGGGGCTTGCGCTGTCCTTCCTCTTTTTCGGCCGCATCGTGGGCATCGGCGTCGGCTCCGTGGTCTGCGCGTTTTTGAACGGCGTGCTGATCTCCTTCTGGTGCCGCGTCCTTGACCGGGTGTTCGACTTCTCGCCCCGCTTCCCCGCCTGGCAGCGCTTTTTCGCCATCAACGGAGCAGAGTGAGCCGTTCCTGATTCTATATCGGTATCTGTCATTTCGGGCGGCGCGGCCAGGGGCCGCGCCGCCTTGTATTCTCTTTATAATATTTCTTCCTTTTTGTAAGATGCGCCAGTGCTTCCGTAGTATATGGGTGAAGCGGAAAGGAGGCGGGAAGCCTTGCAAGACCAGGAGATCCTGCGCCTGTTCTTTGAGCGCTCGGAGCAGGCCATCGCGGAGCTGGAAAAGAAATACGGGACCCTCTGCCGGCGCATTGCGTCCAACATCCTGCGCAGCGAGCAGGACGCGGAGGAGTGCGTCAGCGACGCATACCTCGCCGTCTGGAACGCCATCCCGCCGGAGCGGCCTGCTCCCCTTTCGGCCTACGTCTGCCGCATTGTGCGGAATCTCGCCGTGAAGCGATACCACGCCAACACCGCCCGCAAGCGGAACAGCTTTTACGACGTGGCGCTGGAGGAGCTGGAGGAATGTCTTTCTGCCCCCGAAACGGCGGAGACGGCCCTTTCCGCCCGGGAGCTGACGCGGTTGCTGGACGCCTTTCTTGACACGCTGGAGGAAAGGGACCGCTTCCTTTTCGTGCGGCGCTACTGGTACGCAGACTCCGTGGCCGCCCTCGCGGCGGACTTTGGGATCAGCGAAAACAACGCCTCCGTCCGCCTGTCCCGTCTTCGGGGAAAACTGAAATCATACCTCAGAAAGGAAGGCTTTTTCCTATGACCCGTGAAGAACTTTCCCAAGCCGTGGGCGGCATCAGCGCCCGGCATATCGAGGCCGCGGCCCATGCGCCCTCTCGGCGAAAGCGCTCCGTTTTAAGAAAAACCGCGCTTCTCGCGGCGGCGCTGGCCGTCTGCCTGCTCCTCTCCGTCCCTGCTCTCGCGGCGGCGGACGTGCAGCCGGCCTATGCGTTCCTCTACGCCTTCTCGCCGGAGCTGGCGCAAAAGCTGAAGCCCATACAGCGCTCCTGTGAGGACAACGGCATCCGCATGGAGGTCGTCTCCGCCGCCATCGACGGCGACACCGCGGAAATTCTGCTCTCCCTGCGGGATCTCACCGGCGACCGCGTGGACGAGACCACCGACCTCTTTGACAGCTACCGCATCAACCGCCCCTTCTCCTGCAGCGCTGCCTGCCGTCTGGAGCGCTACGATGAGGAAACCCGCACCGCCTACTATCTCATCCATCTGACCCAGTGGGACGGGCAGGAGATCGGCGGAAAGAAGATTACGTTTTCCTTCTCGGAATTCCTCAGCAAAAAGCAGGTCTTTCATGGCCCCATTCCGGAGGTCGATCTGAGCGCAGCCGCGCCTGCAGCGGAGACGCAGACCAAGGTGGATCTCCGGGGCTACGGCGGCTCCGCCGCCTGTGACCGCTTCCTCCTCCCCGGCTCCGGGTCGGATTACTCCCCTGTTCCCGGCGTCACCATCACCGCCCTTGGCTATATCGACGGCAAGCTCCATATCCAGGCCTACTATGAGAACATTCTGGAAACAGACAACCACGGCACTCTCTGGCTCCGGGACGGCAGCGGTGCGGAATACCAGTGCGAAGCCGCCGGCTCCTTCTGGGATGCGGAACAGCGCGGGAGTTATGAGGAGTATATCTTCGACGTTCCGGCGGAAGACCTCCCGGACTGCACGCTCTGGGGCGATTTCACGGTCTGCGGCACTCTCACCCGCGGCAACTGGCAGGTCACCTTCCCTCTCGACGGCGAAGCATGATACAAGGAACGCACAGCGGCAAAAAAGCGGCGTGTACCGTTTGGTACACGCCGCTTTTACATATGACGTTGTTTGAAGCCTCAGGCCTTGCCGGCGCAGCCCAGCACGTCCACCAGCTTGTGAGCCACCAGCTCCTTGATGGCGGCACGGGCGGGCTTGAGGTACTGCCGGGGGTCGAAATGATCGGGATGCTCCACGAAATACTCGCGGATGGTGGCGGTCATGGCAAGGCGCAGGTCGGAGTCGATGTTGATCTTGCAGACCGCGCTCTTGGCAGCCTCGCGCAGCTGATCCTCCGGCACACCGATGGCGCCGGGCATCTGGCCGCCGAAGCGGTTGATCTTCTCCACCAGATCCTGCGGTACGGAGGAAGAGCCGTGCAGCACGATGGGGAAGCCGGGCAGGCGCTTTTCGCACTCATGCAGCACGTCGAAGCGCAGCTGGGGCTTGGTGCCGGGCTTGAACTTGTATGCGCCGTGGCTGGTGCCGATGGCGATGGCGAGGGAGTCGCAGCCGGTGCGGGAGACGAACTCCTCCACCTCCTCAGGGTGGGTGTAGGAGGAATCCTCGGCGCTGACCTTCACCTCATCCTCGATGCCGGCCAGCGTGCCCAGCTCCGCTTCCACCACCACGCCGTGGTCGTGGGCATACTCCACCACCTGACGGGTCAGGGCCACGTTCTCCTCAAAGGGCTTGGAGGAGGCGTCGATCATAACGGAGGTGAAGCCGCCGTCGATGCAGGACTTGCAGGTCTCAAAGCTGTCGCCGTGGTCCAGGTGCAGGCAGATGGGCAGACCGGTCTCGATGAGAGCGGCCTCCACGAGCTTGATCAGATAGGTGTGATTGGCATAGGCCCGGGCGCCCTTGGACACCTGCAGGATCAGCGGCGCGCGCAGCTCCTTCGCGGCTTCCGTGATGCCCTGCACGATCTCCATGTTATTCACGTTGAAAGCGCCGATGGCGTAGCCGCCCTCATAGGCCTTTTTGAACATTTCGGTTGTAGTAACAAGAGGCATGGTCAAATCTCCTTTTCAATGAATTTGATTCTTGCGCTCCCTTTTCCCTTTCAGTTTACCCATTCTTGCTCCGCTTGACAAGTAAAATCTTTCACAAATTTTCCCACCGCCGTTTTATGGGGCTTTTCGATTCTCACAATTCGGAAATTCTCAATTTACAAGGACTTTGGAACATGGTATGATACAGGCAGAAACAAAATGGAATGGAGGATATTCTATGGATACTTTGAAAGGCGCCTGCATCATCGGCCAGTCCGGCGGTCCTACGTCCGTCATCAACGCCAGTGCCTACGGCGTCATCAAGACGGCCCTGGAAAACCCCAACATCACCGCCGTTTACGGCGCGGAGCATGGCATCAAGGGCGTGCTGAATGACCGCCTGTTCGATATGGGTCAGGAGGACCCGGCGGAGCTGGAGCTGATGAAGTACACGCCCTCCTCCGCCCTCGGCTCCTGCCGCTATAAGATCGCCGACCCGGATGTGGACGACACGGATTACAAGCGCATTCTGGAGGTGTTCAGGAAGCACAACGTCCGCTACTTCTTCTATAACGGCGGCAACGACTCCATGGACACCTGCAACAAGATCTCCAAGTATATGCAGCGCGTGGGCTATGAGTGCCGCGTCATGGGCGTGCCCAAGACCATCGACAACGACCTTTTCGGCACCGACCACTGCCCCGGCTACGCCTCCGCCGCCAAGTACATAGCCACCTCCTGCATGGAGGTCTATCAGGACGCCCGGGTGTATGACACCGGCATGGTGGTCGTGGTGGAGATCATGGGCCGTCACGCGGGCTGGCTCGCCGCCGCTGCGGCGCTGGCGACGGAGTTCGGCTCCGGCCCCGATCTGATCTACCTCCCGGAGGTGGACTTCGACATGGATCGCTTCCTGGCAGATGTGGACCGCATTTACCGCGAAAAGGGCAACTGCATGGTGGCCGTGTCGGAGGGCATCCATTACGCGGACGGCTCCTTCATCTCTGAGGCCAAGACCTCCGCCACGGACGGCTTCGGCCACGCCCAGCTGGGCGGTCTCGCGGCGCTGCTGGCGGCGCAGGTGAAGGCCAAGACCGGCGCCAAGGTCCGCGGCATCGAGCTGAGCCTGCTGCAGCGTTGCGGCGCGCATCTCGCCTCCAGGACCGATATCGAGGAATCCTTCATGGCCGGTAAGGCGGCGGTGGAGAACGCGGTGAACGGCATCACCGACAAGATGGTGGCCTTTGAGCGCGGCGAGGAAAACGGCCACTACATCTGCCGCACCAAGCTGCTGGGCCTCACCGAGGTGGCGAACACCGAAAAGAAGCTGCCGCTGGAGTGGATCAACGCCGAGGGCAACGGCGTGGGCCGGGAGTTCATCGACTACGCGCTGCCCCTCATCCAGGGCGAGCCGGAGCGGCCCCTCACCGCTTCCCTGCCCCGCTTCGTCAAGCTGAAGAAGGTCCTGGCGAAGTAAAACCCTATAGACGCAGACAGACCGGCGGAGTTCCGCCGGTCTGTTTTAATGCCCGTAGAGCCAAGAAACGGTCGTCTTCTTTTTACAGGATGATACAGATGAGGCCGGCGCTGCCCTCGTTGATGATGCGCTGCAGCGTCTCCTGCAGCTTCTTCTGCGCGTCCTCCGGCATCCGCTTGAGCTTCGCCTGCAGGTCCTCGCTCACCAGCTCGTTGAAGCTGCGGCCGAACATATTGCTCTCCCAGATCTTGCTGATGTCTCCCTCGAACTCCTGCAGCAGGTAATTCACCATGTCCTCGGACTGCTTTTCCGTCCCCACCACCGGGGACACCGACGCCTCCACATCCGCCCGGATCATGTGTGTTGTCTGGTACAAACAGAAGTCTTTCCCCTTCCCCGCTGTATCAGATATTCCTGCCTTTCAGAGGCGGCTTTCAGATATACGTTCACCTGTACCCGGTTCTTGTCGTCTGTGCCAAATACTTCTATATGATCCAACAGGGCGTCGATCACGCCCGTGGTGAAACCGTCCGAAAAGTCCAGTTCTTTCGTGATAGCCTGACGCAATACGTCAATGGACTGCATCATATCCCTGCTCTTTATTCTTTCTTCTTCCAGCTCCTTTACTCTCTGCTGCAGCTTTTCCAGCTCCTCATTGAACCGGTCGTTTCTAAGGCTGAATTCATCGTCTGATATCCGCCCATCAATGCTCAGGTCCAGCAGCTTGTCCTTGCGCCGCAAAATATCGTCGATACTGGTTTTGCATCTGGCAATATCTTCATCCGCCTTTGTGCCGCTCCCGATCGTCGTATAGAGCTGAACCAGCTCGTGGATCATCTCTTCTTTGTGGATGGAAAGATGCTCCAACGACTGTCTCACGATTTCATCCAGCTCCACTGTGTACAGGATCGGTGACGAGCAGCCGCTTTTCCCCTTTTTGCTGTACTCCTGACATTGCCATACCTCTTTGCCCCCGCTTTTATAGCGGTACAGGGAGCGATAATACGGCTGTTTATGGATCCCACAGATGATTTTCCCGCTGTACGGATACTTGTTTTGATAACTGGTCTTGTCCTCGGCGCTTTGGGATGCGGAACGCTTTGCCAGAATCAGGTTTGCCTTTTCCCACAGCTCCTCTGACACGATGGGCGGCACATTTTCCTCATCCTTATACATGACCCATTCCTCTTGGGAAAAATACTTGCGGTCATTGATTTTGTAATCATACTTGCAGCTTTTCCCACCGCAGTAATAGCCCTTATACTTCGGATTGCTCAGGATCCCGCGGATCGTGCTGAACGAAAAGTCATTCCCTTTTGAGTTCTTGTAGCCAAGTCCGCTTAAGTGATTGACGATCGTGCGGATCCCCAGTTGATGATTGGCGTAGAGGTCAAAGATCATGCGAACGATTTCGGCCTCATCCTCTTTGATGACCAGCTTCCCTTCCCGTTTCTCGTATCCCCATATCCGATTATTGCCCAGCACCACGCCATGCTCGATTGCCCGCTTGAACCCGAACTTGACTCGCTCCGATATTTTCCGCACTTCATCCTGGGCTATACTGGACATGATGGTCAGCCGCAGCTCCGCATCCGGCATCAGGGTATTGATGTTATCAGACTGAAACAGCACCCCTACCCCGCAGCGCAGCAGTTCCTGCGTGTATTGAATGCTGTCGAGCGTGTTACGGGAAAAGCGGGAAATCTCTTTCGTCACGATAAAGTCAAATCGCCTGGCCTTGGCGTCGTCGATCATACGGAGAAAGTTTTCGCGCTTCCCTACGCTTGTCCCGCTGAGGCCCTCGTCAACATATCCGTCCACAAAAGTCCAGTTAGGGCATTCCCGAATAAACTCCGAGTAATAGCGCACCTGCGCAGACAGCGAATGAAGCTGCTCATCCTTATCCGTGGAGACACGGGCATAGTATGTGACCCGGAGCGGAAGGTCGTAAATCGTCTTGCCTGAATTGAGTTCATTGCGAATATTGTATATATCCATGCGTGTCCCCTTAGCTTCTTTTTGATATATTTTATCATTCAAAATAAGTGAAGCCAGTCGTGCTTTGGCATTAGGTGATCAAACGCCAAAGAGTTCGGGGCGATCTCCGCGGGGCGCGGGGCTTCGCCGGGCTCAACAAGCAAAATATTCATAGAGATGACCTCCAAACATGAAGCCGCTCAGGATGTCCTGAGCGGCTTCCAGCTTGTCGAAAAAGTCCAGCTTTTTGCTGGGCTTTTTTGCTTATATGAGGTA
>JBJDYU010000036.1:0-2885 GCA_051867615.1 Oscillospiraceae bacterium | reverse complement strand
CCTCATATAAGCAAAAAAGCCCAGCAAAAAGCTGGACTTTTTCGACAAGCTGAGGGGAGACCTCAGGTCTCCCCTTTCGTATAGTCTCCCCGGACTGTGAAACTTGCGGGCGGTTGCAGCATCCGCATGGGTTGGCACCTGCGGACGCTTTTTTATGAAGGCTCAGGGCCAGTACTCATCCAGGACCAGCGACCCATTTCGGCCGCTGATATAGACCGCGTAACAGCGCTCGGTGCCGGCGCTGTCTGTGAGAGAGACGCCGTAAACGGTCATATCACCGTAGTAAACGACGCCTGCCACGAAGGGCGTCTCAGGGGATAGGGTATCCAGCGTATACAGCGTTTCCTCCGTCTCGTAGGAATCCTCCCTGGGCTGCAGCGAGGTCAAACGCAACTGGCGCAAAGGCTCTCTGGCCCGGAAAACGATCTTCACCATGCTTGCGGAATCGTCTACGATATACTCAAGGTACTGCCCGCCGCGCAGCAGCGCGTCGTCTCCAAAGCTGGCCGTGATGGGAGCGTCCTCCGCCTCCGTGGAGCGAAGATAGGTCAGATCGATCCAGCCTGCGCCGGACTTCAGCCTGCCCCAGAGGTTCCCTTCTCCATCCCGGGACTCCTCCTCAATGGTATAGACCCCGTCCTGGCCCACGGTCTGCACATAGGCGTAGTCATAACCGGGCCCGCCGAAGATCGCAGTGGCGGCATCAAGGGAAAGCGTATAGGGAACGGCGGAGGGAAGCGTCTCCGAAGAGCCGTTTTCGGGAGCCTCCACGGACGAATCAGGAACGGAAGCTTCGCCTTGCTGCGTACCGTCGCCTGTTTCGGGAGCGGTCTGCGTGCTTTCTGTACCGCATGCGCATAAAAGCAGGGCGCAGAGCAGGGCGGAGCATAAAAGGAAATGGCAGCGTCTCATCATAAGTCCTCCTGACTTGCTCATCAGCGTCATTTTTACAAACATAACGTGACGGGTCGATATCGCCCCTCGCTTTTGGCACGGGACGCATATCATGATGTATATTATATTAGGAATCCGCCGCCTGCGTGTGGGCCCCGGGCAGAGTGCGCTTTCCGGGCGCATATCGGATCGTCCCGGCGGGGCCTTTATCTTATGTGATGCAGCAGTGCGGGGCGGCCAATCAGCAGCCCAGAATGGTCAGACCCTTGTCCACGTGGTTGATGACCTCGCAGCCGTCCTCCGTGACGATGACGAGGTCCTCCACCCGGCAGCCGAACTCGCCGGGAAGATAGATGCCCGGCTCGATGGAGAACACCTGATTTACGCAAGCGGGAGCGGTGTTGGCGCTGCTGACGTCGCCCTTTTCGTGGTCCTCCATACCGATGAAGTGGCCGAGCCTGTGGGTGAAATAGGCCCCGTAGCCCGCGGCGGCGATGTGATCCCGGGCTGCGGCATCCAGCTCGCACAGGGGAACGCCGGGCCGGATCATGGCGATGGCCTTCTCGTTGGCCTCCCGGACAGTCTCATACAGCTTCACATACTTGGGGTCCGCCTTCTTCCAGAAGTAGGTGCGGGTCATGTCGGAGCAGTACCGGTCTTTCACGCAGCCGATGTCGATGACGATGCAGTCGCCCTCCCGCACCACGGTATCGTCCGGGGTGTGATGGGGGTCCGCGGCGTTGGCGCCGAAGGAGATGATGGAGTCGAAGGCCAGCCCCTCGCAGCCGTACTCGGCGTAGCACCGGTCGAGATACTGGGCGCATTCCCTTTCCGTGACGCCGTCGTGGATGAAGGCGGCCACCTTCTGGATGCAGGCGTCGTTGATCTCGGAGGCGCGGCGCATGAGCCGGCGCTCCGTCTCGTCCTTGCAGGCGCGGACATTGTCCACGCAGTCGGAGCCAAGCACCGGCTTCACAGCGGGCGCGGCGGACAGGATGGGCAGCAGGAAGCGGGCCTGCAGGGTCTTGTCCACGCCCATGACGCCGGGCAGCAGGTGCGGCGCCACGTGGGCGGCCACATCGTCCGTGTCGGACAGCGTTACCACCTCCAGCGGCGTGGCGGGGAGGTTAAAAAGCTTGTTGGAGAAAAGCACGTGCCTGCCGTCGCGGCGCAGCAGCAGCGCCCAGAAGCGCTCAAAGGGATGGTTCTCAATGCCGGTGAGATAGAGAATACCCAGAGGGTCGCTGACGAGCAGCTGGGGGATGCCCGAGCGCTCCATCTCCTGCAGGACGCGGTCAAAACGGGATTGAATCATAGTGTATCTATCCTTTCTGCCTGAAGGGCTTTCGAAAAATAGCGGGCTTCCGGCCCGGAGGGTACGTCAGAAAATGCGGTCGCCGTTGGAAACGGGACGGGAGGGCTGCAGCAGCACTACGCCCTCGGGCGTGTCGGCGCCCAGAATGCGGACGTCGCTGCGCACGTCGCCGATGCGAAGGGGCGTGAGGTTCACGCAGCAGACCACCTGCCGGCCCACCAGCTCCTGAGGCTGGTACAGGTCGGTGATCTGGGCGGAGGAGAGCTTCACGCCCAGCTCCGGCCCGAAGTCGATCATGAGCTTATAGGCGGGATGCCGCGCCTTTTTGTTGAGGGAAGCGCCGGTGATGGTGCCCACCCGCACGTCTACCTTATTGAATTCTTCCACGCCGATCTGATCCATAAGAAGCCTCCTTACGCTCCGCCCGCCGTGGCGGGCAGGGGATCACTTGTCCTGCGGCCATTTTATCACAGATGCCCATTGATTTCCAGAGGGAAAACGGCCCGGACAGCAGCGGGCCTAAAAAAGAAAATCGAAAAAAGGGCAAAAAAGGGGGTTGACAAGGTGGGAAAAGCCTGATATATTAAACGAGCTGTCCGGCGGGACGGTGAGATGAGCGGCTTCCGCTGAAAAAGACGAAAAATAAGCCTTGACAAAGCGGAAAACGTATAGTAAA
>JBJDYU010000035.1:0-56768 GCA_051867615.1 Oscillospiraceae bacterium | reverse complement strand
TCGCCGCCGAGCATGAGTACGGCATCTATGCCAAGACCGTGAAGAACAACCCCGACATCAGCGAGGAGGATAAGAAGTATATCCGCGAGCAGCTGATGGCGAACTTCAACGGCGAGTGCAGCGAGGTCGGTATGTATCTCTGCATGGCCCGCATCGCCCACCGCGAGGGCTATCCCGAGATCGGCCTGTACTGGGAGAAGGCCGCCTATGAGGAGGCCGAGCACGCCGCGAAGTTCGCGGAGCTGCTGGGCGAGGAGCTGGAGCCCAACATGACCGCCTGCACCAAGAAGAACCTGGCCTGGCGCGTGGACTGCGAGTTCGGCGCGACCCAGGGCAAGGTGGATCTGGCTGTCTGCGCGAAGAAGAACGGCCTCGACGCCATCCACGACACCGTTCACGAGATGGCCCGCGACGAGGCCCGCCATGGCGTGGCCCTGCGGGGTATGCTGGAGCGGTTCTTCAAGTAATTTTGCTCCATGTGGGGCGGGAGCGTGCTCCCGCCCTGTTTTTCCTCCTGCGGACGGGCAGCTTCTGTTTTTGCTTCACGGCGAAAGGAATTTTTTATGAGCAATGCGCTGAAGACCAGCCTGTGGTTTTATACCGGTGCAGATTACCTCATCATAAACGCGTTTCTGTGGAAAAACAAAAGCGCATTGGATGAATGTCTGGAGATCGTATGGAACAACAACCGCGGCATTCTCCGTGAGGCGGAAGAACAGACACCGGAAAGACGTTTCTGTTCCGCCGGGATCGACGCGATGGAGCTGTATGAGAGCTATCGGCGCAGAACACCGGAGCTTCTCTCTGACACGGCAAAAAATGCGATGCTCGGGCAGGCGGTGGAGGATATTTACCGTATCTGCCGCGCCATGCGGCCCACGCCCCGTGAAATGCGGCTTATCCGGAACGTCGACAAACGTTTTGCCGTGAAGGATTTTCGGATTGGCGATACGGTCGACTTGCTGGGTTTGACTTCGACCAGCACGACCGGCCAGCTCATTGATTACGGCAGGGAAAACTACAGAAAACCGGATCAGATCCTCGAGCTTCATGTCGCCGTCGGCCTGCCCGTTCTTCCGCTGGAGGACAATGGAGAAAACGAAGTCATCCTTCCGCCCATGGCCTACCGTGCCGTTGGCAGGCGCGATGAAAACGGCGTTGACGTTGTCACGATGGAAGCGATACGTCCGCTGGATCTGGAGCGCCTGATCCGTGAAGCGAAGCTCGTATGTATGAAATAAAGAGCGCCCTTGCGGGGCGCCGTGCCAGACCGGCGCATGAGCGGACTGCGCCGCAGACCGCATCAAACTGAGGACGGCGGTATGCAGCCATCTGCCGCAGTGCCGGACCGGCCAGAATAACCTTTGACATATCAACTGATTGCTTAATTAGAAAGGGGACCATTATGAACGACAAGATCGCCGCGCTGCTGAATCAGCAGGTCAACAAGGAATTTTACAGCGCCTACCTGTATCTGGACATCGCCAACTTCTATGACGATCAGGATCTGGACGGCTACGCCAATTACTACATGATCCAGGCCCAGGAGGAGCGGGACCACGCCCTGGAGTTCATCCGCTATATGCAGAGCAACAACCTGAAGGTCACGCTGGAAGCCATCGACAAGCCGGACAAGGTCTTCAGCACCGTGCTGGACCCGCTGGTGGCTGCCGCGGCGCATGAGCGCTATGTGACGGGCCTGATCAACGCCATCTACCGCGAGGCCCATGAGGCAAAGGACTTCCGCACCATGAAGTTCCTGGACTGGTTCGTCAACGAGCAGATGGAGGAAGAGGACAACGCCGACACCATGGTCAGCCGCTACAAGCTCTTTGGCAACGACCCCAGGGGCCTTTACCTGCTGGATCAGGAGTATGCGGGCCGTACCTATACCGCCCCCAATACCTCCGACGAGCAGGCGTAAAGCGGAGCGGAATAACGATGCAAAAGGGAGCGGCTCAGCCGCTCCCTTTTTTCATTCATCCTCCGAGAGGTACCGCTCCTCCGCCTCCTGCTGGGCCTGTATCAGAAGCTCCTTCGCCCTGCCGATGTCCAGACGCTCCAGCGCCTCCACCGCGTCCGCCGCCGCGGCGAAAAGTCGGAAGTACAGTGTTTCATAATCCGGCATAAACTCACCTCCCAGCCATCATATTTTATCTTAAAACAAGATAGAATACAATATCTTATTTTGAGATAGCCCATACTTTGGCTGGGTGATATCATGCGCTATGAAGTTTTGAAATTTGAAACGATCCGCAATCTCCGGATAGACGGCGGCTATACGCAAAAGCAGATAGCGGAATACCTGAACGTCAAACAGAACACCTATTCACAGTATGAGATCGGGGTGCTGAACTATCCGGTGGAGGTGCTGATGAAGCTGGCGGACTTCTACGGCGTCAGCGTGGACTATCTGCTGGGCAGGACGGACGAGAAAAAGCCCTATCCACCGAAGAAATGAAAGGGAGCGGCACAGCCGCTCCTTTTTTGTCCCGCCGCGCGGCAGGAGAATCCTTGCGCCCGGGCCGGGAAGCTGGTATACTGTACGTATCTGCAACTATGCGGACACGCATACATATAAAGAGGGGCGGCTGCGCGGAAACGCCGCGCGGCTGCGGGAAAGAGATCGGGAGCTATGGATATCAGGACATATTTGAAGCAGGGCGCGCCGCTGCTGTTCGACGGCGCCATGGGCACCTATTTCGCCGCCCTCCCGGGCCGGGAGGACGAGCGCTGCGAGCGGGCCAATCTGGACCATCCCGACGAGGTCGCCGCCATCCACCGGGCCTATCTGGAAGCGGGCTGCCGGGCTATCAAGACCAACACATTCTCCGTGGGAGTGGACCTGGCCCGTGGGCAGGAGGCCCAGGCCCGGGAGCTCATCAAAGCGGGCTGCCGTCTGGCGCTGGAGGCTGCCCGGCCCTTTGACGCCTTTGTTTTCGCGGATATCGGCCCCGCGCCCCAGGGCAAGGAGCTGTCCATGGCGGAAAATTACTGCCGTCAGGCGGATATTTTTCTCGAGCAGGGCCTGCGGCATTTCGTGGCGGAGACGCTGCCCACCGACGAGGGCGTGGCGGAGCTGGCCCGCCATCTGAAAGACCTCTGCCCCGACGCCTTCCTTCTCGTCTCCTACGCCGTGGGCTCCGACGGGATCACCCGGGAGGGCCGGCTGGGGCAGGAGCTGTTCCGCCACACGGCGGCGCTGCCGGAGGTGGACGCGGTGGGCTTCAACTGCGTCTCCGGCCCTCATCATTTGTTGGAGTTCATCCGGGGGCTGGACCTCGAGGGGGTCACGCTCTCGGTCATGCCCAACGCCGGCTATCCCACGGTGCTGGGCCGGCGGACGGTGTATCAGGGAAAACCCGGCTATTTCGGCCAGAAAATGGCCCAGATCGCCCAGGCGGGCGCGGCCATCCTCGGCGGCTGCTGCGGCACCACGCCCGCCCATATCGCCGCCACCGCCGCCGCGTTGGCGGGCCGCGGCCCTGCCGCGGCAGCGGCGCGCCATGAAAGGGCTGTGGAGCAGCGCAGGCAAGCCGCCGCGAATCCTCTCGCGGATAAGCTCGACAGCGGCCAACGGGTCATCGCCGTGGAGCTGGACCCGCCGGCGGACGACGATCCGGCCCGGTTCATGGAGGGTGTGAAGCGCCTCCACGCGGCAGGGGCCGACGTCATCACCATCGCCGACTGCCCGGTGGGACGGCCCCGGGCGGACAGCAGCCTGCTCTCCTGCAAGATCAAGCGGGAGCTGGGCGTGGAGCCGCTGCCCCACATGACCTGCCGGGACAGGAACCTGAACGCCATCAAGGCGCTGCTGCTGGGGCTGGCCATGGAGGACGTGCACAACGTGCTGCTGGTCACCGGCGACCCCATTCCCACCGAGCACCGGGACGAGGTCAAGAGCGTCTATAATTTCAACTCCCGCAAGCTGGCCCGCTTTGTCAGCGGCCTGAACGAGACCACGCTGCAGTCGCCCTTCCGCATCTTCGCCGCGCTGAATCTGAACGCCCGGAACTTTGAGATCCAGCTGAAGCTGGCTCAGGACAAGGAAGCCGCCGGCGTCACCGGCTTTCTGACCCAGCCCATCCTCTCGGCGGAGGCGCTGGAGAACCTGAAGCTGGCGCGCAGCACGCTGAAAGGGAAGATACTGGGCGGCATCTTCCCGGTGGTCAGTTACCGCAACGCCTGCTTCCTCAACAACGAGATCTCCGGCATACAGGTCTGCGACGAGATCGTGGCCCTGTACGAGGGAAAGGACAAGGAGGCCGGGGAGGAGCTGGCTGTCACCATTTCCGCCCGCATCGCCCGGGAGACCGCGCCTTACAGCGACGGACTCTACCTTATGACGCCTTTCCGCCGGGTGGGGCTGATGACCCGCATCCTGGAGGAGATCCAAAAGGGGTAATGTTACATATAAAAATAAGCCCGGACTTCGGTCCGGGCTTATTTATCGCGCGCTTTGGCGCGTTTCTGCGGAAGAATGAAAAAATCCGGGAAAAACTTCCCGGAAAACCACGGTTTTCCCTTGACACCCGGAAAACGGCATGGTAGAATGATTTACCTATGTGTGATACTGGGGGATATCGCCCCACTTTCTATGTACTGAGTATAGCATTCTGCGCAGGAAAGTACAAGAGGGGGCCGGATATTTTTAACAACCGGCCCGAGCGTGTCACTCAAGGGGACGATTGAGCGAGCCAAAGCCGGAAGCGGCTTTCAAGACCGAAAAGAAAGGTTGCGTGAGATATGCCGAAAGACAAGCATTACGGGAAGACGGTGCGTAAGAACTATGCGAGGCATGAGGAAGTCATGGCCATGCCCGATCTGCTGGAGATCCAGCGGAAGTCTTACCGCTGGTTTCTGGAGACCGGCCTGCGGGAGGTGTTTGCGGACGTCGCCGCCATCACCGACTACGCGGGCAATCTGGAGCTGACCTTCATCGACTACTCCATGGACGAGCAGCCCAAGTACGACGTGGAGGAGTGCAAGGCCCGGGACGCCACGTACGCCGCGCCGCTGAAGGTGCGCGTGCGCCTGCACAACAAGGAGACGGGCGAGATCAAGGAGCAGGAGATCTTCATGGGCGACTTCCCGCTCATGACCCACTCCGGCACTTTCGTCATCAACGGCGCCGAGCGCGTGGTGGTCTCCCAGATCGTGCGCTCTCCCGGCATCTATTTCGGCAAGGAAACGGACCTGAAGACGGACCTGCCCATCCTGACCTCCACCGTCATCCCCTACCGGGGCGCGTGGCTGGAGTATGAGACGGACTCCTCCGAGGTGTTCTGGGTCCGCATCGATAAAAACCGCAAGCTGCCCATCACCTGCCTGATCCGTGCGCTGGGTCTGCGGACCGACGCGGAGATCATGGACGTTTTCGGCGACGATCCGCGCATCACCGCCACCATCGAGAAGGATCCCTGCAAGACCTACGAGGACGCGCTGCTGGAGATCTACCGCAAGCTCCGTCCCGGCGAGCCTCCCACGGTGGACAGCTGCGAGACGCTGCTGAACAACCTCTTCTTCGATCCCCGGCGCTATGACCTCAGCACCGTGGGCCGCTATAAGTTCAACAAGAAGCTGGCCCTGTGGAGCCGCGTGGGCGACCGCAAGCTGGTCTATCCCGTGGCGGACCCCGTCACCGGCGAGATTCTGTTCGACGAGGGCCATGTCCTGAGTCGCGACGAGGCGGCCATGCTGGACGACATCGGCGTGAACGAGGTCACCGTCCTCGCGGAGGACGTGCCTGTGAAGGTGTTCTCCAACCATATGTGCTCCATCAGCCGCTATGTGGACTTTGACGCCCAGGCGGAGTGCGGCATCAAGGAGCGGGTGCGCTTCAGCGTGCTGCAGGAGATCCTGCAGAAGCACCAGGGCGACGCCGACCAGGAGGAGCTGAAGGAAGAGCTGCGCCTGCGCGCCGACGAGCTGGTGCCCAAGCACATCCTCGTGGACGATATCTTCGGCTCCATCAACTACATGAATTCCCTGGCCCACGGTCTGGCCACCCGGGACGATATCGACCATCTGGGCAATCGCCGCCTGCGCTGCGTGGGCGAGCTGCTGCAGAACCAGTTCCGCATCGGCTTCAGCCGCATGGAGCGCGTCATCCGCGAGCGCATGACCATTCAGGACCTGGACGTGGTGACCCCCCAGAGCCTCATCAATATCCGGCCCGTCACCGCCGCCATCAAGGAGTTCTTCGGCTCCAGTCCCCTGAGCCAGTTCATGGATCAGACCAACCCCCTCGCGGAGCTGACCCACAAGCGCCGCCTCTCCGCTCTCGGCCCCGGCGGTCTTTCCCGCGAGCGCGCCAACATGGAGGTGCGCGACGTGCACTACAGCCACTACGGCCGTATGTGCCCCATCGAGACCCCCGAAGGCCCCAACATCGGCCTGATCTCCTATCTCGCCACCTACGCCCGCATCAATGAGTACGGCTTCATCGAGGCGCCCTACCGCAAGGTGGACAAGAAGACCGGCATCGTCTCCTCGGACGTGACCTACATGACCGCGGACGTGGAGGACAACTATATCGTGGCCCAGGCCACGGAGCCGCTGGACGCGGAGGGCCGTCTGGTCAACGAGCGTGTCACCTGCCGCTACCGCGACGAGATCGTGGACGTGGACCGGGAGCGCGTGGACTATGTGGACGTCTCTCCCCGCATGATGGTCTCCATCGCCACCGCCATGATCCCCTTCCTGCCCAACGACGACGCGAACCGCGCCCTGATGGGCGCCAATATGCAGCGTCAGGCCGTGCCTCTGCTGAAGCCCGAGGCCCCCATCGTGGGCACCGGTATGGAGCATAAGATCTGCATCGACTCCGCTGTGGCGGTCCTGGCCGAGGGTGACGGCATCGTTACCTCCGTGGACGCGCGCCATGTCACCGTGGCCTACGACAGCGGCGAGACCAGGGATTACAAGCTCACCAAGTTCCTTCGCTCCAACCACGGCACCTGCATCAACCAGCGCCCCATCGTGGCGGTGGGCGAGCGGGTCCACGGCCTGCGGCAGAACGAAAGCGGCGAGTGGGAGAACCCCACCGTCCTCGCGGACGGCCCCGCCACCGATCAGGGCGAGATCGCTCTGGGCCGCAACATCCTCGTGGGCTTCATGACCTGGGAGGGCTATAACTACGAGGACGCCGTGCTGCTCAACGAGCGGCTGGTGCGGGAGGACGTTTACACCTCCATCCATATCGAGGAATATGAGATCGACTCCCGGGATACCAAGCTGGGCCCCGAGGAGATCACCCGCGACATCCCCAACGTGGGCGAGGACGCGCTGAAGGATCTGGACGAGCGCGGCATCATCCGCATCGGCGCGGAGGTCCACGCCGGCGACATTCTGGTGGGCAAGGTCACGCCCAAGGGCGAGACCGACCTGACCGCCGAGGAGCGGCTGCTGCGCGCCATCTTCGGTGAGAAGGCCCGCGAGGTCCGCGACACCTCCCTGAAGGTGCCTCACGGCGAGAGCGGCATCATCGTGGACGCCAAGCGCTTCACCCGTGAGGCCGGCGACGAGCTGGGCCCGGGCGTGAACGAGGTGGTCCGGGTGTACATCGCCCAGCGCCGCAAGATCCAGGTGGGCGACAAGATGGCCGGCCGCCACGGCAACAAGGGCGTCGTCTCCCGCGTGCTGCCGCAGGAGGATATGCCCTTCCTGCCCGACGGCACGCCGCTGGACATCGTGCTGAACCCCCTGGGCGTTCCCAGCCGTATGAACATCGGTCAGGTGCTGGAAGTGCACCTGGGCTACGCGGCGAAGAAGCTGGGCTGGAAGGTGGCTACCCCCATCTTCGACGGCGCCAGCTATGAGGAGGATATCAAGGGCGCGCTGCAGCAGGCCGGCCTCGACCCCGAGGGCAAGAGCTGGCTGTACGACGGTCGCACCGGCGAGCGTTTCGACAATAAGGTCACCGTGGGCTACGTCTACTTCCTCAAGCTCCACCATCTGGTGGACGATAAGATCCATGCCCGCAGCACCGGCCCCTACAGCCTCGTGACCCAGCAGCCGCTGGGCGGCAAGGCCCAGTTCGGCGGCCAGCGCTTCGGCGAGATGGAAGTCTGGGCGCTGGAGGCTTACGGCGCCGCCTACACCCTGCAGGAGATTTTGACGGTGAAGTCCGACGACGTCACCGGCCGCGTCCGCACCTATGAAGCCATCGTCAAGGGCCACAACGTGCCCACCCCCGGCGTGCCGGAGTCCTTCAAGGTGCTGGTCAAGGAGCTGCAGTCCCTGTGTCTGGACGTGCAGGTGCTGGACCGCGAGGGCAACCAGATCGAGCTGAAAGACGACGAGGACGCCCTCGATACCTTCAACCTGGCCCGCATGGACGCTGAAAACGAGCGGCAGAGCCGCTATGCCGACGAGGAGGAGCTGGACGAGGCCGGCTTCGGAGTCGTGGCGGACGAAGAAGTGGACGCCGATTTCAGCGACGGCATTGACGACGAAGAATAAGAAAGGGGAGAGAGATTTATGAGTTATACGGAATTTGACGCCATCAAGATCGGCATTGCCTCTCCCGAGATGATCCTTGACTGGTCCTACGGCGAAGTGAAGAAGCCGGAGACCATCAACTACCGCACCCTGAAGCCCGAGCGCGAGGGCCTGTACTGCGAGCGCATCTTTGGCCCCACCAAGGACTGGGAGTGCCACTGCGGCAAGTACAAGAAGATCCGCTACAAGGGCAAGATCTGCGACCGTTGCGGCGTGGAGGTCACCCGCAGCAAGGTGCGCCGCGAGCGCATGGGCCACATCGAGCTGGCCACCCCTGTCTCCCACATCTGGTATTTCAAGGGAATCCCCTCCCGCATGGGCCTGCTGCTGGACATCAGCCCCAGAATTCTGGAGAAGGTGCTGTATTTCGCCGCGTATATCGTCACCGATCCCGGCGAGACTCCGCTGATGAAGAACCAGATCCTCTCGGAGAAGGAATACCGCGATATGCGGGAGAAGTATGAGGACGATTTCGACGCCGGCATGGGCGCCGAGGCGGTGAAGAAGCTGCTGGCCACCGTGGGCCTGAGCGCCGAGGACAGCACCCGCAAGATCTCCCTCATGGCCCACCGGGACGCGCTGCAGAAGAAGCAGCGCACGCTGCACGAGCGCGGCGGCGAGCTGTCCGAGGGCGAGCTGCAGGAGCTTGCCTCCGTGCAGGAGGAGATCGCCTCCTTCCACGGGCTGGACACCCTCTCTGAGGAGCTTCACGCCGAGCTGAAGGAAGCCTCCGGCCAGAAGAAGGCCCGCATCGTCAAGCGCGTGGAGGTGGTGGACGCCTTCCGCCTGTCCCACAACCAGCCCGAGTGGATGATCATCGACATCCTGCCGGTGCTGCCTCCCGAGCTGCGTCCCATGGTCCAGCTGGACGGCGGCCGCTTCGCCACCAGCGACCTCAACGACCTCTACCGCCGCGTCATCAACCGCAACAACCGCCTGAAAAGGCTCATTCAGCTGTCCGCGCCGGATATCATCATCCGCAATGAAAAGCGTATGCTGCAGGAGGCGGTGGACGCCCTGGTGGACAACGGCCGCCGCGGCCGCGCCGTCACCGGCGCCAACAACCGGGCGCTGAAGTCCCTCAGCGATTTCCTGAAGGGCAAGCAGGGCCGCTTCCGCCAGAACCTGCTGGGCAAGCGCGTGGACTACTCCGGCCGAAGCGTTATCGTCGTCGGCCCCGAGCTGAAGATCTACCAGTGCGGCGTACCCAAGGAGATGGCCGTGGAGCTGTTCCGCCCCTTCATCATGAAGAAGCTGGTGGAGGACGGCACTGCCACCAACATCAAGTCCGCCAAGAAGATGGTGGACCGGGGCCGCACCGAGGTCTGGGATGCGCTGGATGAGATCATCAAGGACCATCCCGTCATGCTCAACCGCGCGCCTACGCTGCACCGTCTGGGCATTCAGGCCTTCGAGCCGGTGCTGGTGGAGGGCCGCGCGCTGAAGCTGCACCCCCTGAACTGCACCGCCTTCAACGCCGACTTCGACGGCGACCAGATGGCCATTCACGTCCCCCTGTCCGCCGAGGCCCAGGCCGAGGCGCGGCTGCTGATGCTCTCCGCCAACAACCTCCTGCGCCCGCAGGACGGCGGCCCTGTCACCGTGCCGACGCAGGATATGGTGCTTGGCTCCTACTACCTGACCTTCGAGCGCTTTGAAAACGGCTACTCCCAGATGGAGAACGACGAGTTCTGGCCCGAGGGCGTGGATTTTGCCCTTGCCGGCAAGAGCTACGACGAGCTCAGCGAGGAGGAGAAGGCGAACGTGCATCTGCATACCTTCCGCGATGAGGACGAGGCCATGATGGCCTATCAGGAGCACGTCGTGGGCATTCACCAGCCCATCCGCGTCCGCGTCACCAAGGAGTTCGACGGCCGCAAGCTGAGCCGCGTGGTCAACGCCACCGTGGGCCGCATCATCTTCAACCGCAACATCCCCCAGGATCTGGACTTTGTGGAGCGCTACAACGCCGACGGCACCCCCAGCGAGCACTTCTTCGATTATGAGGTCACCAAGACCTGCGGCAAGAAGGAGCTGGGCAAGATCGTGGACCGCACCATCAAGAAGCACGGCTTCACCGTGGCCGCCGAGGTGCTGGACAACGTGAAGGCCACCGGCTACAAGTTCTCCACCCGCGGCTCCATCACCATCTCCATCGCGGACATGACCGTGCCGCAGAAGAAGTACGACCTCATCAATAAGACGGAAAAGCGCGTGCTGGAGAT
This sequence comes from Oscillospiraceae bacterium, assembly GCA_051867615.1. Classification (GTDB taxonomy): domain Bacteria; phylum Bacillota; class Clostridia; order Oscillospirales; family Oscillospiraceae; genus RGIG5472. The sequence continues at coordinate 46,041 of JBJDYU010000035.1, read as the reverse complement.
CGAAGAGCAGTACAACATGGGCTTTATGACCGACGAAGAGCGTTACCGCGCCGTGGTCCGCGAGTGGGAGGACACCACCATCGTGGTCTCCGACGCGCTGAAGAACAGCCTTGACAAGTTCAACCCCATCTTCATGATGGCGGACTCCGGCGCCCGCGGCTCCATGAAGCAGATCCGCCAGCTGGCCGGTATGCGCGGCCTGATGGCCAACACCGCCGGTAAGACCATCGAGATCCCCATCAAGGCCAACTTCCGCGAGGGCCTTTCCGTGCTGGAATACTTCATCTCCTCCCGAGGCGCCCGCAAGGGCTTGGCCGATACGGCGCTGCGTACCGCGGACTCCGGTTATCTGACCCGCCGTCTGGTGGATGTGTCGCAGGATGTCATCATCCGCGAGGAGGACTGCGGCGTGGAAAACGGCATCCTCGTCAGCGAGATCGAGGAGAACGGCCAGGTCATCGAGAAGCTCTCCGACCGTCTGCGGGGCCGCTATCCTGTCCGGGATATCACGGCGCCGGACGGCACCGTGCTGGTGTCCCACAACAAGATGATGGACGAGGACGACGCGAAGCTGCTGGAAAAGTTCGACATCCACGCCGTGGAGATCCGCACCGTGCTCACCTGCCGCGCTCACAGCGGCGTCTGCGCCAAGTGCTACGGCATGAACCTGGCCACCTCCCGGCCCGTGGGCCCCGGCGAGGCAGTCGGCATCATCGCCGCCCAGTCCATCGGCGAGCCCGGTACCCAGCTGACCATGCGTACCTTCCACACCGGCGGCGTCGCCGGCGGCGATATCACCCAGGGTCTTCCCCGCGTCGAGGAGCTGTTTGAGGCCCGCAAGCCCAAGAAGATGGCGACCCTCGCGGAGATCGGCGGCAAGGTCCGCTTCGAGGAGGCGGCCAAGGGCAGCCTGCTGAACATCATCGTCACCGCCGACGACGGCGACACCCGCACCTACGCCCTGCCCCACACCGGCCTTCGCGTCAGCGACGGCGACGTGATCGAAAAGGGCGCGGCGCTGAACGACGGCGCGCTGAACCCACACGACGTGCTGCGCATCCGGGGCGCTTCCGCGGTGCAGAACTACCTGATCCAGGAAGTCCTCCGCGTGTACCGCCAGCAGGGCGTGGATATCAACGACAAGCACATCGAGATCATCGTCCGGCAGATGATGCGCAAGGTCCGCGTGGAGGATTCCGGCGATACCGCGCTCCTCTCCGGCTCCATGGCCGACGTGCTGGAGTTCTACGAGGCCAACCGCCAGATCCGCGAGCGCAACGCCGCGGGCGAGCGAAACGCCGACGGCGAGCCGCTGAAGGAGGCCGTCTGCACCCAGATGCTCATGGGCATCACCAAGGCCTCCCTTGCCACGGAGTCCTTCCTCTCCGCCGCCTCCTTCCAGGAGACCACCAAGGTCCTGACCGAAGCCGCCATCAAGGGCAAGGTGGACCATCTGGTGGGTCTGAAGGAGAACGTCATCATCGGCAAGCTGATCCCCGCCGGCGCGGGCCTTACCATGTACCGCGACGCGGCCAAGGAGCTGGTCCCCGACCGGGAAGAGCCGGTGGAGGAGACCATCGAACAGGAAGCGGGCGAAAGCGATTTTGCCGCTCCCGGCGAGATCTTCTGATACCATTTCCCCCCTGTAACCGCCTTTTTCGTCAGCCCTCCGCCAGCGGCGGAGGGCTGACGCGGCGTTTGGCGGTCTTTCTGGCAAAAACGACGGAAAGCCGGAGAAAAGTCGGAAATTTATTGGGGAACAGGGACTTGACGGTCTGGACGACTTCTGTTATAATTCTAATTCGCACGGGTTTGCCCGTGGGTTTTGTTATGCCAATCAGCCGAATCCGAAAAGGAGGCCGGCGCAGTGCCAAAGGAGCTGAAAACGGGGCGCCGCGTCACGGGCCTGAAGCAGACGGTCCGGGCGGTGCGAAGCGGAGAAGCGCAGCGGGTGTTTTTCGCCCGGGACGCGGACGAGGCGCTGCTGGCGCCGCTGCGCGCGCTGTGCCGGGAGCGGGGCGTTCCCGCCCTGGACGGAGGCTCCATGAAGGAGCTGGGCGAGGCCTGCGGCCTTGCCGTGGGCGCCGCGGCCGCGGCTGAGCTTGGCTGAAAAAACTGGTTTTACCGGAATATCCTGCCGGATTTCCGTAAAACATATCAGATGAATCATTCATCGGCAAAATCTTTCAGAAAGGAGAACAATATGCCTACTTTCAATCAGCTGGTCAAGCAGGGCAGACAGCAGGCTTCCTACAAGTCCGCTTCTCCCGCCATGCAGTTCGGTCTCAACACTCTGAAGAACAAGGAGACTGATCTTCCTTCTCCTCAGAAGCGCGGCGTCTGCACCGCAGTGAGAACGGCCACCCCCAAGAAGCCCAACTCCGCTCTGCGTAAGATCGCCCGTGTGCGCCTGACCAACGGCTACGAGGTCACCGCCTACATCCCCGGCGTGGGCCACTCCCTGCAGGAGCACTCCGTGGTCATGATCCGCGGCGGCCGTGTCAAGGACCTCCCTGGCGTTCGTTACCACATCATCCGCGGTACGCTGGATGCCCAGGGCGTTCAGGGCCGTATGCAGTCCCGCTCCAAGTACGGCGCGAAGCGTCCGAAGAAGAAGTAAGACTGCCAACTGAAAAGAGCTTTGCCGAAAAGGTTTATGATATGAATTTACCTCTTTGGCGGGCCGGACACGGGGCAGCGAGCCCTGTGAGTACCTGTGAAATCATTTTTATATGAAGGAGGGAAGCATAGTGCCTAGAAGAGGTAATGTTCCCAAGAGAGAAATCCTGCCCGATCCTATGTACAACAGCGTGCTGGTGACGAGGCTCGTCAACAGCATTATGCTGGATGGCAAGAAGGGCGTGGCACAGAAGGTCGTGTACGGCGCCTTTGACATCGTCAAGGAGAAGACCGGCAACGAGCCTCTGGATGTGTTCACCCAGGCCATGGAAAACATCATGCCCAGCCTGGAGATCAAGGCCCGCCGTGTGGGCGGCGCCACCTATCAGGTCCCTGTGGACGTGCGTCCCGCACGCCGCACGACTCTGGGCCTGCGCTGGCTGACCAACTACTCCCGCGCCCGCAGCGAGCGGACCATGGCGGAGCGTCTGGCCGGCGAGATCATGGACGCGGCCAACAACACCGGCAGCGCCGTGAAGAAGCGCGAGGATACCCACAAGATGGCGGAAGCCAACAAGGCCTTCGCTCATTTCCGCTGGTAAGAAAAGGAGAGCAGTATGCCGAGAAAGGTATCGCTGGAAAACACAAGAAATATCGGCATCATGGCCCACATCGATGCGGGAAAGACGACCACCACGGAGCGTATTCTGTACTATACCGGCGTGAATTACAAGATCGGCGAGACCCACGAGGGTACCGCCACCATGGACTGGATGGAACAGGAGCAGGAGCGTGGTATCACCATCACCTCCGCCGCCACCACCTGCTATTGGCGCGGCACCAAAAACCAGTTCCCGCAGACCCGTCTGAACATCATCGACACTCCGGGCCACGTGGACTTCACCGTGGAGGTGGAGCGCTCCCTGCGCGTGCTGGACGGTTCTGTGACCGTCATGTGCGCCAAGGGCGGCGTGGAGCCCCAGTCCGAGACGGTGTGGCGTCAGGCCGATAACTACAAGGTCCCCCGCATGATCTACGTCAACAAGATGGATATCATGGGCGCGGACTTCTACAACGTCCTGCGCATGATCGACGAGCGGCTGAAGTGCAACGCCGTCCCCATCCAGCTGCCCATTGGCAAGGAAGGGGATTTCCGCGGCATCATCGACCTGGTGGAGATGAACGCCGACGTCTATTATGACGAGATGGGCAAGGATATGCGCGTGGAGCCGATCCCCGAGGATATGGTGGATCTGGCCAACGAGTACCGCGAAAAGCTGCTGGACGCCGTTTCCATGGTGGATGATGAGATCATGGAGCTGTATCTGGGCGGCGAGGAGGTCCCGCAGCAGAAGATCCGCGCCGCGCTGCGCGCCGCTACCATTGCCAACGAGATCGTTCCCGTGGTCTGCGGTACTTCCTACCGCAACAAGGGCGTGCAGAAGCTGCTGGACGCCATCGTTGACTACCTGCCCTCCCCGCTGGACATTCCCGCCATCAAGGGCGTCAACCCCAAGACCGACGAGGAGGACGAGCGTCCCGCTTCCGACGAGGCTCCCTTCTCCGCGCTGGCCTTCAAGATCGCTACCGACCCCTATGTGGGCCGCCTGAGCTTTATCCGCGTCTACTCCGGCGTGCTGAACACCGGCAGCGCCGTGCTGAACTCCACCAAGGGCCAGCGCGAGCGCATCGGCCGCATCCTGCAGATGCACGCCAATCACCGCGAGGATATCGAGACGGTGTACTCCGGCGATATCGCCGCCGTGGTGGGCCTGAAGCAGAGCACCACCGGCGACACCCTCTGCGATGAGAAGCATCCCATCATTCTGGAGTCCATGGAGTTCCCCGAGCCTGTCATCCGCGTGGCCATCGAGCCCAAGACCAAGGCCGGCCAGGAGAAGATGGGCATCGCCCTGATGAAGCTGGCCGAGGAGGACCCCACCTTCAAGACCTACACCGACGAGGAGACGGGTCAGACCATCATCGCCGGTATGGGCGAGCTGCACCTGGAGATCATCGTGGACCGCCTGCTGCGCGAATTCAAGGTGGAGGCCAATGTGGGCGCTCCCCAGGTCGCCTATAAGGAGACCATCAAGAAGCCGGTCCAGCAGGAGACCAAGTATGCCCGCCAGAGCGGCGGTAAGGGCCAGTACGGTCATGTCAAGATCCGTCTGGAGCCCAACGAGTCCGGCAAGGGCTACGAGTTTGTCAACGAAGTGGTGGGCGGCGCCATCCCCAAGGAGTATATCCCTGCGGTGGACGCCGGTATCCAGGGCGCGATGCAGGCCGGTGTGCTGGCAGGCTATCCCGTCGTGGATGTGAAGGTCACTCTGTACGACGGCTCCTTCCACGAGGTGGACTCCTCCGAAATGGCCTTTAAGATCGCCGGTTCCATGGCGTTCAAGGAGGCCTGCCAGAAGGCGGACGCCACGCTGCTGGAGCCCATCATGAAGGTCTGCGTCATCGTGCCCGAGGAGTATATGGGCGACGTCATCGGCGACCTCAACAGCCGCCGCGGCCAGATCCAGGGCTTCGAGGCCCGCACCGGCGCGCAGCAGATCGACGCTTTCGTGCCCCTGAGCGAGATGTTCGGCTACGCCACTGACCTGCGCTCCCGTACCCAGGGCCGCGGCCAGTACACCATGGAGCCGAGCCACTATGTGGAGCTGCCCAAGGGCCTGCAGGAGAAGCTGATCAGCAAGCGCCGCGGCTAAAGCGGAAAACCCCTTGCAAAAAGCAACAAAATGCTATAGAATAATAGCATTGACAACTTTAATCTCTACAACCATTCAAAAACATCTTTTAGGAGGATTTTCAAATGGCGAAGCAGAAGTTTGAAAGAAACAAGCCCCATGTCAACATCGGCACCATCGGCCATATCGACCATGGTAAGACCACCCTGACCGCCGCCATCACCAAGTGGCTGGCCATGCAGGGCAAGGCCGAATACACCGACTACTCCAGCATCGACAAGGCTCCCGAGGAGCGCGAGCGCGGCATCACCATCAACACCGCCCACGTCGAGTATGAGACCGACGCCCGTCACTATGCCCACGTTGACTGCCCGGGCCACGCCGACTATATCAAGAACATGATCACCGGCGCTGCGCAGATGGACGGCGCCATCCTGGTCATCGCCGCTTCCGACGGCCCCATGGCGCAGACCAAGGAGCACCTGCTGCTGGCCCGCCAGGTGAACGTGCCCTCCGTGCTGGTCTTCCTGAACAAGTGCGACCAGGTCGACGATGAGGAGCTGCTGGAACTGGTGGAGATGGAAGTCCGCGAGACCCTGGACTTCTATGGCTTCCCCGGCGACGACACCCCCATCATCCGCGGTTCCGCTCTGAACGCCCTGGTGTCCGAGTCCACCGATCCCAACGCTCCCGAGTATGAGTGCATCAAGAACCTGATGGACGCTGTTGATACCTGGATCCCCACTCCCGACCGCAAGGCCGATATGCCCTTCCTGATGCCCGTGGAAGACGTCTTCACCATCTCCGGCCGCGGCACCGTCGCTACCGGCCGTGTGGAGCGTGGCCAGCTGAAGCTCGGCGAGGAAGTCGAGATCATCGGTCTGACCGAGGAGCGCCGCAAGACCGTCGTCACCGGTATCGAAATGTTCCACAAGCTGCTGGACTACGCTGAGGCCGGCGACAACGTTGGTACTCTGCTCCGCGGCGTGGCCAAGAGCGAGATCGAGCGCGGCCAGGTCCTCTGCAAGCCCAACTCCATCCATCCCCTGACCAAGTTCGTGGGCCAGGTCTACGTCCTGAACAAGGAAGAAGGCGGCCGTCACACTCCCTTCTTCAACAACTATCGTCCTCAGTTCTACTTCCGCACCACCGACGTTACCGGCGTCATCACCCTGCCCGAGGGCACCGAGATGTGCATGCCCGGCGATAACGTCGACATGAAGGTCGAGCTGATCACCCCCATCGCCATCGAGAAGGGCCTGCGCTTCGCTATCCGCGAGGGCGGCCGTACCGTCGGTTCCGGCGTCGTTATCGAGTGCGAGGCCTGATCTCCGCTTAAAACGGACTGAAAAGAGACAGAGCGAAAGCTCTGTCTCTTTTTTCGCGCTCTTGGCGCTTAAAAAAACGGAGCGCCGCCGTCCCTTGACAGAGAAAAGAAAACGCGGTATCGTGACAGCAGAAAATGAACGCAGCGAGGTGATCCGTCATGACAAGGGAAGAACTGCTGGCAAAGGTGGCGGCACGAAGGGACGGCGAGAGGCTGGACTTTTCCCGCGTGGAGATGAAGCACACGGACTTTTCCGGCTGTGACCTCCATAACTGCGATTTCTCCTGGGCAGATCTGGAGGGCTGCCGCTTCGACGGGGCGATTCTGGACGATTCCGCTCTGGATCATACCCTGATGTCCCGGGCGAGCTTCCGCGGTGCGTCCCTCCGCCGCATCGACCTGGAGGGGGCGAACCTCCGCTGGTGCGACTTCACCAATGCCCACGCCGAGGGGGCCAATTTCTACACCGCCGTCATGGAGTATACCGTCAACGACGGCATCGTCATCGACGATACCACCAAGTGGTACCGGATGCACTGCCCGGAGACCGGGGCCTTTGTGGCCTATAAAAAGTGCTATGATATGCGGCTGGTGCAGCTGCTGGTTCCGGCGGATGCCCGCCGCGTCAGCCCCACCTCGCCCTGGGGCCGCTGCGACAAGGCCAAGGTCCTGAGCATCTGGAGCTTTGACGGCAAGGAGCGCTTTGACGAGGCCACCAGCCTCCAGACGGATAACTTTGTCTATCCCGTGGGCCAGTGGGTGACGGAGCCGCGCTTCCATCCCGACCGCTGGCTGGAGTCCGCCCCCGGCATCTACTTCTGGATGACCCGGCAGGAGGCCTTCGACTATTGAGAGGGCGTAAATTTCCCTTTGAAAATGTTGAAAAATATGGTATAATCCTTGTACAGCGTGTGGCAGTAACTGCGTAAATCCGGTTGACTGCCATGCGCTGTATTTTTTTGCCAGACGCAAAGACGCGCCATGAAAGGGCTTGTCCCCGAAGCCGCCTGCGCGGGGCGCTGTGTAAAAATTTGTGAAAGAGGAATGACCGGTACTTATGGAGAATACAGGCAGACAAAATAAAATGGCGGTGATGCCCATGGGGCGGCTGGTGCTGACCATGTCGCTGCCGCTGATGGTCTCGCTGCTGGTGCAGTCGCTTTACAACATCGTGGACGGTATTTTTGTGGCGCGGCTCAGCGAGGACGCCTTCACCGCCACCGCACTGGCCTATCCGGTGCAGCTTTTGATGGTGGCGGTGGCCGTTGGCACCAGCGTCGGCGTGAACGCCCTGATCTCCCGGCGGCTTGGCGCGAAGCGGCAGACCGAGGCGAATCAGGCGGCTGCCACGGGGCTGGTGCTGTCCCTGGGCTGTACGGCGGTGTTCATGCTGCTGGGGCTTTGCTTCGCGGGCCGCTTCGCCGCCCTGTTTGCCCGGGACGCGGAGACCGCCGCGCTCTGCGCGGACTACCTTCGCATCTGCATGGTCTTCTGCCTGGGTATCTTTCTGGAGACGCTGGCGCAGCGGCTGCTGCAGGCCACGGGCAACACCTTTATGAGCATGATCTCCCTGGTGGTGGGGGCCGTGACCAACATCATCCTGGACCCGATTCTCATCTTCGGCCTGCTGGGCTGCCCGGCGCTGGGCATCCGGGGCGCGGCCATCGCCACGGTGACAGGCCAGTGGCTGGGCGGCGCCGTGGCCCTGGCGCTGCACCACTTCAAGAATCCGGAGATCCGCTTTGCGCTGCGCGCTTACCGCTGGGACAAGGGCACCGTGCTGGCCATTTACAGGGTGGGCGCGCCCACCATCGTCATGCAGGCCATGGGCAGCGTCATGCTCTCGGCCATGAACGCCATTCTGATGCCCGTCTCTCAGGCGGCGGTCACCTTTTTCGGGGCCTATTACAAGCTGCAGAATTTCCTGTTCATGCCCATGAACGGGCTGGGCCAGGCGGCTATCCCCATCATCGGGTACAATTACGGCGCGAAAAACGGCGGACGGGTCCGGCAGGCCCTGCGCACCGCCCTGCCCGCCGCCGTCGGCATCGCGCTGATCGGCACGGTGCTGTTTATGCTGTTTCCCCGGCAGCTGCTGGGACTGTTTGAGGCGAGCGAAGCGGTGCTCCAAATCGGCGTTCCGGCGCTGCGCATTATCTCCGTTACCTTCCCCCTGGCCGCCGTCACCATGCTTCTGGGCTACGCGGCCTCGGGCCTTGGCAACGGTCTTGTGAACATGGTGGGGGCAGCCCTGCGCCAGCTGGTGCTGCTGCTGCCTCTGGCCTGCCTGCTGATCCGCCTGGGCGGCGTCGATTGGGTGTGGTACGCCATGTGGGTCTCCGAGTGCGCCGCCGCCGCGTACAGCGTCCTCCGCCTCCGCTCGGAGCTGAAGAAAAAGGTGCTGCCCCTCTGCGAAGCCGCGGAGGAGCGCTGAACGGGAGGAACGAGCTTTCCTGCGTCCTCATAAACGCCCCGACGATTTCGCCGGGGCGTTTGACCTGCCTATTCTCCCGCGGGGAAGGCCAGCGGCCCCTGAAAGCCGTTTTCCCCCAGAGCCATCACGTCTCCGGCGATCACCGCGCCGTCGCAGCAATAGAGGTTCAGCTGCACCTGCTTCTCCCGGCCGGGATAGTTCAGCACCGTGTAGGTGTAGCGGACCACCTGCCTGCCGCAGTAGGCGGCGAGGTCGAAGCCCTGTGACAGCTGCAAGTCGTTGTAGGCTTCATAGTCGCTGCCCGCGAGAGAGTCCGGCAGCTGCAGCCGCAGCGTCTCCACCGGCTCGCTCTCCACCTCCCAGCCAAGCTGGGCGAGATAGGCCAGGCGGTCGGCGGCGCTTTCCGCCGAAAGGGGCGGCTCCTCCTCGCTGCCGTGGCAGCCGCCCACCAGCAGGATCAGCGCTATGAGCAGGCCGCCCAGTACCAGCACGGCCCCCACGGCCTTGCCCCGGGTCAGACGTTTCGTGATGATAAACATAGCTTCCCTCCCTGTGCGCCCTTTCCATGGCGCGCTTTCCTGCTATTTCTTATTCCACCGGCGCGGCGTTTATGATACAATCGGAAAAAGGACAGCCGTCCGCGCCCCGCCGGAGAAGCGGCGGCGCGGGACAGGAAAGGGGAGAGACGCGATGGCGGAAAAGCAGCGGATCGACAAGCTGGTGGCGTCCACGGGACGCTACACCCGCAGCGAGGTGAAAAAGCTCATCCGGGCGGGGGCGGTCACGGTGGACGGCCGGGCGGTGCGCAGCGGCGAGGAGAAGGTGGACCCGGAGACCGTGGTTCTCGCGGCGGAGGGGCAGACGCTTACCTGGCGGCGGTACACCTGGCTGATGATGAACAAGCCCGCGGGGCTGCTCTCCGCCACGGAGGACGGGCGGCAGAAAACCGTGCTGGACCTGCTGCCGCAGGAGCTGCGCCGGCAGGAGCTGTTCCCGGTAGGCCGGCTCGACAAGGACACGGAGGGCCTGCTGCTGCTCACCAACGATGGCGCTGCGGCCCACGCGCTGCTCTCCCCGAAGAAGCACGTGGACAAGGTATACTTTGTCCGGACGGCGGGCCGCCTGACGAAGGAGCACTGCCGCCGCTTTCGCGAGGGCCTGACCCTGGCGGACGGCCTGCGCTGCCTGCCGGCGGAGCTGGAGATCCTCCGGGCGGGCGAGGAGGAGAGCGAGGCCTATGTGACGCTGCGGGAGGGAAAATTCCACCAGGTCAAGCGGATGCTGCTGGCCTGCGGCTGCCCCGTAACGTACCTCAAGCGCGTGCGTATGGGCAATTTGACGTTGGACCCGGCGCTGCGTCCCGGCGATTACCGGCTTTTGACCCCTGAAGAAGCGGCGCTTTTGTGCAAAAAGCAGGAGAATGGGGATTGTTAAAAAATATCGACGAAAAATGAGTTGATTTTTTGTGTGAAAGATAAAAAATCTCTTGCTTTTTTCTCCAAATTCAGCTATACTGTACACGACAAAATTGCACAAAGACGAGAGAACACGGCAGAACATAGATGAGAATGGGGAGGAAACACCAATGTCAGGCAGGATTTTCCAGAATGTGGTTTTACAGCTGAAGGAAAACACAGATCGTGTCATCGGCGTGGTGGACGGCGAGGGCGTCGTCGTTGCGTGCAGCGACCTCTCCCTGATCGGCCAGCGGTGGGAGCGCCAGATCCACGCGCTGCATCTGCCGGAGAGCGGCGTGGCGACGCTGGATGGGAAATCCTTCAAGGCGCTGAGCGGCTGGGGCGGCCAGTATGATTACCTGACCTTCGTCATCGGCGAGGACGAGATCAGCCGCACGGTCTGCGCCATGTCCACCGCGTCCCTCAACGCGGCCAAGGTCTATTATGAGGAGAAGCACGACCGCGGCACCTTTATCAAGAACATCGTGACGGACAACATCATGCTGGGCGACATCTACACCCGCGCCAAGGAGCTGGGCGTGACGGCGGAGGTCCCCCGGGGCGTGTTTGTCATCCGTCCGCTGCGTAAGACGGACGATTCCCACCTGGAGACGGTGCAGAGCCTGTTTCCCGACCGGCAGAACGATTTCGTCCTCAGCATCGGCGAGGGGGACGTGGTGCTGATCCACCAGATGCCGGAGAATTCCGGCATGAAGGAGCTCAACCGCGTGGCGGCGCAGCTGGAGTCTGCCCTCTCCAGCGGCGAGGAGCGCCATGTGGTCATCGGCGTCGGCACCGTGGCGGAGCATCTGCGGGAGCTGGCCAAGTCCTATAAGGAGGCCCAGATCGCCATCGAGGTGGGCAAGGTCTTCGACACGGAAAAGTTCATTATCAATTACGATAACCTGGGCATTGGCCGCCTGATCTATCAGCTGCCCACCACCCTCTGCGAGATGTTTTTGCAGGAGGTGTTCAAGAAAAACCCCATCGACTCCCTGGATCAGGAGACGCTGTTCACCATCCACAAGTTCTTTGAGAACAACCTGAACGTCTCCGAGACCGCCCGGAAGCTCTTTGTCCACCGCAATACCCTGGTCTATCGGCTGGAGAAGATCAAGAAGCTGACGGGGCTGGACCTGCGGGAGTTCGACGACGCCATCACCTTCAAGGTGGCGCTCATGGTGAAGAAGTACCTCACCTCCCGGGGCATCAACTCCTGAATCCTGCATATAGAAAGACGAACACCAGTCCCCGCAGCAGAATGTTGCGGGGACTTTTTGTCGGATTTCCAGAGGAAACCACTTGCACCCGCGAGCTGGATTCTATATAATGAAGAACAGAGTGGTTTTATGTCGACTGCCATGCAGCCGGCAGAACAGAGACTTCCGCCGCCGGGCGGAGACAGGAAAGGACGGGTGCGGATGATCCGGCTGACCAATGTGGAAAAGACGTACGAGAACGGCACCGAAGCGGTGCGCGGTATCTCGATGCAGATAGACGACGGGGAATTTGTGTTTATGGTGGGCCCCTCCGGCAGCGGAAAATCTACCATCATCAAGATGCTGACGGCGGAGGTGCGCCCCACGGCGGGCCGCGTGCAGATCAACGGCTTCAACACCAACCGGCTCAGCCGCCGGCAGGTGCCGCTGCTGCGCCGCACCATCGGCGTCATCTTTCAGGACTTCCGTCTCATTGAGAAGAAGACGGTGTATGAGAATCTGGAATTCGTCATGCGGGCGGTGGGCGCCCCCAGCCGGGAGATCCGAAAGCGCATCCCTTATGTGCTGGACCTGGTGGCCCTCAGCGGCAAGGAGGACCGGTATCCCGACGAGCTTTCCGGCGGCGAGCAGCAGCGCGTGGCCATCGCCCGGGCGCTGGTGAACAATCCGGTGATGATCATCGCGGACGAGCCCACCGGCAACCTGGACCCCGCCCGCAGCTTTGAGATCATGTCGCTGCTGGAGCGCATCAACACCCTCGGCACCACTATGGTGGTGGTGACCCACGAAAAGACGCTGGTGGACCGCTTCAACAAGCGGGTCATCAGTCTGGATCAGGGGAAGATCGTCAGCGACCGCTATGGACAGTACAACGGGAAAAAGGCGGAAAAGCCCGCTCCTGCCGCCGCGGCGGCGGAGGCGCAGGAAACGGCGGAAAGGACGGCCCAGGCATGAAGCACGAAGTGGGATACTTTTTCAAAGAGGGCCTGTCCAATATGTTCACCCACGGCTTCATGTCCTTTGCGGCTGTGGGCATCACGGTGGCCTGCCTGCTCATCATGGGCACCTTCTCTCTGGTGGCGCTGAACGCCCAGAACCTGCTGAGCGAGCTGGAGAGCGAGTATGAGATCCTGGCCTACGTGGACGAGACGCTGTCGGAGACGGAGGCCCGGGCGCTGCAGAAGGAGCTGGAAAAGCTCGATAACGTGGGCGAGATCACCTTCATCTCCCGGGAGGAGGCCATGGAGGCCTTCCAGGAGAAGTATGAGGACGACCCGCTGTTCCAGGATCTGGACGCGGAGACCTTCCGGCACCGCTACGCCATCCGCACGCTGGATATCGAAAAGACCGAGGCGACGCGGCAAGCGGTGGCGTCGGTGGAGGGCATCGCCAAGGTCAACGCCTATGAGCAGATCGCGGGCGGCTTTGTGGCCGTGCGGAACATCGCGGGCGTGGTGTGTCTGACCCTCATCGCCATCCTGTTCATCGTCTCCATGTTCATCATTTCCAACACCATCAAGCTCACCACCTTTGACCGCCGGGACGAGATCGCCATCATGAAGATGGTGGGCGCCACGGATGGCTTCATCCGCTGGCCTTTCGTGTTCGAGGGATTGCTGTTCGGCCTGCTCAGCGCGGTCATCGCCTTCGGGCTGCAATGGCTGCTGTATTCGGCGGTGGCCCGGGGCGTCGCGGGGAGCGACACCATCGAGCTGCTGCACGTCATCGACTTCAAGACCATCTGGCTGCCGGTGGCGGGCGTGTTTGCCGCCGCGGGCGTGTTCATCGGCGTCTGCGGCAGCCTTTCCGCCATCCGGAAGTTCTTGCAGGTGTAAAAGGAGGCCGCCATGAGAAAAACGTACAAATTTCTGGCGCTGGCCATGGCTCTGGTGATGGTCCTGGCGCTGTTTACCGAAAGCGCCCTGCCCGCCCAGGCCGTGACCCAGGCGGACATCGATAAGCTGAAGGAGCAGGCGGAGGAGATCGCCTCCAACAAGGCGTCGCTGCAAAAGGAGATCGACCGGCTGAAGGCGGAGTCCGCCGACGCCACCGCCCGCAAGGAGCTGCTGGACCAGCAGAGCGACATGATCCGTGCGGAGGTCGAGAACGCGGAGGAGCAGATCCGGAAGTACGAGAACCTTATCGCCACGACCAAGGAGGAGCTGGCGGAGGCGGAGGCGCAGGAGGCGGCGCAGCATGAGCTGTTCTGCAGCCGCGTCCGCGCCATGGAGGAGAACGGCACGGTGTCCTACTGGTCGGTGCTGTTCAACGTCAGTGATTTTGCCGAGCTGCTGAGCGCCCTGGACGACGTGGGAGAGGTCATGGAGGCCGACCAGCGGGTCTTTGACGGGATGCGCCGTCTGCGGCAGGAGATCCAGGAGAAGAAGGCCACGCTGGAGGAGAGCCTGCAGGAGGCGCAGGAGCAGAAGAAGCTGCTGGAGCAGAAGCGGCAGGAGCTGCAAAGCCAGATGGCGGAGGCCGCCGAGCTGGTGAATCAGCTCTCCCAGGATAAGGACACCTACCTCAAGCTGCTTCAGGCGGAGGAGAAAGAGGCCAGCAGCATCGACGCGCAGATCCGCCAGATGCAGCAGCAGCTGGCGAACTCCGGCAATAATACCCCTGCGGCGACCTACGGCGGCTACATCTGGCCCGTCACCACCAGCAAGCGCATCAGCTCCCCCTTCGGCTCCCGCATCAACCCCGTGACGGGCCGGGCGGAGACCCATAAGGGCGTGGATATCGCCGGCGTGGGCTACACCAGCAAGGTCCTCGCGGCCAAGGCCGGCACGGTCATCATCTCCCAGAAGGGCAGCTCCTACGGCAACTATGTGGTCATCAGCCACGGCACCGGCAACACCACGCTCTACGCCCACCTGAGCCAGCGCAACGTCTCCGTGGGAGATGTGGTGTCCCAGGGCGACGTCATCGGCATCACCGGCTCCACCGGCAATTCCACCGGCCCGCACCTGCATTTTGAGATCACGGAGAACGGCAGCCGCATCGACCCGCTAACCTACCTGACGGACTATATCAAGGCTTGGTAAGCGGCAGCATAGAAATGTATAGCATCGCCTTTCGCGCCATACCATGGTGCGGGAGGCGATGTTTTTGATGACGGGACTGGTGCTTTCGGGAAGAGGCGGGCGTCTGACATATGGCGAAGAGAGCTGGCTTGGGATGCGGTTTTACACAGTCCGCCTGCCCGAAGGCAGGGGGCTTGCGAAGCGCCTCGCGGCGGAGCGGGCGGCGCGGCTGCTGCGGCGGCAGGGCGTGCGGTTTTGCGTGTTCCCGGCGGATTTCCGGGAGCAAGAGCGCTTCCGCCGCTTTGGCATACTGCCGGTGGACTCCTCGCCCCTCCTGCGGGAAAAGGCGAGTCAGTGGACGCTGGCGGAGCGATCCAGCCGGGGCCTTGGCGGCAGCGTGGCCGTGGCGGCGGAGCGGGTCACGGCGGAGGTGGAGCGGGCCGTGCGGCTGCTCTCCCGCCGGGTGGGCCGGGTGGAGCTGACGCTCTGCCCCGGGGCGGAAGCGCTGCAGCTTGCGCTTCGGCGGGAGTCCGGCGCGTCGCTGCGGCTCATCGATATGGAGCAGACCGCCCGGGCGGAGACGCTGCTGGACTTCACCGCCGGCAGGGGAGAGGGGAGGCCCCCGGTTTTGCGTCTGGGCGCGGGAGAATGGGCGGAGCCGCCCCGCTTCGTCCTCCCGCCGGAGCGGATGGCGGAGGTCCCGCCCGGCGTGGAAACGGGGGCGTTTTTCGCCGCCCTCCGGCAGGGCGGGGCCCTTGCGGCGGAGGAGATCGGCGTCAGGAGCCGAGGGGACAGGTTTTGACACATTTTTCCCGCTTTTTTGCCCCTTGGTTCACAAAAACTTTTCTTGACAGCACAGGGAATCCTCACTATAATGCAATCTGATACATTATAATAAGGAAATCCGTGTCCCGAAACGGCGCTTTCCGGACGCGATACGACCAGCAGAAAGGATGACCACCATGAAAAAGGAATTCAAAATGAGCCAGGAGCGCTTCAACGAGCTGAAGGCGGAGCTGGAATACAGCAAGACCACCCGCGCGGACGAGGTCTCCGAGCAGATCAAGATCGCCCGGGGCTTCGGCGACCTCAGCGAGAACAGCGAGTACGATGAGGCGAAGAACGAGCAGGGCAAGCTCTATTCCCGCATCGCGGAGCTGGAGGAGATCCTGGAGCACGCCGTCATCATCGACGAGGGCGCCGCGGACGGCGACCGCGTGACCATCGGCTGCCGCGTGGTGGTGACGAACCTGAATTCCGGCAAGACCATGCCCGCCTTCAAGATCGTGGGCTCTCAGGAGGCGGACGCCATGCACGGCGCCATGAGCGAGGATTCCCCCTTCGGCAGGGCCGTCATGGGCGCCCGGGCGGGGGACGAGGTCCGGGTGGAAGCCCCCAGCGGCGTCATCCCCTACCGCATCGAGAGCATCGAGCGCTGAACAAGCGAGAAAAAGACAAGGGAGAGACAAGCTATGTCTGAACAGATGGAAAACCCCCGTCAGGAAATGCAGCAGGACCTGAGTGAGATCCTCCGGGTCCGCCGCGAAAAGCTGCACACGCTCCAGCAGGAGGGCCGTGACCCCTTCCAGGAGACCCGCTTCGCCGCGAGCCACCATGCCCAGGAGATCAAGGACAACTTTGACGCGCTGGAGGGCGCTGCCGTCACCGTGGCGGGCCGCCTGATGAGCAAGCGCGGCATGGGCAAGGTCAGCTTCTGCGATTTGCAGGATAAGTCCGGCCGCATCCAGCTCTACGCCCGGAAGGACGAGATGGACGAGGAGGTCTATAACCGTTTTAAGAAGTACGACATCGGCGACATCGTGGGCGTGACGGGCGAGGTGTTCCGCACCCAGCGCGGCGAGATGAGCGTCCGCTGCAAGGACGTGAAGCTGCTGAGCAAATCCCTGCTGCCCCTGCCGGAGAAGTTCCACGGCCTGACGGACAAGGAGCTGCGCTACCGCCAGCGCTATGTGGACCTCATCATGAACCCGGAGTCCCGGCGGAATTTTGAGATCCGCAGCGCCTTCGTGAAGTACCTGCGGAATTTCCTGGACGGCCGGGGCTACATGGAGGTGGAGACCCCTGTGCTGAATACCATCGCCGGCGGCGCCGCCGCCCGGCCCTTTATCACCCACCACAACACGCTGGATATCGATATGTATATGCGTATCGCCACGGAGCTGCACCTGAAGCGGCTCATCGTGGGCGGTTTGGAGCGGGTGTACGAGGTGGGCCGCATCTTCCGCAACGAGGGCATGGACACCAAGCACAACCCTGAGTTCACCACGGTGGAGCTGTACCAGGCTTACGCCGATTTCAACGACATGATGGACCTGTTTGAGGACCTGCTCTCCGGCGCGGCCAGGGAGATCCTCGGCACCTACGAGGTGGAGTGGCAGGGAGAGAAGATCTCTCTCGCCCCCGGCTTCCGCCGCATGACCATGGCGGAGGCGGTGAAGGAGTACCTGGGCGTGGACTTCATGGCCATCAGCGATGACGCTGAGGCCGTGGCCGCCGCGAAGCGCGTGGGCGTGGACATGGACGGCGTGGAGCCCACCTGGGGACACGCCCTCTATGAGTGCTACGACCAGAAGGTGGAGGAGAAGATCATCCAGCCCACCTTCATCACCATGCATCCGGTGGACGTGTCGCCTCTCGCCAAGCGCTCCCCCAAGGACCCGCGCCTCACCGAGCGCTTTGAGCTGTTCATCTGCCGCAGCGAGATGGGCAACGCCTTCAGCGAGCTGAACGACCCCATCGACCAGAAGCAGCGCTTCCAGAAGCAGGTGGAGCTGCGGGCCAAGGGCGACGACGAGGCGGAGATGATGGACGAGGATTTCATCAACGCCCTGGAATACGGTATGCCCCCCACGGGCGGTCTCGGCATCGGCATCGACCGCTGCGTCATGCTGCTCACCGGCGCGGATTCCATCCGCGACGTGATCCTGTTCCCCACGATGAAACCTTTGGACTGATATAACGCCGCGCCGCCGCTTTCCTGCTCCCGCCTGGGGCTGGGAGGGGGCGGCGCCTTACCCCGTGAAGAAGAAAGGAGGCGCCCTATGGAGCGGATCACCAGCCGGCAGAACCCCCTCTGCGTCCATTTGCGGCGTCTCGCCGCGTCCCGGAGCTGCCGCGAGCAGACGCGGGAGTTTTTCTGCGACAGCCCCAAGCTCCTGCGGGAGGCGGCACAGTGGGGGGCGGAGGTGCTGGCCGTGCTGTATACGGAGGGGACGGCGCTGCCGCCCTTGCCGGACACTGTGCGGACGGCGGAGGTGACGGAGAGCGTCATGCGATCCGTCAGCCCCATGGAAACGCCCCAGGGCGTGGTGTTCTCCTGCCGTATGCGGGAGAGCGCGCCGCCAAAGGAGCTGACAGGCCGGCACTATCTGGTGCTGGACGGCGTGCAGGACCCGGGGAACGTGGGCACCATCCTCCGCACGGCGGACGCCTTTGACTGCGACGGGCTGTTCCTGCTCCCCGGCTGCGCGGATGTGTATAACCCCAAGACCCTCCGCTCCGCCATGGGCGTGCTGTTCCGCCGCAGCGTCTGGCGCTGCGAGCTTTCGGAGCTGTCGGCGCTGCTGGAGCGGGCGGACATCCCCCTTTACGGCGCGGCCCTGCGGGAGGATACGGCGGATGTGCGGGAGGTGGACCTTTCCCGGGCCGCCGTGGCCGTGGGAAGCGAGGGCCGGGGTCTCAGCGATGAAGTCCTGCGGCACTGCAACCGCACGGTGAAGATCCCCATGTCGCCGCGCTGCGAGTCGCTGAACGCGGCGGCTGCCGCCGCGGTGCTGCTCTGGGAGATGTACCGTTAGAGAGAAAGACCCCGGCGGGCCGGGGAGAAAGGGCGGGAGGCGCCATGTCGTCTTTGAAGTACTGGCTCTGGCTCAATACGCTCAAGGGGCTCAGCAACCTCTCCCGGCTGCGGCTGCTGGCGCAGTTCGGCACGCCGGAGGGCGTTTACTACGCGGAAAGCGAGGAGCTTTCGCGGGTAGAGGGCCTTTCCCGGGGGCAGGCGAAGCTGCTGGAGGATAAGAGCCTGAAAGAGGCGGACCGGGTGCTGGGCGAGTGCGAGCGGCTGGGCCTGCAGGTGCTGACGCTGCAGGATGCGGCGTACCCCGGAAGGCTTAAAAACATCTTCGATCCGCCTGTGCTGCTCTACCTGCGCGGCAGGCTCCCGGTGGTGGACGAGGAGGTCGCCATCGCCATGGTGGGTACCCGCGCCGCCACGCCTTACGGCGTGCGTTCGGCGGAGGAGCTGGGCTACGGCCTTGCGAAGCAGGGCGCGGTGGTGGTCTCCGGCATGGCCCAGGGCATCGACGCCGCCGCGCTGCGGGGCGCGCTCCGGGCGGGAGGACGGACCATTTCCGTCCTCGGCTGCGGCATCGACGTGGTCTACCCGCCGGAAAACCGCTATCTTTACGAGGATGTGGCCGCTTCCGGCGCTATCCTTTCGGAATACGCCCCGGGGACGGAGCCCAGGGGTGGGCATTTTCCCATCCGCAACCGCATCATCTCCGGCCTTGCCCTCGGCACCGTGGTGGTGGAGGCGCCGGAGAGACGCAGCGGCGCACTGAACACCGCCCACACGGCGCTGGAGCAGGGGCGGGACGTGTTCGCCGTTCCCGGCGGCATCGACGCGGAAATGAGCCGGGGCTGCAATGCGCTCATCAAGGAGGGCGCGGCCCTGGTGACGGAGGCCTGGGACATCCTGCGGGAATATCAGGCGGTCTATCCGGACAAAGTGACGGCAAGGGAGTTTGAAACGCCCCGGGAGCTGGGCCATCAGGCCAGGCAGAAGCGGGCGGAGGCCCGGGAGGAGGAGCGGGAGGAAGCTGCGCGGGCGCAGCAGGCGCTTCGCGCCGTGTCCCTCTCCGCGCCGGAGCTGAGTCTCAGCGACGACCAGATCGCCGTGCTGCGCGCCCTGCCGGGCGAAGAAGCCTTACAGACGGACGAGGTGGTGGAGGCCACGGGCCTGACCGCCCGCCGCGTCCTCTCGGCGCTGACGGTGCTGGTGATGGAGGGCCTCGCGGAGGAGGAAAGCGGCAAGCGCTTCCGCCGCGCCGTGGAGCTGACGGACTGATGTGGCTCCTGAAAGCCCCTGTTTTATAAGGAAAATGAAGGCGAACGCGGCTCCGCCGCGCCGCCTGCGATACAGCGAAACAAACGTACACTCGGAGGAAACTATGGCAAAAAAGCATCTCGTCATCGTGGAGTCTCCGGCCAAGGCCAAGACCATCGGCAAGTATCTGGGCCGGGACTATGAAGTGAAGGCCTGCATGGGCCACCTCCGCGATCTGCCCAAGAGCGTGCTGGGCGTGGATCTCCAGAACGGTTTTGAGCCAAGCTATAAACCCATCCGCGGCAAGGAGGAGCTGATCGGCGAGCTGAAAAAGGCCGCCGACGCCGCCGACATCGTCTATCTCGCCACCGACCCGGACCGGGAGGGCGAAGCCATCAGCTGGCATCTGAAGGAGCTGCTGGGGCTCAGCGATGAAAAGGCCCGCCGCGTCACCTTCAACGAGATCACGAAGAAGGTGGTGGAGGAGAGCATCCGCGAGCCCCGGGAGATCGACCGGAGCCTGGTGGACGCCCAGCAGGCCCGGCGGGTGCTGGACCGCATCGTGGGCTATCAGCTCTCGCCATTGCTCTGGAAAAAGGTGCGCCGGGGCCTTTCCGCCGGACGCGTCCAGTCCGTGGCCACCCGTATGGTGGACGAGCGGGAAAAGGAGATCGAGCGCTTCCAGCCGGAGGAATACTGGACCCTGGACGCGGTGCTGCTGCAGGACGGCCGCACACCCTTCACCGTGCATTATCACGGCGTGCAGGGGAAGAAGCAGGAGCTGCCCTCCGCCGAGGCCGTGGCCGCGGTGACGGAGGCGGTGAAGAACGAGGCCTTCTGCGTAAAAAGCGTCAAACGCAGCGACAAGCAGCGCAGCCCCTCGCCCCCTTTCACCACCTCCACCATGCAGCAGGAGGCCAGCCGCAAGCTGAACATGACGCCGCGCCGCACCATGGCCATCGCCCAGCAGCTGTATGAGGGCGTGGACATTGCCGGCGAGGGCGCCGTGGGCCTCATCACCTATATGCGTACCGACAGCCTGCGCATCTCCGAGGAAGCGCTGGCGGCGGCGAAGCAGTTCATTCTCGGCCGCTACGGCGCGGCCTACTATCCCGCCCAGACCCGCCGTTTCAAGGCGAAAAGCGGTGCGCAGGATGCCCACGAAGCCATCCGGCCCAGCAATGTGGAGCTGACGCCGGAGCGGGTGAAGGGCGACCTGACGCCGGAGCAGTACCGGCTGTACCGCCTGGTGTGGAGCCGCTTTGTGGCTTCCCAGATGGCCAACGCCGTCTATGACAGCGTGGGCGTGGAGATCAGCGCGGGGAAGCACGACTTCCGCGCCAGCGCCTCCAGCCTGAAATTCTCCGGCTATACCGCCGTGTATGAGGAGAGCCGGGACGAGGAGGGCAAGGAGGAGAAGGAAAGCCCCCTGCCCGCCCTGACAGAGGGCGAGGTGGTGACGCTGAAAGAGTTCAGGCCCGAGCAGCACTTCACCCAGCCTCCCAGCCGCTACACCGACGCAACCCTCATCCGCGCCATGGAGGAGCAGGGCATCGGCCGTCCCTCCACCTACGCCGCCACCGTCTCCACTATTCTTGACCGGGAATACGTGGTGAAGGACGGGAAGTATCTGAAGATCACCCCCCTCGGCAGCGTGGTGACGGAGCAGATGATGGAGGAGTATTTCCCCGACATCGTGGACGTGAAGTTCACCGCCAACATGGAAAAGGGCCTGGACGAGGTGGAAGAGGGCCAGAAGGAGTGGCGGGCGCTCATCGGCGAGTTCTACGACGGCTTCTCCAAAAGCCTTGAGCAGGCGGAGGAGGCGCTGGAGGGCAAGCGCTTCAAGGTTCCCGACGAGGTCAGCGAGGAGAAGTGCGACATCTGCGGGAGGAATCTCGTGGTCCGCACCAGCCGCTTCGGCCGCTTCCTGGCCTGCCCGGGCTATCCCGACTGTAAGTTCACCAAGCCCATTGTGGTGGAGATGCCCGGCCGCTGCCCCAAGTGCGACAGCCGCATCCTGAAAAAGACCTCCCGCAACGGCTACACCTACTACGGCTGCGAGAAGTATCCCGAGTGCGACTTCATGACCTGGGACGTGCCGGTGAAGGACGACTGTCCCTCCTGCGGCAAGACCATGTTCAAGCGCTCCGGCCGGGGTTTCAAGAAGCCCTTCTGCGTGAACCCCGCCTGCGAGCGCTTCCTGCCGGAGGATAAGCGGGGCTATTACAAGAAAAAGACCGCCGAAGGCGAAGCCGCCGGGGAGACGGCGGAAGCGCCGGCGGACACCAAAACGGCGGCGAAGAAGCCTGCCGCGAAGAAGACCGCGGCCAAAGCGGCGGAGAAGAAACCCGCCGCGAAAAAGACCACGGCGAAAACGGCGGCAAAGAAGCCTGCGGCGAAAAAGACCGCCGCGAAAGAGGCGGAATAAACCAATATAATGCAGAAAAAGGACAAGATATGAACGTTACTGTCATCGGCGCGGGCCTGGCCGGCTCGGAGTGCGCGTGGCAGCTGGCGCAGCGGGGCATCGACGTGACGCTGCTGGAGATGAAGCCCCTGCGCCGCACGCCCGCCCATCATACGGACGATTTCGCGGAGCTTTGCTGCTCCAACTCCCTGCGCAGCGACCAGCTGGAGAACGCAGTGGGTCTGCTGAAGGAGGAGCTGCGGCGGCTTGGATCATTGATCCTCGCCTGCGCGGATGAGACGCGGGTGGAGGCCGGCGGCGCCCTCGCGGTGGACAGGCACGGCTTTTCCCGCCTGGTGACGGAGCGGGTGCGCAGCCATCCCCGCATCACCGTGCGCGCGGAGGAGGTCACCGCCATCCCGGAGGGGAACGTGGTGGTGGCCAGCGGCCCGCTGACCTCGGACGCGCTGGCGGAGGAGCTGCTGCGCCTTTTCGGCGATGCCGCGCCCCTGCATTTCTATGACGCCGCCGCCCCATTGGTCAGCGCCGGGAGCGTAGACATGGACAAGGCGTGGTTTGCCTCCCGCTACGACAAGGGAACACCGGATTATGTCAACTGCGCCATGAGCGAGGAGGAGTACGACGTTTTCTGGCAGGCCCTCACCACCGCCGAGGAGGCGGAGGTCCACGGCTTTGAGGACCAGAAGGTGTTCGAGGGCTGTATGCCGGTGGAGGTCATGGCCCGCCGGGGGCGGGACACCCTCTGCTACGGCCCGCTGAAGCCCCGGGGGCTGAAGGACCCGAAAACGGGAAAAGAGCCTTTCGCGGTGGTGCAGCTGCGGCGGGACAACGCGGAGGGAACGGTGTACAATCTGGTGGGCTTCCAGACCCATCTGAAGTTCCCGGAGCAAAAGAGAGTGTTTTCCCTTATTCCCGCGCTGCACGACGCGGAGTTTCTGCGCTACGGCGTGATGCACCGCAACACCTTTCTCGATTCGCCGAAGCTCCTAGACCGGTACTACCGGCTGAAAAGCGATACGCGCATCTGCTTTGCCGGGCAGATGACCGGGGTGGAGGGCTATGTGGAGTCCGCCGCCAGCGGCTTTCTCGCCGGGGTGGAGCTGAGCCGCCGCCTGAGGGGGATGGAGCCGCTGGATCTGCCGCGGGAGACCGCTATCGGGGCGCTGGCGCTGTATGTGGCGGGGGGGGGATGCACCGCCTTCCAGCCCATGAACGTGAATTTCGGCATCATGCCGCCCCTTGGCCACCGGGTGAAGGGCAAGAGGAATAAAAACGCGGCGCTTTCCGCCCGCTCGCTGGAGCTGGTGGAGCAGCGGAAGGAGGAGGTCCTGAAATGAAGATCATCGTTGACGCCATGGGGGGCGACCACGCCCCGCAGGAGATCGTCAGGGGCGCGCTGCTGGCGCGCCGTACATACGGCTATGACATCGTGCTGGTGGGCAGGCAGGAGGAAGTGCTGCAGGCCCTGCACGAGGCGGGAGAGCAGGATGTTCCCCAGGGCGTGGAGAGCCGCCACGCCAGCGAGGTGGTGGAGATCTGCGACGAGCCCTCCACGGCCT
Source organism: Oscillospiraceae bacterium (assembly GCA_051867615.1). Classification (GTDB taxonomy): domain Bacteria; phylum Bacillota; class Clostridia; order Oscillospirales; family Oscillospiraceae; genus RGIG5472. Next base: position 22,213 of record JBJDYU010000035.1, on the reverse strand, counting down.
TTAAGAAGAAAAAGGATTCCTCCCTCACCGTGGGCCTGACCATGCTGCGGGACGGAGAGGGGGACGGCTTTGTTTCCGCCGGCAGCACGGGGGCGCTTCTGGCGGGCGCGACGCTGGTGGTCAAGCGCATCCGGGGCGTGCGCCGGGCGGCGCTGGCCCCCGTGATCCCCACCACCACGGGCCGGGCGGTGCTGTGCGACTGCGGCGCCAACGCCGAGTGCAGCGTGGAGTATCTGACCCAGTTCGCCCTGCTCGGCAGCTTTTACGCGAAGAAGGCCCTGGGGCTGGAAAGCCCCCGGGTGGGACTTTTGAACATCGGCGCGGAGCCGTCCAAGGGCGATGCGCTGCGGCAGGAGACCTACCAGAAGCTCCAAGCTTTGGGAGAGAGCGGCACGATCCGCTTCATCGGCAACGTGGAGCCGAAGGAGGCCATGTACGGCGGCGCGGACGTCATCGTGGCGGACGGCTTTGCCGGCAATGTGATGCTGAAAAGCATCGAGGCCGTGGGCGGCTTCATGGGCCAGAACCTGAAGGCCATGTTTAAGAAAAACGCCCTGACCATGCTGGCCGCGCTGCTGGTGAAAAAGGACCTGGCGGCGTTCAAGGCGCGGCTGGACCCCAACAAGATCGGCGGCACCGCCATCCTCGGCATCGCCAGGCCCGTCATCAAGGCCCACGGCTCCTCCAATGCCGAGGCCATCTGCAACGCCATCCGCCAGGCGGCGGAGACGGCAGAGGCCGACGTGGCGGGAGAAATGGCGAAAAATATTCAGCTGCTGCGCGCCGAAAACGAAGATTAAGTATTGACAGCCAAAATGGGATGTCGTATGATTTGAAAAGCGATTTGCAAGCAAGGGAAAGGAGTCTCGGCATGGAAGAAATCCTGAAAACATTACAGACAATGATCGCGGAGCAGTTTGCCGTCGAAGCGGAGACTGTGACCATGGAGACCAGCTTTGAGGACGATCTGGGCGCGGATTCCGTGGATCTGGTGGAGCTGGTCATGGCTCTGGAGGAGGAATTCGACGTGGGCCAGATCCCCGAGGAGGACCTCGTTGGCATGAAAACGGTGGGCGACACCGTCCGTTATATCAGCAGCAAGATCAAGTAAATCTGCAAGGAACGCCCGGCAGACTGCGGGCGTTTCCTTTATTTCCGCCGGAACGCGTCCGGCAGACGGGAGGAGGAAGGGCATGAAGGAGCTGGAGCGGAAGCTGGGCTATACGTTTCACGACGCGGCGCTGCTCTCGGCGGCGCTGAACCACAGCTCTTACGCCAACGAGCACCGCGGCGAGGGGGCCGAGAGCAACGAGCGCCTGGAATTTCTGGGCGACAGCGTGCTGGGCTTCATCACGGCGGAATACCTGTTTGCCCGCCATCCCGACCTGCCGGAGGGGGATCTGACCCGCATCCGGGCGGCCCTCGTGTGCGAGGAGAGTCTGCACGAGGCGGCGCTGCGCCTGGGGCTGGGAGAGTATCTCCGCCTCGGCCGGGGCGAGGAGCAGGGCGGCGGACGGCGGCGCCCCTCCATCCTCGCGGACGCCACGGAGGCGGTGTTCGCGGCGGTGTATCTCGACGGCGGCATGGCCGCCGCCTCGGCTCTGATCCACCGGGTTCTGCTTGACTGCCAGCGGGAAGAAGTGGTGGAGGAAAAGCGCCGGGACTATAAGACGGCGCTGCAGGAGCTGGTGCAGCGCGGCGGCAGCGGCGAGCTGCACTACCGCATGGCGCGGGAGTACGGCCCGGACCACTGCAAGACCTTCGTGGCGGAGGCACTGGTGGACGGCGCGGTGGCCGGCGCCGGCGAGGGCCGCAGCAAAAAAGAGGCCGAGCAGATGGCGGCGAAGGCCGCGCTGGAGGCCATGACAGAGAAAGAATGAAACGGATGGGACGGCGCGAGCCGTCCCATGTTTTCTTTCCCGCATTTGACGGAAAAGCGTCTCATATGCTATAATCACTTAGTTAGGTATATAGCTGCTGCGGAGAAGGCTCCGCGCGTGAAAAGAGGAGAACGTATGTCTGTTTTTGAATCCTTCCTGCTGGGTCTGGTGCAGGGTGTGGCGGAGTTCCTGCCCATTTCCAGCTCCGGCCATCTGGCCATTGCCCAGAATCTGCTGCATCTGCCGGTGGACGACGGCGTGCTGTTCGACGTGCTGCTGCACCTCGGCACGCTGGTGGCGGTGTTCGCCGCCTACTGGCAGGATGTGGTGGATATGGTGCGGGAGTTTTTCCTGGGCATCCGGGATCTGGCGCGCCACAGCACCCCCACTCCGGTGCCTCCGGCCCGGCGGCTGGTGCTGCTCATCGTGCTGGGCACGCTGCCGCTGTGCCTCATCCTGCCCATCAAGGACCGGGTGGAGGGCCTTTACAACAATATGTGGTTCATCGGCGGCGCGCTGCTGGTGACGGGCTGCCTGCTCTATGCCAGCGACCGCTGCCGCCGGGGCCGCAAGACGGAAAAGACCGCAAAGGTGGTGGACGCGCTGGCGGTGGGCCTTGCCCAGGCCGTGGCCACCGTACCCGGCATCTCCCGCAGCGGCATGACCATCACGGCGGGCTGCTTCTGCGGCTTTGACCGGCGCTTTGCGGTGCGTTTTTCGTTCCTGCTGTCCCTGCCCGCGGTGCTGGGCGCCAATATCCTGAGCCTGGCGGACGCGGCGGCGGAGGGCGTGGACTGGTCGCTCATCCCGGTGTACGCGGTGGGCGTGGTCACGGCGGCGGTCTCCGGCTATCTCTGCATCCGGCTGTTGAAGATGATCGCGGACAAGGGGCGCTTCGGCGCTTTCGCATACTACTGCTGGGCGGTGGGCGCGGTGACGCTGGTTCTCACCGCACTGGCGTGATCCGGTAAAGGAGGGAAGAAATTGGCGGAAACGAAAAAGACCGCGTCCGCGGGCAAGCGCAGCTCCTCCGCGCGCAGCGGCAAGAATAACAGGAAAAATACGAAGCGGCCCATTCGGCGGGAAGTGGGGGGCGTGGCGGCCCTGTTGCTGGCCCTGTGCGTGGGTGTGAGCTATTTCAGCAACGAGGACGCCATCTTCATCCACTGGCTGACGGTGGTGCTGAAGGGGCTGGTGGGCTACGCCTACTGGCTGATGCTGCCGGCCCTGCTGCTGGCGGGCTATGTCCTGCTGCTGCACCGGGGCCGCCCGGTGCGGCTGGCCACGACGTCGGCCCTGCTGGCGCCGGTGTTTGCCTCCTCCCTCTGGCACACCATTTTCTGCCGGACGGAGATCCCCTCCGCCCTCGGCGCGGTGACGAAGCTCTGGTACACGGGCAACGCGCTGCAAAGCGGCGGCGTGCTGGGCGGTTCGCTGGCCATCGCGCTGGACGCGGTGCTGGGCCAGGCGGCCAGCGTCGTCATCTTCGGCGTGCTGCTCATGGCCTTCCTCATGGCGGCCCTGCGGCTGACGCCCAGCGCCCTGAAACAGAAGTGGGAGGAGCGGGAGCGTCTGGAATACCCGGAGGAGCCGGAGGAGGAACCGGCCCTGCCGGCGCCGAAACGGCGGAGCAAGCCCGCCGCGGCGACCAGCGCCATCGATATCCCGCTGGAGCCTGAAAGTCCCGCCCAGAGCGCCCCGGTCAAGGCCGAGGGGAAAAAGGGCGGACTGTTCGGCGGCTTTTTCCAGGAGAAGCCGGAGCATATCCGCCGGCCGGACGAGCTGCTGCGCGGCGGCGCGGAGGCGAAGCCTGCGGCGGAGAGCGGGGCTGAGACGGCTCCCAATCGGGAGAGCGCGGCCCCTGCCCGGGAGCCGGTGTTCCCCATCCGGGAGAGCGCCGCATCCGCGGCGAAGCCCGTAGAGCCGCCCGTACCCCTGCCGGCAGAGCCGGAGACGGAGAGCCGGGGCAAAAAGGCGGCCATCGGCGCTGCGGCTGCGGCGGAGGCGGCGGCCCTCGTGACGAAGGAAATTCAGGAAAAGCAGGCGGAGAGCCACGCGGCGGCGTACCAGTTCCCGCCGGTGACGCTGCTGACGGAGAGCCGCGGCGGCAACCCCCAGGGCGTGGACGCGGAGCTGCGGAACAACGCAAGGCGTCTCGCGGAGACACTGCACAGCTTCGGCGTGGAGGCCGCGCCGGGCGAGGTGGTCCGCGGCCCCTCCGTGACCCGGTATGAATTCATGCTGGAGCAGGGCGTGAAGCTCAGCAAGGTGACGAACCTCGCGGACGATATCGCCCTGGCCCTCGGCGCCAGCGGCGTGCGCATCGCACCCATCCCCAACAAGATCTCCGTGGTGGGCGTGGAGGTGCCCAACAAGCAGGTTTCCGTGGTCTCCATCCGGGAGATCATCGAGTCCAGGGCTTTTACGACCCACAGCTCCCAGGTGTGCTTTGCCGTGGGCAAGGACATCGGCGGCAACCACATCGTGGGCGACATCGCGAAGCTGCCCCACATCCTCATCGCCGGTACCACCGGCAGCGGCAAGTCCGTCTGCACCAACTCCCTCATCGTTTCGCTCATGTACAAGTCCTCCCCCGAGGACGTGCGCTTTATCATGGTGGACCCGAAGATGGTGGAGCTGGCCCCCTATAACGGCATCCCTCACCTGCTGATCCCCGTGGTCACCGACCCGAAGAAGGCGGCGGGCGCGCTGCAGTGGGCGGTGTTTGAGATGATGAAGCGCTATAAGCTCTTCTCCGAGCACGGCGTGAAGGACCTCAAGAGCTACAACGCTCTGGCCGCGAGCCATGAGGAGCTGGAAAAGCTGGCCTCCGTGGTAGTGGTCATCGACGAGCTGGCGGACCTGATGCTGGTGGCGGCGAAAGAGGTGGAGGAATCCATCTGCCGCGTGGCCCAGATGGGCCGCGCCGCCGGTATGCATCTCGTCATCGCCACCCAGCGTCCCTCGGCGGACGTCATCACGGGCCTGATGAAGGCCAATATCCCCAGCCGCATCGCCTTTGCCGTGGCCTCCAGTCTTGAGTCCCGCATCATTCTGGATACCACCGGCGCGGAGAAGCTGGTGGGCCGGGGCGATATGCTGTACGCGCCGCTTGGCGGCGGCAAGCCCCGCCGGGTGCAGGGCTGCATGATCACGGCGGAGGAGATCGAGCGGGTGGTGGACTTCGTCAAGCAGAACAGCGGCGAGGCCCAATACAGCGACGAGGTCATCCGGAAGATCGAGGAGGCCGTGGCGGAGAAGGACAAGGGCGGGAAGCCCGCCGCCGGGGCGGAGAGCGACGTGGACAGCGAGGCCGACGAGCTGCTGGACGCGGCGGTGGAGGTCATTCTGGAGACCGGACAGGCCTCCGTGTCCATGCTGCAGCGGCGGCTGAAGCTGGGCTATTCCCGGGCCGCCCGTCTGGTGGACCAGATGGAGGAGCGGGGCATCGTGGGGCCCTTCGAAGGCTCCAAGCCCCGGCAGCTGCTCATCACCCGGGCCCAGTGGCAGGAGCGGAAGCTGGGCGGCGCGCCGGAACGCTTTGACGACGGCGTGGCCCTCTCGGAGGAGGATTTCTCCCAACTGCCGGAGGACGAGCAGGACTGACACGGCAGCAAAAGCGGTCTTCCATATGGCCGGTGGTCATAAAACGGTATACAGCGCATTCAAACGCCCGGGCAAAATCTGTTCGGGCGTTTCTTTGCATACTTGGAATTCAGTGGGAGAAATACGTATATGGAACTCATTCGTCCTTGCCTGGAATACCTGGAGTCATACAGAGCGGCGGTTGCGGAAGACCGCTTATACAGGCCCGGTGCAGAAGTGCTTTTTGGCGATCCGGACAGCATCATTGAAAAGGCGTTCAACTATGAGCATGGGATAAACCTGAAGCCCGGTTATGTGAAGGCTACGACCCTGTGGCTGGTTGACCGGGGGAAATTCATAGGGGAAGTCGGGATCAGACATGAATTGACGCCTGCCCTTTTGCGCTATGGCGGAAATATCGGTTATGAAATACGTTATTCGGAGTCGCATAAAGGCTATGGAACGGCCATGCTGAAAATGGCGCTTGCATTCTGCAAAAAGGAATTGGGCCTTGAAAGGGTTTTGCTTACCTGTGATGATGACAACATCGGTTCTGCCAGAGTTATTGAAAACAATGGCGGGATACTGGAAAACAAAGTCCGAAACCAGACGGACAGGGGAGTGGTCCTGTCGCGGCGCTACTGGATAGAAATATGACCCTTCATCTGCCGGTTTTTGAAAGGATATGCATGAGCAGATGGCACCCTGAGCAAGCCGCTTTTTTCGCAAAGGGACTTGCGCCGGAGGGCGCTTTTCGGTAAACTGGAAGTCGAAAAAAAGGGGGGAGACCTATGTTTCAGGGCTTTAACGAGGAGACCATCGCCTTTCTCTGGGGCGTGCGCTTCAACAACGAAAAAAGCTGGTTCGAGGCCAACAAGCCCAGCTATCTGAAAAACGTCTACGAGCCGCTGAAGGAGCTGGGGGGCGAGGTGTTCGAGGAGCTGCACCGGCGCTTTCCCGATCAGGAGATGATCTGCAAGGTCTCCCGCATTTACCGGGACGCCCGGCGGCTGCATGGCCGCGGCCCTTATAAGGACCATTTGTGGTTCTGCCTGCGCCGGGGCGGAGAGACCTGGCAGGAGCGGCCCACGTTCTGGTTCGAACTGGCCCCGGAGGGCTACTCCTACGGCATGGGCTTCTATGCCGCCCGGCCCGACACCATGGAACGCTTCCGCCGGGAGCTGGACGGGCAGCCCCAGCGCTTCCGCCCACTGGCGGAGGAGGCGGCGCGGCTGGAGCGCTTTACCCTCACCGGGCCGGAGTACGCCCGGAAGAAGGGCGACCCCGGCGGCGCGCTCAGCGCCTGGTATAACCGTAAGCACATCGCTATGGAGCATGACGGCCCCTATGACGAACTGAGCTTTTCTCCCGCCCTGCGGCAGGAGCTGGTGGAGGGCTTCAGCGAGCTGATGCCGCTGTACCGCTACTTCGACGATTTCTGCAGCCGGGGCGAAGCATAAACAGGAACATAGATATATAAGGAGACGGCGGGTATGGGAACGGTGGCCATCGGCGTGTTTTTCGCGGACCTGAAGGGCTTTCCCTTCGGCAAATATGTGGCGGAGGGCCGGAATCTCGGCCGCATCCGCATCGTCCACGGCGGCGTCTGCCGCAATGTGGCGGAGGACCTGGCCCATGTGGGGGAGCAGGTGACCTTCGTGAGCCTCTGCGACGAGAGCGCCGTGGGCAAGGATATGCTGGCGCATCTTCGCGCCCAGGGGGTGGATACCCGCTATGTGGCCCAGGTGAAGGAAAACGGCGTGGGTATGTGGCTGGTGATTTTGGACGAAAAGGGAAATCTCGCCGGCTCCATCTCCCAGATGCCGGACGTGGCGGCGCTGGAGGCGCTGCTGCGCGAAAAGGGGGAGGAGATCGTCCGGGAGGCGGACAGCCTCGTGCTGGAGATCGACCTCAGCGCCGATGTGGCGGCGCAGGTGCTGACGCTGGCCCGGCGGTATGAAAAACGGGCCTACGCCATCGTGGGGAACATGAGCGTCATTCTGGCCCACCCGGAGTATCTGCGGGCGCTGGACTGCTTCGTCTGCAACGAGGTGGAGGCGGGGCGGCTCTTCGGCGTCAGCGACGTCCGCATGGACGCGGAGGAAATGCTGGCCATGTTGCCGGAAGCTATGGCGCGGCTGGATATCCCCGCCATGGTGGTGACGCTGGGGGCGGAGGGGGCCGTGTTTTATGACCGCCGCACCGGCGAATCGGGCCGCTGTCCCTCTCTGGCCGCGGAGGTGGTGGACACCAGCGGCGCGGGAGACGCCTTCCTGGCGGGGGTGGTGGCAGCCCGGGGCCGGGGACTTCCGCTGACAGGTGCGGTGCGCGCCGCCTCGCGGCTGGCCGCCGCGGCACTGGCGCGGGAGGAGAGCGTGGCGCCGCCCATGGAGCTGTTCTCCTGACGGGCCGCTCCTGTCCGGCGCTGCCTGCGCCTGCCCGGATAAAAAATAAAGACCACCCATGCCTGCGGCATGGGTGGTTTTGTTTACTGGTGGCCGTTTTGCGCTTCCTGCCTGCGGAGCGTGGCGGCCTTGATCTTTTCGTAGCTCTCCTCGCTGATGTCGTGTTCGATCTTGCAGGCGTCCGCCGCGGCGTTTTCCGGCGAAACGCCCAGCTGCATGAGAAACTGCGTCAGCATCTGGTGCCTCGCGTAGATCTTGGTGGCGATCTCCTCGCCCGGCGGCAGCAGCGTGATATAGCCGTCGGCGTCCATTTCGATATATCCGTTTTCCCGCAGCCGCTTCATAGCTACGCTGACGCTGGGCTTGGAATACTCCAGATCGCGGACGATATCGATGGAACGCACCATGCCGTTTTTCAGCCGCAGCATCAAAATGCGTTCCAGATAATCCTCCGCCGATTCGTGAATGTTCATCGGTGTCCCTCCTTGCGCATGGGGTTGTGTTAATAGGCTAACACATGACAGCAAAATTTGCAAGTTTTTCAAAAAGGAGTCTTGACATGGGCGGTTAGCGGTGCTAAACTAAAACCGCTTTCAGGGTTAGAGGATGCTAACCCATTGTTTTTGGAGAGAAGTTAGGCAAATCTAACTTTTGAAAGGGAGACGAAGGTATGATGCCGTTAACGATGGCAAAAGCGGGAGAGACCGTCACCATCCGCAAGATCTCCGGCAAGGACGAGGTGCGTCAGCATCTGGCGGAGCTGGGTTTCGTGGTGGACAGCGACGTGACGGTGGTCAGCGAGATCGGGGGGAACCTGATCGTGCAGGTAAAGGAAAGCAGGGTCGCTCTGGACAGGAGCATGGCCAACCGCATTATGATCTAAAACAGCGCCCCGTTCCTTTGGGATCAGGGGTTATGTGCCGTGCGGTATGGTATGATTCTGTGCGGCAAAAACGGAAATCAATCATAGAGGAGGAGAGCGAAGATGAAAACGCTGAAGGACGTCAAGGTCGGGGAGACCGTCACCGTGGCAAAGCTCCATGGCGAGGGGCCGGTGAAGCGCCGCATCATGGACATGGGCATCACCAAGGGCGTTGAGATCTATGTCCGCAAGGTGGCCCCCCTGGGCGACCCCATGGAGCTGAACGTGCGGGGCTATGAGCTGAGCGTGCGCAAGGCCGACGCGGAAATGATCGAGGTCCAGTAAAGCAGGCGGTTTTACGACCGCCCATTATTTCAGAAAAAAGTTAGTCGCAGCTAACATTTGAAAGGAGAGAACCGATGGACATTAAGATCGCGCTGGCGGGCAATCCGAACTGCGGTAAGACCACCCTGTTCAATGCCCTGACCGGCTCCAATCAATACGTGGGCAACTGGCCCGGCGTGACGGTGGAAAAGAAAGAGGGCAAGCTGAAGGGGCACAAGGATGTCATCATTCAGGACCTGCCCGGCATCTACTCCCTGTCTCCCTACACGCTGGAGGAGGTGGTGGCCCGGAGCTATCTGGTGAACGAAAAGCCCGACGCCATCCTCAACATCGTGGACGGCACCAACATCGAGCGGAACCTCTACCTGACCACCCAGCTCATCGAGCTGGGCCTGCCCGTGGTGGTGGCCGTGAACATGATCGACCTGGTCCGCAAGAACGGCGACACCATTGACCTTGCCAGACTGGGCAGCGCCCTGGGCTGCGAGGTGGTGGAGATGAGCGCCCTGAAGGGCGAGGGAGGCCAGGCGGCCGCCGAGAAAGCCATGGCCCTGGCCCAGGCCCACCGGGCGGGAGAGCTGCCCCATGTGTTCACCGGCAGCGTGGAGCACGCCCTGGCCCACATCGAGGAATCCATTCAGGGCAAGGTGGACGACCGCTATCTGCGCTGGTACGCCATCAAGCTCTTTGAGCGGGATGAAAAGGTCCTGGCGGACCTGCGGCTGGACGAGGAGCTGGCCTCCCATCTGGAGGCCCACATCGCGGACTGCGAGCGGGAGCTGGACGACGACGCCGAGAGCATCATCACCAACCAGCGCTATTCCTACATAAGCAGCGTGGTGTCCAAGGCCGTGAAGAAAAAGGCCGCCAAGCACAGCCTTTCCACCTCCGACAAGATCGACCGGATCGTCACCAACCGCGTCCTGGCCCTGCCCATCTTCGCGGCGGTCATGTTCTGCATTTACTCTCTCGCCATGGGCACCTCCATCGCCGACGGCGGCGTGGGCATCGGCACCTTCGGCACCGACTGGGCCAACGACGTGCTGTTCGGCGAGATCGTCCCCGGCTTTTTTGACAGCATCCTGACGGCCCTGGGCGTCAGCGGCTGGCTGTACGGCCTCATCATGGACGGCATCGTGGCCGGCGTGGGCGCGGTGCTGGGCTTCGTGCCCCAGATGCTGGTGCTGTTCTTCCTGCTGGCCATCGTGGAGGACGTGGGCTACATGGCCCGTGTCGCCTTCATCATGGATCGCATCTTCCGCCGCTTCGGCCTCAGCGGCAAGAGCTTCATCCCCATGCTGGTGGCCACCGGCTGCGGCGTCCCCGGCATCATGGCCTCCCGTACCATAGAGCAGGACCGTGACCGGAAGATGACCATCATGACCACCGGCTTTATCCCCTGCGGCGCGAAAATGCCCATCATCGGCCTGTTCGCTGGCGCCGTTTTCGGCGGCTCTCCCTGGGTGGCGACCTCCGCCTTCTTCATCGGCATCGCCGCCGTCATCGTCTCCGGTATCATGCTGAAAAAGTGCAGGGCCTTCGCCGGCGAGCCTGCTCCCTTCGTCATGGAGCTGCCCACCTATCACGCACCCTCCGCCGGCAACGTCCTGCGGGCCACCTGGGAGCGGGGCTGGTCCTTCATCAAGCGCGCCGGCACCATCATCCTGCTGTCGTCCATCATCCTCTGGTTCCTCCAGGGCTACGGTTTTGTGGGCGGCGTGTTCCAGGCTGTGGAGGACAACAACGACTCCCTGCTGGCTGCCATCGGCAGCGCCATCGCCTGGATCTTCTACCCTCTGGGCTGGATGGGCGATATGGCCTGGAAGGCCACCGTCGCCACCCTCACCGGCCTGATCGCCAAGGAGGAAGTGGTCAACACCTTCGGCGTGCTGTACCAGTATGCCGGCAGCGCCGACCTGCTGGAGGACAGCCGCGACATCTGGCTGGCTATAGGCGCGGACTTCGGCGCGGTGACCGCCTACAGCTTCATGATCTTCAACCTCCTGTGCGCCCCCTGCTTCGCCGCCATGGGCGCCATCAAGCGGGAGATGAACAACTGGAAGTGGACCCTGGGCGCCATCGGCTATATGTGCGTTTTCGCCTATGTGGTGTCCATGATCGTCTACCAGCTGGGGGGCCTCGTCACCGGCGAGGCGGTCTTCAGCCTGTGGACCGTGGTGGCTGCCGCAGCTCTGGCCGGCATCCTCTATCTGCTGCTGCGCAGGGGCTACAAGCCCGAGGGCGATACCAGGCGCCTGACCTCCGTGGCCGCTGCCGAGACAAAGTGATGGAAGGGAGGACCTGACGATGCCCGGCATTCTTGGAAATCTGATCGTTATAGCGGTCCTGCTCCTCGTTGTGGCCCTGGCGATCCGCTCGCTGTGGAAGTCCCATAAAAGCGGCGGCGGATGCAGCGGAGACTGCTCCCGCTGCCAGGGCTGCCACGGCGGCGGCTGCTCCAAGTAAGCGACATACTGTAAAGGGAGACACGGACAACGTCCGTGTCTCCCTTTGGGTTTATATAGCGTGCGAATCTACCCTCCCGGTCTCGGTTCCGCTGGGCAGGGTTGGCCGTTTGGCACGCCTGAAAGTCAATTTAGGTCAACTTAGGTCAAATTTCGCCCCTGCGGAGGGGGTGGAAAAACAAAAAGAAAAAGCCCGGAAACCATTGAAAGATCAAGGTTTTCGAGCTTTTTTCATTGGCAGCGGGTGAAGGATTCGAACCCTCACGAACGGAGTCAGAGTCCGGTGTGCTACCATTACACAAACCCGCTATACGCCCCGTGGGGCGAACATTAATTATTATACGGATAAATCGGGATATGTCAAGAGGGAAAACGGAAAAAAGCGCGTTTTTTCAGAAAAAAGCGGCGCCGCGCCGCGTCCGGTCTGCCGGAGGGAGCTGCGGCATATACTGGCCCCGCCGGCGGCGGGGCGGGAGAAAAGAGAGCGCAAAATTCGGGAAAACGGTTGACTTTGACAAAATGAATCGTATAATAGATATAGACGATATTGGCTTTGGCGATTTTGCCGAAAACCGATGACCGCCAAACCCTTGCATCATAAGGGAAAGACGGCCCGCCGACATGGAAAAAGAAGATAACAGGCTTGAATGTGTGAACAGGAGGGAACCCCATATGAAAAGCGGAAGCATCATTACCATCGGTCGGCAGTACGGCAGCGGAGGCAGGAACATCGGCATCCGTCTGGCGGAGGAGCTGGGCATCCCGTTTTACGATCAGGAGATCCTCAGGCACGCCGCGGAGGAGAGCGGCCTGTGCGAAAAGATACTGAAAAACTACGATGAAAAGCCCCGGAGCTTTTTGTACTCCATCGCCATGGATCCCTTTGGCTACGCGCTGGGCGGCATTCCCGCCAACACGCTGGACCAGAAGGTGTATATGGCTACTTTCGATACCATCAACGCCCTGGCGGACAAGGGCAGCTGCGTCATCATTGGCCGCTGCGCGGACTATGTGCTGCGGGAGCGGAAGGACGTGCTGCGGGTCTTTTTGTACGCGCCGCTGGAAAAGCGTATCCAGACGGTGATGCAGCGCGACGAGCTCAGCGAGGCGGAGGCCAAGCAGAAGATCCAGCGTATGGACCGCAGCCGCGCGGCGTACTATGAGTTCTACACCACCCAGAAGTGGGGCGCCATCGGCAGCTATGACCTGTGCCTGGATTCGGAGCTGCTGGGCAGCGAGGGCACGGTGGAGCTGATCCGCCATGTGCTGGAGCAAAGGGAAAAGCAGGGCTGATGCAAGGCTTGAAGCAGTAAAAATTCCCCGGCAAACGCCGGGGAATTTTTCGGAATAGAAAAGATACGCGGCGGAGCTTACGCGCCAACGGCCCGGATGGCCCGCACGGCGGCGTCCACTTCCTCCTCCGTGCTGGCGAAGCCCACGGAGAAGCGCACCGTCCCCTGGGGGAAGGTGCCCAGCGTCTGGTGGGCAGAGGGGGCGCAGTGAAGCCCACAGCGGGTCAGGATGCCGTACTCCGTCTCAAGGCGGTAGGCCGCCTCGGCGTTGTCGATGTTCTTGAAGTCAACGGAAATAACGCCCACCCGCTGCGCCATGTCCCAGGTACCGGCGAGACGGACGCAGTCGGTCTCCCGCAGGCCGGCCAGGAAGCGCTCCGTCAGCGCCGTTTCGTGGGCGCGGAGGGCCGGGATGCCGGTCTGCTCGATAAAGGCCAGGGCCGCCTCCCAGCCGTAGACGCCGGGCATATTGGGCGTACCGGATTCAAAGCGGTCGGGCATATAGGGGGGCAGCAGCTCGCTGTCCGAGGCGCTGCCCGTGCCCCCGGCGATGAGCGGCGTGAGAGCCTCGGCGAAATCCCTGCGCAGCAGCAGCGCGCCGATGCCGCTGGGGCCAAGCAGACCCTTATGGCCCGGAACGCAGAGGGCGGACAGGCCCAGCTTTTCAAAATCCACGTCGATGTGACCTGCGGTCTGTGCCGCGTCCAGCACGAAAGGAACGCCGTGGGCGGCGCAGATGGCGCCTACCCGCTCCGCGTCCTGCACGGTGCCGGAGACGTTGGAGCCATGGGCCATGACCAGCAGCCGGGTATTGGGGCGCAGGAGGCCGGGAATGGCCTCCGGGTCCAGGCGGCCCTCCCGGTCGCAGGGGATGCGGTCGAAGGTGACGCCGGTCTCCGCGAGCTGCTGCAGCGGCCGCATGACGGCGTTGTGCTCCATGCTGCTGACCAGGCAGTGGTCCCCGGGCTTCAGATAGCCCTTGAGGATCATGTTCATCCCGGCGGTCATGCCGGGAGTGATGATGACATAGGTGGGATCGCTGAAATGGAACAGGCGGGCCAGCCGCTCCCGCAGCGTCAGCAGCACCAGCCCCGCGTCCTGGGCGCTGCCGTAAACGGAGCGGTTCACCGTGGCGCCCACGGTATCCATATATTCTTTCATGCGGCTGCTGACGCCTTCCGGCTTCGGAAAGGACGTGGCGGCATTGTCCAGATAGATGGTGTTCATCGTAAAGACCTCCCGCGGCAAAAGTGTTTTGTCCATGCCTTTTTGTATCGTAACACGTCGAAAACCCGGTGTAAACCATGGAATCCCCGATAACGGATTTCTTTTTTCGATAGAAAGAGAGGAAAAGCGTATGCTGGATATGAATCTCAAGCAGCTGGAAGCCTTCGTGGCGGTGGTGGAGCACAACAGCTTCACCCGGGCGGCGGAGGAGATGTTCCTGACCCAGTCCACCGTCAGCGCCCACATCCGCGGACTGGAGGAGAGTCTGGGCTGCCGCCTGTTCGACCGGGAGGCCAAGAAGAAGATCTCCCTGACGGAGGAGGGCCGTCTGGCCTATACCTACGCCAAGGATGTGCTGCTGCGCTGCCGCCGGCTCAAGGAGGTCATGGAGAAGAACAACCGCACGGCGGAGCTGGCGGTGGGCGCGTCCACCGTGGCCGCCATCTACCTGCTGCCGGGCCTGCTGTCGGAGTTCCTCAAGCGCAGCGGCGACTGCCGCTGCGTGCTGAAGCGGGGCGACAGCGCCCGGGTACTGAGCCTGCTGCGCAGCGGCGAGATCCAGGTGGGCTTCGTGGGCATCGAGCCGGAGAGCGACGAGTTCGAGGTCTTCCCCGTGCTGAAAGACCGCATGGTCATCATCACGGAGAACAGCCCCCGCTTCCGGGAGCTGCGAGAGCAGGGCGTCAAGGCGGCGGAGCTGATGCGCGAGCCGGTGATCTTCCGGGAGGTGGGCAGCGGCAGCCGCGTGGTGGCGGACCGCTGTCTCGAACGCATGGGCATTCCCGTCAGCTCCCTGAACAAGATCGCGGAGATGGACAACCCCGAAAACATCAAGAGCTACGTGGCCAACGGTATGGGCGTGGCGGTGATGTCCGCCTATGCGGCGGACGATCTGGTGCGGGCCGGAAAGGTCCTGGCCTTCGACCTGGAGGAGGGCGGCACCTACCGCTACATTTACATGGTGTATGAGAAGGACATGAACGCCAGTCCGCTGGAGCGGGAGTTCGTGGCCTTCGTCAAGGGACAGGTCGGAGAAACCGGCCGGTAAAATATCAGAACAGCTCTTGTTATCGCGAATTGGGATAACAAGGGCTGTTTTTCACTGTGAAAATCTGTTGGAAAAAAGGGGGAAAAGAGCCTATAATGAATACGCTGGACGTTAAAACTGTGTCAATGCGCGTGAAAGCGATTGACAAGCCGGCAAAAAAGTTGTGTAAGGAAGGAAAACGTATATGAGTAAGAAAGTCAACTGGTGGGTCATCGCCGCCGGCGCTGCCGTGGGCGTGGCCGCTCTGGCGCTGACCCTGCTGGGCAACCCCAAGAACATGGGCTTCTGCATCGCCTGCTTCCTGCGTGATATCGCGGGTGCTACCGGCCTGCACAGCGCCGCCAAGGTGCAGTATGTCCGTCCCGAGATCATCGGCCTGGTGCTGGGCGCGTTCATCATGTCCGTCGCCTCCAAGGAGTTCAAGGCCAAGGCCGGCTCCTCTCCCGCCACCCGCTTCGTCCTGGGCGCCTTCGTTATGATCGGCGCTCTGGCGTTCCTGGGCTGCCCCCTGCGTATGGTCATCCGCCTCGGCGGCGGCGACCTGAACGCGCTGACCGGTCTGCTGGGCTTCATCGTCGGCATCCTGGTGGGCGTTGTGTTCCTGAAGAAGGGCTTCAGCCTCAAGCGCGCCTACAGCGTGGGCAAGGCGGAGGGTTCCGTCCTTCCCGTTCTCATGGCGGGCCTGCTGATCCTGTTCCTGGCGGTCCCCTCCCTGTTCAAGTTCTCTGAGGAAGGCCCCGGCTCCATGCACGCTCCCGCTATCGCGGCTCTGGTCATCGCCCTCGTGGTGGGCGCTCTGGCTCAGCGCGCCCGCCTCTGCATGGTGGGCGGCATCCGTGACGTGGTGCTGTTCAAGGATCCCAAGCTGCTGTTCGGCTTCGTGACGATCTTCGTGGTCATCCTGGTCGGCAACATCATCCTCGGCAACTTCTCCGGCTTCTCCTTCACCTCTCAGCCCATCGCCCACAGCAGCCATCTGTGGAACTTCCTGGGCATGACTCTGGCCGGCTGGGGCTGCGTGCTGCTGGGCGGCTGCCCCCTGCGTCAGCTCATCCTCGCCGGTGAGGGCAACGCGGACTCCGCTATCACCGTGCTCGGCATGATCGTCGGCGCGGCGTTCTCCCACAACTGGGGTCTCGCCGGCGGCGCGGACTCCGTGGCCGAGGACGGCACCTATGTGGTGGGCGGTATCTCCAACGCCGGTAAGATCGCCGTTGTCGTGGGCCTCGTGGTCCTGCTGGTGGTCTCCATCGTCAATATGCAGAAGGCCGCTGCAGCGGCTCCCAAGGCGGAAGCCGCCGCGGAGGTGTAAGACATGGTAGACGCAAGAGGTTTCAGCTGCCCCATGCCCGTGGTCATGACCCAGCAGGCGCTGAAAGCCGCGCCTGCGGAGCTGACCGTTCTGGTGGATAACAAGACCGCCGTGGAAAACGTCACCCGCTTTGCCGAGCGGGAGGGTTACCGTGTGGCCGTTTCCGCCGGTGACGAGGACGATTTCGTTCTCAAGCTGAGTAAGTAAGGAGTTTATAGCTCATGGATCGCTATCTCGCTACCTTCCACACCCATCTGGCCGCCCTGCGCTCCAGCCGCACCCTGACGGCTCTGGGGCTCAGCGCCCGCATGATGCCGGTCCCCCGGAAGGTCAGTTCCTCCTGCGGCACCTGCGTCGCCTATGAGGCCCCCGGCCCCATGACCGAGCAGATGGACGAGGATGCGGAAAACATCTACCGCGTGGAGGGGGAGAGCTATCAGCTGGTCCATCAGTTCGACGAGTGATACTATTTTCCAATAAAAAGTAGACACTTTTATTGGAAAGGCGCCGCTTAAAGCGTCGCCCATCTGCGCTAAGGGCGCAGATGCCGTCTCATGCAGACTCCGACGCGCTGACGCGCTATGAAAAGTAGACTTTGTCTACTTTTCATGGGAGTCTAGTATGATCTCCTGAATAAGCGAAAGCCCGGCGCGAGGAAACTCGCGCCGGACTTTTTTGCCGCTGGAGAGAAAAATGCCGCGAAAAAGCGCGGCGGCACTTGACAATTCCTTTCCAATATGATATCAATTTGATATCAAAAGTAAAAATTGGAAAGTAAACTTCATCTATGCGTCCTACATAAAGGAGGGGGCCCGACCATGCTGCAAATCACGCATCTGACCAAGCGCTTTGGAGAGACGAAGGCGGTGGACGATCTGACGCTCCACATCGCCCCGGGGGAGATCTGCGCTTTCATCGGCCACAACGGCGCGGGCAAGACCACGACCATCAAGGCCTGCTGCGGCATCCTGCCCTTTGAGGAGGGGGAGATCCGCATCGGCGGCAAGAGCGTCCGGGAGGACCCGGTGGCCTGCAAGCGGATGCTGGCCTACATCCCGGACGACCCGGAGCTGTACGGCTATCTCTCCGGCATCAAGTATCTGAACTTCGTGGCGGACGTGTTCGCCGTGCCGAAGGCGGAGCGGGAGGCGCGCATCCGCACCTACGCCGACGCTTTCGCCCTGACGGCGGATCTGGCCCAGCCCATCTCCGCCTATTCCCACGGCATGAAGCAGAAGCTGGCCATCGTCTCCGCCTGGCTGCACGACCCCAAGCTCATCATCATGGATGAGCCTTTCGTGGGTCTGGACCCCATGGCGTCCCACAAGCTCAAGGAGATGATGCGGGAGCACTGCGACCGGGGCGGCGCCATCTTCTTCTCCACCCATGTGCTGGAGGTGGCGGAAAAGCTCTGCGACAAGGTGGCCATCATCCGGAAAGGAAAGCTGCTGCTCAGCGGCAGCATGGAGGAGGTCAAGGGAAACACCTCGCTGGAGGATGTGTTCCTGGAACTGGAGGAAGAGCATGGTTAAAACGCTGCTGCGGCTCCGTATGGCGGGCCTGCTGTCCTGGTTCACCGGGGCCGGCCGCCGGAAAAAGGCGTCGTCCGGCTGGAAAATGGCGGGCTTCGCCCTGCTGATGCTCTATGCGCTGGGCGCGCTCATCTTTTACATCTATTTCCTGTTCTCCATGCTGGCGGAGCCTTTCGCGGCGGCTGGGCTGGGCTGGGTCTATTTTGCCCTGTTCACCGTTATGGCCTTCGCGTTGATGTTCATCGGCAGCGTGTTCACCGCCAAGGCCCAGCTCTTTGAGGCGCGGGACAACGAGCTGCTGCTGGCCATGCCCATCCGGCCGGGGCAGATCCTGCTCAGCCGCATGGCCTTTCTGCTCATCGTGAACCTCCTGCTGGGGTTGGTGGTGGCGCTGCCGGCGGGCTTCGTCTGGTATCGGACCGGCGTTTGGAGCGCCGCGGGCATGGGCTTCTTTTTCCTGCTGCTGATAGCCCTGGCCTTCTTCGCGGTGGCGGTGTCGGCGCTGTTTGCGTGGCTGCTGTCCCTGCTCACCGCCCGCATCCGCCGCAAATCCCTCTTTGTCACCGTTTTTTCTCTGCTGTTCTTCGCGCTGTACTTCTACGTCATCCAGCAGGCGAACCAGTTCGTGCTGGATCTGGCTGCCAAGGGCGAGTCCCTGGCGGCGGGCCTCGGGGCGGTGGCCCCGCTGTACTGGGCGGGCCGCGCCATGGCGGAGGGCGGTCTGGGCTTCCTGCTGAAGGCGGCGGTCTGCCTGCTGCTGCCCTTTGTGCTGGCCTATCTTCTGCTCTCCCGGAGCTTTCTCAAGGCCGCCACGGCCCACCGGAGCATGGCGAAGGTCCGCTATCAGGAAAAGGAGCTTCGGGTCTCCGGCCTGTCCCGGGCGCTGTACAGCCGGGAGATGAGCCGCTTCCTCTCCAGCTCCGCCTATGTGGTGAACGCGGGTCTGGGAGCGCTGTTCACGCTGGTGGCGGCAGGAGCCATTGTGTGGAAGCGGGAGGACCTGCTGGCTCTGGCGGCCATGCTGCCGGAGGAACTGTCGCCCTATCTGGTCCCGATGCTGATCCTGGCCCTCTGTCTCTGCGCCGGAATGACCACCATTTCCGCTGCTTCCATCTCCATTGAGGGGCACAGTCTCTGGGTGGTGCGCTCCCTGCCCGTGACGGCCCGGGAGGCGCTGCGGGCGAAGCTGCAGGTGCATTTCACCGTGGCGTTGCCGCCGGTGCTGTTGGCGGAGCTGGCCGCGGCGCTGGTCCTCCGCCCCACCGGGCTGCTGCTGGCAGCGCTGCTGCTGGTGCCTGCGGCCTTTACGGCGGTCATGGGCCAGCTGGGCCTGCTGCTGGACCTGCGGGGCGCCCGCTTCGACTGGATCAGCGAGACCCAGGCGGTGAAAAGCAATCTGAGCGTCCTGTTCAGCATCTTGATCGGCTGGGGGCTGTGCCTGCTGCCGGCGATCCCCGCGCTGCTGATGACCCTGACGGCCCGGGGGCTGGAGCTGCTGTCCATGGGCTATCTGGCGCTGCTGCTCCTCCTTGCCTGGGGACTGCACCATGCCCTGCGTACTTGGGGCTGCACCCGCTTCGCCGCATTGTAAATACGAAAAGGCCGCTTCGCGCAAGTGCGCGAAGCGGCCTTTTATCACGAGAGCTGCTGCATATATGAAAAGAGGGGAGCGGCGCAGCCGCTTCCCTCTCTTTCTGTTTTATTGTATGGGAAATTGACCCGGTGAAAGCTTACGCGCGGTAGCCGTGGGCGGTCATCATGACCATGGCGGCGAGGTAGGCGGCGCCAAACGCGGCGACAGCAAACAGAGCAGACATGAGCGATCTCCTTTCCGGTGCAGGAAAACCTGCGGCAGCTTGTATGACATAAGAGAAACAATTCTCTTTCTTACAAAGTAAAGTATACGGCGGATCGCTGAAAATGCAAGCACGTTTTTGTGCATACAGCACAAGAATGTGGGGAATTCGCCAAGAGAGCGCGCCGAAAATGCAATGCAGGTTTGCAAAACTGCACTGCAAAGCGGAGCGAACAACTTGCAAAATGAAGCAGAAAATCCTGCAAAAAGTGCAAGGGAATGCCGAAAAGCAGGGGCGTAAACACCGGGAAAATGCAGATTACAGTGAAAACCGCTTCAAATCATTCGAGCCTGCGTCTTGTGAACTTGCAGAGAAAGGAAAAGAACCATGCAAAAAATCCGGGATGGCGGCGGGCGGAGCCGGAAAAAAGGGAAAAGGAGGGGCTGGTTTTGCGCCGCAAAGCTGCAAAACTTTGTGAAAAAATAACAAAGGAACGACGCGGCGGAAAGAAACGGTGCAGCGCCCGCCCGCCGTGATGCAGGAAGCCCCGCGAAGAACGGAAGAAGTTCGGCAATTTTGGGAGGCGCGAATATTGACAGAAGAAATGGCACAGTGTAAGATGAAAACGGATTTTAACAGCTTGCCTCTGCCGGGCGCGACCGGCGGACGAAAGGGAAACGTTCACCGAATGTGGGGAGGGCGGCATGGCCCCCTGCGGGTATCCGGCGGGACGTTTCCTGCTTTTAGGGGTTGCCGCCGGTCACGCGCGGAGCGCAGCGCCTGTGTGCAGATGTTTTAAGACGGAGGAGAAAAGGTATGGAAAATCAGAAGGTGCTGGTGCTGGATTTCGGCGGCCAGTACAACCAGCTCATCGCCCGGCGCGTCCGGGAGTGCGGCGTCTACTGCGAGGTGAAGCCCTGCACCATGACGGTGGAGGAGATCCGGGCTTTCGCGCCTATCGGCATCATTTTCACCGGCGGTCCCGGCAGCGTGTATGACGAGGATTCGCCCCAGGTGGACCCCGCCGTGTTTACGCTCGGCGTTCCCATTCTCGGCATCTGCTATGGCTGCCAGCTCCTGGCCCACCATCTGGGCGGGCAGGTGACGGAGGCCCAGGAGGACTCCGCCCGGGAGTACGGCAAGACCAGGACCTATTTTGACGTTTCCTGCCCCCTGTTCCGCGGGTTGCCTGAGGAGGGCATTACCTGGATGAGCCACGGGGACTACATGGCGAAGGTGCCGGAGGGCTTCTCTCTGGTGGCCCACAGCGATGCCTGCCCCAACGTGGCCATCGCGGATGAGCGCCGGGGCTTTTACGGCGTGCAGTACCACCCCGAGGTGAACCATACGGAAAACGGCGCGAAAATGCTGCGGAATTTCCTCTATGAGGTCTGCGGCGCCGTGGGCGACTGGACCATGGGGGACTATATGCGCCGCACCGTGGCCGAGCTGCGCCAGAAGATCGGCGATGGCCGGGTGCTGCTGGCCCTCTCCGGCGGCGTGGATTCCTCCGTGGCAGCGGCGCTGCTGGCGGAGGCAGTGGGCCCGCAGCTCACCTGCGTGTTCGTGGACCACGGCCTGATGCGCAAAAACGAGGGCGACGAGGTGGAGCAGGCTTTCTCCCAGTGGGACATCCATTTCATCCGTGTGGACGCGGAGGAGCGCTTTTTGCAGAAGCTCGCCGGGGTTACGGAGCCGGAGCGCAAGCGTAAGATCATCGGCGAGGAGTTCATCCGGGTCTTTGAGGAGGAGAGCCGGAAGATCGGCCGGGTGGAGTATCTGGCCCAGGGCACCATTTATCCCGACGTCATCGAGTCGGGCCTGGGCAAGGCGGAGACCATCAAGAGCCACCACAACGTGGGCGGCCTGCCGGACTATGTGGACTTCCGGGAGATCGTGGAGCCGCTGCGGATGCTGTTCAAGGACGAGGTCCGCCAGCTGGGCCGGGAGCTGGGTCTGCCGGAGTATCTGGTTTCACGCCAGCCCTTCCCGGGACCGGGGCTTGCCATCCGCATCATCGGCGACATTACGAAGGAGAAGGCCGATTTGCTGCGGGAAGCCGATTTCATCTTCCGCGACGAGATCGCCAAGGCCGGTGAGGACAAAAACCTGAACCAGTATTTTGCTGTCCTGACCAATACCCGCAGCGTCGGCGTCATGGGCGACGGCCGGACCTACGACTACACGCTGGCCCTCCGCGCCGTCACCACCAGCGATTTTATGACGGCGGACTGGGCGCGCATCCCCTATGAGGTGCTGGATAAGATCTCCGTCCGCATCGTCAACGAGGTCAGGGGCATCAACCGCATCTGCTACGATATTACGTCCAAACCCCCGGCGACTATCGAGTGGGAATAAATCGAAAAAGCCGAAAAACCCAGTCATATCAAGGCTTTTCGGACTTCGACCACCGCTTCTGATAAGGTTTTGATAAGAATCCACTCTACCGCAATTATTCTGCGTA
>JBJDYU010000034.1:0-57926 GCA_051867615.1 Oscillospiraceae bacterium | reverse complement strand
CTCCACTGGCTTTCTCCCATCGAATTTGCTGTCCAATATGTTTGACAATCCTACAGCCGCGTTTGGCAAGCGGCCAAAGCGCCGCTTGCGCGTAAGCGCGGCCTTATGGTATCATATCTGTATCGTATTTGAGCTGCGGCCGGCAGGCCGCGCTGACTTGGGAAGCGACGGAGGGAAGCCTATGAAGCAGGCAAGACAGAAACGGAAACGGGAAAGACAGTGGCGGAAGCAGACCTTCAAGGAGGCCATGAGCCGGGAGCTGCGGGAGCACAGAAGCTCCTTTGTGGTGTTCTATGTACTCCGCCTGCTGGTATTCGTGGTGATGGTGCGCCAGTTCTTCCTCCACAACTTTGAGGGAATGTTCTTCTGCATCCTGACGGTGATCCTGCTGTATATCCCCAGCTGGATACAGGTGCGCCTGCGGATCGAGCTGCCGCCGGCGCTGGAGGTCACCATCCTGTGCTTCATCTTCGCGGCGGAGATCCTGGGGGAGGTCAACGCCTTTTATGTGAACGTCCCCCACTGGGACACCATGCTCCACACTCTCAACGGCTTTCTGGCCGCGGCGGTGGGATTCTCGCTGGTCCTGCTGCTGAACGATGATGAGCGGCTGACCTTCGACCTGTCGCCCTTCTTTCTGGCGTTGGTGGCCTTCTGCTTCTCCATGACCATCGGCGTACTGTGGGAGTTCTTTGAATTCGGCATGGACTGGTTCTTCCATACCGATATGCAGAAGGATACCGTGGTGAACGCCATCTACACCGTGGCGCTGGACCCCACCCGCTCCAATAAGGTGGTGGCTGTCACCGGGATCACCGACGCAGCGGTGAATGGCGAGAGCCTGGGCCTGGGCGGCTATCTGGAACTTGGTCTCATCGACACCATGAAGGACCTGTTCGTGAACTTCATCGGCGCGGTGGTATTCTCCGTGGCGGGCTTTTTCTACGCCAAGAGCAAGGGACAGCGGCGGACGGCGGCACAGAGCTTCGTTCCCAGCCCCAAGGCCGCAGACCGGGACTATCTGGCCCAGGCTCGGGAAAAGGCGCCTGCGCCGGAAGCGGACGACAGCCGGGAGTGAAAGCCCCCTGAAAGGCGGAAAACAGCCACTATAAATAATACGGCCAGCGCCAAAAGGCGCTGGCCGTATTATCATGCCCGCTCAGGGCCTGCCGTTATTCGGGCGGAGCCTGTATGCACCGGCGGAGGGGGAACCCGGCGCGGGCTCCGGAACGCTTACCGCACCGCGGCGAAACCCTTTTCGAGGTCCGCGATGATATCGTCGATATGCTCGGTGCCGATGGACAGGCGGATGGTGTTGGGCTTGATGCCCTGATCCTGCAGCTCCTCCGGGGTGAGCTGGCCGTGGGTGGTGGTGGCGGGATGGATGACCAGGCTCTTTACGTCGGCCACGTTCGCGAGCAGGGAGAAGATCTCCAGATTGTCGATGAACTTGTGAGCCTCCGCCACGCCGCCTTTGATCTCAAAGGTGAAGATGGACGCGCCGCCGTTCGGGAAGTACTTCTCATACAGCGCGTGGTCGGGGTGATCGGGCAGGGAGGGGTGGTTGACTCTTTCCACCTGGGGGTGCTTCGAGAGGAACTCCACCACCTTTTTGGTGTTTTCCGCGTGGCGGTCCAGCCGCAGGGACAGGGTCTCCACGCCCTGCAGCAGCAGGAAGGCGGCGAAGGGGGAGATGCAGGCGCCGGTGTCCCGCAGCAAAATGGCGCGGATGTAGGTCACGAAGGCGGCGGGGCCGGCGGCGTCCACGAAGCTCACACCGTGATAGCTGGGGTTGGGATCGGCGATGGGGGCGTATCTGCCGCTGGCCTTCCAGTCAAACTTGCCGCCGTCCACGATGATGCCGCCCAGCGTGGTGCCGTGGCCGCCGATGAACTTGGTGGCGGAGTGGACCACGATATCCGCGCCGTGCTCGATGGGCCGGATCAGGTAGGGCGTGCCGAAGGTGTTGTCGATGACAAGCGGCAGGCCGTGCCTGTGGGCGATGGCCGCGATGGCGTCGATGTCGGGAATGTCGGAGTTGGGGTTGCCCAGCGTCTCCAGATAGACCGCCTTGGTGTTGGGCTGGATGGCGTTCTCCACTTCCTCCAGCTTGTGCGCGTCCACAAAGGTGGTGGTCACGCCGAACTGGGGCAGGGTGTGGGCCAGCAGGTTGTAGCTGCCGCCGTAAATGGTCTTCTGGGCCACGATATGGTCGCCCTGCTGGGCCAGCGCCTGGATGGTATAGGTGATGGCCGCGGCGCCGGAGGCCAGCGCCAGCGCGGCTACGCCGCCCTCAAGGGCCGCCAGGCGCTTTTCCAGCACGTCCTGGGTGGAGTTGGTCAGGCGGCCGTAGATGTTGCCGGCGTCGCTCAGATCGAAGCGGGCCGCCGCGTGGGCGGAGTTGTGGAACACATAAGAGGTGGTGGCGTAGATAGGCACCGCGCGGGCGTCGGTGGCGGGATCGGGCTGCTCCTGACCAACGTGGAGCTGCAGAGTCTCGAATTTATAGTTGCTCATGATTCATGTACCTCTTTCTGTTATGTTTTGATGGGAGGGAAGATGTTGGATCTGGAGAGGGGAACAAAAAAGCCCGGGAAGGCTGTGATAGCTCCCGGACTGTGTATGGCGCAGGACCCGATGTCTTACCGACAGGGGTGAACCGTGGGCGCGGCAAAACGCCCGGCCATATGGGCAGCCCGGGAGTGCAGCATTCGTCCACAGCGGAAATTGCTTCGCAGGAGCTTGAGAAACGTATGCCTCATACCGGGTCGCCTCCTTACATCTGAATTAACCTATATCATTGCTTGGTTTGTCGGTATTATAACCCTGACCGTTTTTGTTGTCAATAGGATTTTGAAAATTTTCCCTGTAAATTTGGAAGCCTGTCTCCCCACTGCATTTCTCCTTGACAAGCGGGCGATTTCAGCCTATACTCTTAAGTAACTTTAACAGGTCAAAGCGCGATGAAGGAAAGAGTACCCTGCGAACCACCTCACAGAGAGTCCCCGATGGCTGAAAGGGGACAGGCAGGCGGCAGGCGAACATGGTTCCGGAGCCCCGTGCCCGAGCGAAAGTCAGGGTGCGGCGGGGATGCCCGTTACAGCAGAGGGCGTTGCTGGACGCCCGCAAGGAGGTCCCGGCTTTGCCGGGATGAACAGAAGTGGTACCACGGGTGTTTCGCTCGTCTTCTATGGAAATGGAGGACGGGCGTTTTATTTTTGCCGCCGTAAGCGCAGCAAACAGAGCCGGACGTGGTCCGTCCCGGCGTGCCGCCCAGCTTATCATAAAAGGAGGGAGCCGTCTTGCCTATCAAGATCCCCAACCAACTGCCAGCCACGGAAACGCTGACAAGAGAGAATATTTTCGTCATGACGGAGACCCGGGCCATGACGCAGGACATCCGCCCTTTGCGCATCCTGCTGCTGAACCTGATGCCCACCAAGGTGGACACGGAGACGCAGTTTGCCCGGGTGCTGGGCAATACGCCGCTGCAGATCGAGCTTGAGCTGATCTCGCCCCGCAGCCACACCTCCAAAAATACGCCCCAGGAGCATATGCTTTCCTTTTACAAGACCTTCGACGAGGTGAAGCACCGGAAATTCGACGGTCTGGTCATCACCGGCGCGCCGGTGGAGCACCTGCCCTTTGAGGAGGTGGACTACTGGCCGGAGCTGTGCGAGATCATGGAGTGGAGCAAGACCTCTGTCCACTCCACCCTCCACATCTGCTGGGGCGCGCAGGCGGGGCTGTACTACCACTACGGCATCCCCAAGCGGCAGCTGCCGCAGAAGCTGTTCGGCGTGTTCGAGCATACGGTGACAGACCCCAATTTCATCCTCTTCCGCGGCTTCGACGACCGGTTCTGGGTGCCGCACTCCCGCAATACCACCGTGGACCGCGCGGATATCGAGGCCGTGCCGGGGCTGAAGGTGCTGGCGGCCTCGCCGGAGGCGGGCGTTTACGCCGTCAAGACCGAGGGCGGGCGGCAGATCTTCCTGATGGGACACGCGGAATATGACCGCGATACGCTGAAAAAGGAGTATCTGCGGGACGTGGCCGCCGGCGTGGACATTCAGCTTCCCAAGCACTACTTCCCAAACGACGATCCTGCGCTGGAGCCGGTGGTCAGATGGCGGTCCTGCGCCAACCTGCTGTACTCCAACTGGCTCAACTATTTCGTTTACCAGACCTCGCCGTACGATCTCTCCGCGCCTTTCCCCGTTGGGCACTCGGCGGAGGAATGAGCGCGCCGCCCGGAACGCTGAAAAACGGATATGCTCCCCTGTGGAAGGCGGTGCTTTTCCATAGGGGAGCATATTGTTTCTGCGGTGCGACAGGCCTCTGCCGGAGCCACAGATTGCCTGTGTAACGCCGTTTTACCCTTGGGAGGGGTAGACCGCGGCAGAGATACGAAGCGCCTACAGCCCGCGCTGAAGCCCGGGAGAGCAATGGAAAATTAAAAGGGTGAACGGCGAAAGCCGTTCACCCTTTATTCTTAAGTACAATCAGATACTGCCGCTATGAGCCCGGACAGTAGGGTTCATAGATTGCTGATTAATAGATGCCCAGGCACTTGGTCTGATAGCCCTGATAATCAGGCAGCATGGTGTCGAGGTAGGAGCAGGGATCACCGAAGTCAGGAATCCAGCCGGTCAGGTCATACACGTCGAAGTTGGACTCGTAGCCGTAGCTGGTGTAGTAACCGCAGTAATACCACTCGGTGATATCGGAGCAGGACACCAGATTGACGATGACCTTGCCGCCCAGAGCGGACTCCACGGACTGCTTGAAGGCGTTGGCCTTGTTGGAATACAGCTCAATGCTGCTCACATAAGGCAGGTCGATGTAGATGGGGTTCTCCTCGGTGACCTCGATGCCGTTCTCAGCCAGATCGGCAATGGCACGCTCCAGCTCAGCAGCCGCGTTCTCGGGGTTGTACCAGCCGTCATAGCCGTCGCCGAGGCCGAGGCCGTCATTGGCGTTGGGATCCCAGGCAACAACGGGGAACTCATCCGCATCCAGCTGAGCCTGCAGGATCTCGCCATAGTAGGTGCCGGCGGGGAAGGTGGTGTCAGTGCCGTTGATGCTCACGGTGGTGTCCTCTTCCAGGGACACGAAGTGGCCGGGCACGTAGGAGTTACGCAGGGAGTTGTACTTCAGGGACTCGCCGACAGCCTGGGCATTGTAAGCCGCTCTGTCAACGGAGAAGCACAGCGCTCTGCGGAAGTGCACGTTGTGCATGGCCGCCAGAGTTCTCGTAGCGTCGTCAGCAGACTGGGGAGAGACGACCTTGTTCTCATCGTTGTAGTTGTTGAACGCGGCGCGGTTCAGGTTGAAGTAAGCCATGTAAGAGGTCGCGTCGGTGGTGGAGATGTAGGCGTACTTGTCGTACACACCCTCGGCCTTGGCGGTCTCCATGGTGGAGGTGTTCAGGCTCACACCGTCGATGGTGCCGTTGATGGCGTCACGATAGGTCTTGGTCACATCGGAAGCATCGTCATAGTGCCACACGATCTTCTTGATGTTGATGTTGTCCTTGTTCCAGTAGCTCTCGTTGGCCGCGAAAACGATGGAGTTGTTCTCGGTGGCGCTGGTCACCAGATAGGGACCGCAGTAAGCGATGGAGTTGGGATCCAGACCGTAGGTGTAGTTGGAAGCGGTGGGATCATACTCAGCGCCGAACTTGCCGCCCATGGACTCATAGAAGGTGCGGCACAGAGGAGCGAAGGTGGTGTAGCCCAGCATGGTATCGAAGAAGGAGCAGGGGGCAGCCAGGGTGTACTCCACGGTGTAATCGTCCAGAGCCTTCACGCCGACTTCAGCGAAATCGGTCACTTCGCCGGCCATGTAAGCGTCCGCGTTGACGATGTTGCAGCCGCCGTAAGCGCCGGCCAGATACTCAATACCGGACTGGGCGTCCAGCAGGTGCTGCATACCGGCGACGAAGTCGTCAGCCACGACCTCAGCGATCTCGCGGCCCTGGGAGTCGACCCACATCACGCCCTCGCGCAGATGGAAGGTGTAGACGCAGCCGTCCTCGGAGACGTCATAGCTGGTGGCCAGCGCGGGCTGGATGAAGCCTTCGCAGTCATACTCATACAGGCCGTCATAGGTGTTGACGATAGCGGCGCTGTCGGAAGCCAGATAGCTGGTGAACTCGTCCCAGGTGGTGGGGTTGGCGCTGTAGATCAGGTGATACTCATCCTTCAGGGTGTAGCCCTTCTGCTGCAGGAAGGACTTGGCCCAGGACTCATAGGTGCCGGTGCCGCGGAGCTCATTCCACTTCGCCTTCATTTCGGTGCGGTCTTCGGTGGTGATGAACTCAGTGGTGACCAGAGCCTGATGATAGCGCTCATAGTCGCTGCCCCAGAGGGAGTAGCTCACGGAGTAGGGAGCCACGCGGGAGATCGCGTATCTGCCGCCGGCGGTATAGGTGGGCAGCATGACGCCGGACTCCAGCAGCTTCGCTTCCGCGATAGCCATCAGCGCGAATCTCTCCGAAACATTGGTGCATTCCTTAGCGGCCTGATAGGTCTCATAGAACTCGCCAAGGACTTCGCCGTAGATGTAGTTGGAGAGCTCGTCATAGCTCATCTCGCTGGTATCGACGTCGTCGATGTTGCCTTCATCATTGGTTCCGCCTCCGGAGCTCCCGCATGCGACCAGGCTCAGGCCCAGCAGCATAGCCAGGAACAAACTAACTAACCTTCTCTTCATAACGTATCCTCCTTTAATATTAAAAGCAGGCAAAGAAATTCTGTCAGATCCCTTTGCCTGCTCTTATACGCTCATGCCGAATACATCTTTCTTCCAGAATCACTGTAGCGACAAGAACCGGCGAAACATGCGTCCTGCTTTTTCTCCCAAAGCGCAGAGCAGACAAAAGAATCTGTATTGCGACTCTTTTGTCTGCCCTCCTAATTGATTAGTTTTTCACATTATACCGAGATTGCGGTAATTTGTCAAGGGCTGGGCCCCATATTTATCAAAAGCCGCGGTGTGCGCAGCCCGGATCTGCCATTACTGTTCGGGAGCCGGCTGATACAGGACGGTGTAGCATACGCCCTCTTTGTCATACAGCTCCGACAGCTGCAGCGATCCGTCGTTATAACAAACGGTGTAGTCCCTGCAGTAGACGGAATAGACCCCGCTGCCGCCAAGGGCGGTCAGCGCTTCCTCATCCAGTTCGTCCGCGATGTAGAGGGGGCTGACCTCCAGAAGCGTCTGGGCGCAGCCCATCTCAGCGGAATAGGCCACCAGACCCGGCAAAGCGCTGCGGCACCGTCCGTCCCGGATGTCCAGATAGGGAGTTCTGGTCTCGCCATCCGAGAATTCGTAGTAGTGCCAGCGGTCCAGCTCCGTCATCATATAATCCCGAAGGTACACGAAGCTGCGGCTGCCGCTGTATTCCATGGCGGCCACGTCGTAGATGTCCTGTCCTACCCGGTCATAGAGGTTGAAGGAGTAGGTGACAGCACGCTCGTCCAGATTTCTGGAAAAGCCGTCGTAGCTGGACAGGGCCCCGTGGGTGTATCCGCCCGCAATCAGGCGCTCTGCCAGATAGTCCACGATGAAAGCGTTTTTCATCCAGAAAAAGTCGATGAAGCCCGCGATCCCGTTTTCCCCGGCATAGGCGAGATACTCCTCTGAGACAAAGAGCTTTACCTTTCCGTTTCCCAAAAGCTGCACATCCACCTGTGCCGGGTCAGCCGCATAAGCGGCCAGCTCCGCATATTCCGCCGCCACCTCGTCGCTCTGGTACGGATCGTAATCCACGGTCTGCACATCGTCGCTGCAGAAGAACATATCGTCATACCGCGCATAGATGGGAGCCATATACAGGCTGCGGTTGCCGTAGCTTTGCAGCAGGGAAAAGGCGCCATACAGCGCCTCGTCCACCTCCAGTACCTCGTTGGGGTGCTGGTTCAGCGTATAGACGTTGTTGACGCCCTCAAAGCCTGCGTCGTAGTTAAAGAGCTTGTAAGCCTGCTCGACAGCTTCCGTGTAGAGCAGAGTCAGGGCTTTTTTCTCCGCTGTGGAGGAAATATCGCTCGCACCAAGCTCATACAGGAACACAAACTCATTTCCGCAGTTGGCTTCGGAGCTGCTCGCCTCGATCTCCGTCCAGCCGGGATCGCCCCGCACAAGCGAGGAAACGGCGTAAGCAAAGGCGATCGCCGCGACGGCGATGAGCAGAGCCACCAGGATCAGCTTCGCGCTGGCGTGTTCCTCTGACAGCTGTACTTTTGTGACCGGCTTCAGGTTGGGCCGGTTGTCTCTGGCGTGCCGGCTCAAATCAGACCACCGACAAAAGAAGCAAAAGCAGGAACAGCACGATCACTGCCGCCAGGGTGATAAAGCCGGCGATGGCGCCCTTCTTGCACGCCTTATAATTGCGCATATAACGCTTGTGCTTAAAGGCGGCCGCCGCGATCAGGCCCAGGATCGGCAGCAGGAAGGACAGGAAAGTATACCAGCGGCTGCCGGTATCGTGGACCGGCGTCTTGATATACTCGTTGTCCGGAATGATGACCGGCTCCGCCGTCTGGGCGGCTTCCGGCTGGGTGCCATCCGCGATGGTAATGGTCTTTACCGGCACGCCCCGTTCACGGATCGCCTTGTATTCCTCGATCTCCTTCTTGTTGCCGTACACATAGTGGTCGTGACCGATGCAGACGAACTCCGGCTTATCCTCGCTGTAATCATGCTGGGAGGGATCGTAGGTATACAGCACCTTGTTCTTCTCCAGCTGGGGATCGGGGATGGGGATAGCCGAAATCAGGGAGTGCGTGTAAGGATGCAGCGGGTAATTGAACAGCTCCTCTGCGTCCGCGACCTCCACGATCCTGCCCTTGTAAATGACGCCGATGCGGTCGGAGATGAAGCGCACGATGGATAGGTCGTGGGCGATGAACAGGTAAGTGACCTGCTTCTCGCGCTGGAACTTCTTCAGCAGATTCAGCACCTGCGCGCGGATGGAAACGTCCAGCGCGGAGATGGGCTCGTCGGCGATGACAAGCTCCGGCTCCATGACCATGGCGCGGGCCACGCCGATACGCTGGCGCTGTCCGCCGGAGAACTCATGGGGATAT
Source organism: Oscillospiraceae bacterium (assembly GCA_051867615.1). Taxonomy (GTDB): domain Bacteria; phylum Bacillota; class Clostridia; order Oscillospirales; family Oscillospiraceae; genus RGIG5472. The sequence goes on along the minus strand of JBJDYU010000034.1, from coordinate 48,834 downwards.
CTCGTCAGATGCTCCGGCAGAAGGCCAACCTCGTTGATCATGTTTTCCACCTTTTTGATACGGTCCGCTTCGTTTTCATACAGGTGGAAATTGTACAGGCCCTCGGAAATGATGTAATCCACGGTCGCGCGCTCGTTCAGGGAAGCGGCGGGATCCTGGAAGATCATCTGGATGTTGCGGATGACCTCGCGGTCCAGCGACTTGGGGATCTTGCCGGAGATCGGAACGCCCTTGTAGTAGATCTCGCCGCCGGCCAGCGGGTTGACGCGGATGACGGCTCTGCCGATCGTGGTCTTGCCGGAACCGGACTCGCCCACGAGGGAGAACGTCTCGCCCTTATGAATGTCGAAAGAGGCATTCTGTACCGCCTTGACCGCACTGTCGCCCTTTCCGAAGGTGATATCGATATTCTTCAGTGACAGGAGGACCTCTCTGCCGCTTTCGTCCAGCGGACCGTGTTCCGGCAAATGCGTGACCCCTGTCTTATTTTTCTCATCTCGATTATTAGCCACGATCGATCTCTCCCTATATATTGAATGCTTTTACAAGCTTCTCGTGAATGTTCTGAATGCCTTCCGGTTTCGTGATCTTCGGTGCGTGGGGTTCCAGGAGCCAGGTCTTCGCGAAGTGCGTATCGCTCACCGCGAACATGGGCGGCTCCAGCATGGTGTCGATCTTCAGGCAGTACGGATTTCGCGGTGCAAAAGCATCACCCACGATGTTGTTGTACAGTGAAGGCGGCGTGCCGGTGATGGAATACAGCTTGGTATTTCTCTCCGCCAGCTGCGGCAGGGAGGACAGCAGCGCCCAGGTGTACGGATGCCGCGGGTCATAGAAGACGTCCTCCACAGTTCCGAGCTCCACGATCTGGCCTGCGTACAGCACCGCGACGCGGTCCGCGATATTGGCGACCACGCCCAGGTCGTGCGTGATAAACACGGTGGTGTAGCCGAACTCCTTCTGCAGGTCCTTGATCAGCTTCAGGATCTGGGCCTGAATGGTCACGTCCAGAGCCGTGGTAGGCTCGTCGCAGATCAGGATCTTGGGCTGGCAGGAAAGAGCGATGGCGATAACGATACGCTGCCGCATACCGCCGGAATACTGGAAGGGATAATCGTCGAAACGCTTTTCGGCGTTGGGGATACCGACCTTGCGCATCAGCTCCAGCGCGCGGTCACGCGCCTCGGATTCGGTGCAGTGCTGATGCTTGATGATGATGGAAGTGATCTGCTTGCCGATGGTCAGGATCGGGTTCAGGGAGGTCATGGGGTCCTGGAAGACCGTGGCGATCTTGCCGCCGCGGATCTGGCTCCAGTCCTTGGCGTACCTGACGTTGGCCAGATTCAGCACGCAGGTGCCGTGCAGAACCTCCGGCGTCTCGTCCAGATACTGAACGCGGAACGCCACGGTATCAAAAACGGAGTTCCTCTGCTCCTCGTCCATCAGGTCCACGCCCATCTCCATGGCCTTGCGGAGCGCTTCCTGCAGCTGGGAAAGCAGCTTGACGCGCTGGGAGAGGTGATAACGGCCGACGGACAGGTAGACCTCCTTTGCCAGGATCTCATTGCGCTGGCGCGTTTCCTCAGAGATCTGCTGGGAGATCTCCTCGTTGTAACGGGTCTGAAGCTCGCTGTGCGTCTTGTTGTACTCCTGGAGGTACGCCGTGTCATGATCTGCCGCGGACAGCTTCTCCTTGGCGAGACGCTCGTTTTTCTTCTTCAGCTCACGGATCTGGTCATCCAGCTCCCTGATCTCTTTGGAGGTCTCCTTGATCCGGTCTTTCTCCTTGGAGGGGTCCAGAGTCTGCTTGAGGTTGTAGGCGTCTGCCCGCCTGGCCTGCAGCTCCTTCAGCTCCCGGTCCGCTTCCGCCTGTTCCTCCGCGTTCAGTCCGCTGCGGTTGCGGCGGTCGGCTTCCAGCTCCAGCAGCTTCTTATAGGTATCCGCGCCGAACTCCAGCTTGGAATACTCGTTGAGCTTCGCCAGCGTGCTCTTGATCATGCGCTTGGCCACCGAATTCAGCGGCACGGTGGTGTCGGAAAGCTCCTCATCCCGGAAGATGATCTTGCCGTTGCTGACGAAACCGTTGGAATCCAGCATACCCGCAAAGGTCTTGGTAAAAACGGATTTGCCGGAGCCGGACTCGCCCACGATGGCGATGGATTCATTCTCATAGATATCCAGCGAGATCCCACGAATGGCGGTGAGGATCCTTCCACGCACACGGAACTTTACATCAAGGTCCTCAATAGATAAAAGTACTTTTTTGTTCTCCATCTAAATTCTCCTCGTATTGTGCGAAAAGCAGCTACTCAATTCCGCGCCATTCTCACATATGTGTTCTGGGATCGGATGCGTCACCCAGGTTCTGACCCACGACGTACAGCACGATCGTGATGATGGAGGCCACGATGACCGGGCTCCAGAACTCGAAGCCCCAGCCCGGCGTCAGCATCGCGCTCTCCGCCTCGAAGATCAGGCGGCCGAGGGACATTTCGGAAAGGCCCATGCCGATATAGGCCAGAAACACCTCATAAGATATGTAGGAGGGGATCTCGGTGGCCAGCAGCGTCACGATGATGGAGGTCATGAAGGGCAGGATGTTCTTCATGGCGATCTTGAACGTGGAGGTGCCCAGACACTTGGATGCCAGGTTGTACTCACGGTCGCGGATGATGACCACCTGTGTTCGCAGGAAGTAGGCGATACCGAGCCATCCGGTGATCGTCAGAGCCAGCACCATCGTCCAGAAGCTTGCCGTAAACAGCATGACCATGACGGAGATGAACAGGATGTAGGGGATGTTCGCGAGGATGTTGTAAACCTGCATCATGATCATGTCGAAGCGCTTGGAGAAGCCCCAGAGGGCGCCGATGATCACGCCGATGGTCATATTGATGGCTGCGCAGATGAACGCCAGGGAAAGGGAGATGCGAGCGCCGTACCATACCGCGTCAAACGTGGACTGGCCCGCTGCGCCGGTACCCAGGATCCAGTGGATGCTGAAGCCCAGCTGCTTCAGAGCCGCCGACGGGCTCAGGTGCTTGGCCGTGGAGGACAGCACGTTGGCATATTTATCATACTCGAAGAACATGGGATAAACATACGCAACCACTATCAGCAGCACCAGGACCGACAGTATGATGATATTGACCTTTTTCTTGAAAAATACGCGGAATACGGAATGCCAGTAGGAATAGCGGGGTGCGGTGATCTTTTCCGATTCCAGATCGCTGTGGTCTACCCTTGCGAACAGTTCTTCTTCCGGCAGACCTAACTGCTTCAGATCATACTCCATATATACTCACCTGTCCTTCGTTGAGAATGAGATCCGGGGATCCACGAGAGACATCAGGACGTCTCCGATGATAATGGAAACCACGGTCAGCGCCGCATAGAAAAGGGTCAGGCCGATGATAACGCCGTTATCATATTTGTTGATCGCCTGGGTCAGCAGATTACCGGCACCGGGGACCACGTACACACGCTCCGTGATGATGGAGCCGACCAGTGCGTAGAGGACGCTGGCGGGAATATCATGGATGATGGGGATGGCTGCGTTTTTCAGGATGTGCTGGGAGAAGATCTCTCCCTCCGTCAGACCGCCGGACCGGGCGAACTTGACATAGTCGGAGTTCATCTGGTCGATCATATAGCGGCGCAGCCACTTCATCAGGTTCGCCACCTGCGGGAGCGCCAGGGAGACGATGGGGAGCACATACATCAGCTTTGTTGGCGACTCCACATTGAAGGTCGTCGGCAAGCCCAGTTTGCTGCCCAATGCTTTGAACATGAAAATGTATGCCAGCGAGGGGACGGCGATGATAAAGATGATGTAGATCGTTCCCAGCTTATCGATCAGCTTATCCTTCTTGCGCGCCATCATGATACCCACGGGGACGCCGATCAGGTAAGCGCCCGCAATGGCGATGATGCCGATGCTGAAGGAGTAACCGATCTTGGACTTTCCGCCCTTGATGGTGTTCACGCCGGTGTAATCGTCGTCATAGCGGTTCTGATACACCTTGCTGGAGGCCAGAGAGCCCGCCATGTAGACCGCGGAGTGCAGGTCGTCCGCGCTGGACTCCACAAGCCCGGTGGGATAGGTGACCATGGACTTCACATAGGAGCCCTGAGACTGGGTCATCGTGGTAAACACATCAACACCGGCGTTGACGGAGTAGGATGTACCGAGGTTGATGGACAGTATGTTCTGGTGGATGTAGGGGAACTTGGAGTCGCAATACAGCAGATACTTGTGCTGCGTGCCGTTGCCGATGATGGCGGGAGAGAACTTTTCGCCGCCGTATACCGGGTCATACCAGGTAAAGGTCAGCCCGCGCTCGCCCACATCCTCCTTGACGTAGTGGATGTTGTCGATGCTGATGAGATTGGAGAAGTAGGAGAGCATCCGGCTCGTCAGCGGAATGTCCTTGCACGCAAAGAGCTGCTGCTGGCCGCCGTCCGCCACCTTTTTTCCGCCCATGAGGACGGCATCCAGGCGGATCACGGAATAGCCCTGGGACTCGTAATACTCGGTGAACTGCTTGACGTACTTCGCCGTTACGCTCGAATCCTTGTCAGCGGTGCGGCCAATGGCGACCGCCTCGCTTCTGGTGGCCTCGTCGATCTCACCGCTGTTGGTGAGGGCGAGCAGGTACTCCGCATAGGACACATAGTCCAGATAGCCATACTCCTCCCAACGCTGATACTTGTAAGTTATTCGCGCGTTGTTGTTCTGGTGGGTATAGCTGGAGTCGTTTGCAAAGATCAGGTCACGGTTCATCAAAGAGTATACCATGACCATGACCAGCGCCACGACCACCACGATTGAAAATGCACCGTACAGAATTCGCTTCAATAAATATTTTGTCATAATCTCACCATTTCCTATGATGCGGCAAAGCGCAGCTGCGAGCTGTCCCTGTCATATCATACCATCCTTGCCTACACCAGATTCATCCACATTCTATACCTATGGGGCTGGAAAGTCAATCTAATCTTTAGCGATTTTCACTACTGTAGTATCGGCAGGCCCGGCGGGGCGGCTGGGGCAGAAGCGAGGCAGGCATCGATAAAAAAATGTTTACAAAACGGTAAAGATTTGGTATCATACCCGTATTCATTTCCAAAAGCATCCATTCCGCCTGTTTTTTGGCGCTTTCAGCGCCGCGTACTGCGGCGCCATGACCATACTGAGGAGGCGAATGAAGTGAAAAAACTGCTTTGCGTTCTGCTGGCCCTCGCCATGCTCTTTCCCGCCGCGGCCTTTGCGGCGGAGGAGCCGGCGCGCCGCAGCGCGTGGGAGCCCAGCGACGCCATCGTGGAATTCATCGCGAACCAGGAGGGCTTCCGCGCCACGCCCCACCAGTCCGGCGGCCGCTGGTACGTCGGCTTCGGCACCCAAGTTAAGGCCGGCCAGTACGCGGGGGGCATCAGCCGGGAGGAGGCCAAAAAGCTCCTGCTGGAGGATATCATGGTCTATGCCGGATATCTGAATAACTATCTTGCGAAGTACGGCATCACCGTGACGCAGAACCAGTACGACGCGCTGCTGAGCTTTACCCACAACCTCAGCACCACCTGGATGAAATCCACCTACACCCTGAGCGAGTACCTCATCGCCGGGGCGGAGAACTATACCGATCTGCAGATCATGAACGCCTTCGGTTCCTGGTGCCGCGCGGGGGGCAAGGTGCTGCCGGGGCTGGCCCGCCGCCGCATCGAGGAGGCGAAGATCTTCCTCTACGGCGATTACGGCCTGTTCAATTACAATTACTATTATGCATCGGATGAACAGGACGAGCGGCTGGCGGCGCTTCTGGCGGAGCGGGAGGAGCTGGAGGCCCAGCTTCTGGACAGCCAGGGGGACGATGCGGCGCTGGCGGAGCAGATAGATGCGCTTGACGCGGAGATCGAGGCGCTGGAGGCCGAGATCGAGGCCGCCAGCGGTCAGAAGCCCACGGGGCCCAGCTATCCGAATGGCGTGGCGGTGGACTTCACCTATGTCCGCTTTGACCCGGGCAAGGGCTCCATGGAGGACACCCTTGTGTACTATGTGAAGGGCCAGCCCTACGGCGAGTTCCCCTCCGCCCAGCGCTCCGGCTACCGGCTGGCCGCCTGGGAGACGGAGGACGGTCAGCGCCTGCTGCCCACGGACCGGCCCAGCGGCGCGAAGGCGGTGCAGGCGGTCTGGACCACGGGAACGGTGGACCGCCGGTACCTGTCTGTAAGCCCCTTCGCGGATGTGTCCATCTACCAGTGGTACTACGACGAGGTGAAGGAGCTGTATGATGGCGGCGTGCTGGGCGGCTACGCCGACGGCTGCTTCCGTCCGGGTGACGCGGTGAGCTGCGGCGCGGCGCTGAAGCTGGTGCTGCTCGCGGCGGGCTATCCGGAGCAGGCGCCCACGGGGGCCAGCGCCCTCAGCGGCTACCAGACGCTGGCGCTGCGGGAGGGTCTCGCGGAGGAGAGCGAGATCGCCGACCTGATGGCCCCGGCCAGCCGTCTGCTGGTGGCCCGGCTGGCGGCCCGGGCCATGGGGCTTACGCCCTCGGAGGAGCCTACGCCCTATGCCGACGCGGACGACCCCTGGGCCACGGCCCTCTATGATACCGGCATCATGATGGGCATGGCGAAGGACGGTAAGCAGGTCCTGAACGCGGACGCGGGCATCCGCCGCTACGAGCTGGCGGTGGTGGTCTGGCGCATGACCCACTACACGCCGGAGGAAACACTTTCCAAGGAATAAAAAGTTTACATAACTGAAAAAACATGGTATACTGGCACTGCGGCGCAGGCCCGGCGGCGTTTTCGCCTCCGGGCCTGTTCTTTGCCGCAGGCTACATACGGCACAGCGGCCCCTGCGGGAGAAAGAGAGGATAGAAGATGAAGAAACGACTGGTGGGAATGGCGTTGGCGCTGACCCTGCTGCTGGGTTTTTCCGTTCCGGCGCGGGCCGCGTCCTTTTCGGACGTAAAGGCGAGCCTCTGGTGCGCCCAGCAGATCTATGACATGGCGGAGGCCGGCGTCATCAACGGCTACGGCGACGGCACCTACCGGCCGGACAATCCGGTGACCTGCGGCGCGGCGCTGAAGCTGGTGCTGCTCGCGGCGGGCTATCCGGAGCAGCCCGCCACGGGGACGAACACCTTAAGCGGCTATTACGATTATGCACTGAAAAAGGGCTTCATTGACGAGGGAGAGATCACCGACCTGAAAGCGGAGGCCAGCCGCCTGCTCATCGCCCGGCTCACCGCCCGGGCGCTGAATCTGCCGAAGTCCAATCTCTCCTCGCCCTACGCCGACACTTCGGACGGCTACGCCATTGCCCTCTATACCACGGGCATCATGCAGGGCAAGGACCAGGGCGGCGTGCGCGTCCTCGCCGCCACGGAGAACATCAAGCGCGGCGAAATGGCCACGGTGATCTGGCGCATTCAGAACACCGACTGGCGGACCATCAGCCGGGAGACCTCCGGCCAGATCGCCTTCCAGGGCAGCTGGTACGACATCCAGCGGGAGCTTCCCGTGGGCCAGTTCACTTCGGAGAGTTTTTACACGGAGAGCAGCGGCTACCGCTATTATAAGGACGGCGCCTCCTCCATGGGCATCGACGTCTCCTCCTACCAGGGGAACATCGACTGGGAGGCCGTGGCGGCCTCGGGCATTTCCTTCGCCATCATCCGGGCGGGCTACCGGGGCTATACCAACGGCAGGATCGTGGAGGATACATATTTCCGAAAGAATATCGAGGGCGCGCTGGCGGCGGGCCTGGACGTGGGCGTGTACTTCTTCTCCCAGGCCATCACGGAGGCGGAAGCGGTGGAAGAAGCCGACTTCGTGCTGGGGCTGACGGAGGGCTATCCGCTGCAGCTGCCGGTGGTGTTCGACTGGGAGAACGTCAGCAGCTCCTCCGCCCGCACGGCGGGTCTGGGGAAAGCTGCCCTCACCGCCTGCGCCATCGCCTTCTGCCAGCGTGTGGAGAGCGCGGGCTATGACGCCACGGTCTACTTCAACCAGTATCTGGGCTATGTGCGCTATGACCTGACCCAGCTCACGGACTACGGCTGGTGGCTCGCGGACTATAACGCGACTCCGGCGTTTTACTACGGCGGCTACGACCTCTGGCAGTACACCTCCAGCGGCACGGTGCCGGGCATCCAGGGCCGCGTGGATCTGAACGTGCGCTTTGACTGATTTGACCGCGTCCGGCAAAATGGACGCACGGGGAGGAGCCTTATGATCACAGATTCCTTTGATAGCAAAACGGAGCCGGTCTTTTCTCCCGGCGCTTTCTACGGCGAGCAGCGGCATATCTGCGAGGTCTGCCTTGTCACGTTTTCCAAGGCTATTTTTGAGCATCTGCTGGAGCGCTTCCCCTGCGAAAAGATCGCGGAGATCGACGCCTGCAACGGCGCTGTGCCCATCTACGCTTTTCCGTACCGGGGCAAAAAGCTGGCGTTTTACCTCTCCCATGTGGGTTCTACCGGGGCAGCCACAGACGTGATCGAAGTGAATTGGCTCACAGGAGCGACCAAATTCGTCATGTTCGGCTCGGCGGGTTCCCTGAACCGGCAGGCGACGGAGGGGAAGTATGTGGTTCCCACGGCGGCGTACCGGGACGAGGGAATGTCGTACCACTACGCCGCTCCCGCGGACTATATCGAGGTCCCCGGGGCGGAAACGGTCTGCCGCGTTTTTGAGGAGCTGGGGGCGCCCTATGTCCGGGGCCGGGTCTGGACCACCGACGCCGTCTACCGCGAGACCCGCGGAGAGGTGGAAAAGCGGGTGGGCGAGGGCTGCCTTGCGGTGGAGATGGAGCTGGCGGGCGTGCAGGCGGTCTGCGCCTTCCACGGCTTTGCACTGTACGACTTCCTGATGACGGGAGACGTGCTGGACGGGCCGGAGTACAGTCCCGATGGCCTGCCCGAGGCAAACCATTCCCTCGATAAACTCTACCTGGCGCTGGAGCTTGCGCTGCGGATATGACCGCAGCTTACACAAGAAAAAGAAACCACGCCCGGGCCGTTCGGCCCGGGCGTGGTATTTTGATGCAGTTCTTTATTCGGTCACGAAAGGCAGCAGAGCGATCTGACGGGCGCGCTTGATAGCCTCGGTCAGCTGGCGCTGATGCATGGCGCAGGTGCCGGTGGTCCTGCGGGGCAGGATCTTGGAGCGCTCGGAAATGTAGCGGCGCAGCTTGGCGGCGTCCTTGTAATCGATATAGGTGGCCTTGTCAACACAGAACTGGCAGACCTTCTTGCGGCGATTGCGGTTCATCGGGCGGGAAGGCCGGTTTTCATTTTCCATAGCCATGAAAGTTTCCTCCTTGTTAGAATGGTGGAACGCTTCGGCGTTCGATCAGAACGGCAGCTCGCCGTCCTCTTCGTCGATCTCGGCGAAAGCGGAGGGCATACCGCCCGCGGGGGCTTTTCCGTAGCCGCCGGCAGGAGCGGAGCCGGGCATGGCGCCGCCCATGGGGGCGCTGTCACGCTTGCTGTCGCCAAAATACACGTTATCGGCAACGACTTCCGCGCTGCGGCGGTTGTTGCCGTTCTGGTCCTTCCAATCTCGCAGCTGCAGCCGGCCCTCCACAACGGCCATACGGCCCTTGCTGAAATACTGGCAGATGAACTCCGCCGTACTCCGCCAGGCGACCACATCAATGAAATCGGTCTCTTTTTCGCCGGACTGGCTCTTGAAGTCCCGGTCCACCGCCAGGGAGAACGAGGTCACGGCAGTGCCGCTCTGCGTTCTGCGCAGCTCCGGGTCCTTGGTCAGACGGCCCATGATGATGATGCGGTTAAGCATATCGCATCCGCCCCCTTATTCGCCCTTGCAGACGATCATGGAACGCATGATGCCCTCGGTGATACCGAGCACGCGGTCCAGCTCCTTGGGGAATTCGGGACTGCTGGTGAAGCTCATGAGGACATAGTAGCCCTCGGACTTGTAGTTGATCGCGTAAGCCAGCTTGCGCTTGCCCCACTCTTCCACTTCCACGTTGGTCCCGTGCTGTTCCGCCAGGTCCTTGAACTTCGCCACGGTGGCGGCAATAGCCTCCTCACCCTGTGCAGGGTCGACGATGTACACGACCTCATAGTTGGCAGAAATCTTAGCCATTCTTTGCACCTCCTTCTGGTCTGATGGCCCACATAGCCAAATGTGAGCAAGGATTTACCCGCTGATAAGCGAGCCTAATTATTTTATCCCCTTTCCCGGGGCTTGTCAAGGATTTTTGACGAAGAAAAAGCCCAAAAAGGCCCGTTTTTCCCGGCTTCTGCGCCGCTCTCTCCGGAAAAAGTACCCGGCACGGCGAAAAAACGCTCCGGCGGCAGCGCCGCCGGAGCGTTCGGGACGTTACGCTCAGGGCAGAAGGAAGGAGAGACGGCCCCGCAGGATGCGCAGCAGCGCAAGCCCCAGCACGCCGCAGGCCAGAACCTCGCCCAGCGCCACGGTGACGCCGTTATAGAGGAACGCGGCGGGGAAGGCGGCGGAAAGCCCCGCCTGCTGGAAAGCGATGAGCGCTCCCACCAGCACGCCGTTGCACAGCACCGGGGGGATCGCGGCGGTCCACTGGCTGCGGCAGCGGCGGGTCAGGCACGCGGCGAGGAAGGTGGCGAAGGTGCCCACTACCAGATCCGGCAGCCCGTAGGGGCTGAGGATGTTGGTCAGCAGACAGCCCAGCGTCAAACCCCACACGGAGGAGGGCAGCACCAGCGGCAGAACGCAGAGCGCTTCGGAAAAGCGGCACTGGATGGGGCCGAAGGCGAGGCCCAGCACGTCGGAGAGCAGGGACAGGGCGGTGTACAGGCCCGCCACGACGGCCGCGGCCGTCAGGTCTTTGGTGGAAAAACGTTTCATATGCAATTCTCCCATTTTTTTAGTTGACAGGCGTATAAAGCCTGCCGGCAGGGTGATGGCACCTGCCGATAGACAGGATAACACAAAAGCGGAAAAAAGAAAATGGACAATTATGCCAAATCCCGCAGGATGCCGGCGGTGATTCGGTGCACATCCTCCATGGTCTCCATGTGGACGATTTTTTCCCGGTAGTAGGCGGCGTTGCGGATGCCCTTGAGGTACCAGGCGTAATGCCGCCGGGCCTCCAGCACCGCCACGCGCTCGCCCTTGACGGAGGCGGAAAGGGCAAACTGCCGCTCCGCCGTTTCGCAGCGCTCACGGAGCGTGGGCGGCGGAGGAACAGGCTCTCCCGCGAGAGCGGCGGCGGCCTGAGCGAACAGCCAGGGATTGCCGAAGCAGCCGCGGCCGATCATCACGCCGTCGGCGTGGGTGAAGCGGAGGATGCGCACCGCGTCCTCCGCGGTGAACACGTCGCCGTTGGCGATGACGGGGATGGAGACCGCCTCCTTTACCTCCCGGATGGTGGTCCAGTCGGCGGCGCCGCCGTACATCTGCATCCGGGTGCGGCCGTGCACCGCCACGGCGGCCACGCCCACGCTCTCCATCAGCTTCGCCAGCCCCACCGCGTTGATGCTGCCCTTGTCCCAGCCCCGGCGCATCTTCACCGTGACGGGGACTTTTACCCGCCGCACCACGGCCTCCGCGATACGAGCCGCCTTTTCCGGGTCCCGCATCAGGGCGCTGCCGTCACCGTTGGCCACCACCTTTCCCACGGGACAGCCCATGTTGATGTCGAGGATGTCCGCGCCGGAGGCCGCGAGAGCGATCTCCGCCGCGTCCGCCATGCAGTCGGGGTCGCTGCCGAAAAGCTGCACCGCCGCGGGTCTTTCATTCTCCGCCAGCTGCAAAAGCTGGCGGCTTTTTTTGTCCTGATAGCAAAGGGCCCGGGAGCTGACCAGCTCCGTGCAGCTCAGCGCCGCGCCCATCTCCCGGCAGATGGAGCGAAAGGCCAGATCCGTGACGCCCGCCATGGGGGCCAGGACCAGAGGGGACGCGATTTCCACAGAGCCGATGCGCATGGGCGGATACCTGCTTTCCGAAAATTTCATCATACGGCGGCATTATACCACATCCGCTCCGCGTTTGCCAAGGGCAGCTCTGATTCGGGAAAAAAGGGCGGGCGTATGCCACCGGCACACGCCCGCAAAGGAGGAAAAAAGAGAGGAGAGGGAAGGTCACAGCAGGCTCACCGCCAGCCATAAAAGGCCGATGCCGCCCGCACCGCCCATGGCGTAGGCCCAGGGCGGGAGCTGCCGGAGGGAAAACCTCCGGCTCCGCTCCGCGCCCCGGACGTAGCGGGAAGCCGCTTCCACGGCCTCCGCCACCACCTGCTGGGAGGAAACGCCGCTGCGGCCAAAGGCGTCGTTTCGCATGATGAAGATCGCCTGCTCAAACAGCTGGGGATCTGGGGAATCCACCACGACCACCCGGCGGGAAACACCTTTGACCAATCGAATCGCTCCTTTTCACGGCCGCGAGAGCGGCGCCGTCTTTGCTATCATTCTTGCCCCGCCGGGGCGGTTTTATACTTCCGTATCGCCGCCGCCCAGCAGCAGCGCCAACGCGGCGCAGTCATCGTTTTCGCCGCCGTGCTCCAGGGAATCCGCCAGCAGCAGCGCCGTCAGGGACTGCGGGTTCTGCCCGTCCCAGGCCTCCAGCAGCGCGGTGATCCAGCGGTCATCCTCCCGCTCCAAAAGGCCGTCGCTCATGAGGAGCAGCACCGCGCCGCGCCCGAGATGCAGCCGCGTCACGTCCGGCGACTGGCCCTCCTTTTCCAGTCCCGCCGGGAGACTGCCGCCGGTGATGCGCCGGACCTGCCCGCCCTGCCGGAGATAGGAGGGCGCAGCGCCGTATTTGTACAGCACGGCCTCCGCCGTCTGCAGGTCCAGCGCCAGCAGGTCGATGGTGGTGAAGCCGCCGCCCTCCTCGCCCCGGAGGAAATAGGCGGAGCTGAGGGTGCTCAGCGCCGCCTCCGCCGGCATATCCGCCCGGAGAAAGCGCTCCAGCAGCCGCACCGCCGTGGCGGACTCCTGCTGGGCCTCCCGGCCGCTGCCCATGCCGTCGCTGAGCAGCAGGTAGAGCATCCGCCCGCTGTCGCTTTCAAACCAGGCCGCGCTGTCGCCGCTGACCTGCTGGCCACGCCGGGGCCGCAGGGAGCTTCCCACCTGATAGGCGAGGGGCGCTTTACGCGCTGCGCCCACCGCCCGGGCCGTCAGCTCCTCCGCCGTGCGGGAGAGGAGGTCTGAGAGCTGTATGTACTGCCCCCGGGCGCTGCTGTGGGCCTGCCGCAGGCGGAGCCGGTACTGCCGCCGCAGCAAAAAGGAGGCCAGCTCCCGGTTCAGCGCATCGAGAAAGTCCGCGAAGCGCGGACAGCGGCTGCTGAAGTAGCCGGGAAAATCGCCGGGCTCCGCCCGCCCCCGGCGGAGCAGGGCGGCGGTGGCGTCGTTGAAGGCGCTGTAGGTGGTCTGATACTCCTTTTTCCAGCAGACGTCACACAAGCCGCAGCCATGGCAGACCTGCTCTGCCACCCGGTCAAAGAGGACGGAGGGGTTTTCCTCCGCCGCCGCGCGCGGAAAGCTCTCCGCCAGCTCACGGAAGGCCAGCGCCGTCTGCTCCAGCTGGCGGCGCAGCCGCTGGGAGGGGGAGGGTTCGCCGGCCTGAGGCGAGAGGTATTTTCCGCCCCGCCGGGGCAGCGGCAGCGGCAGAAACAGCAGCGCGGAGCAAAGCGTTTCCTCCATCAATGGCAGGCGCAGGGAGACGGAGGCGGGCAGCAGGAAGAAGGACACCACCAGACCGTAGAGAATGGCGGCAATGAGCCGTCCGCTCTCTCGGCGGGAGGAGAGAAAGAGCGAGGCAAGGCCGTAGGCTGCGGCGAAAAACAGCGAGCTGCCGCCCATGCGCAGGTCGATGGCGAGACCCAGGCCCAGCCCCGCCGCGGCGGCGGTGGCGGGCGCGGTCTGGAAGGCGATGTGCATGGCGAGGGTACCCAGCAGCACCCGGCCCAGGGACAGGCCGAAGGGCAGCGTTACCTCCGTCAAAGACATGAGCAGCGACGCCAGCAGCACGGTGGAGGAAAACAGCGCCTTCGGCGTTTCCGGCAGGCGCAGCTCGGGGTCGGCGGGGAAATAATAGGCGGCGAGACCGCACAGCACCACGGCGGTGACGCCCTCCGCCGATTCCACCAGCCCCGCCTCACCGGTGATGAGATAGATGGTCTCCACTGCGCCCATGAGCAGGGCGGAGAGCACGGGACGGAACAGGGGCTGGCGGGCGGGCCGGGTTCCGGCAAAAGTAGAGCTGGCGGAGAAGATGAGGATGCCCACCGCCGCCAGCCGCAGCGCCCGGGAGAAATCCATGAACAGCGCTCCGCCGGCGAACACTCCCGCGAGAGCCGCGAGGCCGCCGCTGCCCGCGCCCATGGCGGAGACAAAGCCCAGCGCGAAGGGCGCGTAGCCGCCGAAAAGCTGGTTGGCGCTGAGGATAGCGCCCATGAGGAAGCGCAGCAGGCAGAACCGGAGGGAGGGCAGGGGCAAAGTGGATTCCTTTCGCAGTCGTTTCATGGCTTGTCCCTCCTTTCTCCGCTATTGTAGCGGGAAGGGCGGGCAAAAAGCGTCGGGAAATAGCCGGGCGCAAGATTCCCCGAGGGTGACGCAGCGGCGCGCTTCTGCGTGGACAAAAAAACCGCCGGGCCACAGGCCCGGCGGATTACTCGTATCAAAGAATGCTTCCGTGGTTTTCCTCCGCTGCGGGCAGAAGCTCCCGCGCCGTGCGGATGTCCCGCTGGATCTGGGCGCGCAAGGCCTCCAGAGAGGGGAACTTCTCCTCCCCCCGCAGGCGGCGGAAGAAGGCCAGCTGCACCGTCTCGCCGTAGAGGTTGCCGTCGAAGTCCAGCAAAAAGGTCTCCACCGTCCGTCCGGTGCCGGAGACGGTGGGCCGGCAGCCCACATTGGTAACGCCGGGGAAACGGCGGCCGTCCGGCAGGGTCACGGTGACGGCGTAAACGCCGTCGGCGGGAAGCAGCAGCTTCTCCGGCGCGGGAAAGTTGATGGTGGGAATGCCGATGGTGCGGCCGATGCGGCGGCCGTGGGCCACGGTCTGGGTCAGCACATGGGGGTGGCCCAGAAAGCGGGCGGCGGTCTCCGTCTCGCCCCGCTCCAGCAGCGCGCGGATATGGGTGGAGCTGACGGTGACGCCGTCCACCTGCACGGCGGGAATGATGTCACAGCCAAGGCCCAGCGCCCGGCATTTCTGCGCGAGCTTCTCCGGCGTGCCTTGATTGCGGTAGCCGAAGCGGAAGTCGTGTCCCGCTACCAGATGGGCGGCGTGGTGAACGCCCAGCAGCAGCGTTTCGATGAAAGCCTCCCACTCCATGGTCATCATGGCCCGGTCGAAGGGGGCCACGATGACCTCCTCCATGCCGCGGGCGCGCATGAGCTGCGCCCGGTCGGCGGGCGTGTTGATGAGGGGGACGGGAACGCCGGACACCGCCTCCTTCGGCGGCCGGTCAAAGGTGAAGGCGGCAGGGGTCAGACCCAGCTCCTTCGCCCGTTCGGCAGTCCTTTCCAGCAGCGCGCGGTGGCCGAGATGCACGCCGTCGAAAAAGCCCAGCGCGATGACTTTCTTTTGCATGGCTCATTCTCCGAAAAAGTTTTTGATGGAACGAAGCGTCCCGCTCTCCGCCCGGGACAGGGCCAGAAACCGCCCGTCCGCGCCGTAAAGGCGGTAGACGCCGTCCGCCGTCTCCGGCGCCGATACGGGATTGCCGCAGCGGCAGCGCCGCTCCTGCCCCGCGTTCAGCGTCAGGGCCGGATAGTCCCGGAAATAGACGTCGAGGGGCAGCAGGAGGGCTTCCTTTTTCTCCTCCGCCTGCGGCAGGGTCACGGCCTGCTCCAGCGTAAAGCCCGCCGCCATGGTGCGGCGGAGGCTGCACATACAGCCGCCACAGCCAAGGGCCTGGCCCATGTCGTGGCAGAGGGTGCGGATGTACGTCCCCTTGGAGCAGAGGACGCGGAGCAGAAAGGTCTCCGGCCCGGTCTGCCGTAGCAGCTCCAGCTCATAAATGGTGACGGCGCGGGGCGTTCGCTCCACCTCCTGCCCCTTGCGGGCCAGCTCGTAGAGTTTTTTGCCGTTTCGCTTCACGGCACTGAACATGGGCGGCAGCTGCTGTAGCTCTCCGGTAAAGCGGGGCAGGAGGGCGCGCAGCTCCTCCGCCGTCACGGCGGCAGGGCGCTCCTCAAGCACCTCGCCCGTAGAGTCCTGAGTGTTGGTCACAAGCCCCAGACGCAGCCCGGCAACGTACTCCTTCCGGCCGTTTTCCGCGAAGGAGACGGCCCGGGTGGCCTTCCCGATGAAGACCGGCAGAACGCCGGTGGCCATGGGGTCCAGCGTTCCCGCGTGGCCCACGCGCTTTTCGTGGTAAATGCCCCGGAGCTTGGCACAGACGTCCATGCTGGTCCAGCCCTCAGGCTTGTCGATGATGAGGATGCCGTCAGCCATGGGCGACCTCCGCCACGGCGGCGAGAACGGCGGCCTTGGCCTGCTCCGCCGTGCCCTCCACCGTGCAGCCCGCGGCGGCGGCGTGTCCGCCGCCCCCCAGCAGGGCGCAGGCCCGGCTGGCGTTGATGCGGCTGCCGGTGCGAAGGGAGATCTTCCACTTACCCTCCGCAAGCTGGCGCAAAATCACGCCGCAGTCCACGCCCTCCAGCAGGTTCGCCAGAGAGGCGATGTCGTCCGCGTCCGCCTCCGTGGCGTGCAGGCGCGCCATGAGGGACAGCGGCAGCTGCAGCACGGCGATGCGCCCGCCGTCGTGCAGCTCCATGCCGTCGATCAGCGCGGCCTCCAGCCGCAGGCGGGTCTGGGTCTTGGTGCGGAAGTGGCGCTTGTTCACGGCGGCGGCGTCAAAGGGCTGCGCCAGCAGCGCCGCCGCCACCGCATGGGTGCGGGCGGTGACGTTGGAATAGACAAAGCAGCCTGTGTCCGTCGCCACAGCGAGATAGAGGGTTCTCGCGATTTCACCGTCGAGGGGGGCGATGGCGCGGCAAACTTCATAGACGATCTCGCCGCAGGCGGCGGCGGAAGCGTCAAGACAGGTCTCCCGGGCGTAAAACTCCTGAGAGGGGTGGTGGTCCACCGTCAGGTCCACCGTGCCGAGGTATTTCGCCGCGTTTTCCGGGAACATACTCCGGCTCGCCATATCCACCGCCACGACGCAGCGGGGCGCGAAGTCCGCCGGAGCCAGAAAGGGGGCGAGATAGTCGGCGTAGACGGAGGTGATGTCGGGATTTTCCAGAGCGTAGGCGGTCTTGCCCGCCCGGCGCAGCGCCAGACACAGCGCCGCGGCGCAGCCCACGGTGTCACCGTCGGGCCGGCGGTGGGTCAGGATAAGGATGTGGTTTTGCGCGAGCAGACGCTCCGCAAAGATTTGGGGCGTGATCTCCATAGCGGCGCTCCTTTCAAATGAAAATGGGAGGGGTTATTCGTCCTCCAGTACGATGTGTTCGTTTTCAGGGTTCGCGGGCTTGACCTTCTCCGGGTCCCGCAGCACCTCCAGAATGTGGGCGCCGTAGGCGATGGAGTCGTCCGCGATGAACTGCAGCTCCGGCGTGTAGCGCAGCTGCAGGCTCCGGCCGATCTCCCGGCGGAGATAGCCCGCGGCGGAGCGCAGGGCGCGCATGACGTCCTTTTCCGTCTGCTTGTCCAGCACGCTGATATACACCCGGGCATAGCGCAGGTCTCCCGTGGTGTCCACCCGGGTGATGGAGACAAGGCCGCCCTGCAGGCGCGGGTCCTTCATGGTGCGCAGAAGGGACGCCAGCTCCCGCTGGACCTCCTCGTTGATGCGGTTGATTCGGTTGCTTGCCATATGCGTTTCCTCCTTTGAGGGGGTATTTCCGTGGTTGGTCAGGGCGAAAAAAGCGGGGCGGGCGACGCCGCCCGCCCCGCTTAAGTTGTCTTACAGAGCTTCGCCGTCTTCAGACGGCGGTCTCCTCCCGAAAGTGCGTCCGCACTTTTGGGATCAAAGCTCGATCTGCTCCATGACGAAGGCTTCCACGACGTCGCCTTCCTTGATGTCGTTGAACTTCTCGATGGAAAGGCCGCACTCGTAGCCGGCGGAGACCTCCTTGACGCTGTCCTTGAAGCGCTGCAAAGAGGCCAGCTGGCCCTCGTGGATCACGATGCCGTCGCGCACGATGCGCACCTGGCAGCTGCGCTGGATCTTGCCCTCCTGCACATAGCAGCCGGCCACATTGCCTACGCCGGAGACCCGGTAGACCTGGCGGATCTCCGCCCGGCCGATGTCGGACTCCCGGAACTTGGGGGCCAGCATACCCTTCATGGCGGCCTTGATCTCGTCGATGGCGTCATAGATCACGCGGTACATACGCACATCCACCTTGCTGCGGGCGATGCTGTCCCGGGCGGCGTTGTCGGGCCGCACGTTGAAGCCCACGATGATGGCGTTGGAGGTGGCGGCGAGCATGACGTCGGATTCGTTGATAGCGCCTACGCCTCCGTGGATCACGCGGACGCGGACCTCGTCGTTGCTGATCTTCTCCAGCGACGACTTCACCGCCTCCACGCTGCCCTGCACGTCGGCCTTGACGATGATGTTCAGGTTCTTCATCTCGCCCGCCTGGATCTGGCTGAACAGATCGTCCAGCGAGACCTTGGCGGCGGGGGCGTTGGCGCGGGTGCGCTCCTCTTCCTTGCGCTGCTCGGCCAGCTCGCGGGCCAGACGCTCGTCGGCCACGGCGTTGAACACCGCGCCGGCGGAGGGCGCTTCGCTGAGACCGGTGATCTCCACAGGCACGGAGGGGCCGGCCTGGTCGATGCGCTGACCCTTGTCGTTCACCATGGCGCGGACGCGGCCCACGGAGGTGCCGGCGATGATGATATCGCCCGCGTGGAGGGTGCCGTTTTGCACCAGCAGCGTGGCGATGGGGCCGCGGCCCTTGTCCAGACGCGCCTCGATGACGGTGCCGGTGGCGGCGCGGTTGGGGTTGGCCTTCAGCTCGGCCACCTCGGCGGTCAGCGTCACCATTTCCAGCAGGTTCTCAATGCCCATCTGGGTCTTGGCGGAGATGGGGCAGATGATGGTCTCGCCGCCCCAGTCCTCGGCCACCAGACCGTACTCGGTGAGCTGCTGCTTGACGCGCTCGGGGTTGGCGTCCGGCTTATCCATCTTGTTGATGGCGACGATGATGGGGATATCGGCGGCCTTGGCGTGGTTGATGGACTCCACGGTCTGGGGCTTGATGCCGTCCTCCGCCGCCACCACCAGAATGGCGATATCCGTACACATGGCGCCGCGGGCGCGCATGGAGGTGAAAGCCTCGTGGCCCGGGGTGTCCAGGAAGGTGATGGGCTTGCCCTTGACCTTCACCTGGTAAGCGCCGATGTGCTGGGTGATGCCGCCGGCCTCGCCCGCCGCCACATGGGCGTTGCGGATGGCGTCCAGCAGGGAGGTCTTGCCGTGGTCCACGTGGCCCATGACCACCACCACGGGGGCGCGGGGCATCAGATCCTCGTCCTTGTCCTCGGCGGTGTCGATGAGCTTTTCCTCGATGGTGACAATGACTTCCTTCTCCACCTTGCAGCCCAGCTCCATGGCCACCAGAGCGGCGGTGTCGTAGTCGATCATTTCGCTGAGGGAGGCCATGACGCCCATCTTCATCAGGGCCTTCACCACCTCGGCGCCGGCCTTCTTCATGCGGCTGGCCAGCTCGCCCACGGAGATCTCGTCGGGGATCTGGACGGTGAGGGGCGTTTTCTTGATGACCTCCAGCTGCAGGCGGCGGAGCTTTTCCGCCTCCTCCTGCCGGCGCTTGCCGGAGACAAAGGACCCGGAGCGCTGCTTGTTGCGGAACTTCTCCTTGCCCTGCTCCATGTTGCGGCGGCCGCCGCCGGAGCGGTCAGCCATATCCTGCAGCTTCTCGTCGTACTTGTCGAGATTTACGTTGGCGGCCTTGCGGGTGTCCACCACCTTCTTCTGCGGCACGCGGGAAGCGGGCTGCTGGACGGGCTGGGCCTGCTGCGCGGGAGCCTTCCGCTGGGCGTTGTTCTGGCCCTGAGGCTGGGAGACCGGCGCCTTCGCGCCGCCCTGGCTCTGGCCCTGAGGGGCGGCAGGAGCGGACGGCTGAGCGGGAGCATCGGCCTTGGGCGCCTGCTGGGGCGCGGAAGCGGCGGGCTTGGGCGTCTCGGAGAAGATCACGTCGATGGTGACGGGATTATCCTGGGTCAGACGCTCGAACACCAGCGTCAGCTCCCGCTCCTCCAGCGCCTTGCCGGAGGGATAGGCCGCGCCGGTATACTTATTGAGGATCGCGGAGATCTCCTTTGCCGTCTTGCCGAAGTCCTTGGCAAGATCGCTGACTTTATACTTGATTGCCAATAAAACGCACCTCCTGATCGGGATCGTATTGTCTTATTTCGTGTCTGCCGGGCCGATGGGGCCGTCCCGTTTGACGGAGCCTTTGCCCTTTTTCACCGGGCGGCTGTGGGCGAAGCGGACCAGCGCGCTCTTGCGGTAAGGCCCTCTGGCCCTTTCGCTTTTCGCGCCCGCCGGCCTGCCATGGCCGGGACGGCCGCCGCCCTTTCCGGGGGGCCTGCCGCCGCTCTCCGGCGCGGATCGCCGGGGAACAGGGGCCTCCGCCGCCGGGGCGGGACGCTTTTTCCTGCCCGCGCGGAGGTTTTTCTCATGCCGCTGGGCCTCCTCGCGCCGCTCGGCGGCCCGCTGGGCCTTCAGCGCCAGCTTTTCGGCGGAGAGACCGTAGGTCTCCGGGTCGCGCTCCGCCAGCTTCCGCACGATGGCGCTGGCAAGGCCCACGTCCGTGATGGCCAGCATGGCGCAGGATGTGCGGCCGATGCTGCGGCCCAGCTCGTCTTTGTCATAGGGGACGGAGAGCCAGAGGCACTGTCCCGCGTCCGCGAAGTGACGGACCCGGCGGCGGGTGTTTTCGGCGGCGTCCTCCGCCACCAGGATCACCCGGGCGTCCCGGGCTCTTGCGGCGGCGCCCACGGGCTCCTCGCCCGCCTCCAGATTGCCGCCGCGCTTGGCAAGGCCGATGAGGCGGAGGATGTTATCCATGGTGCGCCTCCATTTCCTTTTCCAGCGCGTCGTAGACCTCCGGCGGGATGGACGTCTCAAAGGCGCGCTCCAGCGCCCGGGACTTCCGCGCACGGGCGAGACACGCCGCGTCGGGGCAGACATAGGCCCCGCGGCCGGGGCTGCGGCCGGAGAAATCCAGGGAGATGGCCCCCTCCGGGGATTTCACCACCCGGATCAGCTCCTTCTTGCCCTTCATCTCCCGGCAGCCCACACACTGGCGCTGGGGGATCTTTTTCACTTTTTGCATGGGGAGGACACACCTCCTTCTCTCAGGTCACGCGGCTTATTCGCCGTCGTAGCTTTCAGGCTTGATGTCGATCTTATAGCCGGTCAGGCGGGCGGCCAGACGGGCGTTCTGGCCCTCCTTGCCGATGGCAAGGGACAGCTGGTCATCCGGCACGATGACGCGGCAGCTCTTGCCCTCGGGGGCCATGATGACGTTGATCACGTCGGCGGGAGCCAGGGCCGCGGCGATGAAAGCGGCGGGGTCCTCGCTGTAGCGGATGATGTCGATCTTCTCGCCGCGCAGCTCCTCCACGATGTTGCCCACGCGCTGGCCCTTGGGGCCCACGCAGGCGCCGATGGGGTCCACCTCGGGGTCGGCGCTGGTCACCGCCATCTTGGTGCGGC
Source organism: Oscillospiraceae bacterium (assembly GCA_051867615.1). GTDB lineage: Bacteria > Bacillota > Clostridia > Oscillospirales > Oscillospiraceae > RGIG5472. The sequence goes on along the minus strand of JBJDYU010000034.1, from coordinate 27,173 downwards.
TGCCGGCCTCCCGGGCGATGGATTTCACTTCCACGAGACCGTCGAAGATCTCGGGCACCTCCAGCTCGAACAGGCGGCGCACCAGACCCGGATGGGTGCGGGAGATGAGGACCTGGGGGCCGCGGGTGCTGCGGCGGACCTCCACCACGTACACCTTGATGTGCTGGCCCTCGGTGAGGACCTCGCCCTTGACCTGCTCGCCGGCGGAGAGCAGCGCTTCCGTCGCCTCCGCGCCGCCGCCGATGCGCAGGGACACCGCGCCGGTACGCGGGTCAATGCGGGTGACGACGCCGGTGAGGATCTCGTGCTGCTTGTCGTTGAACTCGTCGTAGACCATGCCGCGCTCGGCTTCCCGCAGGCCCTGAATGATGACCTGCTTGCCGTTGCCTGCGGCGATGCGGCCGAACTCCACGTTCTCCACGGGAATGTTCACGGTCTCGCCGATGCCGGCCTTGGCGTTATAGGGACGGGCGTCAGTCAGGGAGATCTGGCTGCCGGGCAGCTCCACTTCCTCCACCACTTCCTTCTGGACATACATCCGCAGGTCGTGCTTTTCCTCGTCCACGTCCACGATGACGTTCTCTACGCCCGGGTGGTCCTTCTTATAGGCGGTGGTCAGGGCCTGGATGATCTTGTTCATCATGAACTCCTGCGAAATGCCGCGCTCCTTTTCCAGCATGGCGAGCGCCAGAAAAATCTCATCACACTTCATGGGGGTCTGTCTCCTTTATGAAAATAAAACTGCTTTGCGTATGTCTGCTGCGTCAAAAATCCGCCCGGAGCCGGACCAGGGCGATCTCCTGCTTTTCAAAGCGGAGGGTCTCTCCCTCCATCGCCACCGTCACGGCGCCGTCGTCATAGCCCGCCAGGACGCCGGGGAACTCCTTGCGGCCGCCCTTCGGGGAATAGGTCTTAAGCAAGATGTCCGCGCCCATGAAGCGCTCAAAATCGCCGGGACGCTTCAGCGGCCGCTCGATGCCCGCCGAGCAGACCTCGAAGGTGTAGCTCGCGGGAATGGGGTCGGCCTCGTCCAGCAGATCGCTGACCTTGCGGCTGATGGCCTCGCAGTCCGTGATGTTCACGCCGCCCTCCTTGTCGATATACAGGCGGAGGTACCAGCTCCCGGCCTCCCGGACGTATTCCACGTCCCAAAGCTCGCAGCCCTGCTCCGCCACGGCGTCCGCCGCGAGAGCGGCCGCCAGCTCGGTGATCTTGCTCATCTTTTGTCCTCCTGACAGGGATCTCAAAATACCATGAAAAAGAGTGGACCGAAGGTCCACTCTCAAGCTTACATCTAACTTACTTTTTCTAAATTAGCATAGTTCTATGCAAATTGCAAGCATTTTCTTTGCCGAAAGAGCGCTTTTCCGCAAAAACGCGGCCCTTATCTCAGCTTCCGGATCAGGCAGGCCAGCAGGAACGCCGCCAGATGGCAGACCACCACCGCCGCGCCCACGGGGAGGGAGAGGAGGTAGGACGCGGTCAGTCCCGCGGAGAAGCAGAGGACGGACAGCACGCCCGCGCAGACCACCACGGCGCGGAAGCTCTTGAACAGGCGCATGGCCGTGAGAGCTGGGAAGATGACCAGGGAGGAGATGAGCATGGCGCCCATCATGCGCATACCGAGGACGATGGTCAGGGCCGTGAGGACGGCGAGGAGGGAGTTGTACAGGTCCACCCGCATACCCGTGGCCCGGGAAAAGCTCTCGTCAAAGGTGATGGCGAAGATGCGGTGATAGAAGAACAGGAAGAGCAGCAGCACCGTGCAGGAGAGTACGACGCTCAGTATCACGTCGCCCCGGTCCATGGCGAGGATGCTGCCGAACATATAGCTTGCCACGTCCGTGGTCATGCCGGTGGTGAGGGACGTGACCAGAATACCGATGGCCAGCGCCGAGGCGGAAAGCACCGCGATGGCGGCGTCGCTGCTGACGCGGCTTTTCTCCGTCATGCGCAGCAAAAGGAAGGCCACGGCCACCACCACGGGGATGGAGAAGGCCAGCGGCGCCCAGCCCAGCGCCGCCGCGATGGCCAGCGCCCCGAAGGACACATGGGACAGTCCGTCGCCGATCATGGAGTAGCGCTTGAGCACCAGCGGCACACCCAGCAGCGCCGCGCAGAGGGACACTAAAATGCCCACGGCGAAGGCCCGGAGGATGAAGGGATAGGTGAACATGGAAAGAAGCAGCTTCATGCCCGCTCACCTCCGAACCGGCGGCCGGCCTCTGAGCGGAGGAATTCCTCCGCCGTGCCGTAAAACCAGCGCCTCTGGCCGATGTGGAGGATATGCCCGGCCTCGCTCAGGGCGTTTTGCAGGTCGTGGGTCACCATGAGCACGGCGATGCCCTCCTTTTCGTTGAGATAGCGCAGCGTCTTATAAAGGTCCTGCGCCGCGGCGGGGTCGAGGCCCGTCACCGGCTCGTCCAGCACCAGCAGCTTACTCGCCGCGCAGAGCGCCCGGGCCAGCAGCACCCGCTGCTGCTGCCCGCCGGAAAGCTCCCGGTAGCAGGCATTCTGCAGCTCCAGCACGCCCAGCTTTCCCATGTGCATCATGGCGGCGGAGAGCTCCGCGGGAGTGTAGGTAAAGCGCAGGCCCCGGGCGCTGAGAAAGCCCGACAGCACCACTTCCTTCACCGTGGCGGGAAAATCCCGCTGGGACTGGGTCTGCTGGGGCAGGTAGCCCACGCCGCTGGCGGCGAGAGCGGAAGAGCGGCGGATCTCGCCGGAGAGGGGGCGGATAAGCCCCAGCACGCTCTTTAGGAAGGTGGACTTGCCGCTGCCGTTTTCGCCCACCACGCAGAGGTAGTCCCCCGCGCAGATATCCAATGTCAGATGCTCCACCAGCGGCTGGTGCTCGTAGCCGAGACTTAAGTCCCGGCAGGAGAGAAGTACGTTCGGTTCCATATCAGGCAAGTCCTTTCTGCAGGGCCTCTACGTTCCGCCACATGAGGGAAAGATAGGTCTCGCCGGCGCGGAAATCCTCCGGAGAGACGGTCTGGCAGGAGTAAAAGACCATGGGTTCGGCCCCGGTGGCCTCCGCGATGGCTTCCGCCACCCGGCCGGAGCTGTTTTCAAGATAGTACACCACCGGGATCTGCTCCTCCCGCACCCGGTCGATGAGATAGGCCATGGTGGCGGCGGAAGGCTCCGTCTCCGTGGAGCAGCCGAGGAAGGCCGCCCGGTAGGAAAGGCCGTACTCCTCGCAGAAGTAGAGCAGCGGGAAGCGGTCTCCCAGCACGATGAGGCTGCGATTCCCCTCCGCCACCGTTTCGCGGAAGGCTTCGTCGAGGGAGGACAGCTCCGCGAGATAGCGCTCGAGGTTCGCGGCGTAATACGCCGCCCCCGCGCCGTCCAGCTCGGTCAGCGCCCTGGCGATGACCGAGGCGATGGTCATGGCGTTGGCGGGAGAGGTCCAGATATGCTCGTCATACTCGATCTCGAGGGCGTGGCCGTCCTCGTCCTCGTGGTCGTGGTCATGTTCATCGCCGTCCTCGTGGTCGTGGTCGTGGCCCCGCTCCGCCTGCATCCCCTCCGCCAGCTCCTCCTCCCGCTTCTCCACCTGCTCCATCATGGCGATGGCTCTGCCGTGGTCCATGGTGGAGAGGACTTCTGTTGCCCAGGTCTCGTCCGTGCCGCCGTTATAGAGGAACAAATCGGCCTCGCTGATGCGGATGATGTCCAGAGGCGTCGGCTCGTAGCTGTGGCTTTCCCGCCCGGCGGAGATCAGCAGCGTCACCTCCGCCCGGTCCCCGGCGATGGCCCGGGCTATATCATAATAAGGAAAGAGCGTCGCCACGATCTGCGGCTTGCCGCTATCCGCCTGCGGCGTTTCCTCGCCGCAGGCGGCGAGGAAAAGAATCAGCAGCAGCGCCAGAGCCAGAGAAATGAGACGTTTACGCATGGCGCTCCTCCCGGCAGTCGCCGCAAAGGCCGTAGAGCATGGTGCGGCGGGGATTGACGGCGAAGTGATGCTCCTGCCGCACATGGCGGTACAGCGGGCCCAGCTGCGCGCAGTCCACATGGGTGATGCGGCCGCAGCGCTCGCACTTGAGCAGGAAGCAGTCGTGGTCCGCCTGCTCGCAGCACTGCCAGCAGGCCCCCTCGTCCGTGTCGATGCGCTGCACCACGCCGGTCTTTTCCAGCTTCTCCAGCTGCCGGTAGATGGTGGCGAGGCCCACCTTTTCCCCGCTCTGCCGCAGCGTCTCCGCCAGCTCCGCCGCGGTGAAGCAGCCCTGCCGACGCTGCTCGATGCAGGCCAGAATGGCCTTGTGCTGGTGGGTGGCATAGGTTCTGGATTCCGGCATAGCGCGCCTCCTAAACTGAAAATAAGATTCGTTTTCATATTATAGGTGGAATTCTTAATTTGTCAAGCCCTCGCTTGCAAAGGAGAGGGAAATATAGTACAGTGAAAATAATATAGTGAGAGAAAAGCCGGCGCGCATCCGCCGGCAGTCATACACAGGAGGTGGTTTATTTGAACGCTGCGCTGGTCATCATGGCGGCGGGCCTCGGCTCACGCTACGGCGGCGACAAGCAGGTGGACGGCGTCGGCCCCCATAGCGAGATGCTGATGGAGTACTCCATCTTTGACGCGGTGCGCGCGGGCTTTGACAAGGTGGTGCTGATCATCAAGCCGGAGATCGAGTCCCTGGTCCGGGGCATGGTGGGGACGCTGCTGGGCCGCCTGCGTACGGCGGAGGGCAAGGCGGTGGAGGTGCGCTATGTCTATCAGACCTACGACAGCATCCCCGGCTTTTACCGCATTCCCGCCGAAAGGACGAAGCCCTTCGGCACCTGCCACGCGCTGCTCTGCGCCCGCGAGGCGGTGAAGGAACCGTTCATCGTCATCAACGCGGACGATTATTACGGCCGCAGCGCCTTTGTTGCGGCCTACGAAGCCCTGCGGCGTATGCCGGAGACGGGCCATGCCGCCATGGTGGGCTACTTATTGAAAAATACGGTCAGCGAGAACGGCACCGTGACCCGGGGCGTCTGCCAGACCGAGGGAGACCGGCTGCGGGCGGTGGTGGAGACCTATCAGATGAAGCTCTGCGACGGCGGCGTGATCCGGGACACCTCCAAGGGGGAGGACGGGCCCGCCCTGCCGGGAGAGAGCGTGGTCTCCATGAATTTCTGGTGCTTCACCCCCTGGATCTTTGAAAAGATAGAAGCGTTTTTTCACGATTTTCTCCGCGCTTTGCCGCCGGAGGATGTCAAAAGCGAGTGCCTGCTGCCGGTGATGGTGGATAAGCTCCTGCAAAGGAGCGAGCTTTCGGTGGAGGTGCTGCACTCCGCGGACCGCTGGTTCGGCGTCACCTACCGGGAGGATAAGCCGCTGGTGCAGGCGGCGCTCAGGGCGCTGCATGAGAGCGGCGTCTATCCGCCCGTTCTCGCCTGAGGGCATTTTGCCGCGCTTCCTGCGCATACTACGCGCGGGAGGTGAAAGCGCATGAGCCGGGAAAACAAAACCAGCGCGGGAGAGAAGCACGACAAGGGTATGCCCTACTGTGAGACGCCCTCGGTGGAGCCGTTTTACGGTCAGCCGGAGAGCTGCTTCGATCTTGTGAATATGTACGGCACCTATGAGATCCAGCGCACGTCGGACACGGAGAACACGTATCCCCAGATCGCCCAGGGACTGCCCACGAGCCTGAAGGACGTGGGCATCACCAAGGACGACCTCAACCGGATGCCGGGCCGCTTCAACGACGAGGAACAGGACTAAGCGTAAAGGGGGCGGGAGACGCTGCATGGCGCCTCCCGCCCCGCAAAACGAGCAGGAAGGAACAGAGAATGGAAGAAAAGAGAGTCGCCAACTATCACACCCACACCGCCCGCTGCGGCCACGCCTCGGGCGGGGACGAGGCCTATGTCCGCGCCGCCATCGAGGCGGGCTGGCAGGCGCTGGGTTTTTCGGACCATGTGCCCTGGCCCTACAAAAGCGGCTATACCAATCCCGGCGTGCGCATGAACGTGTCGGAGCTGGAGGGGTACCTTGCGTCGCTGCGGCGGCTGCGGGAGAAGTATCGTGACCGCATCCGCATCTACATCGGCTTCGAGTGCGAGTATTTCCCGGCCTATCTCGACTGGCTGCGGGAGCTGAAGGAGCGCGAGGGGCTGGATTACCTCATTCTGGGCAACCACCATGAGCTCAGCGACGAGACGGGTATGTACTACGGCTCTGCCACCCGGCCGGAGGAGCTGCGGCGCTACTGCGAGAACACCATCCGGGGCATGGAGACGGGCCTGTTCGCCTATCTGGCGCATCCGGACCTGGCCCTGATGAGCTATCCTGTTTTCGACGATACCGCGAGAGAAATGAGCCGCCGACTCTGCCGCCGGGCCAGGGAGCTGGGCGTGCCGCTGGAGTATAACCTGCAGGGCCAGCGCATCAAGGAATGGGGCGGGGCCCCGGGTCTGGGCTATCCCTGCCGGGCGTTCTGGGAGGTGGCGGCGGAGGAGGGCAACACCGCCATCATCGGCATGGACGCCCATTCCCCCGACGCCCTCATCGACTATGAGCGCTATGACCGGGCGGCGGCGGAGCTGAAAGGGCTGGGTCTGCCGCGGCTGGCCTCTCTGCCGGGGCTGGCCTGAAAAGCGCACAGAGGTCAGCGTCTACGGTCAGCCCAGCGGCGTGGCCTACCCCACCTCCAAGTTCGCCGTGAACGGTCTGACGCTTTCCCTGGCCCGGAAGCTGGGCCCTAAGGGCATCCGCGTCAACGCGGTGGCCCCCGGCATCACGGAGACGGATATGATGCGGGCGGTGCCCAGGGAGGTCATCGACCCCCTCATCGCCCAGATCCCCCTGCGCCGTCTGGGCCAGCCGGAGGATATCGCCAGCGCCTTCGTGTTCCTGGCCTCCGACGAGGCGTCCTACATCAGCGGCGTGGTGCTGCGGGTGGACGGCCTGGCGAGAAGCTGAGCGCCCACGGCGGGAAAAACGGTTCGCATCAAGAAACGTGACAAACGCCCGGCAGCGAATGGCAGGTGTTCATAAAACAGTGTTAGCCAAATAATGAGCATGGGTTGGTCAACGAAAATACACGCCATATGCAGCTTCAACGGCTGGGTATGGCGTGTTTTTCTGCTTATTTGCGTTTTCCTTTTTCGCGCGGCTGGTAGGGTCTCGCCGTGCCACGCCGGTTCGTTGGACTTTTCAGGCGTTTGGACAGCTTCAAAACATCGAGGGGGTGCCTGCCGTTGCAGTATCGGCGCGGTGTTCCACCCGAACGTCTCGGAGGATCGCCTTCAGATGACGGATTGTTGAAAAATTTCAGCAAATGTCGTGCAGACCTGTTGATTTTTCCGTGAAAATATGGTATGCTTAATTCAAAACAAGCGGTTTGGATTAGGGGGGCGATCGGATGGCGAATTATACAGAAGCTCATTGGAACGAGAAAAAGATCGAGATGATGGAAAAGTGTTTTGAGGGCTTCGCGGAGATGGGCCTGCACGGCACCGGCATCCGCGCCCTGGCGCGGTATTGCGGCTGCGGCACCGCGAAGATCTACACCTATTTCGAGGACCTGGACGACCTCATCATCCAGTCCACCGAATACTGTATGAGCAAGGTGGAAGATGAGTTTATGGCGAAAGCCCCCACGGACGTACATGATCTGTGGCGGTTTATGGACGAGATACCCTACTGGACGGCAGAAACGCACGGCAAGAAATACAGACTTATGTATCAGGTGTACACCCACCCCAAGTACCGGGAATATGGTCAGAAATTCTTCGCGGGCGTGGACCGGCGCTATGCGGAATACGCAAAGAGTTTAGAGCCGAAGCTGGGGATCCCGTATCAAAAGCTGACACCCCTAATTTTCATACTGGTTCGGGCCTGCGTGCATTACGCACTCTTTGAGGATGAGTTTTATCTGAAATCCCAGATAGAAGCACTCAAAGAAACATTGGAACTCTTTATTACGAAGTACAACCAGAAAGCCGAAACAATTTAGTTTAGAAGGAGGTCAACTCTATATGAAAAAACGCATTTTTAGCCTGCTGCTTGCACTTTGTCTTGTAGCAGGACTGCTGCCCACGGTCGCTTATGCTCTTGACAATAGTTTAAGCCAAACTATTTCTGGAGGCGAATTCGATGAAGAAGTGAATAACTATGGAACTATCATTGACGGCACATTTAATAAAAAAGTTACTAATTATAATGCAATTAGGGGTGGCACATTCAAAGAACAAGTATATAATGAATCAGGCTTGTCAGGCTCTGTTTCCACTCCGTTTTCAGGACTGATTTCCGACGGTTTATTTCAAGGTAAAGTAACTAATGGGTCTGTCATTGATGGCGGCACATTCCAGCAAGAGGTAACAAATAACCGCACCATCAGCGGTGGCACATTCTATGACAATGTAACAAATAACAGCACCATCACTGGCGGCATCTTCTATGGAACGGTAACTGGCTCCGGTACTATCAGAGACAGTGCCAAAGTAACTGTAACCTTCAACAGTGATGATAGCACTGTAACCGAACAAAAAGTCCTCAGAGGTCAGAAAGCATCTGCTCCAACAGCTCCCACTAAAGCAGGCTACTCTTTCGAAGGTTGGTACAACGGCTATGACCTCTATGACTTTAGCGCACCTGTAACCGAGGACATCACTTTGACAGCGAAGTGGGCTAAAGTTGTTACCGCAACAATCTCTGCTATCCATGATGCAACCTACACAGGCAGCGATATTGAACCCGCCATCACAGTTTATGATGGTGAGACTGTCATCCCTGCCTCTGAATACACGGTTTCTTACTCCAATAACAGAAACGCAGGTACGGCTACGGTAACTTTGACGGATAAGGCAGGCGGTAACTACATCGTCAGCGGAACTACGACCTTTGAAATCCTGCCAAAGAGCATCGAAGATGCTGTCATTACTCTCAGCAATGCTTTGACCTATAATGGCATAGAGCAGACCCAAAATGTGACCGTCACCCTTGTTGGCTTTGACGCTGTGACATTTGATATTTCCAATAACAAGCAGACCGATGTGAACGCCAGCGGCAATTATACCCTTACGGTAACAGGCAACGGCAACTTCACAGGCTCGAAGGACCTTGATTGGAACATTGCTCCTGCAACTCCTATTGAGAACCCCGCAAAGAAAACCACAGCACGGGTCATCAAGGGCAAGACTCTTGCCGATGCAACTGTTACGAATGGAGAAATCCTTGCCCTTGATGGCACAACCGTTCTGACAGGCACCTTTGCTTGGATTGACAGCACCAAGGTCATGAGTGCCGGCGGCACCGAGCAGATGGTTTTCACGCCTGAAAGCACCAATTATGCACCCATCACGATTGATGTTGCCGTCAGTACCTATACAACAGGCGGTGGCGTCAGCACCTACGCCATCACCGTGGAGAGCACCCAAAACGGCGATGTGACCTCCAGCCGCAAGACCGCCTCCAAGGGCACCACCGTGACCCTGACGGTCGTTCCCGACAAGGGCTACACCCTGGAGACCCTGACTGTCACTGACAAGAACGGCAGCGAGATCGAACTGACCAATCAGGGCGCTGGCAAGTACACCTTCACCATGCCCGCCTCCAAGGTCACGATCAAGGCCACCTTCATGGAGGATAACTCCATGCTGAACTTCTTCGTGGACGTGTTCCCCGGCGATTATTACTATGACGCGGTGCTGTGGGCCGCGAAGAACGGCATCACCGGCGGCACCGGCGATGGCCTCACCTTCAGCCCCAATGCTCCCTGCACCCGCGCGCAGGTCGTGACCTTCCTGTGGCGCGCCGCCGGATGCCCGGAGCCTGAGAGCAGTGCGAATCCCTTCACCGATGTGAAGGCGGGCAGCTACTGCTACAAGGCGGTCCTGTGGGCGGTGGAGAACGGCATTACCATCGGCACCGGCGACGGCACGACCTTCAGCCCCAACGCCACCTGCAGCCGCGGCCAGATCGTGACGTTCCTGTGGCGCAGCCAGCAGTCTCCCGCCGCTGCCGGCGCAAATTCCTTTACCGATGTGGCGGCTGACAGCTACTGCGCCAAGGCGGTGCAGTGGGCGGTGGAGAGCGGTATCACCAACGGCTCCGGCGACGGCACCACCTTCAGCCCCAAGAACGACTGCACCCGCGCGCAGATCGTGACGTTCCTGTACCGCTTCTTTGTGAAGTAAGCAGGATCTGAAACCGAATGGCGCACTTCTATATGGGGTGAACCCCGTATGTGCGCTCATCGAGGCAGCGACAGCCCGGACCGCTGAGGTCCGGGCTGTTTCCGTCACTGCGTTCCGAACAAGAGGGCTGCACCTCTTGCGCCGATTTGCGGCTATCACCTGCGTACTGGTCTGAAAAGAATACCGTATATAGACCGTCTGCTATTTCTGAACCGCAGGCGGTCTTTTCATATCCGCTGCCAAATCAAGGGTCATTTTGATACTCATCGCAAATATTTGAGATAAAAAAGCAGCGACCGGAAAACTCCAGTCGCTGCTTTTCATAGCTCTGATTGCCAAAGATAGTAAAGTCTTCGGCTTATTTGACCAGCCAACGATACAGGAACGTCACGATCTGGGCGCGGGTGCAGTCGTTCTTGGGGCTGAAGGTGGTGCCGTCGCCGGAGCCGCCGGTGATGCCGCGGGCGGAGGCGAAGGCAATCGCGTCACTGGCCCAGCTGGCGGCGGGCACATCGGAGAACTCCTTGGCGTTATTAATCACCTTCACGGTAGCGCTGCCGTCCAGGGTCAACACCACACCGGTTTCGGTGGGGATAGAGGTGGATACGATCTCCTCGGTGCCGTCGGCCTTCACGATGACAGCCACAGTGCCGGGAGTGACCTTCTCCACGGGGATCTCCACCTTAACGGAGCCGGCGCCCTTGGGCACGATGACATTCACGGCGGGAGCGTCCTCGGTGTTCTTGACAGCGGGGACTTCTACGGGCAGCTTCACAGCCTCGCCGGTCTTGGCGGCTTCATTGGCGGCCTTGTTGGACACGGACGCAGAGACCTCGATGATCTCGCCGTTCTTATCCGTAACGACGGTTCCGGTGGTGCCGTCGGCAGTCTTATTCGTCTTCGTTACGGTGCCGGTGGCCTGGTCGGTCACCGTGGTGGTGGTGGTGGAGCCGTCTGGGTTCTTATTGATGGTGGTGTTGCCGGAGGAATCGCCGGAGGAGCCGCCGGAGGAGCCGCCGGAGGAGCCGCCGGAGGAGCCGCCGGAGGAGTCACCGGAGGAATCACCGGAGGAATCGCCGGAGGAATCGCCGGAGGAACCACCGGAGGAATCACCGGAGGAATCGCCGGAGGAATCGCCGGAGGAATCGCCGGAGGAGCCGCCGGAGGAACCGCCGGAGGAGCCGCCGGAGGAATCGCCGGAGGAGCCACCGGAGGAATCGCCGGAGGAATCACCGGAGGAATCACCGGAGGAGCCTGTATCGGTCCACTGGGCATAAAGCGTTTGATTCTCGGTGAGCTCTACCAGGGTTTCCGCAGTGACCTTCTCACCGCCGGAGGCCTGGGTGTACCAGCCGTTGAAGGAGTAGCTTCCGCTGCGGGTGGGCGTGGGCAGCTCGCCGTAGGGCGCGCCATTGGTGACGGATTTGCTCACCGGGCTCACCGTTCCGCCGTTGGGGTCAAAGGTGATGGTGATGGAACCCGTTTCCGGGATCACCTGGAAAAGCTGTACTTGGGAATACTCCGTGACATCAAAGGACGCATATTGGTTTCCGCTCATGTCGACAAATGTTGTGAAGGTCTGTTCTCCCTGGCCGGAGCCTTCCGGGTAGAAGTATTCCTTTGTCCCGTCCTCTTTTGTATGGACGATCTGCTGGGGGACGATCCCCGCGGTATAGACGGTCACGTTCATGGGCGTGCCGTCCAGACTGCTGTCCGGGATGGTGTAGGTCTGGGATTGTGTGGTGCCGGTAACGGTGGCGGTGGGGTTCAGGTCGAAGGTAACGCTCTGGTCCGCCTGATATCCGATGACCTCGACGTTGACGCTGGTGGTGATCTGCACCGAACCGGCTTCGTCGTGATTCGTCACAAACTGATCTACCAGTCCATTGACCGCTGTCTGGGTCAGGGCGTCGGTCAGCCCGGTCACGTTCGTTCCTCCTGCCGCATCCACGGCCCCGCTGTTATAGACCGTGTAATCCGTTTCGGACTTGACCGCCTGCATTTCATAGCTTGTGCGGTTCACCGTGCCCACGTCGGTCAGGCGGTAGAGGTAGACGGGCAGAGTCGTGGTATCCGCGCTGATCGTGAACACCGGCGAACTGCTCCCACCATATGGGCGAAGCAGCTCGCTGTCATCGTAAGCGGAATAGATCTTCGCCTCTGCATCTTCGCCGTCCAGCCCCACATAGTAGCCGTACTTTGCGCCCTGTTGCTCGTAAGGATATAACATTCCTCCATCATACGGCGCGTATTCCATCCGCTGGCCGTTCACATTTGCCACGATCCCGTATCGGATGCCCTTTTCCGCTCCCCATTCGGTGGCCCCGTGGGCGAAGTGCAGCTCAAAGGTCATGGCGCCCGCTGCGTTCTGGAAGGGAATGGTGCCGTCCTCCTGGGCCGCGACCGGGACCGAGGGAAGCCCGCTGGCAGCGCCGCCCTTTTCCTCCCCTTTTTCTTCCCCCGCAGATGCAGACATGGCGTAGAGGGTTTCACTGCTCTCCGTCACCAGGAGGTACTTGCCTCCGGCCACGATCTGAGAGGCCTCGGTCACCTTCTTGTAGACCGGCATATTCTTGCCGCAGCTATCGCAGACGCCATCGCCATTGACGTCCACCGCGCCGGTGGACATCTGAATGGGCGGATCAAACTCGGCGCGCAGAGCGTCAGCGGTGAGGAAATAGGCCCCGAGGTTTTGTGCGCCGCAGTCCGGGCAGTACCAGTACTCGGCGTTGCCGTCCTTCTTGCAGGTCGGCTCGACAGCCGGAACATACTGCATATTGGGATGCTGACAGCTCCTGTTAAAGCGCTGCACTTTGATACAGGTCGTGCCGTCGGGCGTATTGGCGCTGCCCAACGCGAAATAGGGGTTACCGCCGTTGGGGAAAAAGTAGATACGCCAACTGGTGTTGTAGTTGTATAAGCCCGCATCCCAGTCAAACCTCCACTTGCACTTGGCGGGGATCGTGCCATCGTCTTCGGCGGCGGCAAGGCCGAATTGACGGGTCGATTCATCGGCCAGAGAGACGCCGTTGTCCGCAATGTAGCTTCCGTCCGCCGTTTTCAGCGTATTCACCCATATACTTCCATTGGAGACGGAAACGCGGCTTCCCTCAACTTTTAGGAGTTCGACCTGGGTCGTATCGACGATGAAGGGTTCGCCGTACCCGCCGGCCCCTTCGGCGACCCTTGTGGCCGGGACCGCCTGTCTGGAGCCGTCTTCATTCGGCTTGCCCATGACGTAGTAGGTACCGTTATACCATGCCGCGATCACGTTGTCGGTATTCCCGTCCTCCACAAAGTTGATTGTAAAGATCGCCTGGTTCGCCTCCGGATGCTGCCATTCCTCCGCCAGGGCGGTGGCGCCCATGGCAGGAAGAAACCCCAGTACCATAGCCAGGGTGAGCAGCAAACTGAGCAGTTTGCCTGTTCGTTTCTTCATTCTGTGTTCCTCCTTATAAAAAGATGATTGATAGATCGGTTCCGGTTCGCAGCGGTTTTGCGGGCCGGACGCATTTGGTTTCGCTTTCACCTCCGTTACAGCGTGTCCATCAGCGCCACAAGGTAATTCGCGCTGATGGAGCTGTAGATGAACTGGTCGATCCGTCCTTTCTTCTTGGCCGCTCTGACCTGCTCCGCTACTTCCTCCTCCGAGTTTTCATCCACGACAAGGACGACCTTGCAGTTTGGACTGGCCTCTTTTAACGCGTCGCGGATCTTCAGCCGCTCCTCCAGCACATAGGGGGGATAGCCGTTGACCTCCATCAGTGTGGCGTATGGCTCGCACTGCCTGCCGTACTGCAGTAATTCCTCTGTGGAGGTTGTCTGCAGCACAGTGAAATCACTGTGCTTGTCCGCCTGCATCGCCTGTGCCACCGCATCGGCAAAGATATAGTCCTTCATATTGATAATGACCCTCCGCACGCATGATCACCTCCACCCGGCTTTCAAACAGGGGCATTTTCACTACTACTTTCATTATAGGGATACTCAAAAAAAGCGCCCTATCAGAAATGATAGTTTTTTACAAAAAATCCGCACCCGGCTTTTACCGGGTGCGGACGCTTATGCAGATATGTTATTTACAGGCCGGGGACAATGAAATCCTGATTGATCAGGTCGGCGATCAGCTTGACCCGGTTTTCATAGCCGGTTTTCTGCAGAAGCTGGGTCACATGGTAACGGACAGCCGATACGCTGACGCAGAGCTTTTCGGCAATCGCCCCATCCGTGTTGCCCTCTGCCATCAGCCGCAGCACCTCCAGCTCACGGTCAGAGATTTCGGCGGAGCTCATGTTGCCGATTTGCACAAGGGGCGTCTGCTTGGGATAAATGTGTTCGCCGCTCATGGTGCGATCCATCACATCCAGAAGCTCATCACCCTCAATTTCCTTGTACCAAAAGCTGTCTGCCTTTGCCTTTCTTGCCCGCTCAATCAGGTCAATGGAGGTCATGCCGGTCACAATGATCACCTTGATATGGGGAAAATGCCGCTTGATGGCGGCAGTGGCTTCAATGCCGTCCTCGTTGTTTTCCGTGCAGACATCCATCAAAATCAAGTCAATGTGATTTTGCATACACAGCATTTCCGCCATGCCCGCGCTGGGGGTCTGCGCCGCAAGCTCATACCGGTCAGAGCCTTTCATATAGCCGATCATGCTGTCCCGGGACATTTTTCTGTCCTCCACAAGAAGCACTTTTATCATGGCATTTCCTCCTTTCCGGGCAGGGTGATCATCAGTCTGAAACGGGGTGTACTTTCCACCTGCATGGCGCCGCCCGGCCTTTCGGCCGGGCGTTTTGCGCTGCCATGAGACAAAAAAGAACGCCGCCCGAAACGGGCGGCGTTCTCGCTGCGGTCATAGCGGCTTTTCAGCGCCTTACTGGTAAATGGACCAGTCCGGGTTGGCCTTCAGCACTGTCCAGCTCTCATACCCATTCACTTTTCTCCTGAACTCGTGGCTGTTGGTGGCCTCCTGGACGGCCAGGTAGCACCAGCTGCCGGGCTTGTTGTCGGACCAGGTCTTCATGCCGGGCAGCAGGTTCTCCTCGGACTCCGGATTTCGGAGCAGCATACGGTTGATGATGGTCATGACCTGGGCCCGGGAGATGTAGTCCCGGGGACGGTAGCTCCCGTCGCCGTAGCCTCCGACCCAGCCCAGCGCCGCGGCGCGCTCGATCTCCTCCTTGGCCCAGTAGCCGTCGATATCCGTGAAGACGCTGCGGGGGATGACCTCCGACCGGTCAAAACGGGAGCAGATGGCGGCAAATTCGCCGCGGGTGATGGGCGCTCTGGGGTCAAAGCGCTCCGGCGTGCGGCCCTTGAACACGTCCAGGGCCACCATGGTAGAGACAGCCTTGTTGTACCACATGCCTTCGGTCACATCCGCAAAAGTATTTGTATCGGTCAGATATTCATCTCGGATCTCATCTTTCAGCAGACGGAAGAAAATGGTGGCAACCTCAGCGCGGGTAATGTTCTCGTTGGGACGCACCGTGCCGTCGGTGTAACCCTGCACATAGGCGAAATGCTCGGCGCCATTGAGCATTTCAGGAACCGTGCTCTTTTTCCAGCCGGCGTAGATGGTCACCAGATTGCGGTTGACCAGCACATCACCGGTAATAGGGGTCTGCAGCGTGCTGTCGGCGTACCAGCCGGTAAAGGAGTAGCCCTCCCGCACAGGAACGGGCAGGTCTGCGTAATTCTTGATCCAGGGGTTGATTCTCGTTTCATCCGGATATCCGGTACCGCCGTTGGACTGATAGCGCAGAGTGCAGGCGGTTTCGATTCCGCCTCCGCCACCGCCGCCGGCAGGGATGTAGAGCATGGTATAGGTGGAAAACTTGTCTCTGGACAGCGTAAAGGTCTGCCGGTCCTGATCCAGATCCACACATTCGTCGACCGTAACGGCACCGCCCTCGGTATGGGCACGCAGCATTTTAACGGTACCGCTCTTCCATTCCTCCGGAACCGCAAAAGTGATCTCAACAGGCGCTTCCAGTTCCTTTAAGATCACCGTGGAATACCAGCTTCCGTTGGATTCGATGTCCTTTCGGATCTCCACATCGTAGCTGATGGAGCGGCAGTTCGGATAATTCTGCGTGAGAAATTCCGCGGTCGTTTCTTCCTCAGCAGTATTCCTGGGATTCGCCACCGTGGCCGTGAGCGTGATGGCACAGTTGTTGCTGACAATGTCGCTGGCCTTGAAGTTTTTTGCCAGCTCCTGCTTCTGGCTGTCAGCGATCATGACAACGTTGCCGCCGAGGTTCTCGTCAAAGGAGACGTCCACGTCCACCTGAACGTTCACCGCAATGTCGATCTTGACCTTGACCCACTGGGCGTAATAGATAATGTCGCCCAGATTGGTGTCCGGCGTTGTCTCGCAGGGAATGAATTGGTAGTAGGTCTTACCGGGGATGGGCATTCCGGTGAATTCCGTATAGGTGTCCACTGCTGTTTTTTCATAAACCGGGTAATTTGTGTTGATCGTGCTCTCCAGAGTGGGCATATAGCCGAACCAGGCGAGGAAATAGTTGCCCTCCGTGGTGACGCCTTGGTATATGCCCGTCGAAAGCTGGTCAATTTCCTCCTGGGAGAAATATCTGACCTCCGTGGGAAGGCTCGCCGGGTTGGCCGGATCATAGGGGAAGGTGTACGGATCGCCGCCGTCCTCTGGTCTGCCGTCGCCGTATCGCAGGATATAATGCGGGGAAGCGCTGAGCCACCTGGCGTACAGCGTGATACTGTTCGTCACGGGTGCGGAGAAATCATATGCTTCTGTGCAGAGCGAATCCTTGTACCAGCCGCCGAACACATAGTCGGTTTTGGTGGGCACGTCCGGCTCAACAGCCGTGCCGGAAAACACCGTTTGGCTGTCCACCGCGCTGCCACCCTGCGTATCAAACGTGACGGTATGACCGCTGCCGTGGGCGGCTTTCAGCGCAATCGTCGTGGTATATTTGCCAGATTCAACCTTTTCTGTATACAGGGGCTGTTTATCATCGTGAACATTCCAACGGTAGCTTCCTGTACCATCATCATACCAACCGTCAATTGGATGGTCGCAATCATCTAACTCCCAGCTATCACCTACACTGCTTATCGATAATTCGCCGGTGGGGCGTGCGAAAGAGACAATATCATCACCGGCGCTCGCTGCGGTGTTGCTGTGTATGGCAGTACCATTTACCGTTGCTTTGGCATACAGGTTGGCCAAGCCGCCGCCGTATATGTCAGCAGAGCAGCCGACGATGCTGCCGCCTTCCAGACAAGCTGTAGCAGAGAAAGTTTTCTTGTAGGCGTTATTGATGCAGACGCCGCCTCCATAGTAACCTGCCGAACAGCGCACAATCTCTCCGCCTGTCATAGTGAATCTGGAGGAAGAATTGGTTGTTCCCGACCCGATCACAGAAATACTGTTTGCCAGAATACCGCCGCCGTAATAACCAGCTGAGCAGTTCTCAATGCGGCCGCCGGACATCGTCATAGTCGAGTATTCAGTCAACAAAACGCCACCGCCCTGAAGGCCGGAGCAGTTGCTGATTGTACCGCCGGACATATGAAATGCAGAATTGCCGAGCGCGATTGCACCGCCCGCCACGCTGTCCGATTTGCAGTTAGTAATTATACCGCCGTACATATTGAATATGGAACCGTCTCCCAGGTAAACCGCACCGGCCGTGCTGGGGACGTAGCTGTTGCATATTGTGACGCCGGCATACATGTTGAACGTTGCCCCCTGCATCACAAGCACTGGCGACTTGTATCGGTTTTCGCCGGTGGGGCCTCCGAAAGTTCCGTCGATTACCAGCGTATCAGAGCCGTCGGCGGCGCCCAAATTCACGGCAACGTCCGGCCCCGATGCGGAAATATGCGCCCAATTGCCCTTCAGGTAAATCGTATGTCCGTTGCCGAGGATCGTGGTGGTGTTTTTGGTAAATGACAGGTCCGTACCATTATTGGTTTTTAAAGGGTCTGTGATATCTGCACCCAAAGAAATGACGAATACTCCGTCGGATGCAGCGTTGATTCTTTCGATTGCATCTTTAAATTGTGCATAATCATACACTGTCAAGGCATTTCCGTTCTCGCAGAAGCCGTCGTGGCCGTTTGAAAGCTGGCATCCTTCGGTTTTTGTACAAGCACCGGCGGCCAGGGCAGCCGTGGGCAGAAGGTTCAAAAGAAGGACCAGCGTTAATATGCCGCTCGTTAATTTTCTGCGGGATGCTCTCATCTATCTTTCCTCCTCTTGCGTGCATCGCAGCAGCGGTTGTTTTTCATATAGCGACAGTATACAACAGTTTTATACATAAGGGAAGCCCCTTTTGCCGCGGGACAAAAAAAGAACGCCGCCCCAAACGGGCGGCGTTCCTGAAAGACGCAGGGGAAAAGGTTATCTCTTGGAGAAGTCTGGTTAGCGCTTGCTGAACTCCGAGAGCCCCAAATATACCATGTTGAATCTCAGGGGATTTCTTCGTTTTCTGCTTGATTTTCAGTGTAAATCAGCGGTTTTTAGATGTATTCAATTATGATTTTCATGCTTGTGGGTTGACCACGAAAAACTGATTTTGCATCCTACGAGTTCCTTGTGTACAGCTGCCCAGGGCTTCACAGGGCAACAAGTGAGAAGCAAATCAGCGTGCTGTTATTTGATTCACCTCAAAATCAAATACACATACGGAGGACACACATCATGGAAAAATACATCTTTGACAGGAATAATGGCCTATGGTACGAACTCCAAGGCGACTATTACATTCCCTGCCTTGTGATGGATGAAACCGATATCCAGCCCATTGGAATCTGGGGGCGAAAGCATCTGTGTTACATCAAGGAATATCGTCCGGCTCTTTATACCGATCTGCTGACCAGCGGTAAACTGAGCAGCTATCTTGCAGAAGTAAATAACAGGGCCAAGGAGATGCTTGACCTTCTGGCAAAACAGCTGGCAGAAAAGCAAGGCATCACCGAGCAGCTCAAAGCACATGATCAGATGGATTGGGTGCAGCGAATGAATAACATCCGCAACGCAGCGGAAGAAATCGTCAATGCGGAGTTGATACTCACATGACTGATTTATTGCTCGCCCTGATATATAATTCTATGATATGTAGTTGCAGTCAGAACATCAGGTACAGACCCGATATTCTGACTGCAACTCAGTTCAAACAGTTACCTTACTTGGGTGGCTTCAGACATTATGTCATTGTTAGCACACATCTTTTCTGAGTTGAATCCTCGCGTGAACAAGGAGAAATCTTGCGAAGCAAAGTTATATCGGTATTTTGGACGGTGTCGGGGGATACAAAAGCAACACGGATAATGTATAAAAAATTTTAAAACGCAAAAATAGAATACATTTGTAAAATATATTGACATAATAAGGACGAGCTGTTATACTAATAGTAGATTTGGAGGCGATTGTCGATTCGAGTGGATATGATACCTGTGTTTTATTTGGAAAACATAACGAATTTACGAAGGGGGGAGTAAGGTGATTGATTATCTTTGGGAAGCGCGTCAAGCTCTTATTGAGAACTTTCAAATCTCAATGAAAGCGATACGCCTTCTAATGGGCTACAGCATAGTGGAACTGGCAGAATATGTGGGCGTTACCCGTCAGACAATCAACAACCTAGAAACTGGTAAATCCAAAATGTCTGCCATGCAGTTCTTATCGCTTGCTGCTGTTGTGGACAACTACATCGCCATAAACGGGGACATGTACCAAGCTATAGCAGCAATTCTGGATGGCAATGGTAAGAAAACAGTGAATCGCTATGATACTTCATTCAGTGGTTTCTCTTTGCTTCGGCGTTGGTTTCTGCTCTTTGAGGGGACAGGGGCTGAGATCATGGCTAACGATGGAGAATCACTGGATGCCGCGCAGGTTCAGCAAATGGTGAGGGGCTATAAAATCTTTCTTGATGACACTGTGCTCCTCTCGGAAAAGGCGGAGGAATTCCTCTGCTTTTGGGAAAACTATCTGATTGCCGAAAACGGAAAGCTAATCATCCCCCTCCGAGCAATTGAGTGCGTCCAAGAGCGGACTCAGGATGCCGCCTACTCACAGCAAGCAGTCAAGGCTCTGCGAACACTTAACTGGATGCAGCAAAAAAACTTGATACAGATTCGGGGAGAAGAAAGTGATGCTAACCTCCGCGATACAATTCTCTCTGTGTTCTTGAAGTTCAGAGGAACATATCGTCTTTGCTTGATTACGCAGGACAAAAAATTTGCAGCTGAAGTTTTGCGTCTAAACGAGACAAGTGACCGGGGGGGCTTTAACATTGTTGTTGGGTATATTAACGGCGATGGAAAACTCGTTATGTATGGCAGTGAAAGCCCTTCCTCGAGCAAATCTGCGACTTCCGACACATGGTCAGAAATTGCCTCACATGAACCAGTTGAGCTTTTGGAAACCGGCGAAGACAATTTGACATCTTGGGAATATCTGTAGGGTGAAAGGAAGCGATAGATATGCTGAACTCCGAAGATAGATCTGCAGCTTTTCTGGAAGCAAGTGTAAAGGACTTCAAAATTTTTATTGATACATGTAGCCTCTTATCTGAACAAGCAGATATATTTTGGTCACACATTGTTCCTATACTTCAGCGCGAGGAAAAATCGATCATCGTCCCGTTCCGCGTTTATGAGGAGGTGAAGAAATTCGCAGAAAACCCTGCTCTTTGCGCCCAAAAAGGAAATCCCACCCTAAATCAACGTGCGAAAGCTGCGCTCAATAACATTGCCAAACTGCAGAAGGCCGGTGTAGTTGCGATTTTTGGGGACAAGCACGACAACTTTGCAGACAACGTTTTCCAGACAGTATTTACCCAGTTTCGGTTGAAATACAATCTCATGCTAATTACGCAGGATCACAACCTCGCAAGTGATATCATCGCAATAGGAAAAAGTAAGTCTGTCAATACGACAAACCGTATTCTCGTTGAGCGGATTAACAAATACGGATATCTTAGCGTTTTCCATTTTGACGAACAGCGATCCCCCACAAGTCAGCATCCCAACTCCCCGCACATTTCAGAGGAGCGACCTCGGATTCCAGACGATGAGTGCTTTGCCTTTGCAACTTCGGTTCGGAGAGTGAGTGGTAAGCTGACCATCTCCTCCATTCCCGGCGAAGGAGCCAATCTAACCGCTGAACGGAATGGAAAGCGAGAATCGGTCAAACTGGTCAAGGCAGGACCATCAGGCGGGGAAGGTACGATCTATACGACCAGCATTCCCGGCATCGTTGCGAAGATCTACAAGCCAGAAAGACTTGACAGAGCGAAGTTCGAAAAGCTGAGTCTGATGATGACAAAATCCATCAACTGTGACGGCGTCTGTTTCCCTCTTGCGCTCTTGTACAACCAGCGAAACGAGTTCGTTGGTTATCTGATGAAACAGGCGCGTGGAAAGGAATTGCAACGCTGTGTGTTTATCCCTCAGCTTCTAAAAAAGACCTTTCCAAACTGGACCAAGATTGACACGGTCACACTTTGTGTCACAATTTTGAAAAAACTGAAATACCTCCACGAACGGAATATTATCTTGGGAGACATCAACCCAAATAACATTCTCGTTGTATCCCCAACGGAAGTGTACTTTGTTGACACCGACAGCTACCAGATTGAGGGTTTTCCCTGCCCTGTTGGTACCATTAACTATACCGCACCGGAAATTCAGCGCAAGGAGTACTCCTCATTTTTACGTACGCTGGGGAACGAGCGTTTCGCCGTTGCCACACTATTGTTCATGATTATGTTGCCTGGAAAGCCCCCCTACTCCCTCCAGGGTGGAGAAAACCAGATTGACAACATCATCAACGGCGACTTCGCCTATGCATCAGGTAGTCGGAGTACAGGGAAGGCCCCAGAGGGAATGTGGCGCTTCTGTTGGAGCCATCTCCCGCGCTACTTAAAGGATGACTTTTATGAGACTTTCCGCAAGGGTGGCGAACACAGCACGGAGAATACCCGCTACAGCACCGGCGATTGGCTAAAGAAATTTGAGTATTATTTGGAGCTATTAACAAGCGGAAAGTTGGCTAACCAGGATTCTATGTCGATGGACATTTTCCCCACGCGGCTGAAAAAGAATCCAAAAGCCACTTACATTCGCTGCCGGATTTGCGGCAATGAGGTGGATGAGGATAGGGCGGAGCAGGGCATTTGCCAGGACTGTCTAAAAAAGGGGGATATCTATCATTGCGCCAGATGCGGGTGCGAGATGGTACATACCAATTATCAAAAGTACATTAAGCACTCTCCCAGATATGAGATATGTAAAGATTGTTTAAATAAAAGAAATATGGTTTACACAACGATCCGTTGCTCAGAGTGCGGCAGGAACTTTGAAATCACCAACGGGGAAAAGGAGTTTTTTGACAAAAAGGGTTTCCAACTGCCAAAAAAGTGCAAGAATTGCCGTGGACAGAGAACCTATACTCAAACTTCTGGGTATTCCTCTGGCAGAACCTCTAATTCTCATTCTAGTAGTTCTTCTTCATCCGGGGGAAGCGGAAATGGTTGGTGCTTTATCACTACAGCTGCCTGTGAATACTTTGGTAAACCGGATGACTGCTATGAACTCACGATGCTGCGCCAGTTTCGGGATGGTTGGCTTGCAGTACAGCCTGGCGGTGAGGCATTGATCAGGGAGTATTACCGAATCGCGCCATCTATTGTGGAGGCGTTGAATGCCTCCGAGCAACGGGATACCATTTACCAGGATATCTGGAATCACTACATTATGCCATGTGTCTGGCTGATTGAGCAAAACGCCTATGAACCCTGTCGCGAACTCTATGAGAAGATGGTCCAGGACCTTAAACAAACTGTACTAAAGGAGTGTTGAACATGAATAACGACTTGCTTCGCATGGAAGACCTTGTAAACAATCCGACTGCCCGAGTCCCTGTTTGCCTGTGCCTTGACGTGAGTGGATCCATGGACGGGGAGCCGATTAGGGAACTGAATGATGGTGTCCGTATGTTCTATGATGCGATCCGGGAAGATGAAACCGCATTGTATGCCGCTGAGGTCTGCATCATCACATTTGGCCGCAATGGTGCCGAGTGTATTACTGACTTTGCCAGTATAGAACTCCAGCCGGATACCCCTGTGTTGAATGCTGGTGGCATGACGCCCATGGGAGAGGCTGTCAATCTGGGACTTGACCTGCTTGAGAAGCGAAAGAACGAGTACAAGAGCAAGGGTGTGGACTATTATCAGCCTTGGCTGGTTCTGATGACCGATGGTGTACCCAACGGCAATCCCGGCGAACTCTCCCGTGCAATCAGCAGGACGGTGGAAATGGCCAATAACAGGAAGCTGTCTATTTTCCCAATTGGAATTGGCGAGGATGCCGATATGGATGTACTGGCACGGTTTTCACCGAAGCGCGGCCCGTTGAAGTTGCAGGGACTGAAGTTCCGCCAATTCTTCGAGTGGCTCAGTCAGAGCGTTTCTAGAACATCCCAGTCCATTCCTGGAGAAAGCGTCCCGCTGGATGTGGATGGTATTAAGGGATGGGCTGAACTATGAATCGTATTGGTAGAGACCTTAACAGTAGGATATCCGGAGATTATCTGAATTTTGAGGATGCGGAATTCAGCGGCAGAAAGCTCAAGCTGGACTGTATTATATATAGAGGAGTGACCACAAAATGAACGATTTACTCAGATTACAAGATCTTGTCAACAATCCGACTGCACGTGTCCCCGTGTGTCTCTGCCTTGACACCAGCGGCTCCATGGGGAGAGTCGTTGGTGGAGACATACAGGAAACCGGAAAGCAGATTTTCAAGGACGGCCAGATGTGGAATGTTGTGACAGGGGGAGTCTCGGCGATTGATGAACTGACTGAGGGCGTAAAGGCATTTTATGAGGAGTTGCGCAACGATGAGGTAGCACAGTATTCTGCAGAGGTTTGCATCGTAACTTTTGGTGGTTCCTCTCCTCAACTCATTATGGATTTTGCCAACATTGACCGACAGCCGGAGTTGCCGCAGTTAGTCGCTGACGGAGATACCCCAATGGGTGAGGCTGTTAATCTGGCGCTGGACTGTCTTGAAGGACGGAAACGGGAGTACCAAGAGAAAGGTGTGGATTACTACCAGCCATGGCTTGTTCTGATGACTGATGGTGCTCCGGAGGGGTCAAATCCAGCTGAACTTGACCGTGCAATTCAGAGGACAGTCGATATGGTCAATTCTAAAAAACTGACTATTTTCCCAATTGGCATCGGAGATGAGGCGGACATGGATACTCTGGCCCGTTTCTCTCCGCAGAGAACACCGTTGCGTCTGAAAGAAATGCGCTTCAAAGAGTTTTTCCAGTGGCTCAGCCAGAGCGTTTCCCGCACATCGATGTCCATGCCGGGAGAAAAAATTAAGCTGGATACCGAAGGAATCAAGGGTTGGGGAGAGCTTTAATACCATACCCCCCGAGTGGTCATCAGGATCCACTCGGGGGTGGATAGGAGTTATTAGGAGTTGTCATATCATGTGGAAGTCAGTATGTTGTGAGGTTCAGGGAACCGGGCATAAAAAAAGTTGCATTCCTTGTCAGGATAAAACTTTTGAACTGGAACAAAATGGTGTTCATGTCATTGCTTTGGCGGATGGTGCGGGGTCTGCAAGCCTGTCACATTATGGTGCAGAGCGGGTGGTTCGAGACGCATCTGAATACATCGCAGAGCATTTTCAGGAATATTTCAATTGCGATGACGGACGCAAGGTCAAGCAGGATCTCCTGGAAATGCTCCAAAAAAGCCTGTCAGAGGAAGCGCAAGCACACGAATGCAGCATCCGTGATTTATCCTCGACGCTATTGTTGGCTGCAGTTAATGAGGATAATTTCATCTTGGCGCACATCGGAGATGGCGTAATCGGCTACTTGGACGGAGACAAATTGAAAGTTGCTTCTATGCCGGATAATGGGGAGTTTTCCAATGTAACCACATTTGTCACTTCCAGCGAAGCACTCACATCTATGCGTCTGTTTAAGGGTGAACTCAAGAATAAGGATGCTTTCGTACTGATGTCCGACGGGACAGAGCAAAGCTTCTATCACAAGCCGAGTAAAACACTGGCTGGCGTCATAGTAAAGCTGATGCATCGAACCTGCTTGATTGGCAGTGAGACAATGAAAGCTCAATTGGAAGACGCTTTTACGTCCGTGATTTCAAAAAACACGCAAGACGATTGTAGTATAGCGATTTTGGCACGGCCTTCTGCAATACTCTGTCCAATCGATGGGCTTGATTTCAAAGAACGACAGGAGTTGTATGGAATCGCTGAACCAAAACGTTGTGTGTACAGACGTGTTAATCGCTGTGATGCAATACTTGTAATTGCTGAAGCTCCGTGTTCCCTCAAGCAGATTGCGAAAAGAATCCACCTCAAGCCCAAGTACACTCGGAAATATGTTGACAGGCTTATCTCATTGGGGTTGCTTATAAAAAGAGGGAATCTGTACCAAAAGGCATGAATAATCTCGGTTTGATAGGTGGTGACTTTCCCTGTCGAAAAGCCCGTAGCCGCTTTTTTGTTTGGCATTATGGGTGTAGACCTCGGCAGCGGGGTCTTTGGCGTTATAATATACCTCAGTGACTTTATGCTTCTTGGTAAGCCCTGTTTTCATAAAATCCTCCTAGATTGTAGTTTTTCTCGGCTCTTGAGACGAGAAAACAGGATGATTTTCCGATGGGATTGTTCCAAATGATGTCGGCATCGTTTGAAACGCTCCCATCGGATTTTTGACATTATTCCGGGTCTTGAAGAAGATTTACCGAGCATCGTCCCTTGTGGGCGTTTTTCCTCTGTGCCGAGAGAAATATGACCACAGATTGTTGCGAGAAATCACGTCTTCATAGCTATGGAGCTTGCTACGAAGATTGTTATTTTCCTGCTCCAATTCCGCCGTACGGATTTTACCACGGACAGATTTATACTCCGAGAGTTCCTTTGTAGCCGCAGCCAGCTGCGCTTTGAAATCGGCAATGGTGCTTTTCAGTTCGGCAATGGTTTTCTTGGCTTCCTTCAGGAGCTTTTTGAGTTTTCCTTCCTGTTTCTCCTGTACAACAAATTTCTGCGCAGCCGTAACAAGTGCCTTATAATCCTCTCGTTCCAGCGCCACCTTGGAGGATAGCGGCAGGGGTTTGGCTTCAATCTGTTCCACAGCCTTGATGGAAACCTGCTGCTGTTGAACACGCTCAATCGTCTGCTCCAGCTCGGCCAGCTCCTGGGTACGCTGTTCCCGTTTATATTCCAGAACACTCAGATGTTCCCGATGTTCACCTTTCTGCTCCCACTCGATGCCATGCTCCAACATGATCTCAGCCAGTGCTTCTTTTTCTTTCTGCACCCATACGGCACGCTCTGTCATGGAGCGTCCTTCGCCTGTGATGCCCTGATCGGCAAGCGCCTGTTTCAGAGATACACGGGTGGAAAGACCTCGCTTGCTTCCGGTGGTAAACGGAATGAAATCAATGTGAAGATGGGGTGTGGCTTCGTCCATGTGCAGATGGGCAGAGAACACATGAAGATGGGGATTTCGCTCTTGGAAGCTCCGCATGAATTTGTCCAAAATAGCTCTTGCCAGTTTCCCGTTCTCGCTGGCGGCAGACATATTATCCTTGTTTCCAATCTGAAAGATTACTTCATAAAATGGCTTTTCCTGATCTCCGTCACAGATTTTTTTGTAATAGTTTTCGATGCACCGGTCTTTGCGTTTCTGTTTGGCGTTGTACGCTGCCAGAGCTTCATCGAACAGCTCATGATACGCCTGCTCGATGGGTGTATAGCAGTATTCGATGTTCAGATGCGTTCGTTCCGGGTCAACATTTTCAGCAATATAGGTGCGGCGATTATGCTCAATCACACCCTTGCCCGACATAGCACTGATAGTCCGTTTTATATCTGTCACCTCTGATTTTACAGTAGTTATAATAAGAATTCCTTTCGCCGCGCCAGCGGCGGGTTTTGTTACTTTTGTCAAAAGTAACGCAAAAGCACTTTTGACAGC
>JBJDYU010000033.1:0-13634 GCA_051867615.1 Oscillospiraceae bacterium | reverse complement strand
TTTATGAGTACACTTTTTTCGCCTGCTCCTGTTCATCAAGTGGCAAACTCGGGTTTTATCACGCCCTCCCCGAAAAAGCAACACTGCCGCCGAAGGAATCTGCGGCGGCGGAAAATGCGGCCCCGAACCGTTTTCCGGTCCGGGGCGCTTTCATGGCTGTTTATAAATCAGGTGTCACGTCCGCAGCAGGCGCTTTCCGCCGCCACGTCGTCCATGTCCACCCACTCCTGCACGTCCACCACCGCATACTCCTCCCGGGTGCGGCGGATAATGACCTGCTTGAGCCCCGCGTTGATGACCATGCGGCGGCACATGGCGCAGGAGGTGGCGTCGTGCAGCAGCTCTCCCGTGCGGACGTCCCGGCCCACCAGGTACAGCGTCCCGCCCACCATGTCCCGCCGGGCGGCGGAGATGATGGCGTTGGCCTCCGCGTGGACGCTGCGGCAAAGCTCATAGCGCTGGCCCTGGGGCACCTGCAGCGCCTCCCGGGTGCAGAAGCCCATGTCCACGCAGTTCTTCCGGCCCCGGGGCGCACCGTTGTAGCCGGTGGAAATGATCTCGTCGTTCTTCACGATGATGGCGCCGTAGACCCGCCTGAGACAGGTGGCGCGCTCCAGCACCGTCTGGGCGATATCCAGATAATAATTGGCCTTGTTGATGCGTTCCATGCTCCCGCCTCCTGCTTTTTTCTTTAAGTATAGCGGATATTTCCCCGTATTGCAACAAAAAAGCGAATCAAAACGACGCGTTTCCTCTCCTTTCCGGGCCCGAAAAAAATTTTTCGGATTTAACAAAGGTTTTACTGAAACCTGGTTTTGCTTTTTACCTTCGGGGGCTAACATCAAAGCCGTGGCAAGAAACCATATCCTACACAAAACCGTTTCGAAAAGGAGAAACAACGATGAAAAAGCTTTTTACTCTTGCACTTGCGGCCGTGATGGCCCTGTCCCTGCTGGCCGGCTGCGGCGCGGCGGATGACGCCGACCAGCCCACCGACGGCGAAGAAGACGTTCAGGAGGAAGTCCTGAGCGGCACCGTTCTCACCGACGGCTCCACCTCCATGGAGAAGGTCATGGGCGCTCTCATCGAAGCCTTCAAGGGCGTGGAGAGCGGCGTGACTGTGAACTACTCCGGCACCGGTTCCGGCTCCGGCATCGAAGCCGTTCTGGCCGGCACCTGCGACATCGGCCTTTCCAGCCGTGAGCTGAAGGACGAGGAAAAAGCCAACGGCGCTGTGGGCTATGTGGTGGCGCTGGACGGCGTGGCCATCGTGGTCAACCCCAGCAACCCTGTCGCTGACCTGACCGTGGAGCAGATCGCCCAGATCTTCACCGGCGAGATCAGCAACTGGAAGGACCTCGGCGGCGAGGACGCTCCCATCGCGGTGTACGGCCGTGAGGCCGGCTCCGGCACCCGCGGCGCGTTCGAGGAGATCGTGGGCGTTGTGGACGCCTGCGCCTACACCAACGAGTACTCCTCCACCGGCGACATCATCGGTAACGTGGCCTCCAACCCCAACGGCATCGGCTACGCTTCCCTCTCCAGCGTGGGCGACAGCGTGAAGGCCGTGAACGTCAACGGCGTGGAGTGCACCGAGGGCACCGTCAAGGACGGCAGCTATGATATCCAGCGTCCCTTCGTCATGGTCACCAAGGAGGGCGTCGAGCTCAGCCCCGCCGCCCAGGCCTTCCTGGACTTCGCTCTGAGCGCTGACGTCGCCGAGTACATCACCGCCGCCGGCGCCGTCTATCCCCAGTAAGGAACCACATACGACTATCCACTTTCTTGCGGCAGCCCCAAGTGCGCGCCATAGGCGCGCGCTCTGGGGCAGCTGCCGTGAACAGCGGTTTTCGCGGCAGCGGAATCGTCCCATCTTCGGTAAAGAAAGGTTGCGCCTATGAAAGCATCATCCAACGCTCTGCCCTGCTCCGGCGTCGCCGGGGCGGCTGAGGAGCAGCGCTCCGCCCCCAGAAGGCCCCTCCGCCCCGGCGGCCTGAAGCCCGCCGAGACGTTCATGCAGATGATCTTCCTCCTCTGCGGCCTGGTGGCGGTGGCCTTCGTCCTGCTCATCTCCGTCTACCTCATCATTTCCGGCCTGCCCGCCATCCGGGAGATCGGCCTGATCGACTTCCTCTTTGGCAGGACCTGGGCCTCCACCAGCGCCACCGACCCCCAGTTCGGCATCCTGCCCATGATCCTGACCTCCGTCTACGGCACCGCCGGGGCCATCGTCATCGGCGTGCCCATCGGCTTTTTCACCGCCGTGTATCTGGCGAAAGTAGCCTCCCCCCGGGTGGCGGCCCTGATCCGCCCCGCTGTGAGCCTGCTGGCCGGCATCCCCTCGGTGGTCTACGGCCTGGTTGGTATGCTGGTGCTGGTCCCCGCATTGCGCAAGGCCTTTGACCTGCCCGCCGGAGACAGCCTGCTGGCCGCCATCATCGTGCTGGCGGTGATGATCCTGCCCTCCATCATCAACGTCTCCGAGACCGCTCTCGCGGCGGTGCCCCGGGAATACGAGGAGGCCAGTCTGGCTCTGGGAGCCACGGAGCTGGAGACCTATTTCCGCGTCTCCGCTCCCGCCGCGAAAAGCGGCGTGGCCGCGGCGGTGGTGCTGGGCATCGGCCGGGCCATCGGCGAGGCCATGGCGATATTGATGGTGGCCGGCAACGTGGCCAATATGCCCTCCCTGTTCAAAAGCGTCCGCTTCCTGACCACCGGCATCGCCGTTGAGATGAACTACTCCGCCGAGGGGAGCCTGCAGCGGCAGGCCCTGTTCTCCATCGGTCTGGTGCTGTTTCTGTTCATCATGCTCATCAACGTGTTTCTGAATCTGGTGCTCAAGCGGGACAAGGAGAAGTAAGCCTATGAAACGCAAAAACGCCCTCAGCCCCCGGCGGCGGGCCTATGACATCGCCGGGCACCTGCTTTTGTACCTCAGCGCAGGCCTCACCGTGGCGCTGCTGCTCTTTCTCATCGGCACCATCCTCATCCGGGGCCTGCCCCATGTGAGCTGGACGCTTTTGAGCACCGAGGAGAGCATCCTGAAAGGCACCGTGGGCATCCTGCCCAGCATCCTCAACACCCTGTTCGTCATTCTGCTGTCGCTGCTTATTGCCCTGCCTCTGGGCGTGGGCGCCGCCATCTACCTGACGGAGTACGCCCGGAACAAGCGGCTGGTGGCTGTCATCGAATTTGCCACCGAGACCCTGGCCGGCATCCCCTCCATCATCTACGCCCTGGTGGGCGTCATCATCTTCTGCACCGCCCTGCGGCTGCAAAAGACGCTGCTGGCCGGGTCCCTGACGCTGGTCATCATGGTCCTGCCCACCATCATCCGCACCACGCAGGAGAGTCTCAAAACCGTGCCCCAGAGCTACCGGGAGGGCTCTCTGGGCCTTGGCAGCGGCAAGTGGCACATGATCCGCACCGTGGTCCTGCCCTCCTCCATCGACGGCATTGTTACCGGCTGCATTCTGGCCATCGGCCGGGTGGTGGGCGAGTCCGCCGTGCTGCTGTACACCGCGGGCCTCTCCACCTCCATGCAGAATTTCGCCCCGGCCATGGTGGGCAAGGCCTCCGGCGCAACCCTCTCCGCCGCCCTGTACATCTACGCCAAGGAGCGGGCGGACATGGACACCGCCTTTGCCATCGCCGTCATCCTGCTGGCGCTGACCATCGTCATCAATCTGGCCGCAGGTCTGGCCGGCAGGAAACTGAAGAAGTGATACCAGACTCCCATGAAAAGTGGGCAAAGCCTACTTTTCATAGCGCGTCAGCGCGTCGGAGTCTGCATCAGACGGCATCTGCGCTCTTAGCGCAGATGGGCGACGCTTTCAGCGGCGCCTTTCCAATAAAAAGTGTCTGCTTTTTATTGGAAAATAGTATGAGAAAGGATACGCCAATGGCTGACAATATCATTCTTTCCGCCAAGGGGCTGGACTTCTACTACGGCGAGACCCACGCCCTGAAGGATATCAACATCGACATACCCGCCAACAAGGTGACCGCCCTCATCGGCCCCTCCGGCTGCGGTAAATCCACCTTCCTGCGCACCATCAACCGCATGAACGACCTCATCCCGGGCGCCCGCGTCACCGGCTCCCTCACCTTCCACGGCCGGGAGATCTACGCCCCGGAGCAGGACGTGACGCAGCTCCGCAGGCAGATCGGCATGGTGTTCCAGAAGCCCAATCCCTTCCCCATGTCCATCTACGACAACGTGGCCTACGGCCCCCGTACCCACGGCCTGCGAAACCGTGCGCAGCTGGATCAGC
Organism: Oscillospiraceae bacterium; assembly: GCA_051867615.1. Lineage (GTDB taxonomy): Bacteria > Bacillota > Clostridia > Oscillospirales > Oscillospiraceae > RGIG5472. The sequence continues at coordinate 9,360 of JBJDYU010000033.1, read as the reverse complement.
TGGTGGAGGAATCCCTCCGCGCCGCCGCCATCTGGGACGAGGTAAAGGACCGGCTGAAAAAATCCGCGCTGGGCCTCTCCGGCGGCCAGCAGCAGCGCCTGTGCATCGCCCGGGCGCTGGCGGTGAAGCCGGAGGTCCTGCTGATGGACGAGGCCACCAGCGCCCTGGACCCCATCTCCACCTCCAAGATTGAGGATCTGGCCCTCGAGCTGAAGGAAACATACACCATCGTCATGGTGACTCACAATATGCAGCAGGCTGCCCGCGTCTCCGACAAGACCGCGTTCTTCCTGCTGGGAGAGCTGGTGGAGTTCGGCGACACGGAGAGGCTGTTCTCCATGCCCTCCGACAAGCGGACAGAGGACTACATCACGGGGAGGTTCGGCTAATGAGAAACAAATTTGACGAAGAACTGCAGGAGCTGCACCGGCAGCTGACATCCCTCGGCGCTCTCTGCGAGGAGTCCATCGCCGCGGCGGTGAAGGCCCTGCTTCAGGCGGACGCCTCCATGCTGGGCCGCGTAGATGCGCTGGAGGAGGAGATCGACCGTCTGGAGCGGAGCATCGAGGCGCTGTGCCTGCGGCTTTTGCTGCGCCAGCAGCCCGTGGCCCGGGACCTGCGGCAGATCTCCGCGGCACTGAAGATGATCACGGATATGGAGCGCATCGGCGACCAGGCCGCCGACATCGCGGAGATCGCCGCCCACGCCTCCGGCCGCCCCATCCCGGAGCGCGGCCCTCTGGCGGACATGGCCCGGACCGTCATCCACATGGTGACAGAGAGCGTGGAGGCCTATCTCCGGCAGGACATGGCCCTGGCGGAACAGGTCATCCGGGAGGACGACACGGTAGATAAGCTGTTCATGCAGGTCCGCGCCTCCCTCATCGCCCTCATTGCGGAGAAGCCGGAGGAGGGCGGACACGCCATCGACCTGATGATGATCGTGAAGTACCTCGAGCGCATCGGCGACCACGCGGTGAACGTGGCGGAGTGGGTGGAGTTCTCCATCACCGGGCAGCACCGGAAGGAAGAAACGCGGTAAAAAGCGGGATAAAGGGAGCCGGCGCGGCGCGCCGGCTCTCCGTTTGTCTTATTGGCCGCCGGGCGGAGGATGGCGTTCGGTGCGTTCGCCCGTTCGGGCCGTCTCCGCCTTGCGCGGCGGGAGGAACTATGCTACAATGACCAAAAGGGCGGCTTCGCCGCCCAAGTGCGTACAAGGAGCAGCGCCCATGACTTACAAACGGATCCTCTCCATTCAGGATATCTCCTGTCTCGGCCAGTGCTCGCTGACCGTGGCCCTGCCCATCCTCTCCGCCTGCGGCTTTGAGACCTGCATCCTGCCCTCGGCGGTGCTGTCCACCCACACCGGCGGCTTCACCGGCTACACCTTCCGGGACCTGACGGAGGATATGCCCGCCATCGCGGAGCACTGGCGGCAGGAGGGCGTCCGCTTCGACGCGTTCTACACCGGCTATCTCGGCAGCGCCCGGCAGGTGGCCTATGTGAAGGAGATCTTCGCCACGCTGGGCCGTCCCGGGGCCGCCGTGGTGGTGGATCCTGCCATGGCGGACAACGGCAGGCTCTACGCGGGCTTTGACGACGCCTTTGTGCGGGAGATGGCCGCGCTCTGCGCCGGGGCGGACGTAATCCTGCCCAACGTCACCGAGGCGTGCCTCCTCACCGGCACGCCCTACCGGGAGAGCTGCGACGAGGCCTTCGTCTCGGAGCTGCTCAGGAAGCTCTCCGCTCTGGGAGCCAGGGCCGTGGTGCTGACAGGCGTGGGCTTTGCGCCGGAGGAGAGCGGCGTCATGGTCGCCTCAGACGGCTACAGCCGCCATTACGCCCACAGGCGCGTAGACCGCCGCTGCCACGGCACGGGAGACGTGTTCGCCTCCGCTTTCACCGGCTGTATGCTGCGCGGAAAGGACCTGTACGACGCCGCCCGCATCGCCGCGGACTTCACCCTCCGCAGCATCGAAAACACCCTCGGCGACGAGAGCCACTGGTACGGCGTGAAATTCGAAACCGCCCTGCCGGAGCTGCTCCGCCTGCTGGAGGAATAGCCCCTCGCCCATGCGCGGCGGCGCTTACACGCGCCGCCGCCTTTTGCACATTTTTCCCTGCCGCCGCGTCATATCCGCCCCTTTTTTGCGAGAGTATGGATAGAGGCTTCAAAAACCGCAAGCGCCGCCCCAGGGCGGCAGAGAAAGGAGAACAACCATGAAAAGACGGATACAGGTCCTCTCTATCGGTATGCTGCTGACGCTGCTGCTCACCCTGCTCGCTGGCTGCGGAAGCAACGGCAGTTTTAACGAGAGTGCCGATATGTCCACCGCCGGCGGCGACTATGGCTATGGCGACTACGAAATGGCCACAGACAATGGTCTCGGCATGGAGGGCGAAGCCCTGGCCACGGAGGTCTCTCCGGCGGAGAAGTTCATCTACTCCGCAGAGGTATACGCCCAGACGCTGGACTATGACGCGGCGATAGCCGCGGTGCAGCAGGCCCTAACAGACTGCGGCGGGTACATCGAAAGCTGCAGCGAGAACAGCGGCGGCTCCTACTACTCCTCCACCTATTACGACGGCGGCGGGCGGCGCAGCGCCAGCTATGTCCTGCGCGTCCCCTGCGAGCAGTTCCAGAGCTTCCTCTCCGGTCTTTCGGAGCACTGCAACGTCATTGACCAGAGCCTCTATTCGGAGAACGTGACGCTGCAGTATGTGGACATGGAGGCCCGCATCAAAAACCTGACTGCCCAGGAGGAGCGGCTGGTGGAGCTGCTGGCTCAGGCGGAGGATCTGGAGCAGGTGCTGAAAATCGAAAAACAGCTCACCGAGACCCGCAGCGAGATCGACAGCGCCACCTCCTCCCTGCGGGTGCTTGAAAACCGCGTGAGCTACTCCACCGTGACGCTCTATCTGAGCGAGACCTCCGTCTACAGCCCCGGAGCCAAGGATTCCTTCGGCCAGCGCTTCCTCCGTGCCCTCGGCAGTTCCTGGGAGGAGCTGAAGGACGACGCGGCGGGCCTTGTCCTGTTCCTGGGCGAGCATTTCCTGCAGCTCATCCTCTGGGCGGCGGTCCTCTATGCCGTGTGGCGTTTCCTGCGCGCACGGAGGAAGAGCGGACGGCCCCTTTTCCCGCGGAGAAAGAAAGCAAAAAAGACCGCCGCAGCGGCGGAGGAGGAACCCAGGCATGACGGAAACGACTGAGTCCCACAGCTTACAGGTCATCGCCCGCATCCGCAGCGATTTCGCGGGCAAGTTCGGTATCCCGCGGCAAAGCGGCGTGGTGGAGGAGCTGACCGCCTATGTGGTGTTTGAGCCGCAGTTCCGGGTGGCGGAGGCCCTGCGGGGCATCGAGGACTTCTCCCACCTCTGGCTCATCTGGCAGTTCTCCGAAACGAAGCGGGAGCAGTGGTCCCCCACGGTGCGGCCGCCGCGTCTCGGCGGCAACGTGCGCATGGGCGTTTTCGCCACCCGCTCCCCTTTCCGGCCCAACGCGCTGGGGCTCTCCTGCGTGCGGCTGCTGCGCGTGGAACACACGGCGGCGGAGGGAGACGTGCTGGTGGTGGCGGGAGCCGATCTGATGGACGGCACGCCCATCTATGACATCAAGCCCTACATCCCCTACGCCGACGCCAGGCCCGACGCCTCCGCCGGCTTCACCGCCGCGCCGTGGAAGGCAAGGCTCGCGGTGGACTGTGAGGAGCGGCTCCTTTGCCGTCTGCCGGAGGAAAAGCGGCAGGCCCTGCTGGCCGTGCTGGCGGAGGACCCCCGCCCCTCCTATCAGGAGGACCCGGAGCGGGTCTACGGCTTCACCTTCGCGGGGCACGAGGTGCGCTTTTCCGTGGCGGAGGGAAAGCTGACCGTGCGGGAGATCAGTGAATAAACGCGCGAAGCGCCGGCGCTGCCGGCGCTTCGTTTTCGTCTGATACTGATTCTTGATTAAAAGATTTAATCAAGAATCCCGTGTGCTGCGCACACTCGCATCGTGCTGACGCACGCTGCGCCGTCTCATGCAGTTCTTGACGCGCTTCGCGCTATAAAATGCTTTTAAAGCTTTTTATCAAGAACTAGTATGAATGGGCGTTGCGTTTTGCCCCGCCGGAGGGTACAATAAACTCCATGGGAGGGGATGCGGTATGCACTACACCTATATCGTCCGCTGCGCGGACGGCACGCTCTACACCGGCTGGACCACGGACTTAAGCCGCCGCATGGCGGCCCACAACGCCGGCGAGGGCGCCAAATACACCCGCTCCCGCCGCCCGGTGACGCTGATCTACCACGAGTGCTTCCCCAGCAAGGAGGAGGCCCTACGCCGGGAGTGCGCCATCAAGCGGCTGAGCCGGCAGGAAAAGCTGCGGCTCATCACTGAGAAGGACGGCGCGGCCCCCAAGGCCGGGCCGGAACAGGAGGAAACGACATGAAAGTATTGCTCATCAACGGCAGTCCCCACGAGAAGGGCTGCACCTACACCGCCCTGCGGGAGGTGGCCGATACGCTGGAGCATGAGGGCGTGGAGACGGAGATCCTCCACATCGCGGCAAAGCCCGTAGGCGGCTGTCTCGGCTGCGGCTGCTGCAAGCGCGCGGGCCGCTGCGTGCAGGAGGATATCGTCAACGAGGTATTGCCGAAGCTCTCCGAAGCCGACGGCTTCATCTTCGGCTCTCCCGTGCATTTCGCCTCCGCCTCCGGGGCCATCACCAGCTTTATGGACCGGCTGTTCTACGCCGGGGGCGACAGGCTCCGGCTGAAGCCCGCGGCCTGCGTCGTCAGCGCCCGGCGGGGCGGCGCCACCGCCGCCTTTGAGCAGCTGAACAAGTATTTCACCATCCGGGAAATGCCCGTCGTCTCCTCCAGCTACTGGAACATGGTCCACGGCAACACGCCGGAGGAGGTCCGGCAGGATGCCGAGGGGCTGCAGGTCATGCGGGTGCTGGGGCGGAACATGGCCTGGCTGCTGCGCTGCCGTGCCGCGGCGGAGGCCGCGGGCGTTCCTCCGCCGGAGCGGGAGACGCCCATCGCCACCAATTTCATCCGCTGAGCCAGAGAGAGGACGAACCCTATGATCCGTTTTGAAAGCGACTATACCGAAGGCGCCGCGCCGGAGCTGCTGCAAAGGCTGGTGGAGACCAACTTGGAGCAGACCCCCGGCTACGGCGAGGATGCGTACTGCGACGCCGCCCGGGAGAAGATACGGGAGGCCTGTGACGCACCGGACGCGGCGGTGCATTTCCTCGTGGGCGGCACCCAGACCAACACCACCCTGCTCTCCGCCGCCCTGCGGCCCCATCAGGGGGCGCTCTGCCCCAGCGGGGGACACATCAGCGCCCACGAGTCCGGCGCCATCGAAAGCACCGGTCACAAGGTACTGGTGCTCCCCTCCGCGGACGGAAAGCTCACCGCCGTCGCAGTGGACGCCTTCTGCCGCGCCCACTGGGAGGACCCCACCTTTGAGCATATGGTGCAGCCGGGCCTGGTCTATCTCTCCCTGCCCACGGAAAACGGCCTTTTGTACTCAAAAGCGGAGCTGCAGGCCCTCCGCCGGGTCTGCGACGAATGGGAGCTGCTTCTCTATGTGGACGGCGCGCGGCTGGGCTACGCCCTGGCGGCGGAGGAAAACGACGTGACCCTCCCCGACCTCTACCGGCTCACGGACGCCTTTTACATCGGCGGCACCAAGGTGGGCGCGCTTTTCGGGGAGGCGCTGGTGATCCGCAGCGACGCGCTGCGCCGGGACTTCCGCTACCTCATCAAGCAGCGGGGCGGTCTGCTCGCCAAGGGGCGGCTGCTGGGGGTGCAGTTCGACGCGCTGTTCACGGACGGGCTTTACCTCCGCCTGGGCCGCCACGCGGTGGCGCAGGCACTCCGCATCCGGGACGGCCTGCGGACCTGCGGCTGCGCCTTTCTGAACGACTCCCCCACGAACCAGCAGTTCCCCATCCTCCCGGATACGGTGCTTTGGGAGCTTGGGAAGGACTTCTCCTTCTCCCCCTGGGGCGGCGCCGGAGAGGGCAAGACCGCCGTGCGCTTTTGCACCAGCTGGGCCACGAAAAGCGAAGACGTGGACGCGCTGCTGGCGGCGCTCAAGCGGCTGCTTTGATGGCAGATATACACAGACAGGGAAGCCCTGCGGGGCTTCCCTGTTGCATATTTTCCCAAAATCATGTCCAAACTGTAAAATCTCCGGCATTCGGCATAATTCGCTTGCAACCTGGGCAGGGCTGTGATACACTCCACCCTCGGTAAACAATGTGTACAGGATAGATCAAATTCTTTTGTGCATTTCACCGAGGATATGGCGGCTTTCCGCCGGGAACACCCCATTTCAGGGACGCTCGTTCCGGCGTGCCGCCCCGATCAGCAAAGGAGTCTTGCCTCATGCCCTCCACCACACGACTTTCCGCGCCCCGGCTCGGCGGCGCGTTTCCCCGCAGCGGCGGGTACGTCCTTACCTCCCCCTCGCGTCTCGCTGCCGCCCAGCAGACGCTGGAGCAGTTCTGGAACAGTCCGCTGTACTTCCCCGCGCTGACGCTGCTGGCCGCCCTGTTCCTCTTTGGCGGCGAGGCCGTCACCGGCTTCGCGGTGCTGCTGCTTCTGCTCGCGGCCTTTCTGGCCCTCTGCCCGGACCTGCTGGCCTCGTTTTATCCCTTTATGCTGCTGATGCTGCTCAGCACCCGGTACTACGGCGACAGCGCCGCGCTGTACCGTTGCTGGTGGGCGGCGGTACCCGCCGTGGCGGCGCTGGGCGTGCGTCTCGCCCGCTGCCGCTCGCCCCGGCGGAAAGGGCGCTTTGACGGCAGCCTCGCGGCGGTCTCCGCCGCCGCCCTGCTCGGCGGCGTGGGCGTCATCCCGCTGGAGGAGTACTTCTCCTTCGTGGGACTGTACTACTCTCTGGGACTGGGCCTTTTCATTCTGGGGCTTTACCGGCTGCTGCGCGCGGAATTGGCAAAACCGCGCTCCTATGACCTCGCCGGACGCTTTGCCGCGCTGCTCTACACCTGCGGCGTGTTCACCGCCCTGCTGGTGCTGGAGCGCTATCTGCCCTATCTCCGCTTCTTCTTCCGGGAATTTCAGGTGATCTATATCCCCTGCCGGAACTATTTCACCACCATGCTGCTCATGGCGCTGCCCGCCCCGTTTTATTTTATGCGGCGGGATAAGCGGCACGCGCTGGGGGCGGCGCTCATCTATGGGGCGGCCCTGCTCACCGGCTCCCGCAGCGCGCTGCTTTTCGGCTCGGCGCTGCTGGCGCTCTCTTTACTGTGGTTCCTGCGCGGCGAAGGCGTCTCCCGCCGGCGTATCCTCACCATCGCTCTCGCGCTGGGGGCGGCGACGCTGGGCTGTGTGCTGCTGCTCGCCCAGACGCTTTTTCTCTCCCGCACGGTGGACGGCGTCCTGATCTCGGCAGAGGATTCCCGCATCACCTTCCTCCTCCAGGCCCTGCGGGACTTTCTGGCCCACCCGCTGACCGGGCAGGGTCTCGGCAACATGAAAAACAGCGTCATTTTCCTGGGCGTTCCCGGCAGCATGGTCTGGTACCACAACTATTTTGCCCAGATTATCGGCAGTATGGGCCTTGTGGGCCTTGCGGCCTACGCCTGGCTGCTGCGCGACCGCTTCATGGCGCTGCGCGCCCTGCGGGGCACCGGGGCGGAGGTGCTGGGGCTGATCTATCTCGGTATGCTGCTGATCTCTCTGACCAATCCCGGAGAGTTCTCCCCCCTGCCGGGAGAGTTCCTGGTGGTGACCCTTTTCGCCGTGGCGGAGGAGGCGGCGGAGCAAAAAGCAAGCGCCCTCTCCCCTGCACAAAGCAGGATTTAGCAACAAACCGGCTCCGCGCCATGGCGCGGAGCCGGTTTTCGTTTTCCGGAAAAGCAGCCCGCCGGGCCGCAGGCTCTGTCCGGCAGACAGTCTGCCCGCTGGAAACCTTTTCTTCTCCCATTGACTTTTTTCTCCATTTTGGTATGATAAGTTGTTAGAAAATCACCGGTCCGGGGGGATCGGAATTCACAATGCCTAAAGAGGAACTTTTCATGCTGACACTCGATCAATTCAAGGAAGCCCGCAGCGTCCTGCGCGGCGTGATAGAGGACACCGACCTGGTCTACAGCAAATACTTCTCCGACCTTTGCGGCAATCAGGTCTATCTGAAACCGGAAAACCTGCAGGTCACCGGCGCCTATAAGATCCGCGGCGCTTACTACAAGACCAGCAAGCTGACAGAGGAGCAGAAGGCTAAGGGCCTCATCACCGCCTCCGCCGGCAACCACGCCCAGGGCGTGGCCTACGCGGCGAAGGTCGCGGGCGTGAAGGCCACCGTCGTCATGCCCACCACCACCCCGCTGATGAAGGTCAACCGCACCAAGCAGTACGGCGCGGAGGTCGTCCTCCACGGCAGCGTGTTCGACGACGCGGCGGAGCACGCCATGCAGCTATCCCAGGAGGAGGGCCTGACGTACATCCCGCCTTTCAATGATCTCGACGTGGCCTGCGGCCAGGGTACCATCGCCTATGAGATCTTCCAGTCCCTGCCGGATGTGGACGTGATTCTGGTGCCCATCGGCGGCGGCGGTCTGGCGGCGGGCGTGTCCACGCTGGCGAAGCTCCTCAACCCCCACGTCAAGGTCATCGGCGTGGAGCCCATGGGCGCGGCGTCCATGAAAGCCTCGGTGGAGGCTGGCCATGTGGTCACGCTGCCCTCCGCCGTCACCATCGCGGACGGCGTGGCCGTGCGCACTCCCGGCGATCTGGTCTTCCCCTATGTCCGGCAGAACGTGGATGAATTCCTCGCCATCGAGGACGACGAGCTGGTGGACGCTTTCCTCGACATCATGGAAAACCACAAGATGGTGGTGGAAAACGCGGGACTGCTCACCGTGGCCGCGCTGAAGCACCTGGACTGCCAGGGCAAAAACGTGGTGTCCATCCTCTCCGGCGGCAACATGGACGTCATCACCATGGCGAGTTTGGTGCAGTACGGCCTGATCAACCGCGGCCGGGTGTTCACCTTCTCCGTCATGCTGCCGGACCGCCCCGGCGAGCTGCTGCACATCGCGGAGATCGTGGCTAAGCAGAAGGGCAACATCATCAAGCTGGACCACAACCAGTTCGTCAGCATCAACCGCCTGAGCAAGGTGGAGCTGCGGGTAACGCTGGAGGCCTTCGGTCACGACCACAAGGCCGCCATTCTCAAGGCCCTGCAGGACGAGGGCTACGAGGCCCGTCTGGTGGACTCCAACAGCATCTACAACTAAAAACACAGACGCAAAAGCAAAAGCCGCCTGAAAGGGCGGCTTTTGTCAGCTTGTCGAAAAAGTCCAGCTTTTTGCTGGGCTTTTTTGCTTATATGAGGTA
>JBJDYU010000032.1:0-3154 GCA_051867615.1 Oscillospiraceae bacterium | reverse complement strand
CCCTATCCTTCATCCTTTTTATTCAACTGTCCAACATCTATTGTAATCCTACACGCTTTGGCCGCTTGCCAAACGCGGCTTTCTGCGATAAGCGCCGGAAAAAGATGCGCGGCAGCACGGCACCATTCTTATGCCAAGCGTTGCAGTCCGTGCCGCCTCCGGCACAACGGTTGGTTGAGCAGAGTAGAAAACCGGATCATTGCTTTTGCGGCCCAAGCCCGGTATGATACACTTAAGTTCGAGCTTGTCATTTTGACCGGGAGGTTTTTCATATGGAATTGGGAAAGCAAATCAAATTCCTGCGCCTTCAGCGCGGCATTACCCAGGAAACGCTGGCGGACGTGCTGGGCGTCAGCGCCCAGGCGGTGAGCAAATGGGAACGGGAAGCGGCTCTGCCCGATATGCAGCTCCTGCCTGCCCTCTCCGCCTATTTTGGGGTCACCATCGACGAGCTGTTCGCCCTGTCGGACGAGACCCGCATGGAACGCATCCAGAATATGCTCTACGACGAGCGGGTGCTGGACCGGGCCGTGGCAGAGCGGGAAACCGCCTTTCTGCTGGAAAAAGCCCGGCGGGAGCCGGAAAACGGCCGCCCTCACGAGCTGCTGGCGGAGCTGGAGCTGCATCTTGCCCAGGAACACAGGGACAGGGCGGCGGCATATGCCAAAGAGGCCCTAACCCGGGAGCCGGATCGGAAGCTGGCTCACCGCGATCTGGTGGAGGCTATGGGCGGCAAACTGGCGGACTGGTGCGCAGTCAACCACCGGGAGCTGATCGACTGGTACAAGGACTTTGTGGAGCGGCACCCCCATGTCCTGCGGGGCTATCTGTGGCTGATGGACCAGCTTATCGACGACCAGCGCTTTGACGAAGCCCGGGTCTACTGTGAACGGATGGCGGCGGTGGACGGCAGCTTTTGCACGCCGCTGTACCGGGGACTTATCTGCTGGCACGAAGGCAACCGGGACAAAGCCATGTCCATTTGGGAGCAGATGTGCCGGGACTGGCCGGAGGACTGGATGGTGAGCCTCTCCATGGGGGACGCCATGGTTCGGGCAGGCCGTTATGAGGAGGCAAGGGACTACTACCGCCGGGCGCTGGAGATCCAGGAGCCGCCCCGGTATACCGACGGCGCCGACTCCATCGCCCAGCTCTGTGAGCTGCAGGGAGATTACAGTGGCGCCATCGCTGCGCAGGAAGAGGTCATCGCGCTCCTGGCCCGGGAATGGAGCGTCACCAGCGGAGAGCAGGTGGACTTCCGCCGCCGGGAGATCCAGCGGCTGCGGGCCAAAAAGGGCTGAGCGCGGCAAGCGGCAGGCCTCCCCATAGGGATGGCCTGCCGCCGTTCTGCGTCTTGCAGTGAATATACGAGCTGTTTCTTCCACGGACATGAAAAAGCCGGCGCGTTTGCGCCGGCTTTCCCGCAATCAGTCGATGACGCCAAGGCCCTTGGCAATGATGGTGATAAAGTCCTGCACGTTCGTAACGATGGTGGTGGCCGCAAGGCTGCCGCGGTCCAGCAGCTTGTTCACCACGAATTCGGCGGCGTCCACGCAGTACAGGTACACCGGGCGGATCGTGCCATCCTCGAGAACGCGGAAGCAGGGGGTCATATTGCCGGTGGCGATGGTGTGCAGCATGGTGGCGAGGCAAATGACGGTGGTGGACTTCTTGACAATGTTGCGCATGGCGCTCTGGCCGTCATAGGCGCTGGCGATCACTTCGGGCAGCGGGCCGTCGTCGCGGATCGAGCTGGTCAGCACGAAGGGGACGTTGTTCTTCACCACGCTGTACATGATGCCGTTGTCGATCTTGTAGTCCTCGATAAACTGGGGGATGGAACCGCTCTCGCGGACCTTGTTGATGACGTCCAGATGGTTGTAGTGGCCGTTGGGCTGGGACTTCTGGGTGTAGATATCCTGACCCAGAGCGGTGTGCAGCAGCGCGCCCTCCAGGTCGTGGGTAGCCAGCGCGTTGCCCGCCAGCAGGCCGTGGGCATAGCCGTTTTCCACCAGCGCCTGCATGGCGCGTCTCGCGTCATAGTCAAAGGCAAAGGCCGGGCCCATGACCCAGACGATGTTGCCGTGGTCCTTCTCATAGCGCAGCAGCTCGATCAGCCGGTCGTAGTCCTTCGCGTAGGAGGTCTCACGGCTGCGGCCCTGACGGAACACGAACTGGTCCTCCAGACTCTCGCCCGGCTCCTCAAAGCCGTGGCAGTGCATATAGATGCCTTCCGAGCAGTTTTCGCTGCGGCCCAGCATGACGCGGTCGCCCTGGCGCAGGTTTCTGTTTTCCACCACCTGCAGCGTCCCGTCGGCAGCGTACACAACGCTGGAGTCCATGCGGCTTTCCTCGGCCAGCATCCATTTCCCGTCGATCTTGAAATACTCGGGGTACATGGACGTGCTGTGATAGTGTTCCGGCGCGACGCCGTCCTTCGGCGCGGGCGCCCAGCGGGCGTCAGGCGCGTTGCGGAATTTTTCCTCCGTGAAATCAGGCGCGTGATAGCAGGGCATTTCAAAAGCCATAACAGACCCTCCTTAATGCAGCGTGGCGTAAATGACCGCCTTGATGGTGTGCATCCGGTTGCCGGCTTCTTCAAACACCACGGACTGAGGACCGGAGAACACTTCGTCGGAAACCTCCATCTCGGTGATGCCGAACTTGTCCGCGATCTCCTTGCCGATGGTGGTCTTGGTATCGTGGAAGGAGGGCAGGCAGTGCATGAAGATGGCGTCGCTCTTGGCCATGGCCATCACTTTGGCGTTCACCTGATAGGGCTTGAGCAGACGAATACGCTCGGCCCAGACGCTGTCGGGTTCGCCCATGGAGACCCAGATATCCGTATACAGCACGTCCGCGCCGGTAGCGCCCTCGGTGAGGTCTTCCGTCAGGCGGATGGAAGCGCCGGTCTCCGCCGCGATCTTCTTGCAGGTCTCCACCAGCTCAGGCGCCGGGAACAGCTCCTTGGGCGCGCAGGCGGTAAAGTGGATGCCCATCTTGGCGCAGGCGATCATCAGGGAGTTGCCCATGTTGTTGCGGGCGTCGCCGAAGTAGGTGAAGTGCAGGCCCTTCAGGCAGCCCTTCTTTTCCTCCATCGTCAGCAGGTCGGCCAGCATCTGGGTGGGATGGAACTGGTCGGTCAGGCCGTTCC
>JBJDYU010000031.1:0-14158 GCA_051867615.1 Oscillospiraceae bacterium | reverse complement strand
AATAGGCCCTTATAGGGCCAACTCAAGCCACCGGCTTAGCCGGTGGTTATGACTCCTGCCGCGCTTATGCGAAAGGGACGGCGCCTAAAATAATATATTTTTCCAGTATCGCGTTGACCCGGGAGCGTTCCGCCTCAGTCAGAGACAAGCATCTTTCCTTTACAGCGTCGTTGAACGTTCCGCAGTCGGAAGAATAATAGACAGTTTCTCCACCAATGGTAAGCACGCAGTCATCAAGGCAGTCGGCGGTCCCCGCTGTGTTCCAGCTCCCGCTTTCAAGCAGCGCCGCGAGCGCCGCCGCGTCCTCGGGAGATAATTCCACGGCGGACGCTTCGGACCCGTGGCCTACACGGGCGACGGTGCTTGGCGCTTTTTCCTGCCCTTCCCCCTGTGTGCTGTCATTCAGGACGCCTACTGACAGCGCCGCTTCGGCAGCAGTAGACGCTTCTGTGCCGACCGCCGCGCATCCGGCTAAGGCCGCCGCGCAGGCCAGTGCCAGAGCCCATAGGGCCAGCTTTTTCATGGCGTCATCCCTCCACGCCGGGGAGCAGCAGCGCTTCCAGCAGAAGCTGCAGCTCCGCGAGCGTCACATTCTCCGTCTCCACGTCGTACCAGACGCCGCCGCTTGCAAAGCGGGTGAGGTAACAGGTCTGGCTCTCCGTTTTCATGCCGCTGATGGTCAGCTCCGTCTCCCCAATGCGGGAAACAAGGGGGGCTTCGTCCAGAAGGAGGCAGTCCCGCAGCGGCTCTCCCAGGCGGCTGAGGGCGAGAAGCGCGCTGCCGCCGCTCTTTGTGGTGAGCCGCAAGCAGTAGTCATGCACCTGATATGGCCCCTCTTGGCTCTGCCGGGTGGAGCGGGTGTAGAATCGGGAAAGAGAGAACGTCCCCTCCAGTCTGGCCAGCAGCTCGTCGCAGCCGATGCCCGCCGCGGAGCGGAAGTCCGCCATGACCGCATCCCAGCCCGCCTCTGTTTGACTGTACTCCTCGATGATCAGGTCCATGTCATACAGGAGCGCGCCCATGGCGCCGTCTGTCTCCGCGCTGTGCCAGTTGACGGTCAGGCTGGAGGACGCGCTTTCATCGGCAGGGGGCTGGGACTGGGGCTCCCCCGTAGGCAGCGTCAGCACCGCCAGAGCCAGCGCCGCCGCGCAGGCGGTTCCCACAACCCAGCGGAGGTGCCGGCGCTTTTTCGCTGGCAGCGACGCGTCGTGGATGAAGCCCTCCTCCACCTGGCCCAGGGCCATGAGAAGGGTAAAGCCGCTTGCGTCTGTATTCATACGGTATATCCCTCGCTTTCCAAAAATGTCCGCAGCTTCTGCCGCGTGCGGAAAAGGGAGGTCTTGACCTTGCTCTCTCCGACGCCGAAGCGCGCCGCGATCTCCACGATGGAGTCGGCGAACCAGTAGCGCCGCAGGAAGATGCGCCGCGGCTCATCGCCCAGCGTCCGGAGGAAGCGGTCCAGAGCGCGGCCCAGCTCCCGGCTCTCCAGCGCCTGCTCGGCCTGCTTGTCCGGCAGGCACTGGGCCAGCTCCTCCGTCAGCTCTACCAGCTCCGCCTTGCGCTTGTCCGCGTTCTGCCAGTCCAGCCGTCCAAAGGCGAGGAAGCGGCAGAGCTTTGCGAGATAGGCCCGGAGATGGACGGGTCGCTCCGGCGGGATGTGCTGCCAGGCCTTGAGATAGGTGTCGCTGACGCACTCCTCCGCATCCTCGGGACTTTGCAGGATGCGCCCGGCGAGAGCGGTGAGATAGCCGCCATACTGTGCGCGGCAGGCGGCGATGGCCTCCTCGTCCCTCTGCCAGAACAGCCCTACGATGTCCTGCTCCTCCATGTGGTCACCTCCCGTTGTGTTGTTCATCTTTGGGGTACCCTCACCCTGAAAGAGGGAAAAGGGGCGGCGCAGGTTACGCAAAAAGGGAAAAACCGTAAAAAACAAGCGGCCGGGGCAAGCCCCGGCCGCTTTTCGCCGCGTCTTATCTTACAGGCCCAGCTTGGCGATGAGCTGCTCTTTCGGGAGATAGCCGATGCTGCGGCCCGCGAGCTTGCCGCCGCGGAACAGCAGCAGCGCCGGGATGCTGTCGATGCCGTAGCGGATGGCCAGCTCCTGGTTCTCATCCACATTGACCTTGCCCACAGTCAGCTCCGGCTTTTCCGCCGCGATCTCGTCCACGATGGGGGAGAGCATCATGCAGGGGCCGCACCAGCTGGCCCAGAAGTCCACCAGCACCGTGCCGTCGTTGTCCAGCACCAGATTGCCGAAATTTTCCTTGTTCAGCGTCAGAATTTCCATGGTCGTTCTCCTTTTACTTTTTCTTATAATACAGGCGGCAGTGGCAGTAGCCCTCGAAATCGGGGTCCGCGATCTGCCGGCGGAATTCCTCGCACATACAGACGTTTTCCTCCGTCCTGGCCAAACGGCAGGGGCAGTAGCCGCCCGTGCGCTTCAGACCCTCCCGGATGCGGGAGACGATCTCCGTGTTTTCGTTGAAAATGATCTCCATAACGCCGCTCTCCTTTCTCTCAAACGGTGATCTTCATCATGGTGGTCTGGCCCAGGCCTGTCACCACGGCCCGCCAGCCGCAGAGGGCCCGGTCCAGCTCGCTGTCGCCGGAGTCCACCACCAGCGCCTTTCCGGGCAGGCAGGCCAGCTTTTCCGGGTCCGCGATGATCATCAGGTTTGCAAGGCCCACCTCCCGCAGTACCCGGGGACTGAGCTGCTGGTTGCCGCGGCCGAGGATGTGGCCCTGCCCGCCGATGACGGTGAGGACGATGGTGGCCTCCCGGCCTTTCACCAGCTCGTACAGCTGCTGTTCGTTCACATCGGAGGCCACGACCTGTCCGTTCTCCACCACGTCCACGCCCAGCAGCGTGTCGGGCAGCCGCAGCATCTCCATCACCGCCCGGGTGGTGGTGCCGGAACCGATGACATAGAGCCGCTCCGGGTGATCCTCCATGTATTCTACCACGTCCGTGGCGATATCATCCAGCGCCTCGGCGGAGGATTTGCCCCCGGATTTGCAGCACTGCATGAAGGCCCGGGCCTTCAGCACGTTCATGTAGCCGTAGAGCCGGGCGGCCACGCTGCCGGCGCGGAACTTCTCCTCGTCGATGTCCATGACCTCCGCCGCCGTGGTCTCCAGCTCCTGCTCCTCCACGAAGCGCAGCGCCAGCTCCGCCGCGGCGAGAGGGTTTTTCGCGTATACCGCCGAGTGGATCTTCACGCCGCCGGGAATGCCCAGCACCGTGAGATCGGTCCCCACGGCCTCGGCTACATTCCGGGCGGTGCCGTCGCCGCCGGCGAAAAGGAGAAGATCCAGCCCCAACGCCAGCATCTCTTTGGCGATGCGGACGGTGTCCTCCGCCGTGGTGGCGCCGCTCTCAATAGCGCCCACCACAGTGGGTGTAAAGCCCATTTCCCTTGCAGCCGTCTCGCCCATTTCCGCCGGCGCGGCATAGAGCTGTACCTGCTCTTTTACCAGCGCCAGGCTTTTCAGCACCACCTTCGTGCGCTCCTGGGTGGCGGAGCGGATGCCCAGCTCCTTCGCCAGACGCTGCACCTCCGGCCCGTCGCTGCCCTTCAGCGCCGCCGGGCCGCCCACGCCCGCCACGGGGTTGATGATGAGTCCGATCTTTTTCATGGGGTCTCCTCCTGCGGCGCTCCCATGCGGCGCGCCGCCTGCTTTTTTCTGATTATAGCATGAAAAGCCGCCTTTGAACAGTAGCTTTTGCATCATTTTCCCAGCGGAAAAAAGAAACTCCTGCCGCAGACGCGGCAGGAGAAATGTTTATTGCAGCGCTACCAGTCCCGCGTCCACCAGCTTCTGCAAACTCAGCAGGATGCCCAGCTTCGCGTGGGGCCAGGTGAGGCCCCCCTGAAAATACACCGCGTAAGGCTCCCGGCAGGGACCGTCGGCGGAAAGCTCGATGCTGGAGCCCTGGATGAACGCGCCTGCGGCCATGATGACGTCGCTGTCATAGCCGGGCATGGGCCAGGGCTCGGGGGTCACATAGCTGTCCACCGGGGCGGCGGACTGGATGCCCTTGCAGAACGCCTCCATAGCCGCCCGGCTGCCGAGAGTCACGGCCTGAATGATGTCGTGGCGCTCCTCCCGGCTGTCCGGCACCACCGCGAAGCCCAGCCGCTCATAGAGGTTTGCCGCGAAGATGGCCCCTTTCAGGGCGGAGGCGGTGACGGTGGGGGCCAGGAAAAAGCCCTGGAACAGCGCGGTCATCAGCCCTAAGTTCGCGCCCACCTCCTGCCCGAGGCCGGGAGCGCTGAGACGGTAGGCGCAGCGGTCAACACAGGCCTTGGTGCCGCAGATATAGCCGCCGATGGGGGCGAGACCGCCGCCGGGATTTTTGATCAGGGAGCCCACGATCATGTCCGCGCCTACGTCGGAGGGCTCCTCCGTCTCCACGAACTCGCCGTAGCAGTTGTCCACCATGCACACAACGTCCGGCTTGATGCCCTTGACAAAGGCGATCAGCTCGCCGATGGCCTTTACCGAGAGCGTGGGCCGGGTCTGATAGCCCTTGCTGCGCTGGATGTGGATAAGGCGGGTCTTTTCATTTATGGCGGCGCGGATGCCGTCGTAGTCAAAGCCGCCGTCGGCCCGCAGGGCCACCTCGCGGTACGTCACGCCGTACTCCGCAAGGGAGCAGGGGGAGGGGCGGATGCCGATGACCTCCTCCAGCGTGTCGTAGGGCCGGCCCGTGGCGGCCAGCAGCTCGTCTCCGGGCCGGAGGTTCGCGCCGAGCGCCACGGCCAGGGCGTGGGTGCCGCAGGTGATCTGGGGCCGCACCAGAGCCGCCTCGGTGTGGAAGCAGTCGGCGTAGACCCGCTCCAGCGTGTCGCGGCCCTCGTCGTTGTAGCCGTAGCCGGTGGTGGCGGCGAAATGGGTGGCGTTGACCCGGTTTTTCTGCATGGCGTGCAGCACCTTGCACTGATTGATTTCCGCCGTTTCGTCCACCCGGGCGAAGCGCTCCTTCAGATCCGAAAGCACCCGCTCGCCGTATGCATAGACCTCGCCGCTGACTCCCAGGGCGCGGTACATCTCCTCTATCTCCATGGAAAAGCTCCTTTTTCTCCGCCGCGGCGGTGATTTCACAGTGGCTCTATTGTATAGAATGCGCCGGGCGATTGCAAGAAAAAACTTCAGCTTGTCAAAAAGCCCGAAGGGCTTTTTGACAAGCTGCCGGACTTTTTGAAACTTATTGAAAAGTTTCAAAAAGTCGTCTAATAAAACGTGAAAGGCAACCCTGACGGTTTCCTTTCACACTATCTTTCCCTCCGAAACTTTGGGCTGGAAGGCTTTTCGACAGCCTATAACTTGTCTCTTGTCGGGAAAAGGGGAA
This sequence comes from Oscillospiraceae bacterium, assembly GCA_051867615.1. Classification (GTDB taxonomy): domain Bacteria; phylum Bacillota; class Clostridia; order Oscillospirales; family Oscillospiraceae; genus RGIG5472. The sequence goes on along the minus strand of JBJDYU010000031.1, from coordinate 8,805 downwards.
TATGGTAGAATACATTTGCGATTATCTGCGCGCTGCGCAAAAGGAGGGGGCCGTGGGCTACCGTTCCTTGAATTCCTATTTACAGGAGACCTTCGGCTGCAAGGTGTATAAGCTGGCCCTGGACGGCGGTATGACCTGTCCCAACCGGGACGGCGCGGTGGGAACGCGGGGCTGTATCTTCTGCTCCGGCGCGGGCGAGTTCGCGGAGCGGGGCGGCACGGTGGCGGAGCAGCTGGAGCGGGCGAAGCGCCGCGTGGCCGCCAAGGCCAAAGACGCCCGCTACATCGCCTATTTTCAGAGCTTCACCAACACCTACGCCCCGGTCCCCCGCCTGCGGGAGCTGTTCACCGCCGCCATGGAACCGGAGGAGATAGCGGCCCTCGCCGTCGCCACCCGGCCGGACTGCCTCGGGGACGAGGTGCTGGCGCTGCTGGAGGAGCTCTGCCGGAAAAAGCCCGTCTGGGTGGAGCTGGGACTGCAGACCGTCCACGAGAGGACGGCGGCCTATATCCGCCGGGGCTGTACGCTCGACTGCTTTGACGATGCCATCGCGCGGCTGAAAGCCATCGGCGTCACGGTGATTTTACACATGATCCTGGGCCTGCCCGGAGAGTCGGCGGAGGACATATTTCAGACCGCCGATTATATCGCCCACAGCGGCGCGGACGGGGTGAAGTTCCACCTGCTCTATGTGCAGGAGGGGACGGACCTCGCGGAGGAATACCGCCGGGGCCGGGTGCGGCCTTTGGAGGAAGAGGAATATATCACGCTTCTCGCGGAGTGCGTGCGGCGTATGCCGCCCGGTATGGTGATCCACCGCCTCACCGGGGACGGAGACAAGCGGACGCTGCTGGCGCCCCTTTGGAGCGCGGATAAAAAGCGGGTACTGAACCATATCGCCCGCCGCTTCGCGGAGGAGAACGTGGAGCAGGGCGAACACTATACGCCCCGGGAAACGGGAGAGGAACAGGAGGACGAGACGTGCAAAGGGAACTGGAGCTGAAAAATCTGAAGGTCGCGCTCCTGCTACTGGCGGCCAGCGTGGTGCTGCCCTTCGCGGGCGGCGTGCTGCCCTTCGGGGACAGGCTGCTGCTGGCCCAGCTCCCGGTGCTGCTCTGCGGCCTCATCTGCGGCGCGCCCTACGGGGCCGTGGTGGGCCTGCTGGCACCGTTTCTCTCCTTCATCATTACCGGCGAGCCCGCCATCTACCCGGACGCGGTGGCCATGGCGGTGGAGTACGCGCTGTTCGGCGCGGCGGCCAGCCCCATCTTCCGCAGCTTTGCCCGCAGCGCGGCAAGCCTCTACGCCAGTCTCATCGCCGCCATGGCGGCGGGCCGCGTGGGCTATGTGGCCGCCTCCTACATCATGCTGGAGCTGCAAAAGCAGCCCTACAGCCTCTCCGCCCTTGTCCGGCAGGAGTGCGTCGCCTGCTGGCCGGGACTGCTGCTGCAGCTCATCGCGGTGCCGGCGCTGGCGATGGCGGCGGACCGGATGGGCCTGATCGACGAGGCGTAAATAGATTTCGTGGCATATTGTTCCCCCGGGGGCGATATGTATCATCACTGACAGGAAAAACAAGGGAAACACCTTGCGGAGCAAAGGAGAGGAGGAATCTGCCATGCCTTTGAAAAACAGCGGCTACCGGGGTTTTGAAACGCAAAGCAGCCGCAAGCCGGGGGGCGCAGTCATTGTTGTGGGCGCGTTTTTGGCGGTGCTGCTGGTAAACGGCGTGTTCTCGCGTGTGGCGCAAAGCGGCGGCGTATCCCGGCTTTTCGTCGTCCCGCTGCTGCTTGTAGTCGTGCTCTGCGCCGTGCTCTGGGCCGTGGGCGCGGCGAAAAAGCGGAAGGCGGACGGCGCGGAGTGGAGCGGCTTTCGGGAGAAGACCGGCGAGGAGATGCACGCCGACCATTACCGCCGTACCCGGCGGGAGCGGCCCCGGGGCAGCGCGGATCCCTGCGCCTACAGCGAGCATCACAGCTGGCAAAAGAGTCAGGCCTACGACGACCCCTGGGACTTTTGAGAGAGAAACCGTGGACCATCAACATCAATAGGAGGAAACTGTCATGCAAATTGTTTTCATCGTAATCGCCGTGCTGGTGCTGGCGCTGCTCATCGCGAACATCTCCGTCGTGCCCCAGGCCCGGGCCTATGTCATCGAGCGGCTGGGCACCTATCAGACCACCTGGAACGCGGGTCTGCACATCAAGATCCCTCTGGTGGACCGCATCGCCCGGAAGGTGTCGCTGAAGGAGCAGGTGTTCGACACGCCGGAGTCCCGCGCCATCACCAAGGATAACGTGTCGCTGAAGATCGACGCGGTGCTGTACTTCGCCGTCATGGACCCCAAGGCCTACGCCTACGGCGTGGAGCATCCCATGCAGGCGCTGGACAATCTCACCGCCACCACCATGCGCAACATCATCGGCTCGCTGGAGCTGGACGAGTGCCTGACCAGCCGCGACACCATCAACGCCCAGATGCGGGACGTGCTGGACGAGGCCACCGACCCCTGGGGCATCCGGGTCACCCGCGTGGAGCTGAAGAACATCACGCCGCCCGCCGAGATCCAGGAGGCCATGGAAAAGCAGATGCGCGCCGAGCGTGAGCGCCGGGAGAGCATCCTGCAGGCGGAGGGCCAGAAAAAGAGCCAGATCCTCATCGCCGAGGGCGAGAAGGAGTCCGCCATCCTCCGGGCCGACGCGGAGAAGTACGCGAAGATCGCCGTGGCGGAGGCGGAGGCCGAGGCCATTTTGCGGGTGCAGCAGGCCAACGCCAAAGCCGTGGAGCTGCTGAACCAGGCGGCTCCCAGCGACCAGGTCATCAAGTATAAGGCGCTGGAAAGCTTCCAGGCGGCGGCGGACGGCCAGGCCACGAAGATCATCATCCCCAGCGACATCGCCTCTCTCGCTGGGCTCGGCGTGGCGGTGAAGGACGCCCTGACGGATAAGAAGTAACGCCGGAAAGGCACAGCGGCTTTTTCCGCCACCGTGCCAAAGCGCTGAAAAACCTATACATTACAACGGGGACGGCCGAAAGGCCGTCCCCGTTGTATATTCTCCGTCTTGCAGCGGACAAAACGCGCGGAAAAGCTACCGCAGCAGCCGGGCCATATCCTCCGGCAGGGGCGCGGTGAAGTGGAGCTGCTCGCCGCTGATGGGATGGCGCAGCCAAAGCTCCGCCGAGTGCAGGGCGGGCCGGGAGATCAGCTCGCGGTCCTCCGTGCCGTAGAGGAAGTCTCCCGCCAGAGGATAGCCGATGGCGGAGAGGTGGAGCCGCAGCTGGTGGGTCCGTCCTGTCAGGGGCCGCAGGCGCAGCAGGGTGAAGCCGTTCGCGCGGCGGAGCGTTTCATACTCCGTGTGGGCCTCCGCCCCATCAGGGGAGACACAGCGGAGGATCAGCGAGCCCTCCGCCCGGGCGATGGGCAGGTCGATGCGGCCGCGCTCCGGCGTCACCGATCCCACCGCCACGCCCAGGTATTCCCGCCGCAGCTCTTCGTGCAGACTGCGGCGCAGCAGGTCATGGATATAGCCGTACTTCGCCACTGCCAGCAGGCCCGTGGTGCCCCGGTCCAGCCGGCTCACCGCGTGGAAGCGGAGCGCCCCGCCATAGCGGTGGGACAGCGCACCCGCCACGCTGGGCTCTCCCGGCTGGAGGGAGGAGGGAATGGTGGGCATGGCGGCGGGCTTGTTCAGTACCAGCAGGTATTCGTCCTCATATACGATCTCCAAAGGCACGTCCACCGGCGGGATGGGCGTCTCGCGGGGCTCGTCCGCGAGGGAAAAGGAAAGCTCGTCCCCCTCGCGCAGGAGCGTATTGGCCCGGGCGGGGCGGCCGCTCACAAGGATGCCGTCCTCCCGGCGCTTCAGCCGCGCCAGCATATCGGAGGAGACGTGACATTCGGTTTTCAGAACGCTGCGCACGGTCTGCCCCTGCAGGCGCGCTCCGATGTGTAGGGTGAGATAGGGCATGGGAGGACCTCCTGCCGTTTCGTTTTTTCAGATACTGCCAGTATAGCACAGCCTGTGCCTTTGCGACAGGAAAAATGCCGGATCGGGCGCTGTCAACATTTTGCGGTGGGAGGGACTTCCTCCGGCTGCAAAAATTGGAGGAGGACACAGTTGGATTTCGCTTCGGCCTGTGGTAGGATATAGGCAGAAGAAACGACGCGAAAGGCGGCGGCGGTATGGCGGATATTTTCGATATTTTAGGCCCCATCATGGTAGGGCCTTCCAGCTCCCACACGGCGGGAGCGGCCCGCATCGGCAAGATGGGCCGCATTCTGCTGGGGGAGGAGGTGCGGCAGGCGCGGATTTTGCTCCACGGCTCCTTTGCCACCACGGGCCGGGGCCATGGGACGGACCGGGCGCTGCTGGCGGGTCTGCTCGGTATGAACCCGGACGATATGCGCATCCCCTTCGCCTTTGAGGAGGCGGAGAAGGCGGGCCTCAGATACAGCTTTGAAAAGACGGAGCTGCACGGCGCGCACCCCAACACCGTGGTATTGGAGCTCGTGGGCGAGAGCGGGAAGACGCTGCAGATGCGGGCTTCCTCCGTGGGCGGCGGTCAGATCCTGGTCAACGAGCTGGACGGCATCGAGGTGGAGTTTGACGGGCATTTCAACACCCTCGTCATCCACAACCAGGACGAGTTCGGTACCATCGCGGAGGTGACGCGGCTCCTCTCCAACTACCGCATCAATATCGCCAATATGCGCCTCTCCCGCCATCGTAAGGGCGGCGAGGCGCTGATGGTGATCGAAACGGATCAGGCGGTGGAACCCCGGCTCATTGAGTGGATCGCGGCTTTCCCGGGCATCCTGAAGGTAACGTACTACGACAAGAGGGAGGAACGGGACAATGCTTGATTCCATGGAGGAGATCCTCCGCCGGGCCGACGAGGAGGGCAAGGCCTTCTGGGAGATCGTGCTGGAGAGCGACGTGGAGAGCCGGGAGTGCAGCCGGGAGGAGTCCATGGCGCGGATGCTCACCGTGTGGCACGCCATGGAGGAGGCCTCCGACAGCTATACCGGCGAGCGGCGCTCCGTCAGCGGCCTTGTGGGCGGCGACGGGCTGAAGATGCGCCAGTATAACCGCCGGGGCGAGGCCATGAGCGGCGGCTATGTCAGCGAGGTCATCGCCGAGGCGCTCTCCATGGCGGAGTCCAACGCCTGTATGCGCCGCATCGTGGCGGCGCCCACGGCGGGCTCCTGCGGCGTGCTGCCGGCGGTGCTGCTGCCGCTGTGGCGCGGCGGCGAGCTCAATCAAAGGCAGGTGCTGGAGGCGCTGTACACCGCCAGCGGTATCGGCGCGGTCATCGCCCAGCGGGCCTCCATCTCCGGGGCCGAGGGCGGCTGTCAGGCGGAGGTGGGCACCGCCTCCGCCATGGCGGCGGGCGCGCTGGTGCAGCTGCGCGGCGGCAGTGGGGCGCAGATCGCCCACGCCGTCGCCATGGCGCTGAAAAACCTGATGGGCCTTGTGTGCGACCCGGTGGCGGGTCTGGTGGAAGTGCCCTGCGTCAAGCGCAACGTCATCGGCGCGGTGAACGCGGTGAGCGCGGCGGACATGGCTCTGGCCGGCATCGAGAGCCGCGTCCCGGCGGACGAGGTCATCGTAGCCATGGGCGAGGTGGGCCGGCGCCTGCCGCCGGAGCTGCGGGAGACGGCTTTGGGCGGTCTTGCGGCCACGCCCTTCGGCCAACAGGTCGGAGCGCGCATACGGGAGAGCTGAAAAACGGAAAAACGCGGCGTGCAGGAGCGCCGAAGCGCAGGAGGCGGACACAAGTGACAGAGAAAAAGACGAAACAGTTTTGGAAGGAGAATGGGAGCACCGTGGCAATGGCGGTATTTGTGCTCCTGTTCGCGGCGACGCTGCTGCTGGGCCTGTGGAAGCCCGTGGTGGTGCATCAGACCTCCATGTATCCCACGCTGCTGGACGGCGACTATATCTTCATCGTGAAGACTGGCAGCTATGAGCGCGGCGATATCGTGGTGTTCAGCAGCGAGGAGCTGGGGCAGGAGAATCTGGTCAAGCGGGTCATCGGCCTGCCGGGGGACCATGTGGAGATCTACAGCGGCAGCGTGTATATCAACGGAGAGCGGCTGGAGGAGCCGTATCTGGAGGCGGGCCTTGTCACCGAGGGGGCAGTGGACCTGACGGTGTCGGAGGGCTGCGTGTTCCTGCTGGGCGATAACCGCAGCGTCAGCATCGACAGCCGCGCCTTCGGCGAGGTCTCCCGGAGCGATATTCTGGGGGAGGCCAAGCTGCGCGTCTTCCATAAGCCGTCGGTGTTTTAAGACGGCGCCCTGCGGGGAAGCGGCGTTTATCACCCGCAGAGAGGGAGCGCATATAACTGAAAATACGAAAACTCCGCAAGTGAAATCAAGCGCTGCGCCGCCTGCTTCGGTATAATGGATGCAAGTCAAGGGGGGAGGAGGTGCGAGGATGTACGAGTGGTATAAGAATATCCAGAGGATCGCGTACGAGATCGACGGCTGCATCAAAAGCCGCAGCGATGAGGCGATCACGCTGCACCGGCTGGCACAGGAGCTGGGATATTCCGAGTTCTACGTGTCAAGGAAGTTCAGGGAGATCTCCGGGATGCAGCTGCGGGAGTATCTGCGTTACAGGAAGCTGGCTTTCGCGCTGAAAGAGCTCCGCGACACGGACAGCGGCATTCTGGACGTTGCCCTGCGTTACGGTTTTTCGTCTCACGAAGCCTTCACCCGCGCATTCAGGGAAGCCTACGGGATCACGCCCAGCGAGTATCAGAAAAAACCGGTCCCGGTGGTGCTTCGCACCGTCATCAGGCCCTTTGACTGCTATTTATTAGGAATCGGAGGAGCAGGTATGGCAAAGACAACGGAGAGCGTAAAGACCTATTTTGTGACGATCCCGGCCCACAAGTTTCTGCACATCAGGAACTACGAAAGCATCGGGTATTGGGACTTCTGGCAGAAGCAGAGCCTTATTCCCGGGCAGGACTGCGAGACGATCTGCGGCCTGCTGGAGAGCATTCAGGGGAAGCTGGATGACATGGGAGGAGACGAGGCTGACAGCGGAAGCGGTCAGCTGATGGCGTTCATCAATGAACCGGCGGGCAGAATTTGCAGCTGGGGCATTCCGCTGGCGGAGGCCTACGGCGTCCGCCTGCCGGTGGATTACGACGGCGAGGTGCCGCCGCAGATGCAGCTGATGGACGTTCCCGAGGGGGAGTACATCGTTTTTGAACACGGGCCGTTTGACTTTGAAACGGAAAACGCCGCCGTGGAGGCGGAGATCGAAAAAGCCATGAAGGAGTTTGACTATCCGGCCAGCGGCTACCGGCTGGACACCACGCAGGGCCGGGTGTTTTATTTCTATCATGACTGCAAGCACTTTTGGAAATATGTCAGACCGGTAAAAAGAGAGAAAGAGTAAATTCCCGGATACCGCCGCTGCCGTGACTGGGGCCGGGAAAGAGAGGGACGCGCCATGGCGGAGAAGCAGACCAGCCTTTGCTACATCGAAAGCGAGGACAGGACGCAGTATCTCATGCTGCACCGGACGAAAAAGAAGGACGACGAAAACGAGGACAAGTGGATCGGCGTGGGCGGCAAGTTCGAGGAAGGCGAGGACGCGGAGCAGTGTATGCTGCGGGAGGCGCGGGAGGAAACGGGCCTGACGCTGACGGAGTACCGCTACCGCGGCGTGGTGCATTTCGAGTCCGACCGCTGGCCGGCGGAGGATATGCACCTTTTCACCGCCACGGCCTACACCGGCACCATCCGCGAGTGCGACGAGGGGGAGCTTTGCTGGCTGCCGAAGCAGGAGCTGCGGAAAAAGAAGCTCTGGGAGGGGGACAAGCTCTTTCTCAGCCTGCTGGAGGCGGGAGCGGACTTCTTCCACCTGCGCCTGCGCTACCGGGGCGAGGCTCTGGTGCAGGCGGAGCTGAACGGAGAAAGGATCGTCTGACATGGAAAAGGAGACCCTCCTCGTCAGCGCCTGTCTCATGGGCGTCCGCTGCCGCTACGACGGCGGCGGGAAAGAGCTGGCAGAGCTGCCGGAGCTCCTGCGGCGGTATCACCTCGTGCCCGTCTGCGGCGAGGTCATGGGCGGCCTGCCCACGCCCCGGACGCCCGCCGAGCGCGCGGGCGAGCGGGTGCTGGACCGCGATGGCCGGGACGTGACGGAAGCCTTCCGCCGGGGGGCGGAGGAGGCGGTGCGTCTCGCAAGGCTGTACGGGGCGAAGAAAGCGCTTCTGAAAGAGCGCAGCCCCTCCTGCGGCAGCGGAAGTATCTATGACGGCAGCTTCACCGGCACGCTGCGCGAGGGCTGGGGCGTCACGGCGGAGGCACTGCGCGAGAGCGGCGTCACGGTGCTGGGGGAGTCCCGGATAGGGGAGCTGCTGGAGGCGTAATGCCGGAAGCGGCAGGTACCCGGACCGCCATAAACAGAAAAAGAACCGGAGGGCAATGCCCTCCGGTCTTTTTGTGTGCTTTCGATAGATTAATAGGTGCCCAGGTTGGCGGCGCTGTCGCCCTTGGTGCTGGCGCCGAAGACGTAGTCCTTGCCGGGCAGAATGGCGTTGAGGGCCACGCCCGCGATGGCGGCGATGGCGAGGGAGGTCAGGGTGATGGTGGCGTCGCCCACGGTGAAGGTGATGCCGCCGGAGAAGCCGAGACCGCAGACCAGGATGACGGCGGCCACGATGAGGTTGCGGCTCTTGGTCAGGTCCACCTGGTTCTCCACCACGTTGCGCACACCCACGGCGGAGATCATACCGTAGAGGATGAAGCTGACGCCGCCGATGATGGCGGTGGGGATGGAG
>JBJDYU010000030.1:0-14424 GCA_051867615.1 Oscillospiraceae bacterium | reverse complement strand
TGCGCAGGGCGGATATAGCTCTGGCACTCCTCCTGCCGCTCCTCTCCCGCGTGGCGCAGGCGGTATTCCCGCTCCGCGTAGTCAAGGTCATAGGCGAGGTCGCCGTAGGTGCTGCGGGCACGGTATTCACTTTGGTCTGCGCTGCGTCTCCTAAGCTCCGCCATGGCGATCTCTCCTCTGTCCATTATAAATGTTTCTTACAGTTTTTCCGCCACGCGCAGCTTGGCGCTGCGGGCGCGGGGGTTTTCCTCAAGCTCCTGCTCCCCCGGCACGATGGGCTTGCGGGAGACGAGCTTCATTTTCGGTTTCTTGCCGCAGACGCACACCGGAAACTCCGGCGGGCAGGTGCAGCCTGTGGCTAATCTTTGCAGCGTCTGCTTGATGATCCTGTCCTCCAGAGAGTGGAAGGAGATCACCGCCAGGCGTCCGCCGGGGCGTAGGCCCCGCTCCGCCGCCTCCAGCATGGGCGGCAGCTCTCCCAGCTCGTCGTTTACCGCGATACGAATGGCCTGAAAGCTGCGCTTGGCGGGATGCTGCTTTTCCCGCAGCGCCGCCGGGGGCATGGCGCGGCGAATCAGCTCCGTGAGCTGGAAAGTCGTCTCGATGGGCCGTTCCTCCCGGGCCTTGACGATGGTCTTCGCGATCTGGGGCGCGTAGCGCTCCTCGCCGTATTCAAACAGGATGCGCCGCAGCTCCTCATAGCTCCAGCCGTTCACCACCTCGTAGGCGGTGAGGGAAGCCGTGGCGTCCATGCGCATATCCAGCGGCGCGTCGTGCATATAGGAAAAGCCGCGTTCAGGCTCGTCCAGCTGGGGGGAGGAAACGCCCAGGTCAAAGAGCATCCCGTCCACGCCGTCGATACCAAGCTCTGTCAGCACCTCGCCGAGACGGCTGAAGTTGCTGTGGACCAGCGTCACGCGGTCTCGGTAGTCTTTGAGCCGTTCCTCCGCCGCAGCCAGCGCCGTCTCGTCCCGGTCGATGGCGATGAGCCGGCCGGTGGTCAGGCGCTTTACGATCTCAAGGGAATGGCCTGCCCGGCCCAGCGTGCCGTCCAGATACACGCCCTCCGGCTGGATGGCCAGAGCCGTCAGGCACTCCGCCAGCAAAACCGGCTTATGTCCGTACTCCGCACGCTCCATATCAAAGCCCCAGTTCTTCCATGGCGTGGAGCATATCCTCGCTGTTCAGCGCCGCGTTCTCCATCTCGTTCCAGGTATCTTCGTCCCAGATCTCCGCCCGCTTGGACACGCCGATGATGGCCACGTTCTTACTGAGGTTCGCGAACTGGCGGAGCTTCGCCGGCAGGAGGATGCGTCCCTGGGCGTCCGGCTCGCACTTCACGGCGTTGGCGTAGAGCATACGCATGGCGTCCCGGGTCTTGCTGTAGGGGAGGCTGTCAAGCTGCGCCGTAACGCCGGCCCAGCACTCGTCGGAGTAAATGGCGAGGCACTTGCCCATGCCGATGGCGACATAAAACGTCTCGCCCAATTCCTCGCGGAGGCGCGCAGGGATGAACAGGCGGCCTTTGTTGTCTATGCTGTGATGATACTGGCCGGTCATACCTTGCCCCCTCCTCTCCGGGGTTTGGCACCACTTTGCTCCATTGGGCACCACTTTCCCCCACCCGAGTCAAGTTTAGTATAGAAAAAAGGGAGAGGAAAATCAAGAGAAAAAACGCATTTTCTTTCGACATTTTTCATCTTTTTTCGCCGAAATTTTTGTTTTCAAACATTTGTTTTAGTTTTTCTGTTTCTCTTGCTGGAAGTACTTTCCTTTTTTGCTTTTCTTTGGCTTTAATTCGTTTACATAATGTCGTTTCGGGGGCAAAAAAGGACGCCCGGAGGGGCGTCCTTTCGCTTTGCTTCTGTTGCGCGCCGCGTTACTCCGCGTCGCTCTTGTCCGCCTTGGCGCTCTCCGCCAGCTGCTCTCTGCCCTGCTGCAGCTTCTCCTGCGAAGCCGCGCGGAAGCTGGCGCGGGACTGCTTGACCTCCTCCAGCGCCATCTGGATGGCCTCCTCCGTGCGGCGGAGGGCGTCCTCGGTATACTCGTTGGCCACGCGGTACATCTCCCGCGAGCGGTCCTCCGCCCGCTTGATGATGTCATGGCTTTTCTGCCGGGCGGCGGCCAGCACCTCGCTCTCGGAGACCTTGCTCTTGGCCTCCAGCTCCGCCTGACGCATCATGCGCTCCACGTCCCGCTTGGCGCTCTCCACATACTCGTCCCTGGCCCGCAGCAGCTCCTGCGCGCGCTTGAGCTCCACCGGCAGCGCCGCGCTGATCTCCTCCAGGATATCCAGCGCCTCGTCCCGGGGGATCATGCATTTGTCCGAGCTGAACGGGGCGCTCTTGGCCTCGTCCACCATGCCGTGGAGCATATCCACCAATTTCTGTACTTCCCGCAGTTCCGCCATAATTACCGTCCTTTCCTCTGTTCCAGCCAGTCCGCCACCGGGGCGGGCACATAGCTTCTGATGTCTTTACCCTCCCGCAGGCAGGCCCGCACGAGGGATGAGCTGATATCCTTGAATTCCTCTTTCGCCGGCAGCAGGAAGGTCTCCAGCTCCGGGTAGAGGCCGCGGTTGACCTCCGCCATCTCCATCTCCCAGCGAAGATCCTCCGCCCCGCGGACGCCCTTGACCACCGCCGTGGCGCCCACCTGCCGGGCATAGTCCACGAGATAGCCGTCCCAGCAGTCCGCCGTCACATTCTCTATGTCCTCCGCCGCCAGGGCCAGCAGCTCCCGCCGCTCCCGTGCCGTCAGCAGACCCGCGCTTTTCAGGTCGTTGTGCATGGCGCAGAAATAGACCCGGTCAAACTGCCGCGCGGCGCGCCGCACGATATCCACATGGCCCAGGGTCACGGGGTCGAAGCTCCCCGGGCAGACCGCGATCCTCATGTCTCTCCCTCCCGGTGGTAGACCGTGAGCTTGATCTTGCCGTAGCGGTACTCCCGGTAGACGCCGTAAGGCGCGGAAAGGGCCGGCAGGCGCTTTTCCGCCCTGGACTCCGCCATGATCAGCCCGTGGGGCGAGAGCAGGTCGTACCGGGCGATATGGGCCAGCGCCTTTTCCAGCAGCTCCGTGTCATAGGGCGGGTCCAGAAAGATGAGGTCGAACTTCTCCCGCAGGGAGGCGAGATAGCCCAGCGCCTCCCCCGGCACCACCTTCGCCTTATCCTCCAGCCCACACAGGGCCAGATTCTCCCGGATGAGCTTCACCGCGTCGCTCCGCTGGTCCACCAGCACGGCGCTCTCCGCGCCCCGGGACAAGGCCTCGATAGCCAGCTGGCCCGTGCCGGCGAACAGGTCCAGCACCCGCCGCCCCTCGATATCGAACTGCAGGATGTTGAACATACTCTCCTTCACCTTGTCGGTGGTGGGGCGGGTGTCCATACCCTTCAGCTCTTTCAGCCGGCGCCCGCGCGCCGACCCTGTGATCACTCGCATCGTATCCTCCTTCGTCCGCCGCCGGGAAGCGGCGGCAGCACGAACCGTTTTTTTTGATTTTACCATATCTCTGCCGTCAAACGCAACGCTCCTGAGGGAAAAAACAGCTCTTTTTTACGCTCTCCGCCGGAGCCGCTCCCCCCAATTTGCATTTTCCGCTTGTTATTCCCGGTGAAAGTGTGTATACTGTTTGCGTAAAATGGAATATTACGCAGGTTTTCTTTTCCATATCTTGAGAAAGGATGGTTCGGCTATGTTGAAACTGAACTGTGATAAAGGCACTGTGACCATCAGCAGCGCCGTCTTTACGAATATCACCGGCGCCGCCGCCACCAGCTGCTTCGGTGTCAAGGCCATGGCCTACCGCTCCATGACGGACGGGCTTGTCCATATGCTGCGGCGGGAGGCCATGGGCAAGGGCGTGAAGGTCATTTATAATGAGGATGAATCCATCTCCATCGAACTGCACATCGTGGTGGAGAACGGCGTGAACATCCCCGTGGTGTGCGCCTCCATCATGAGCCAGGTGCGCTACCTCGTCTCCAGCTATACCGGCGCGCGGGTAGACCAAGTGGACGTCTTTGTGGACTCCATGACATTGTAAGATTCAGGGAGGACCGAAGACATGAACGAACAGATCACCGCAATCCTGTTTCAGGATATGATCCGGCACGGCGCCGCCGCCATCAGCCGGGAAAAGCAGGCCATCAACGACCTGAACGTGTTTCCCGTGCCTGACGGCGACACCGGCACCAATATGAGCATGACCATTCAGGCCGCCGCTGCGGAGTTCGGCCGCCGCAGCGCCGCCACCGTGGGCGAGGCCGCCTCCATCGCCGCCTCCGCCCTGCTGCGCGGCGCAAGGGGCAACTCCGGCGTCATTCTGTCGCTGCTTTTCCGCGGCCTGTCCAAGAGCCTCAAGGGCAAGAGCGAAGCCGGCCCGGCCGATTTCGCCGCCGCGCTGCAGGAGGGCGTCACCGCCGCCTACAGCGCCGTCATGAAGCCCGCTGAGGGCACCATCCTCACCGTCTCCCGCCTCGCCGCCAAGCGCGCCGTGGAGGCTGCGGAGGAGGGCTGCGATCTGGAGGGCGTGTTCCTCGCCGCCATCGAGCAGGGCGAGGCCACCCTCGCGGAGACCACCGACATGAACCCGGTGCTGAAAAAGGCCGGCGTGGTGGACGCGGGCGGCATGGGCTTTCTCGTGATCCTGCGGGGTATGCTGGCGGCCCTCCGGGGCGAGGCGCTGCCGGAGAGCGGCGCGGAGCGGCAGGAGGAGGAAAGCGGCAACCCCTTCAGCTGCTTTGAGGATGAGGACATCACCTTCACCTACGACACCGTGTTCATCGTGCGCAAGACCGTGGAGAAGTCTCTGGAGCCGCTGCGGGAATATCTCAGCAGCATCGGCGACAGTCTGGTCATCGGCGAGGACGACGAGGCCTTCAAGGTCCATGTCCACACCGACACCCCGGGCGACGCGCTGAACGAAGCCCAGAAGTACGGCACGCTGGAGCTGGCGAAGATCGAGAATATGCGCACCCAGCACGAGGATGTGGCCGCGGGCCGCAAGGCCCAGAGCGTGGACGATCTGGAGGAGGACGAGGGTCCCTCCGCTCCCGCCGTGGCCCCGGCGGAGAAGCCCTTCGGCTATCTCGCCGTCTGTGCGGGCGACGGCCTCGCCGCCATGTTCCGGGATCTGGGCGTGGACGCCATCGTCAGCGGCGGCCAGACCATGAACCCCTCCACCGAGAGCATCCTCAACGCGGTGAACAGCGTCCCCGCGGAGACGGTGTTCGTCCTGCCCAACAACAAAAACATCATCATGGCCGCGGAGCAGTGCGTGGGCCTCACCGAAAAGCAGGTGGTGGTCATCCCCTCCGCCACGGTGCCGCAGGGCATCACCGCCATGATGAATGTGGATTTTGAGGCCACGAGCGCCGAGGACATTCGCGAGTCCATGACCGCGGCCCTCTCCTCCGTCACCACTGCCCAGATCACCTACGCCGCCCGCAACAGCGATTTCGACGGCTTCACCATCAACGAGGGCGACTATCTGGCGCTGCTGGAGGGCAAGCTCTTTGGCACCGATCAGGAGATCGGCTCCCTGCTGGAGAAGCTCGCGGAAGCGGCGGGCGAAAAGGAGGCGGAGTTCATCTCCCTCTACTTCGGCGAGGATGTGACTGAAGAAGCCGCGTCTCAGGCCGCCGCCCTTTTCCAGGCCGCCTGCCCCGGCGCGGAGGTCTCCGTCTATGCCGGCGGACAGCCCGTATACTACTACATTATCTCCTTCGAATAAGCAAAGATGCGCGAAACGCTTCGGCAGGCAACGCCCGCCGAAGCGTTTTTTCTCTTAACGCCGGCGGCAGTCCGACAGCAGCGCCAGCAGCCGGTCCGCCCGGGCGTTCTTCTCCTGTCCCAGCTCCGTCATCAGGCGGTTGAGGCAGGGGTCCGTGGTACCCTCCGCCGCCCGGATGTAGTTCATGGCGCCGCAGGCCTCCATATGGTAGGCCATCCGCAGGCCCTCCGCCCAGCCGCAGCCGCAGGAGGTGAAGCCCATGCTCTCACACTCCGGCCAGCCGCCCGTGATGAGGTAGTAGATGGCGGCGAGCCGGCGCAGGATGGCGCCGGAGCCGTTTATCAGCCTTTGCAGTAAGGCGCGGCTTGCGCCGTCCGGGGCCTGCGAGAGCAGGCAGCGCTCCCAGCGTCGGGTCTGCCGCTCCTCCCGCATAAAGCCCGTGAGCACCGGCAGGGATTCCGCCGCGGCGCTGCCAAGGCAGCAGGGGTTCGCCTGCGCTCCCGGCAGCTGCAGCTCCGCCGCCGTAGTCATCCCTGTGCCTGTTTCCGCGCCCGTCTCCGTACCCATCATCGGCGGACGGGGCGCCGGACCGCGCACCTCCGGAAAGGGCGTGAGCCCCGGCGCCACCCGCTGCCAGATGCGGTCATGCTGCCGGAAATCATACGTCTGCTCCCGCTCCAGGGGGGTCTGTCGTTCCATAATCGCTCCTCCTTCTCGTCCCGGTCTTTCCTTTCCCATGCTATGCCGGAGCGAAAAAAATGAGCCTGTTCCCCAGTCGTTTTCTCCTTGATAAAAAGCAAACCCCGCCATTGCGGCGGGGCCTGCTTTCGTGTTTTGTCTTATTCCTCCACGGGAGCGCCGCAGTTGGAGCAGAACCTGCCGCTCACCTCGCAGCCGCAGCTGGAGCAGAAGCGCTGCGCGGGCTCCCCCTCGTCGACGGGCGCTTCCTCCGCCTCGCTCAGGCTGGCCTGCAGCTCCGCGATGCGGGCCTTGGAAGCGTTGATGGCCTCCACCAGATCCTTCACCTCAGCGGGGATCTCGCCCTGATACTCAGAGACGAACCACTCGCCCACAGCGCGGTAGTTCTTGTCGATATTGCGCTGCTCGGTCACGATCTGCACGTTGACCCGGGCCACTTCCGCGGCGGCCCTGGCCTTCTCGCCGGCAAAAGCGGCGGCTTCCTTGGCCTTTTCACCGATGTTGTTCAGAAAATCCAGAGACATACCTATTCTCCTTTCAAAAATCCGTGTGGATGGTACAGTGACTTCAGGTGCTACTATTATAGCTCATTTCGCGGGATTTGCAACTGTTTTCCTTTTGCTTACTCTACCCAGCCTCTGGCCCGGGACACCGCCCGCTTCCACTGGGCGTACTGTTCCTCACACTCCGCCTGGGGACGGCTGGGCTTAAAAATATGCTGGCTGCGCCGCACGCGGCGTATTTCGTCAAAGCCGCTCCACATCCCCTCTGCCAGACCCGCCAGAGCCGCCGCGCCGAAGGCCGTCGTCTCCACCATATAGGGCCGGTCCACCGGGATGCGCAGCAAGTCCGCCTGCGTCTGCATCATCAGATCGCTGACGCTGGCGCCGCCGTCCACCCGCAGGGCCGTGATCTTCACGTCCGCGTCCTGCCGCATGGCGTTCATCAGGTCCGCCACCTGAAAGGCGATACCCTCCAGCGCCGCCCGGGCGATATGGGCCTTATTCACGCCCCGGGTCAGGCCCACGATGGCCCCCCGGGCGTACATATCCCAGTAGGGCGCGCCCAACCCCGTGAAGGCCGGCACCAGAAACACCCCGGCGCTGTCCTTCACGCTCTCCGCGAGACGGTCGCACTCCGGTGCGCTCTGGATCAGGCCCAGCTCGTCCCGCAGCCACTGGATGGTGCTGCCGCCGTTGAAAACGCTCCCCTCCAGAGCGTAGGTAGTCTTGCCCGCCAGCCGCCAGGCCACCGTGGTCACCAGTCCGCTGCGGGAGCGCACCGGCTCCGCCCCCACGTTCATCAGCGTGAAGCAGCCCGTGCCGTATGTATTCTTCGCGTCTCCCACATCGAAGCAGCCCTGCCCGAACAGTGCCGCCTGCTGGTCGCCCGCCGCGCCGGAGACCGGAATGCCCGCGAGGCTCTCCAGCCCCGGGATGCCGGGGGCCACCACGCCGTAGCGCCGGGAATTCTCCACCGGCTCCGGCAGCAGGCACATGGGGATATCCAGCATGGCGCAAAGCTCCTCGTCCCAGCGCATCGTGTGGATATTGAAGAGCATGGTGCGGGAGGCGTTGGAAACGTCCGTCACATGGGCCTTGCCCCCGGTGAGCTTCCAGATGAGCCAGGTCTCCACCGTGCCGAAAAGCAGCTCGCCCTTTTCCGCCTTTTCCCGGGCGCCGGGAACGTGCTGCAAAATCCAGTGGAGCTTGGTGGCGGAAAAGTACGCGTCGATGAGCAGGCCCGTCCTGGCGGCGATCTCCTCCGCCCGGCCCTCCGCCTTCAGCCGGTCGCAGATGGGCGCGGTGCGGCGGCACTGCCAGACGATGGCGTTGCACACCGGACGGCCCGTGGCCTTCTCCCAGACGATGGTGGTCTCCCGCTGGTTGGTGATGCCGATGCCGAGGATGCGCTTGGGGTCCACATGGGACTGGTCCACCGCCTCCGCCGCGGCGCGGACGGTGGTCTCCCAGATCTCCATGGGATCATGCTCCACCCAGCCGCTCTCGGGATAGATCTGACGAAAAGGGTACTGCCCCTTGGAGACGATCTGCCCCTCCTTGTCAAAGAGGATGGCGCGGGAGGTGGTGGTACCCTGATCCAGAGCCAGCACATAGTGTTCCATGGAAATCCCCCTGTCTTTTTCTGAGCATATATGGTATAATAGCAGCGGCATGGCCAGGCGGCCATATTTCGACACGATTATACCACAGGAAGGAGAGGATTACCATGACCAATTTCACTGAGTTCCGCTTCCCCTCCCACGACGGAAAGACCTCTATCCGGGCGGTGGAATGGCGGCCGGAGGGCGAGGTGCGGGCCGTGCTCCAGATCGCTCACGGCGTGGCGGAGTATATCGACCGCTACGACGGCTTCGCCCGCTTCCTCTGCGAGCACGGCATCGCCGTGCTGGGCAACGACCATCTGGGCCACGGCGGCTCCGTGGCAGAGGGCGCGGCGCGGGTCTACTTCGGAGAGAAGGACGGCTGGCAGAACGTGGTGGACGATATGCACGCCCTGCGTCTGGAGGGCGGCAGGCGCTTCCCGGGCGCGCCCTACTTCCTCATGGGCCACAGCATGGGCTCCTTCCTGACCCGGACATATCTCATCCGCTATCCCGGCTCCGTCAGGGGCGAGATCATCATGGGCACCGGCCAGCAGAGCGCGGCCATGGTAGCGGCGGGCCGGGCGGTTGCCAAGCTGGAGGCCCGGCGGGTGGGCTGGGACAGCTTCAGCCCCCTCATCGACCAGCTGGCTTTCGGCGCGTACAACAAGCCCTTCGCCCCCAACCGCACCAGCTGCGACTGGCTCTCCGCGGATGAGGCAAACGTGGACCGCTACATGGAGGACCCTTTGTGCGGCGGCAAGGCCACGGTGGGGCTGTTTTACGAGATGCTGGGAGGACTCGGCTTCATCCGCAAGCCGGAGAACCTCCGGCGGATGGACGTGCGCAAGCCCGCCCTCTTTATCTCCGGCTGGGAGGACCCGGTGGGCGGCATGGGCAAGGGCGTCGTCGCCGCCTGCGAGAGCTTCCGCTCCGCCGGCGTCACCGACCTGACGCTGCAGCTTTATCCCGGTATGCGGCACGAGATATTGAACGAGGCGGGAAAGCAGGAGGTCTACGACTTCATCCTCCAGTGGCTGGAAAAGCGCATCTGACGCGGCTTTTCCATAAGCCTATACACATGAAAAGGCCACGCGCCGGCGGCGCGTGGCCTTGATTTATGGTTTTCCCCTGCCGCCTTAGCCGGGGAAGCGTCCCAGCTGCCGCAGGCTCAGCAGCTCCGTGTCCCGGTACTGCAGCAAAAGCCAGCGGGAGAAAAGCCAGTCTGCCGCCAGGAGCATCCAGGCGGCGAAGCTCGCCCAGGGAGGGATAGCGGCGAGAAGCGGCGTCAGGGCCGGAGCGATAAGCCGCACAGCCAGGGGCATCAGTGCCGTCCAGGCAAAAGCGAAAGGCAGGCAGACGCGGCCATTAAGGTTCAGCGGCAGGCCGTGGTAGTCCCAGTACCGGACGTGGAAGCACTTATCATAGTACAGGTGCATGAGGTACTCCGCGGCGCAGGGGATCAGGGCGGAGGCCAGCAGTAGGCGGGGCCAGCTCGTCCGCCAAATGGGCGGCAGGAGCAGCACCGCCGCCACGGAAAAGCCGTACACCGGACACAGCGGCAGCAGGACGAAGCACTTGCGGTTCCGCTGCCGCGCCTTCGTTGCCCAGGCGTAGCCTTTTTCCAGCAGATAGCCCAGGAAGCTGAAGACCCACCAATACCAGAACCAAAGCGCCATGCACACCCCTCCCTTTCCCTTGCAGTGTCTCCCAAAAAGGGTGGGGCTATTCCCGTTTTTTCCTGACAGACAGGCGGAAGCGGGTATACTGGACACAAAACGTGCTTTACGCGCAGGGGCCGCGCTTGCGTTTGCGCCGCCGCCGTGATACCATAGAGAAAAACGAGTGGGAGGACGAACACATGGATAGCTGGGAGGCCCTGCGGGCGGAATGTATGAGCTGCCGCAAATGCGCGCTGGCGGAGACGCGGACCAACGTGGTCTTTGGCGACGGCTGTGAGACGGCGGAGGTGCTGCTGATCGGCGAAGGCCCCGGCGCCAACGAGGACGCGCAGGGGCTGCCCTTCGTGGGAAGGGCGGGCAAGCTGCTGGACGATATGCTGGAGATGATCAACCTCGACCGCAGCAAGGTCTACATCGCCAACACCGTCAAGTGCCGTCCGCCGGAAAACCGGGACCCGCTGAACGTGGAAAAGGAGGCCTGCATCGGCTTCCTCCGCCGGCAGACCGCCCTGCTGCGGCCGAAGATCATCGTCTGCCTTGGCCGCATCGCCGCCATGGAGATCATCAAGGAGGACTTCAGGATCTCTCAGGAGCACGGCCAGTGGCTTGAGCGCGCCGGGGTACAGATGATGGCGCTGTACCATCCCGCCGCCCTGCTGCGGGACCCCCGCCGCCGTCCGGAGACCTTTGACGACCTCAAGACGCTGCAGAAAAAAATACGGGAGATCTGCGAGCATACGGAGTGCTGAAATATGTTCGCCAAAGCGGCAAAGCCGCTTTGGCGAAAAAACTGCGGCCCGCCGCAGCGCACGAATCGTCCGCTGCAAGCGGGCAATTCGCACATTTGCGGGCCGAGAGGTATTTTCCGGCAGGTACACGCCCCGCCGGAAAATCATTTCAGTTGTTTCGCGGCGTGCACGCCGCGAACTCTGCGAGGCTCATAAAAAAAGTTGGCCCGCGTCGCCCAAAGGGCGACGCGGGCCTTTCATTATTTCACATAGCGGTAAGTCAAAATCACCCGGGCAGTGGAGGTGGTGTTGTTCTCCATACGGCAGGGCCGGTCCGCGTGGAAGCGCAGCGCGTCCCACTGTTCCAGCCGGTAGCTCTCGCCCCCGGTCTCCACCGTCAGGCTGCCGCCCCCTGCCAACAGCAGGTAGCCCACGCTGCCCGGCTTTTCCAGCGGCAGTTCGTACTTGCCGCCGATGAACACATCTATCCTGCGCTGCTCCAGCAGGCCGTACTCGTCGAAGGGGAAGGTGGTGTGGAGCTGCACCTTGCCCTCGCCCGCCCGCTGGGCCATGGAATCCAGACCGCGGAACAGGCAGTCCTCCACCTCCGGCTCATGCCGCAGCAGCTCCTCCACTGGAACGCGCAGGGCCGTGGCCACCTTATACAGCAGCGCGGCGGAGGGATTGGCCTCTCCCCGCTCGATCTGGCCCAGCATACTGCGGGAGACCCCCGCGGCCTCCGCCGTGCGCTCGATGCTCATTTTCTGCGTTTTACGGATGCGCTTGATGTTCTCCGCAATGACAAGGTTGATATTCATGGCCCTCACCTGTCCAGTATATTGTCCTTTTTTGTCTTTATCTGCGTTTATAGTAGCGGCTTCTCCCCCCTTTGTCAAGGGGGGTATGGAAAAGGCGGGACGCGCAGCCGCGCGTCCCGCCGTCAGTCTTTCTCTTATACCCGCTTCCACTTGGCGCCGCCGGGAATATCCGTCAGCTCCACGCCCCTGGCCTTCAGCTCGTCTCGGATGCGGTCGGCCTCCGCGAAGTTTTTGGCTTTCTTGGCGTCGGCCCGGGAACGGATGAGGGCCTCCACCTCCGCGTCGGCCTCGCCGTCCTCCGCGATGATGGTGAACTCGCCCGCCTTGGCGCCGGTGGCCTGCTGGGTCTGGCGCTTCTTCTCCGCCGCCTCCAGCAGGTTCAGGCTCAGCACCCGGTCGAAATCGCCCAGCACATAGAGCTTGGTGGCGTCGTTGGTGGGATATTTCAGCACGTCGTACACCGCCGTCAGGGCGAGAGAGGTGTTCAGGTCGTTGCCGAGAGCGGCGCGGAACTTCTCCCGCAGGGCGGCTGCCGCCGCCTCGTCCACCGCCTCGCCGGTATCGCTTTTCAGCGCCGCGATCTTCGAGGTGAGCTTGTTGTACGTTCCCGCCGTGTTGTCCAGATTCTCCCAGCTGAACACCAGGCTCTTGCGGTAATGGCTCTGCAGGCAGAACATACGGTACACCAGCGGGTCGTAGCCCTTCTCCTCCAGCAGGGAGACGGTGAGGAACTCGCCCTTGCTTTTGCTCATCTTGCCGCTGGCGGTGTTCAGGTGCAGCACGTGCATCCAGTAGTTGCACCACTTATGGCCGAGGTAGCTCTCCGACTGGGCGATCTCGTTGGTGTGGTGGGGGAAGGCGTTGTCGATGCCGCCGCAGTGGATGTCCAGATCCTCCCCCAGATACTTCATGGAGATGCCGGAGCATTCGATGTGCCAGCCGGGATAGCCCACGCCCCAGGGGGAATCCCACTTCAGGGCCTGATCCTCGAACTTGGACTTGGTGAACCACAGCACGAAGTCGTTCTTGTTGCGCTTGTTGCTGTCCTCCTCCACGC
This sequence comes from Oscillospiraceae bacterium, assembly GCA_051867615.1. GTDB lineage: Bacteria > Bacillota > Clostridia > Oscillospirales > Oscillospiraceae > RGIG5472. The sequence continues at coordinate 1,600 of JBJDYU010000030.1, read as the reverse complement.
CCTCGCGCACGCCCACGGCCAGATCCTCCGCGTCGTGGTCGTTGAAGATATAGTAACGGCTGAGCTTGGAGGTGTCAAAATACACGTTGCCGCCGGCGAAGTAGGCGTAGCCCGTGTCCATGAGCCGGGAAATGATCTTGATATACTCATTGATGCAGTTGGTGGCGGGCTCCACCACGTCGGGCCGCTTGATGTTCAGCTTGCGGCAGTCCTCGAAAAAGGCATCGGTATAGAACTTCGCGATCTCCATGACGCTCTTGTGCTCGCGCTTCGCGCCCTTGAGCATCTTGTCCTCGCCCTCGTCCGCGTCGGAGGTCAGGTGTCCCACGTCCGTGATGTTCATCACGCGCTTGACGTTATAGCCCTCATAGCGCAGGAACTTCTCCAGCACGTCCTCCATGATATAGCTGCGGAGGTTGCCGATGTGGGCAAAGTGATACACCGTGGGGCCGCAGGTGTACATCTTTACGATGTCAGGATGATTGGGGACGAACTCCTCCTTCTTATGGGTCGCGGAATTATACAGATACATGGTGGTTCTCCTTTTCCTCCAGTTTTTTCTCCAGTATGGCAAGGCGCTGCCGCAGCTCCTCCAGCTCCAGCTGCACCGGGTCTTCGACGTGGATCTGGTCCACTTCCTCCGCCGGGTCGACGCGCTCTCCGGCGATGCGGACGATACGGGCGGGAACGCCCACGGCAGTGCTGTCCTCCGGCACATCCGCCAGCACCACGGCGCCGGCCGCGATCCGGGCGAAGTCCCCCACATGAATCGGCCCCAGCACCTTGGCGCCGCTGCCCACCATCACGTGGTTGCCGATGGTGGGATGGCGCTTGCCGCGCTCCTTGCCCGTACCGCCCAGGGTACAGCCCTGATACAGCAGCACGTCGTCCCCGATCTCCGCGGTCTCGCCGATGACGATGCCGCTGCCGTGGTCGATGACCAGACGGCGGCCGATCTTCGCCCCGGGATGGATCTCAATTCCCGTCCAGAAACGGCTCCACTGGGAGACAAGCCGGGCCAGAAAACGCAGATGGCGGCAGTACAGCCAATGGGCTATGCGGTGGTTAAAGGTGGCAAAGACGCCGGGATACAGCAGCAGCACCTCCAGACGGCTGCCGGCCGCCGGGTCCCGGGTCAGATAGGCCTGCAGGGCCGCATTGATCCTTCCAAAAAAACTTCCATGCATACGAAAAAGCTTCTCCTCTCCATTGATGCGAAAAGAGAGACAAAAAGAAAAGCCCCCATACCCGCTTCGGGTATGAGAGGCGTAAAACGCGGTTCCACTCTCATGTTTCGCTCACCAGCCAACACCGGCTCAGGCCTTAACGCGGCCGCACGCGGGAGCATTTCCTCTCCCGATGGCTCCGGGGCGCATTTCAGACCGGCACGCAGTGGTTCCCGCTTTCAGCCAGGGCGGGCACTCTCTGTCACGCGGCGGATGGTCTTACTTTTCCCTTTCATCGCCAAAACAACTCGCTATTAATATGATATTAGCACAGGCGCATCCGCGTGTCAAGAAGAAGCCTGCGACAAAGTCCCCCCTTTTTGTAGGATTACAATAGATGTTGGACAGTTGAATAAAAAGGATGAAGGATAGGG
>JBJDYU010000029.1:0-3269 GCA_051867615.1 Oscillospiraceae bacterium | reverse complement strand
GAAACCTTCTCTCTCACCGTCCCGCCGGACAGCTCGTTTAATATATCAGGCTTTTCCCGCCTTGTCAACCCCCTTTTTCCCTCTTTTTCGATTTTCTTTTTTTACCTGCTGCGCCGCCCTTATCCTGCCCTGCCCACGCGGCTTTTATTCCCAGCCGTCTGCGGTATGTCCCCTCCTCCCGCCGCATACACTCTTTGCAGGCGCGGCTTTTCAAGCTCCTGAGCGCTGTAATCTTTGTAGCTTTTTGTCTGCGTTATTTCACCATTTTCCTGTTGCTTTTTCCTCCTATGGGTTACATAATAAAGTAGCACGGCGGGCGACCGTTTTCGACAGCCGTGCTTCTTTACGGTCTTTTCGGCGGCCCGCTGTCTCGCCGCCGTTTTCAATACTCCCCATTCAGGAGCGTGCGCCATGGTCTTTTCCGATCTTCTCTTTCTCTTTCTGTTTCTGCCGCTGAACCTGCTCATCCAGCGCCTCGTTCCCGCCATCCGCGGCAAGAACTGGGTCATGCTGCTGTTCTCCCTGTTCTTCTACGCCTGGGGCGAGCCGGTGTATGTGCTGCTGCTCATCGGCATGAGCTTTGTGAACTGGCGCTGCTCCCTCGTTATCCGCGCGAGAAACCAGGAGGGCCGCTCCGCGAAGCTCCCCCTGGCGCTGGCCTGCGCGGTAAGCCTCGGCATCCTTGGCATATTTAAATATGGTATGTTCCTGCTGCAGAACCTTCAGGCGGTGACGGGACTTGCCTTTCCCATTCCGGAGATCGCTCTCCCCATCGGTATCTCCTTCTACACCTTTCAGGCGCTGACCTACACCATCGACGTATACCGGGGCGACGCAGAGGCGCAGGACAGCTTCCCGATGCTTTTGATGTATGTGAGCCTGTTTCACCAGTGCATTGCCGGCCCCATCGTGCGCTACCACGACATTGCCGGGGAGCTCACCCACCGCCGTGCCACCACGGAGGATATGGCCCGGGGCGTCCGGCGCTTCTCCTGCGGCCTTGCGAAGAAGGTGCTGCTGGCAAACCCCTGCGGCGCGCTGGCGGACCGCATTTTGCTCACTACTGGCACAGCTGCCGACCTGTCCCTCGCGGCGGAAAATCTGGCGGCCCTCTCCGGCGCGGACGCGGCGGCCCTCTGGCTGGGCGTGCTGGCCTGGACGCTGCAGATCTACCTCGACTTCTCCGCCTACTCCGACATGGCCATCGGCATGGGCCTGATGGTGGGCTTCCACTACCGGGAGAATTTCAACTATCCCTACACCGCCGCCAGCGTCTCGGAGTTCTGGCGGCGCTGGCACATCTCTCTCGGCGCGTTTTTCCGGGACTATGTGTACATCCCTCTCGGCGGCAACCGGCGGGGCCAGGCCCGCACCATTCTGAATCTGCTGATCGTCTGGTTCCTCACCGGTCTCTGGCACGGCGCCAGCTGGAACTATGTGCTGTGGGGCCTGTACTTTTTCCTGTTCATCGCGCTGGAAAAGCTGCTGGCCGGCCGCTTTTCCAAAGCGCCGAAGCTGCTGGGCCATCTCTACCTCCTGTGCGTGGTCTTCTTCGGCTGGATCCTCTTCCGCTTTGAAAACCTGACGCTGGGCCTGACGGTGCTGCAGGGGATGTTCCGCTTTGGCGCGGCGTCCTTTGAGAGCCGCATCCTCTGGCAGAGCCACTGGTGCCTACTGCTGGCCTGCGCCGTCGCCTGCACGCCGCTGTGCCGCTTCCTCGGCGAGAGCCTGACCTCCGACCGCGCGCCCCGTCCCGTCCGGACGGTGAGCCGCCTTATCGGCGCGGTGCTGCCGGTGGCGCTGCTGCTGCTCTCCGCTGCCGCCCTCGCGGGAGACAGCTACAATCCCTTTATCTATTTCCAGTTCTGAGAAGGAGCCGCCATGAACAAGAGATTCTATGAACAGCTGACCGTGGCGCTCTTTACTCTGGCGCTCTTTGCCGGCTGCGTTCTCTCCCAGATCATGCCCCTCCGCCCCAGCTATTCGGAGGAGGAAAAGCGGGAGCTGGCGAAGTTCCCGGCCTTCTCCCTCTCCGCTCTCGCGGACGGGAGCTATTTCCGGGGCATCAGCCTCTGGTTTTCCGATACCTTTCCTTTCCGGGAGAAGCTGGTGGAACTGAACAGTCTGGTGGAATCCCTCCATGGCAGCTCTCCCATCCAGATCACGGGCAGCGTGGAGCAGGGCGACGACATTCCCGACCCGGACGGCACGGACGAGCCTGACACGGAGCAGGAACCCGAGCCGGAGCCTGAGCCGGAGAAGCCCTTCCAGGACGACGACGGCATCGACGAGAACTACACCGACCCGGAGGACCCCGGTGCAGTGCAGAAGTTCGGCGCGGTGCTGCAGGTGGGCGACACCGCCTATGAGTACTACGGCTTCTCCGAGTCCGCCGCCAACTCCTACGCCGCCATGGTAAACAGCGCCGCGGAGCTGCTGGGCGAAGACGTGCAGGTCTTTACCATGGTGATACCCAACAGCATGGGCGTCATGCTGCCGGACAGCCTGCGGGACTCCGTCAAGACCTCCGACCAGGAAAAGGCCATCGACTACATCTACAGCCAGATGAGCCAGCGGGTGCGGACCGTTCCCATCTATGCCACGCTCCGCTCCCACCGCAGCGAATACATCTACTACCGCACCGACCACCACTGGACGGCCCTTGGCGCGTACTACGCCTACACGAAGCTGGCCTCCGTGCAGGGCTGGGACGCCTGGCCCCTTACCCAGTACACGGAGGTAAGCTACGGCGACTTCCTCGGCAGCTTCTACACCTCCACCAACAAGAGCGCCGCGCTGAAAAGCAATCCCGATCAGCTCATCGCCTACCTCCCCTTCTATGAGTACAACTTCGTCTACTGGGACCGCAGCGGCAGCGCCCACAATTCGCTGATGATCCAGAATGTGTCGTCCTGGGCCAAGAGCAGCAAGTACAGCGCCTTCATCTGCGGCGACCAGCCCTATGAGGAGATCGAGAACCACGCCGTCACCGACGGCTCCGCCTGCGTGATTCTGAAGGAGTCCTACGGCAACGCCTTCGTGCCTTTTCTCGCGGCCCACTATCAGAACACCTATGTGGTGGACTACCGCTACTGGGACGGCGCGCTGAAGTCCCTTGTGGAGAGCAAGGGCGTCACAGACGTCTACTTTGTCAACAACATCATGGCGGCCCAGACCAAGGTGCGCATCAACGAGATGAAGGACCTGCTAAAATAGTCATAACCACCGGCTAAGCCGGTGGCTTGAGTTGGCCCTATAAGGGCCTATTA
>JBJDYU010000028.1:0-14627 GCA_051867615.1 Oscillospiraceae bacterium | reverse complement strand
AGTCCGCCATGCTGCGGGCCGACGACGCCTACGCCGGCAGCGAGACCTTCTTCCGTATGCAGGCCAAGCTGGAGGAGATCTTCGGCATCCCCAACTTCCTGCCCGCCCACCAGGGCCGCGCCTGCGAGAACATTCTGGCCACCCGTTTCGTGCAGCCCGGCAGCTGCGTCATCATGAACTACCACTTCACCACCGCCAAGGCCCACATCACCCGTCTGGGCGGCCATGTGGAGGAGCTGGTCAAGGACGAGGGCCTTGTCTCCCACAGCGACCTGCCCTTCAAGGGCAACATTGACTTCCAGAAGCTGGAGGACTGCATCCGCCGCGAGACGCCGGAGAACGTGGCCTTCATGCGGCTGGAGTCCGGCACCAACCTGATCGGCGGCCAGCCCATCTCCTACGAAAACATGAAGGGCGCCACCGAGATCGCGAGGAAGCACGGCATCCTGACCGTGCTGGACGCGTCCCTGCTGCAGGATAACCTGTACTTCATCAAGACCCGGGAGGAGTCCATGAAGGACAAGTCCGTCCGGGAGATCACCCGCATGGTGGCGGACCTGTTCGACATCATCTACTTCTCCGGCCGGAAGTTCGGCTTCGCCCGGGGCGGCGGCATCCTGATACGCGATCCGGAGCTGTTCCACTCCATGGAGGACCTGGTCCCCATGTTCGAGGGCTTCCTGACCTACGGCGGTATGTCCGTCAAGGAGATGGAGGCGCTCATCGTGGGCTTTGACGAGTCCATGGAAATGGACGTGATTTCCCAGGGTCCCATCTTCATCGACTATCTCGTCAAGCAGCTGGACGCCTACGGCGTGCCGGTCATCACTCCGGGCGGCGGCCTCGGCGCCCACATCGACGCCAGCCAGTTCGTGGACCACATCCCGCAGCAGGAGTATCCCGCGGGCGCCCTCGCCTGCGCGCTGTACATCTGCGGCGGCATCCGCGGCATGGAGCGCGGCACCCTGTCCGAGGAGCGCAACCCTGACGGCAGCGAGCGCTTCGCCTCCATGGAGCTGGTGCGTCTGGCCCTGCCCCGCCGGGTGTTCACCCTCTCCCAGGTGGAGTATGTCATCGACCGCGTCAAGTGGGTCTACGACCACCGCCGCATGATCGGCGGCCTGCGCTTCACCCACGAGCCCAAGACCCTGCGCTTCTTCACCGGCCTGCTGGAGGCCACCTCCGACTGGCCCGAAAAGCTGGCGGCGGCCTACAAGGCCGACTTCGGCGAGGATCAGTAAAAGCACATCATTTTGCATACGCCTGTCCCAGAGCGGCCCGCCGAAGCGGGCCGCTTTCTTTTTCCGTCCGGCTGCGCGGGAAAAGAATTTCATGCGCAGCCGTATTAGCTCCGGCCCTTTTCGGGCAGACTCATACCAGCCCCATGTTGGCCGCCCCTGTACTTATTCTTTCGGGCCGTCCACGGCGGGAGAGGAGAGTGAGCCCATGCCCCGCAGCCATAAGATCCGCCGCCGTCTCACAAAAGACCAGGTCTGCACCATTCCAAACGCCCTGAGCCTGCTGCGCCTGCTGCTGATCCCGGTATTCCTTTACCTGTACCGCGTGAAGGCGGCGTATGTGCCGGCCCTCGGCGTGGTGGCGCTTTCCGCCCTCACCGACGCGCTGGACGGCGCGATTGCCCGCCGCTTTCACATGGTGTCCGATCTCGGAAAATTTCTGGACCCGCTGGCGGACAAGCTGACCCAGTGCGCCATGCTGCTGTGCCTTATTCAGCGGTACCGGCAGGCCTGCTTCCTGCTGGGCCTGTTCGTCATCAAGGAGCTGGCCATGCTGGGCTTCGCCCTGCTGACGCTGCAGCGCACTGACCGGGTGCACAGCGCCCGCTGGTACGGCAAGGTGAACACCGCGCTGCTGGAATCCTCCGCCGCGGCGCTGCTGTTCCTCCCTACCCTGCCAGGGCGCGCCGTCACCGCCTTGTCCCTGCTCTGCGCCGCGAGCCTGCTGCTGACGCTGCTGCTCTACGCCGCCTTTTTCTCCCGGATGCTGCGGGTGCAGCCCCTGTAACACCACGCTCCGCCCCTCCCGGCCCTGCTGCCAACCGCAGCGGGGCTTTTTAATTCTTCCTTGTAAATATTCAAATATTCCGAATATTATTTCATTATTTCGTGCATTTTTTCATTTCTTTGTGTATTTTTACTCATTCTCCATCCCATTCCTTTTGCATTTATGTGCAGCCGCGCCATTGACTTTGCATATAATATGCATTATTATGCATATAAATTCAGAATTTCCGTTCACCCGGAATAAAAATCCAATATTTATATAAACGGAGGAAAGAATGATGAAAAGTAAGAAGGTACTGTCCCTGCTTCTGGCTCTGGTGATGAGCCTGTCTCTCATGGCCTGCGGCGGCGGCGAGGAAACGCCCGGAGGCGGCGAGGAAAAGGATTACGCGTCCATGACCCTCGACGAGCTGAAGGCGGAGATTCAGACCGTGACGGAAGGCAAGCTGACCATGGCCACCTCTCCCGACTTCGCCCCCTACGAGTTCTACGCGCTGGACGAGGACGGCACGCCCACCCTCGCCGGCTTCGACATTGCCCTCGGGCAGTACATCGCGGAGTATCTGGGGCTGGAGCTGGAGATCATCCCCATGGACTTTGACGGCACCATTGCGGAGCTGGCCGCGGGGAGCGTAGACATCGGCATGGCGGGCTATTCCCCGGACCCTGCGAGAGAGGACAAGATGGACTTCTCCGACATTTACTACACCGGCGGCCAGTCCTTCGTCTGCCTGCAGAGCAATCAGTCCCTGTTCCCCACCCTCGCGGACGCCAACAAGTCCGAGCACCAGATCGGCGTGCAGGTAGGCTCCATTCAGGCGGGTCTGGCGCAGGAGAACACCCCGGATGCGGACATCGTGCAGCTTGTGAAGGTCACCGACATCGTGGCGGAGCTGCTCAGCGGCAAGCTGGACGGCGCGTTCATCGAGACCGCCGTGGCGGAGAGCTACGCGAAGAACTACCCCGAGCTGTGCGTGCTGCTGGACGTCCCCTATGAGCAGGCGGGCAACGTGGTGGGCGTGAGCAAGGGCAACGAGCCGTTGCGGCTGGCCGTGAACATGGCTATCGCCGCCGCTCTCGCGGACGGCAGCATGGACCGCTTCGTGACCGAGGCCAACGAGCTGGCCGGCGGCGCCACCGCCTCTCTGGTGGACGGCGAGATCGTGGCGGACTGAGCCCTGCGCGCCAAGCGGCGATTTTCCCGATTCCTCCCCGGACTGCTCCGGGGAGGAATCGCCAAGTCTACCGAAAATCCAATCAGGAGGAGCTTTCATGATCACTGCCAAGGGCTTTGCATCTACCCTGCAATACATAGATATGTTCAAAGAGGGCCTGATCTGCACCGTGTCCCTCTCCGCGCTGACCGTTTTCTTCGGCTTCATTCTGGCCCTGCTGCTGGCGGCGGCGCGCCTGTCCGATATCAGCGTGTTCCGCTTCCTCTCCCGGGAAAAACAGTGGCGGCTGCGGGAAAAGGGCGGCTTTCTCTACGGTCTTTCCGCCTTTAATCCCGTCAGCTTTTTCGCCGGCGTCTACGTGGAGGTCTTCCGGGCTACCCCTATGCTGGTACAGCTGTTCATCATCTACCACATCGTGTTCCACGGCGTGGCCCTGCCGGATTACAAGCTCTTCGGCTTCATCCGCTTCGACCGCTTCCTCCCCGGCGTGGTGGCTCTGGCACTGAACTCCGGCGCGTACCTCTCCGAGATCATCCGGGCGGGCCTGCAGTCCATCGACGGCGGCCAGACAGAGGCGGCCCGGAGCCTGGGGCTGTCCCAGTGGCAGAATATGCGCTTTGTGGTGCTGCCCCAGGCCGTCAAAAACATCCTGCCCGCCATCGCCAACGAGTTCGTCACCATCATCAAGGAGTCCTCCATCTGCTACACCATCGGCGTGCAGGAGATCATGTACGCCGTCAGCGCCGTGAAGGGGGCCACCTTCTCCATCGGCGAGCCCCTCATCGTGGCGGCCTGCGTCTACTTCTGCCTCACCTTCCCCACCAGCAAGATCATCGCGTATTTTGAAAGGAGAATGAGCCGTGGCGACAAGAGATGAGCTGATCCGGGTCAGAGACCTGAAAAAATACTATAACCACGGGAAGATCAAAGCCCTGGACGGCGTCAGCGTGGACATTCACCGGGGAGACGTCATGGTGGTCATCGGCCCCAGCGGCAGCGGCAAGTCCACCTTCCTCCGGAGCCTCAACCTGCTGGAGGAACCCACCGGCGGCAGCATCCTTTTCGACGGTGTGGACATCACCAAGAAGAAGTCCAAAGATGAAAACGGCAGCACCGTCAAGGTGGATATCAACCTCCACCGGCAGAAGATGGGCATGGTGTTCCAGCACTTTAACCTCTTCCCCCACATGACCATTCTGGACAACATGACCCTGGCCCCCGTGCAGGTCAAGGGTATGCGCAGGGCCGAGGCGGAGCAAAAGGCCCGGGAGCTGCTGGCCCGGGTGGGTCTGGAGGACCGGGCGGCGGCCTATCCCATCCAGCTCTCCGGCGGACAGAAGCAGCGCATCGCCATCGTGCGGGCGCTGATGATGGAGCCGGAGGTCATGCTGTTCGACGAGCCCACCTCCGCTCTGGACCCCGAGATGGTGGGCGAGGTGCTGGAGGTCATGAAGGAGCTGGCCCGGGGCGGCATGACCATGGTGGTGGTGACGCACGAGATGGGCTTCGCCCGGGAGGTGGGCAGCCGGGTGCTGTTCATGGACCACGGCAAGCTCCTGGAGCAGGGGACGCCCGAAGACATTTTCGAGCATCCCCAAAATTCAAGGCTGCAGGAGTTTTTGAGCAAAGTCCTATAAGACCTCGCAAAAGCGCTTCGCGCTTTTTGCGAAATTTTACGGAGTGCCGCAGCGCACAGGCGGCGCGCCGCCTGCACGTTTGCACTCCGCAGGGTATTTTTCCGGCGTACATGCCGCCGGAAAAATGATTTGAAAAGCGTCTGCGGCGCTGAAAAACGGTCAAAACACAGGGGCAAGAGAATCTGATACGCAATAGGAGCGGCCGAAAGGCCGCTCCTATTGTTATATGCCCTAAGATGGCGTTTTTCTTGTTTTAAGATTTTAGCACTCTTTTTTGTCGAGTGCTAAAATTCACGGACCGTTCACATAAAACAGGAGTTTTGTTCACAAAATCCGCATATCATCATAGCTGTAAAGAGAAACGAAAGGAAAGTGGACGACATGAAAGCATGGTAGCGCCGGCGGTCCCCCAGGGACCGCGTTCCCCATTCCACACATGAACAAACAACAAAAAATTCATTCTTATATTTTGGAGGTAATCTTATGTTTCTGACCCCTTTCAACCGCAAGTATGAACTCAGCAGCTACGACCCCTTCCGCGTCTTCGACGACATGGAAAAGAACTTCTGGGGCGATCACGCCACCACTTCCCTCAGCACCTTCAAGACCGACATCCGCGAGGAGGGCGACAATTACGTTCTGGAGGCCGACCTTCCCGGCTTCAAGAAGGAGGATATCAAGATCGACCTGGAGGACGGCTACATGACCATCTCCGCCGAGCGCCATTCCAGCTATGAGGAGAAGGACAAGAAGGGCAACTACGTCCGCTGCGAGCGCTCCTACGGCTCCTTTGCCAGAAGCTTCGACACCAGCGGCATCGACGTGGAGGGCATGACGGCCTCCTTCAACGACGGCGTGCTGACCCTGACCATGCCCAAGCTGGTGGAGCCCGCTCCCGTGGCGAGACGGCTGGAGATCCAGTAAGATACAGTCCCGCGGAGGAACACCAAAGAGAGCAAAGACCCGCCCCAGCGCAGCGCGCCCGGGGCGGGTTTTTCAGGCCTTCCGGAAAATGTGGACGCGGAAAGAGAGGGTCACGTCCAGCGTATGTAGCCCCAGCAGCCGCTCCCGCCCCGCACGGGGCGTTTTCCAGGCGTAGGGCGTCATAGCGAACAGGGCCGCGATGTCAGCGCTCTCACGCAGGTGCGCCACGCTCTCCACCGCCAGCACCTCGCAGTAGGAAAAGCCCTCGTAGGGCGTGCGCTTTTCCTCGTTTTCATACGGCTCGTCGTAGAGCACCTGCTTCATCTCAAACAGGTGCCGCGCCGCCGGCACCACATAGAGAAACACGCCGCCCGGCCGCAGCACCCGGCGGAATTCCTCCAGCGCCAGGGGCGAAAAGCAGTTCAGCAGCAGATCCACGCTCTCGTCCGCCAGCGGCAGCCGGTAGGCGGAGGCCACGGCGCATTCCACCTCCCGCGCCTGTCTGGCGCAGCGGCGGACGGCGAATTTCGAGATATCCACCGCCGCCATACGGGGCGCTTTCCCGGCCCTCGCCAGCGCCTCGTACACCGCGGCGGTGTAGTACCCCTCGCCGCAGCCGCAGTCGAGGACTGCCGCCCCCTCCTGAGCGTAGCGCACCGCCGCCTGGGCCAGCGCGTCGCGCAGCGGGGCGTAGTAGCCCTTTTGCAGGAACGCCGCCCGGGCCGCCACCATTTCGCGGTCGTCCCCCGGCATTTTGGAGTGCTTCTGGTTCGCAGGGAGCAGGTATACATAGCCCTCTGAGGCTATGTCATGCACATGGCCCGCGGCGCAGCGGTAGCTGCGGCCCTCTTTTGCGAGCGGCGCGCCGCAGTTGGGGCAGCGAAACAAGCTCATCCCACCGCCCCCTTACAGCATGGGAAAGCGGCTCGCGCGGTGCCGCCGCAGCGCCTCCGCCAGCGCGTCGATATCCTCCCGGGTGGTGGCGGGGCCGAAGCTGGCCCGGAGCGCTCCCGCCGCCTCCTTCTTCGGCAGGCGCAGCGCCTCGATGACATGGCTGGCCTTGCCCTGATGGCAGGCGGAGCCGGCGGAGATATAGATCTCCTGCTCGCTCAAGTCGTTCACCACGTTCTGGCTGGGATAGCCCACCAGAGAAAAGGGCAGGATGTGGGGCGCGTCCCCCGTGGGCAGCAGCCGCACCCCCTCCACGGCTCCCAGCCGCTCCGCCGCATAGGCCTTCAGCTCCCGGAGATGCGCCCAGTCCTCCTGCAGGTGCGCCGTGCGCAGCTCCACCGCTTTCGCGAAGCCCGCGATCTGGCCCGTGGCCTCCGTCCCGGAGCGAAGGCCCTTCTCCTGACCGCCGCCGGTGAGCAGCGGCTGGGGATGCTTCACCCGCGGGCCGATATACAGCGCCCCGATACCCTTGGGCGCACCGATCTTGTGGGCGGAGAGGGCCACGAAGTCCGCCCCCAGCTGATCCGCTCGGAAAGGGATCTCCAAAAACGCCTGCACCGCGTCGGTGTGCAGCAGGGCCGGGCTGCGGCGCTGCCGCAGCAGCTCCGCTACTTCCCGTACCGGCAGCACCGTGCCAAGCTCGTTGTTCACCAGCATCATGCTCACAAGGGCCGTGTCCTCCCGCAGGGCCGCCGCCACCTGCTCCGCCGTCACCACGCCCCGGGCGTCCGGCGCGAGGAAGGTCACCTCATAGCCCTGCTGCTGCAGCTCCCGGCAGGTATTGCGCACGGCGCTGTGCTCGATGGCGGTGGTGATGATGTGCCTGCCCACCCGGCGGTTCTGGTACAGCGCCGCCCGGATGGCCCAGTTGTCCCCCTCGGTGCCGCAGGAGGTGAAATACAGCTCCTCCGCGGCGCAGCCAAGGGCCTTTGCCACGGTCTCGCGGCAGTTCTCCAGCCGCTCCGCCGCCTCCCGTCCGATGCGGTACTGGCTGGAGGGGTTGGCCCAGCCAGCCGTGAGCGCCTCCGCCACCGCTTCCGCCACCGCCGCCGGCACCGGCGCGGTGGCCGCGTGATCCAGATAATGCATGGAAGATTCCTCCCCGGAAAAGTTCACGCGGACCCTTGCCCCGAAGGGCAAAGGCCGCTATAATAAAACAAATATCAGGCCTGTCCCGGCCACGGCCGGATGCCCGCAAGTCAATTATACGGGCAGCGAGCCGAAAGTGCAAGGAGAACCGCCGTATGCGTGTCGCGATCTGCACCCTGGGGTGCAAGGTAAATCAATATGAGACCCAGGCCATGGAGCAGGAGCTGCTGCGCCGGGGCCACACCCTCGTGGATTTCGAGAGCGAGGCGGACGCGTATGTGGTGAACACCTGCTCCGTCACGGCGATCAGCGACAAGAAGTCCCGCCAGATGCTGCGCCGGGCGAAAAAGACGAATCCCGCCGCCGTGGTGGCCGCCTGCGGCTGCTACTCCCAGACCCACGCCGCCGAGGCGGAGAGTCTGGGCGTGGACATCGTGGCAGGCAGCGGCGGCCGCATGGCCTTTCTCGATCTGCTGGAGCAGTCGGCGGCGGGCCGCCGCCGCATCGTGCAGGTGGACGAGGCGCTGCAGCGCCGGGAGTTTGAGATCCTGCCCGCCGGGGGCAGCCGCCAGCGCACCCGGGCCATGCTGAAGGTGGAGGACGGCTGCGTGAATTTCTGCAGCTACTGTATTATCCCCTACGCCCGCGGCCCTATCCGCTCCCTCCCCATGGCGGAGGCGAAGCGGCAGCTTCTGGCTCTGCGGGAGGAGGGCTATAAGGAGGTCGTCATCACAGGCATCGAAATCTGCGGCTACGGCAGGGACTTTCACGACGGCACGGACGTCACCGACCTCATCGAGATGGCGGCGAGGACCGTACCGGAGCTGCGCATCCGCCTCGGCAGTCTCGAGCCGAGGACGGTGACGGAGGAATTCTGCCAGCGGCTCTCTCCCTTTCCGAACCTCTGCCCCCAGTTCCACCTGTCCCTCCAAAGCGGCTGTGATGCGACGCTCAAGCGCATGAACCGGAAGTATGACACCGCCCGTTTCATGGAATCCGTGGAGCTGCTGCGCCGCTATTTTCCCGGCGTCGCCATCACGACGGACCTGATCACCGGCTTTCCGGAGGAGACGGAGGAGGAGTTTTCCGAGACGCTCGGCTTCCTCCGCCGCGTCCGCTTCGCGGATATGCACATTTTCCCCTACTCTATCCGCCCCGGCACCCCGGCGGCGAAGATGCGGCAGGTGGAAAAGGCGGTGAAGGAGGAGCGGGCCAAGCGGGCCGCGAACCTGGCGGCGGAGCTGCACCGGGACTACCTCCTCTCCTGCGTGGGACAGGTGTTCCCCGTGCTGTTCGAGCAGGAGAAGGACGGCCTTTTCACCGGCCACGCCCCCAACTATATGGAGGTCTCCCTCCCGGGCGAGGGGCTGCACAACCAGGTGAGGGATGTGCGGATCACGGAGTTGCTCGGCGATGGCCTCACCGGAACGATACTTTGAAGGAGCAGAGAGATGAACGCTTTTTTTGCCTATATTTCCCGGATGCGCTACATCCGGCGCTGGGCGCTGATGCGCAACAGTCTGGAGGAGAACATTCAGGAGCACAGCCATATGGTGGCGGTGCTGGCCCACGCTCTCGCCGTCATCCGCAACCGCCGCTTCGGCGGCTCGGTGGACGTGGGGGCCGTGACGGCGGCGGCGCTGTACCACGACGCAGGCGAGATCCTGACCGGCGATATGCCCACGCCCATCAAGTATTATAACCCGGCCATCCGGGAGTCCTATAAGGCGGTGGAGCGCGTGGCGGAGGAAAAGCTGCTGCGGATGCTGCCGGAGGAACTGCGGGCGGACTATGCCCCCCTCCTCACCCCCACGGACGAGGAGGTGCTGACGCTGGTGAAGGCGGCGGACAAGCTCTCGGCTTACGTCAAGTGCCTGGAGGAGCTGAAGTGCGGCAACCGGGAATTCTCCAAAGCGGCGGAGCAGACCCTCGCCGCCCTCCGGAGCTATGGACTGCCGGAGGTGGAGTATTTCATCGAGCAGTTCCTCCCCGCGTTCTCACTGACGCTGGACGAGCTGGAATAGTATGCCCCGCTCCGGCGGAAAGCGGGACAAAAACGCAAAACAGGCAAGGCGCGCAGCGCCTTGCCTGTCGTTTTTTTCTTTCTCCGCGCGACGTTGCTCCATCGCTCTGAAGCTGCGCGCGCAGTCCGGCTTTATTTCAGCCGCCGCACCGTGTCCCGGGTGATCTCGCCGAGGGAGTGAACGCCGCACATACGCATGGTATCCGCGAGCTCCGCCGCGAGCTTCTCCGTGTAGAGCCGCACGCCCTCCTCGCCGCCGCCATAGACCGCGGTGACGTAGGGCCGGGCGATGAGCACGCCCCTGGCGCCGAGCGCCAGAGCCTTGAACACGTCCACGCCTGTGCGGATGCCGCCGTCCACCAGAACGGTCAGCTTGTCGCCCACCGCCGCCGCGATCTCCTCCAGCACCTCCGCCGTGGCGGGACACTGGTCCAGCACACGCCCGCCGTGGTTGGAAACCACGATGGCGGATGCGCCGGCGGCCAGCGCCTTCTCCGCGCCCTTCACCGTCATGATGCCCTTGAGAATGAAGGGCTTGCCCGCGTACTGGGCGATCTCCCGCAGCTCCTCCACCGTCTTGCTGCCGGCAGGCGGCGTCAGGCCCTGCAAAAAGGGCAGGCCCGCCGCGTCGATGTCCATGGCGATGGCGATGGGGTCCGCGGCTCTGGCGGCCTCCAACTTGGCGAACATGGTCTTCATGTCCCAGGGCTTCACCGTGGGAATGCCCGCGCCGCTGCTGCGGCGGATGGCTTCCACCGCGCCCTCAAAGACCGCCGGGTTGGTGCCGTCGCCGGTGAAGGCGGCGATACCGGCCTTTTCCGTGGCGGAGACCAGAATATCGTTATAGGTAAGGTCGTCGTACTTCTCCCCATAGTGGAGCTTCATGGCGCCCACGGGGCCCGCGAACACGGGCAGGGCGAAGCTGCGGCCAAAGAGCTCCGTCGTGAGGTCCACAGGGCGGTTCTCGCAGATGGTGTCCATATTCAGCGCAATGTCCTGCCAGCCCTGATAATTGCGCATGGCGCCCACGCCGAGTCCCTTGGCGCCGGGGCCGGGGACGGTGTTTTTGCAGGCCACGCCGTTGCAGACGGGGCAGGCCTTGCAGTAGGGGCCGCTGCACGTGCGGGCCTGGGCCAGGACTTCCTGATAAGTCATGATGATCCTCCTCTTGCTGTCGTTTTTCCTCCGTCATTGTATCGCGCAAGGAAGAAAAAGGCAAGCGGCAAAGCCTTTTGCTTGCGCTGAGGCCGCAGTTTTTTTATAATGGAGAAAACGAAAAGGAGGACAGCGCCATGACCGTCACCTGGCTGGGACACGCCTGCTTCGCGCTGGAAAGCGGCGGATACCGCATCATTACCGACCCCTATGAGGACGTGCCGGGCTATCCCGCCCTCCGGGCGGAGGTCCACGCCCTGTTCTGCTCCCATGAGCATTTCGACCACGCCTGCCGCGCCGCCGTCACGCTGCTGCCCGCTCCCGGCCCCTGCCCCTTCACGGTAACGGAAATTCCGAGCTTCCACGACGAGGTACAGGGCGCGAAGCGCGGAACGAACACCATCCGCATCTTTGAATCCGAGGGACTGCGCGTGGCCCACCTGGGCGACCTGGGGCACCCGCTTTCCGAGGCGCAGCTGGCCCCTCTCCGGGGCGTGGACGTGCTGCTGCTCCCCGTGGGCGGCGTCTACACCATCGATCCCGCCGAGGCGAAACGGACGGCAGACGCCATCGGCCCGGGCATCATCGTCCCCATGCACTACCGCCGGGGCAAGCTCGGCTTTGAGAACATCGCGGCGGTGGAGGACTTTCTGTCCCTCTATCCGGAAAGCCGGGTGCGGCGGCTCAGCGGCAACACCTTTACGCCCCAGCGCGGTGGCGCGGGAGAGGTACTGCTGCCCACATTTATTCCCCAATAAGACGCGCGAAAAGCGGCGGCCGTCTGGCCGCCGCTTTTTTATGGTTTCCGCTTCCAAAAGGCCCGCGCCGTGGCAAAGATCAGCGCCGCCAGAAACAGCAGCTCCCCCAAAACCGCCGCTGTCCAGGCCGCCGTCCCCTGCCGGATCACCGCGGCAGAAATGGGCCACCCGACCCGGGCGCCTATGGCGTAACGGACAAAGACCGCGGCCAGCGCATACAGCGCCCAGCCACAGCAAAGCCCCGGATGCCGCCGCACCAGCAGGCAGATAAGGCCGCAGAGCAGCAGCGGCGAGGCCAGCACCAGCCCCGAAAGCGGGTCCCCCAGCAGCATCACCAGCAAAAAGGTGAGAAAGCCCAGGCAGAGCAGCAGCACTCCCGTGAGCTTCCGCCAGGAAAAGCCGTTTGGGGCGCTTGCCGTCTCCGCGGCGGCTTTCGGCGCGTCTTTCGCGCCGCAGGCCGTTTCTTCCTCCGGCTCCGCCGGGATGGGGCCGTCCGCCGGGGCTTCGGCGGTACCCGTTTCTGTCTCCTCCTGCGGCCCCTTTACCAGCTCGTCCAGCGTCACGCCGAACAGCGCGCTCATCCGCACCAGTTTTTCCAGCTCCGGCACGGAGCCGTCCGTTTCCCACTTGGAGACAGACTGGCGGGACACCTCCAGCGCTTCCGCCAGCGCCCCCTGGCTCATGCCCCGCTCCGCGCGGAGGCGGGCGATGTTCTCTCCCAGCGTCATACCGTTTCCTCCTGTTCCTGTTTTCTGCTTCAATGGTACCATACGCCGGGAGAAATGTCGACCAAGCCGGCTTTTCACCTGCGGCAACCACCGGTTGCACCCGGCCTTTTTCTCGGAAAACGCGCCGCCGCATAATGTGCCGGGCCCTACATATACTACCAACATCCATCATGCTGCGGAAAGGGCGGGACGGGACGATGAGAAAACGGCTGTTTTACTGGGAAGCGGTGGGCTTCGGCGTGGTGTGCCTGCTGGGCACGCTGGGCCACTTCCTCTACGACTGGACCGGAGGGAACCGGGTGGCTGCCGCCTTCTTCCCGGTGAACGAATCCACCTGGGAGCACATGAAGCTGCTCTCCACGCCCTACCTGCTGTACACACTCGCGGAGTGCTGCTCCCTGGCCCGGGAGCTGGACAATTTCCTCGCCGCCAAGGCGGCGGGCCTGCTGGCGGGAATGCTCGCCATCCCGGTGCTGTTTTACTCCATCGGCGGCATATTCGGTGAGCCGCCCGAGTGGGTGGATATCGGCATCTTCTTTGTGGCCGTGGCGGTGACGTTTTTTGTCAGCCACCGGGTGATGAAGCACGGCGCTTTGCGCAGCGGCTGGTGGCAGGCGGCGGGCTTTCTGCTGCTGTGGGGAGCGCTGCTGCTCTCCGTCTGGTGGACCTTCCATCCGCCGCGGCTGCCCCTGTTTCTCGACCCCGTGACCCTGACCTACGGCATAGGCGTTTGAGATGCGCGCGGCGGGGGGCGCTTCGCCGCCGCTTCTTGACGGGCGGCGGCGGAGGATGTATGATGAGGCTGAAGATCCCCATTCTACACTTTGATGAGGAGGCGCCAGCCATGAGCATCACAAGAGAGCAGGCCCACGAGATTCTGATGAAATATATGCAGGGCGAGCGGTACATCCAGCATTCCTACGCGGTGGAATGCATCATGCGCGGCCTTGCGAAAAAGCTGGACCCGGAGCGGGTGGAGTTCTGGGGCGTGGTGGGACTGCTCCACGACCTGGACGAGGAGCAGTGCGACTGGGAGCATGATATGTCCGTCCACGGCCCCACCTCCGTGGAGCTGCTGAAAAAGGAGGGCGTGGACGACCAGGAGCTGTTCGACGCCATCTGCGCCCACAACCCCAAAAGCGGCGTGCGGGCCAAGACCAAGCTCCAGTACGCCGTCCTGGCCGCCGACCCCATGAGCGGCTTCTGCAAGGCCGTGGCCCAGATCTATCCCGACAAGAAGATCGCCTCCGTCAAGGCCAAGTCCGTCCGCAAGCGCTTCGGCGAGGCCCGCTTCGCCGCCGGGGCCAACCGGGAGTACATGATGGCCATCACCCACACGGGGCTGACACTGGAGCAGCTCATTGATATCGCGCTGGAGGAGATGACCGCCATCGCGGACCAGCTGGGCCTGTGAGCCGCCCGCTTTTCCGAAACGGACGCGCAGCGGAGCGATATACACCAAATGATACGGCAGCAGGGCAAGAAAGCCCTGCTGCTTATTTTTTCGCAGCCTGTTCCCGGCGCTTCGAAAGGCTCCGGAGGGGCGTTTCAGCCCCGCCGGAGGGGGGCGAGAAATTTTTTCGGCATTTCCCTTGAAAATTGTACCACTTGCACAAAGGGAGCCTGGATATACCAAAAAATGGGGTGGAAGTCCAACTTCCACCCCATTATGTAGTTTTATTATTGTACAAAACTCTCCGGCGAAAATCAAGTCTGCTTTTCGATTTTTTTGTTGCATTTTACATATGTCTGGGTTATCATTGACCGGTAAAGCACCAAGTTTTTGTGCAACTTGCAGCATTTGCCGCAAACGCCTGCGGCAAATGCGCGAATTAAAACAAGGAGTGTGTCAAATCATGGAAAACCTGTTTTGGGTCGGATTTGTGGGCGCCGTCATCGCCCTTGCATTTGCGTGGATCCAGCGCTGCAAGGTCATGAAGGCCTCCGAGGGCGACGAGAAAATGGTGAAGCTCGCCGCCTCCATCCGCCAGGGCGCCAATGCCTACCTCAAGCGCCAGTACACCACTGTCGCGAAAGTGTTCGTGGTGGTGTTCGTCATCCTGCTCATCCTCGCCTTTGGATCCAAGGGGCAGATGCTCTCCCGCGTGACCCCCTTCGCCTTCCTCACCGGCGGTATCTGGTCCATGCTGGCCGGTCTGATCG
>JBJDYU010000027.1:0-15431 GCA_051867615.1 Oscillospiraceae bacterium | reverse complement strand
AATCAAATTAGGATTTATCGGCATAGTATATCAAATTGCGAATAACAACATTTACCACTTCCAGTTTATCTGACTATGGAAAAGGGATAAAAGAACAGGCGGGCGGCCCGGATGGGCCGCCCGCCTTGTCTCTTATAAAAGTCTTACCGGTGCTTCACGTGCCAGATGTTGTCCGCGTACTCCGCGATGCTGCGGTCCGCGGCGAAGAAGCCGCTGCGGGCGATGTTGATGAGGCTCATGCGGTTCCAGCGCGTGCGGTCGGCGTAGGCGTCCATCATGCGCTGCTCCGCCTCGCAGTAGGCGGCGAAGTCCGCGAGGAGCAGATACTCGTCCGCCGGACTGCCGCTGCCCCGGATGAGCCGCTCGAACAGATCGTCGTAGGCCACGCCGTCGCCAAAGCCCTTGCGGAGCTGGTCCAGCACCCGCTGCAGGGCGCCGTCGCGGCTGTAATACTTATACGGGTCGTAGCCGCTGCGGCGAAGCTGCGTCACCTCCTCCGCCGTCAGGCCAAAGAGGAACATATTCTCGTCGCCCAGGAGGTCGTGCATCTCCACGTTGGCGCCGTCCAGCGTACCCACGGTGAGAGCGCCGTTCATCATGAACTTCATGTTGCCGGTGCCGCTGGCCTCCTTGCCGGCGGTGGAGATCTGCTGGGACACCTCGGAGGCGGGAATGAGCTTCTCCGCGAGGGAGACGCAGTAGTTCTCAAGGAACACCACCTGCAGGCGGTCCTTGCAGACGGGATCGCTGTTGATCTCTTTGGCGAGGGAGTTGATGAGCCGGATGATGCGCTTGGCCACCGCGTAGCCCGGGGCGGCCTTGGCGCCGAACAGGAACACATGGGGCGGCATATCCAGGTTGGGCTCGTCCTTCAGCTTCTGGTAGAGGTAGATGATGTGCAGGGCGTTGAGCAGCTGGCGCTTATACTCGTGCAGGCGCTTGACCTGGGTGTCGAAAATGGCGTCCGGGGAAATGGAGACGTTCTGGTAGCGCCGGGCGTAATCGCTGAAGGCCGCCTTGTTGGCCCGCTTGATCTCCCCGAGCCGCTGCAGCGCCGCCGCGTCGTCCGCGTACTTTTCGAGCCGTCCCAGCGCCGTGGGATGCAGCAGGTACTCCTCGCCCCCGCAAAGCTCCTCCACCAGCTTCCCGAGCTCGGGATTGCACTGGGCCAGCCACCGGCGGTGGTCGATGCCGTTGGTGACGTTTTTGAATTTCTCCGGCTCCATCTCGCAGGCGCTGCGGAACACGTCCTTCCGCAGGATGTCGGAATGGAGGGCGCTGACGCCGTTGACGGCGCTGCCGCCGGCGATGCAGAGGTTCGCCATGCGCACCTCGCCGTCCCAGATGATGGCCATCTCCTTGGTGCGGCTGGCGTCGTGATAGTGGGCCTCCACCTTGCGCTGCCAGCGCTCGGATATCTCCCTGAGGATCTGCCACACCCGGGGCAGCAGCTCCTCAAACAGCCGCTGGGGCCAGCGCTCCAGCGCCTCGGCGAGGACGGTGTGGTTGGTATAGGCCACGCTGCGGGTGGTGATATACCACGCCTGGTCCCAGCCAAGGCCCATGTCGTCGATGAGCACCCGCATCAGCTCCGGGATGATGACGGCGGGATGGGTGTCGTTGATCTGGAACATATTCTTCTCGTGGAAGGTGTTGATGTCCCCGTAGCGCTCGATGTGCTTGCGCACCACATCCTGCACCGTGGCGGAAACGAAAAAGTACTGCTGCTTCAGCCGCAGGGACTTGCCCTCGTAGTGGTTGTCCTCCGGGTACAGCACCTTGGAGATGGACTCCGCCATGGCGCGGTCCTCGGTGGCCTTCAGGTATTCGCCCTGAGAGAACAGGGACATATCCAGCGCCGTGCGGGAGCGGGCCTTCCACAGCCGCAGGGTATTGGTATGCTCGGTCTTCCAGCCCGCGATCATCATGTCGCAGGGGATGGCCAGAACGGTGGTATAATCCTCGTGGACGGTGTGGTGCCGCCCGCTGTCCCAGAACTCCCGGATATGGCCGCCGAAATGCACCTCCTGCGCCTCCACCGGCTTTTCGATGAGCCAGGAGCCGCCGAGGCCCATCCAGTCGTCCGGCAGCTCCACCTGCTGGCCCTCGACGATCTTCTGGCGGAAGATGCCCAGGTCATAGCAGATGGAGTAGCCGCTGGCGGGAATTTCCAGCGTAGTCATGCTGTCGAGATAGCAGGCGGCAAGACGGCCCAGGCCGCCGTTGCCGAGGCCCGCGTCCGGCTCCGCCTCAAACACATCTCCCGCATGGAAGCCCAGCTCCTCCAGCGCCGCCGAGAGCGGCTCCAGCACCCCCAGGTTGTGGGCGTTTTTCATCAGGCTCCGCCCCATGAGGAACTCCAGCGACAGGTAATGCACCTTTCGCTGCCTGTTCTGCCGCTGCTGCACCTCGCTTTTCAGCTCCCGCAGGGCCATCATGTCCCGCAGCACCAGGGCGCAGGCCTTCATCATCTCCCCCTCGGTGGCCATCTCCGGCGTGGTGCCGAGCGTCAGGCTCAGCTTATCCAGTATCGCCTTCTTCAGTTCGCTTTTTGTATAGGCCATATATTTTTGTTCATCCTTCTTCCAGATTTCTTTCGTTCAGCGGTCCGCCACCTGACGGTAGATGCGCATATAGTCCCGGGCGCTGCGCTGCCAGCTGAAGTCCGCGGTCATGCCCCGCCGCTGCAGCGTGGCGAAAGCGGGCCGCTCCCGCCAGTAGAGGTCCAGCGCTTCCCGGATGACATAGAGCATATCCCCGGCGTTATAGTCGGCGAAGGTAAAGCCGTTGCCCTCGCCGCTCCATGCCTCATACGCATGGACGGTGTCCTTCAGACCGCCGGTCTCCCGCACGATGGGCACCGTGCCGTAGCGCATGGCGATCATCTGGCTGAGGCCGCAGGGCTCGCTGCGGGAGGGCATCAGGAACAGGTCCGCGCCGGCGTACAGCTCCTGCGCCAGCTGCGCGTCATAGCCGAAGTACACCGCGGTCTTATGGGGATAGCGGTCCCGCAGCTGCTGGAAATAGCGCTCAAAGCCCGCTTCGCCCGTGCCCAGCACCGCCAGCTGCACGTGCTGCTGCATCAGCTCCTCGCCCACGGCGGCCACCAAATCCAGGCCCTTGTGGCCCACCAGACGGGTCACCATGGCGATGAGGGGCGCCTGCGGGTCCTCCGGCAGGCCCAGCTTCCGCTGGAGATACGCCTTGTCCGCCGCCTTGCCGGAGAGGTCATCCGGGCCGTAGTTCGCCTGCAGCGCCCGGTCGGTGGCCGGGTCGTAGCGCACGGTGTCGATGCCGTTGAGCACGCCGAAAAGCTTGTGCGAGCACCGGCGCAGCACCTCGTGCAGACCGTGGGCGTAGGCGGGGTCCTTCAGCTGCTGGGCGTAGGTGGGACTCACGGTAGTCACCGCGTCCGCGCACAGGATCGCGCCCTTGAGGAAGTTCACGTCGCCGTCAAAGCGTATGGTCCCCTCGTCGAACCAGCCCTCGTGCAGGCCGCAGACGTCGGTCAGCACCAGACGGCTGAAGCGGCCCTGATACTCGATATTATGGATGGTCAGGACGGTTCGTATGTCCCTAAAATAATCGCTGCGGGCATTTTCGTCCTGGATATAAATGGGAATCAGAGCCGTCTGCCAGTCGCTGCAGTGGATGACCTCCGGCCGGAAGCCCGTCAGCTCGAAGGTGCTGAGCACCGCCCGGGAGAAAAACGCGAAGCGCTCCGCGTCGTCAAAATGGCCGTACAGCCCGTCGCGGTCGAAATACTGCTCATTATCCACAAACAGCCAGGTCACGCCGTCCTGCCGCAGGCGGAACACACCGCAGTACTGGCGCCGCCAGGCCAGGTCCACATAGGTGTGGCCCAGGTCCTCCAGTTGCTCTCCATATGCCTGCCGCACGCTGCGGTACAGCGGCAAAATCACGGCCACCTCCTCGCCTTCCGCCGCCAGGGTCTTGGGAAGGCTGCCCGACACATCCGCGAGACCGCCGGTCTTGCAGAAGGGGACCGCTTCGCTGGTCGCATACAGAATCTTCATAGAGCTTCTCCTTTCTCATATCCCGCTGCCGCGCGGCGCTTATTTTTCAGATCTCCATATCCTTTCCCACCACCATCGGGTAGCTCTCATGCCCCACGAGGGTGCGGTCTGGGAGGATGCGGCAGTTCTTGTCGAGGATGGCGTACTGCAGGACGCAGCCCTCGCCCACGGAGGTGTTCTTAAAGAGAATGCAGTTTTTCACCTCCGCGCCCTTGCCGACCTTCACGCCGGGGAAAAGGATGCTGTTTTCCACGTTGCCCTTGATATCGCAGCTGTCCGCGATGAGGGAGTTGACGCAGCGGCAGTTCTCGTCCACATAGCTCGCGAGATTGCTGCTGTCCTTGGCGCGGATGGGCCGGTCAGAGCGGAACAGCTCCTTGCGGATGCTGCTTTGCAGCAGCTCCATGCTGCGGTCATAATACTGCTTGATGCTGCGGATCTGGGCGGCGTAGCCGTCCCAGACATAGGCCTGCAGGCGCAGCTCGTGGACCTTGCCCTGCAGCACGCCGCGGCGCCAGCTGGTGACGTCCCGGCTGATGCAGTCCTCCACCAGCTCGATGAGCTTCTTCGTGGAGAGCAGGAAGATCTCCAGCGAGCGGTAGCCCGTGGGGGTATGCTGGTTATAGGCGGTCTCCAGAATGCGGCCGCTGTCGTCCAGTTTGAAGCAGGAGCAGTTCTCCGCGTCCCTGAGGTCCGCCGTGCAGACCACCGTCACGTCCGCGCCGGTGGCGATATGCTGCGCCAGCACGTCCCGGATGGGCAGGTTGATGACCACGTCGCTGTCCGCCATGACCACATACTCCTGCCGGATCTCCTGCAGATAGCTCAGCACGCCGTGCAGCGCCGCGATGCGGCCATGGAAATCCTCCGCGCAGGCGGCGTCGGCATTGGCGGAGAGGGGCAGCAGCTTCAGTCCCCCGTGCCGCCGGGAAAGGTCCCAGTCCTTGCCGGTGCCGAGATGGTCCAGCAGGCTCTGGTATTTTCCGTGCATCACCACGCCCACATCCGTGATGCCGGCGTTGACCATGTTGGAAAGGACGAAATCCACCACCCGGAACCGTCCGCCGAAGGGAATGGACGCCGCCACCCGGGGCTCGATCAGCTCCCGGAGGGCGTTGGGCCGCTCATAAGAGAAAATGATGCCGTGCAGCTCGTTCATTTTTTCCGCACCTCCTCGCCTTTACGGTTGATCATCACGCCGGGCCGGACCTCCGCGCCGCTTTCAATGGCCGCGCCGGGTCCCACCACCGCGAGATCCCATTCGTCGCTGCCGTCCGGCGCCGCGCCGATCTTCGCGCCCGCGCCCACGGTGCAGCCTTCGCCCAGAATGCAGTAGCGCACCTCCGCACCCGCGCCGATATGTACGCCGGGCATGACCACGGCGTACTCCACCGTGGCGCCCTCCTCCACCGTCACGCCGTAGGACAGAATGGAGTTGAACACCGTTCCGTCCACGTCGCAGCCGCGGGAGACGGCGCTGTGCTCCACCTTGGCCGCCGCCCCCAGGAACGCGGGGGGCAGGGACGGCACCTTTGCGCGGATGGGCCACTTATCGTCGTGCAGGTCCAGCTCCGTGCGCATGAGCATATCCATGTTGGCGTCCCAGAGGGAGACCAGCGTGCCCACGTCCTTCCAGTAGCCCAGGAAGCGGTGGGCCGCCATGCGCTCGCCGGCGGCGAGCATGGCCGGGATCACGTTCTTGCCGAAGTCGTTGGAGGAATTGGGGTCGTTCTCATCGTCGATGAGGGCCTGGCGCAGCTTCTGCCAGGTGAAGACGTAGATGCCCATGGAGGCCAGGTTGCTCTTGGGCTGTTTGGGCTTCTCCTCAAACTCGGTGATGAGGTCGTCCTCATCCACCGCCATGATGCCGAAGCGGCTGGCCTCGGCCCAGGGGACCTCCATCACCGAGATGGTGCAGGCGGCGTTCTTTTTCTCATGGGTCTCCACCATGGCGGCATAGTCCATTTTATAAATGTGGTCGCCGGAGAGGATCACCACATAGTCCGGATCGTACAGGTCGATAAAGCCGATGTTCTGGTAGATGGCGTTGGCGGTACCCTTGAACCATGTGGCGCCGGCGGCGGACTGGTAGGGCGGCAGGATATGCACGCCGCCGTCGCTGCGGTCCAGGTCCCAGGGCTGGCCGTTGCCGATGTAGGTATTCAGCTCCAGCGGCCGGTACTGCGTCAGAACGCCCACGGTGTCGATGCCGGAATTGGTGCAGTTGGAAAGCGGGAAGTCGATAATGCGGTGCGTCCCGCCGAAGGGTACGGCGGGCTTCGCCATATCGCTGGTGAGCACGTACAGGCGGCTGCCCTGTCCGCCCGCCAGCAGCATGGCGATACATTTTTTCTTCATTTGCTGTCCTTCCTTTCTGTCTCCGTTCGTTTGCCCGTATTGAAACGCCCGCTGCCGCGGAGAAACACCGCGCCAAGGGGTGGGATGCGCAGAGAAATAGACTGCTCAAGATTATGGGAGGGAACGCGCTCGGTGAGGACAGGAGAGGCATTCAGCACGCCGCTGCCGCCGTAGCGCACGTCGTCGGTGTTGAATACCTCCTGCCACTGCTTCTTCGGCGGCACGCCGAAGCGGTAGTCCTCCTGCGGCTCCGGGGAGAAGTTCACCGCGCAGAGCAGCTCGTGTCCCTTCTTGTCCCGGCGGAGGAAGACCACTATATTATTATGGTTGTCGTCCGCCACCAGCCACTGGAAGCCCTCCCAGCTGAAATCCTGCTGGTACAGCTCCGGCGAGGCGTGGTAGAATTCGTGCATCTCCCGGAAGAACAGATGCTCCCGGCTCTCCGCGTCGTTTCCAAGGAGGTACCAGTCGAGCTGGCCCTCCGCGTTCCACTCATGCCACTGGCCCAGCTCCGTCCCCATGATGGAGAGCTTCTTGCCCGGATGGGCCATCATGTAGGCGTAAAAGCCCCGCACGCCGGCGAGCTGCTTCCAGTCGTCCCCGGGCATCTTGCCCCGGAGGGAGCCTTTCATATGTACCACCTCGTCGTGGCTCATGGGGAGCAAAAACTGCTCGGAGAAGGCGTACATCAGCGAGAAGGTCACGTCCCTGTGGTGGTGCTGGCGGAAGAAGGGGTCCATCTTCAGATAGTGGCACATATCATTCATCCAGCCCATGTTCCACTTGAGAGAAAAGCCCAGGCCGTCCTCCGCATCGCCGGTGACGTGAGGCCAGGCGGTGGACTCCTCCGCCACCATCAACAGCCCCTTGTCCAGCCCCAGCACCGTCCGGTTCAGGGTCTGGAGGAAGTCGATGGCCTCCAGATTCTCCCTGCCGCCGAAGCGGTTGGGCCGCCACTCGCCGCCCTGCCGGCCATAGTCCAGATACAGCATGGAGGCCACGGCGTCCACCCGCAGGCCGTCGATATGGTACTCCCGGATCCAGTAGCAGGCGGAGGAGAAAAGGAAGCTCCGCACCTCGCCCCGGCCGAAGTCGAAGGAGCGGGTGCCCCAGCCGCTGTGCTCCTGCTTCAGCGGGTCGGCGTATTCATAGCAGCAGCTGCCGTCAAACTCCATCAGGCCCTGCGCGTCCTTGCAGAAATGGGACGGCACCCAATCCAGCAGCACGCCGATCCCCTTCTGGTGCAGCTTGTCTACAAAATATTTGAAATCCTTCGGCTCGCCCCAGCGCGAAGTAGGGGCAAAGTAGCCCGTGCACTGATAACCCCAGCTGGCGTCCAGGGGATGCTCCGTCACCGGCAGCAGCTCCACATAGTCGTAGCCCATCTCCGAGACGTAGTCCGCCAGCTCGTCGCCAAGCTCGCGGTAATCGTAAAACGAGCCGTCCTCCTTCCGCCGCCAGCTGCCCAGATGCACCTCATAGATATTCAGCGGGCGCTGCCTCCAGTCCCGCATACGGCGGCTGCGCAGCCACTTGCCGTCCCCCCACGCATAGCCCTCCGGGTCATAGAGCCGGGAATTGGTCTCCGGCCTGAGGGAGGCGTAAAAGGCATAGGGGTCCGCTTTCCAGAGCTTCCGCCCGTCCCGGGCAGTGATCACATATTTATATTCCTCCGGCTCCCGCAGACCCGGCACAACGCATTCCCAGACCTCACTCCCCGCGTTTTCCAGCGGGCAGGCCGTCTCGTCCCAGCCGTTGAAGGGGCCGACCAGAGCCACAGCCTGTGCCTGAGGCGCCCAGACGCGGAAGCGCCAGCAGGGCCCGTCCTCCCCCTGTTCGGGATGGGCGCCGAAGAAACGGTACGCGTACGTCTCCGTCCCCTCGTGAAAGCGCCAGAGCAGCTCCTCCCGGTTCAAATCCTTCATGTGTTCCATGTGCATGACACTTCCTTTCCCTCCGTCCGCCCGGGGCCAAACAGAAAATATTTCCACAGCCTGTATCTACTCGTAATCATACCGCATTTTTTCTCCCCGGTCAACCGCAGAGCTTCGCCCTTCTTCGCCCCGCTGCGGCCGGATTCTTCCTTTTGCGGCAAGGTTTTCCACTGTTTTTCCACCCGGTTTTTGGGCGGAACAGGCCCGGGCGGCGCAGGCACTTGTGAAAACCTCCCAGAAGCGCCCCGGCTTTTCCGTCATTTTGACCGGAACGCAGGGCGGTCGGGCAGGCGGGGCTTTCTCCGGTCCCGGGAGGTTTCCCTTTTCCGGGACGCCCAGCCCGACAAATTATTGTCAATTTGAACATTTTGCACAAGTTTTTTTCATCTTTCCGCCAAAAGGGCTATTGTTTTTTTCTATAGACCAAAATTTCTCTTGACCTAATCGAATTGTGTTGCTATAATGACCTCGTAACCGGGAATGTTAAAGGTTTGGCATTTTGGGGAATATGTGCCGGACCATTTATCGTTCCCATTGCACTTTTTCAATCTTATATGGAGGGAAAAATATGAATCTGGTACTTATCCTGCAAGTCGTGCTGGCGATCTGCTTCCTCGGCATTACGCTGATGGTTTGCTTCGACGTCAACAAGAACCACAAGGGCGAGCTGTACGGCGGCTCCGCCAAGAAGTGGGGCTGGTGCCTCGGCATCGGTTTCATCTGCAACCTGCTGGACACCCTGGGCATCGGTTCCTTCGCCCCGTCCACCTTCCTGTACAAGGCTGGCAAGGTCATCGATGATATCGATCTGCCCGGCACTCTGAATGTCGGCGATACCTTCCCCGTTATCTTCGAGGCTCTGATCTTCACCACTTCCGTGGACTGCGATCCCGTGTTCCTGGTTGTCATGTGCGTGGCTTCCATGATCGGCTCCTACGGCGGCGCTGAGATCGTCACCAAGTGGTCCCGTAACATGATCCGTTACGGCATGGCTATCTTCCTGGTCCTGGCTGGCGTCGTGATGATCGTCAAGACCCTGGGCCTTGGCCCCTTCTCTCTGGAAGGCACTGCTATCGGCCTGACTGGCTGGAAGTTCGCTGTCGCCGTCGTCGGCAACCTGATCTTCGGCGCCCTGATGGACATCGGCTTCGGTCTGTATGCTCCCTGCATGGCTCTGTGCATGCTGCTCGGTGTTGACGCCGGCGCTTGCTTCCCCGTGTTCATGGGCTCCTGCGCTCTGCTGATGCCCGCGAACTCCATCGTGTTCATCAAGAAGTCCCGCTACGACGTTATCGCTGTCTTCGGCAACATGATCGGCGGTATCTTCGGCGTGCTGATCGCTTGGAAGGTCGTTACCTCCCTGCCCATCAAGTACCTGACCTTCATCGTGGCCGTGGTTATGCTGTGGGTCGCTTACTCCATGATCCGCGACGCTCGCCGCGACGCTGCCAAGGGCATTGCCTAAGGATAGCTTCGTTAAACGACGCTAAGCAATGTAATAAGAGGCTGGAATTTTCCAGCCTCTTATTTTTTTCATACTGCATGTCCCTGAGCTCACAGCCAGGCTTCCCTCCCTCCGGCACTCGCTCAGTGCGGTCAAAAAAACAGGCGCGCCTATAGGCGCGCCTGTTTTCTGCACTTTTGCTGCCGAAAGCCGTGACACCATGTGGTCATGGCGGGGGAACCACGGCCTTCCGCCAAGGGAGGGGGAATGTCATTTACTGAGCCCTTTATATCATAAGTTATTGCATTAGTAAAACAAATTATTCTTGTCATAAACATTACAATATGTTATAATATGTCCAGTACAGGCGAATATGGCGCTTTTGCTGCCCGCAGGAGGGCCGCAGGGCGCTTTCAGCCCGCGGATGATACAGAGATAAGGAGGTCGGGCGGCTATGAATACCAGCAAATACAGGGTCTTTCTGAAGGTGGCGGAGCTGGGCAACATCACCCGGGCGGCGGAGGAGCTGAACTACACCCAGTCCGGCGTCAGCCAGATCATCGGAAGTCTGGAACGGGAGCTGGGCTTCCCGCTGCTGGTGCGCACCAAATCCGGCACCTCTCTGACCTCCAGCGGTGAGCGGGTGCTGGAGCCGATTCGCCAGATCGTCAAGTGGGAGGCTTCGCTGCAGCAGATCGCTACCTCTATTCTGGGACTGAACACCGGGGTCATCCGCCTCGGCACGTTCGTCAGCGTGTCCACCCGGTGGCTGCCGCCTATCATGCGGGAGTTTTCCGCCCAGCACCCCAACATCCAGTTTGAGCTGGTCACCGGAGATTACGACGACATTCTGCAGATGCTGCAGGATAACCAGCTGGACTGCGGCTTTGTCTCCGGGCATAACCGGGAGGGGCTGGATTATTATCACCTGCTAACGGATGAATATGTGGTCATCCTGCCCCAGGACCACCCCTACGCCCAGGCGGAGCGCATCACCTTTGATATGCTCAACGGCCAGCCCTTCATCATTCCCACGGACGAGGCGAATTTCGACCTGGCGCCCCTGCTGCAGAACAACGATCTGGATCTGAACATCACCTACCGCATCAAGGAGGATTACACCGTGATCTCCATGGTGGAGCACGGTCTGGGTATCTCCGTGCTGCCGCAGCTGCTGCTGGAGGCAGTACACAGCGATGTAGTGGTGAAGCACTTTGCCGACTCCTACAGCCGAGATCTGGGCATCGCCGTACGCTCCATGTCCTCCACCACGCCCCCTACCCGGGCTTTTGTGGAGTTCGTGATCCGCTGGGTGCGGGAGCAGTATCCCCAGCAGCCGGAGGTGCTGTAAGCTACCGCAGATATTGGACAAAAAAACTTCTTCGCTTCAACGGCGAAGAAGTTTTTCTTTTGTAAGGCTTGATCAGTTCCAGTTCTTGCCGGCGAGCTCGTTCTGCTTCATCTTGACCTTCAGCCGCACCAGCGCCCGGCGGGCTTCCTGGGCGTTGACGGCGTTCTCGCCAAGGTTGGCGCTCTCCGAGCCGTCGCCCTTGTTGATGTCCAGAATGCCGTCCAGATACTCGTTGACCACCACGAACTTGGCGCACTCGCCGCTGAAATGGAGGCCGGTGACGGGCATACCGCGCTTGCCCACCTGCTCCACCATGTTGCAGAAGTCCACGTCGCTGTTGCCCCAGCCGTCGGTGGAGCAGATCACACCGTCCGCGCGCATGGCCTCCGCCAGCACAGCGGCGCGGGTGCCCACCAGGAGCTTGCCCACGTTATCCTCCGGGGTGCCCACCAGGACCACGCCCAGGAGATCCACATCCTCATCCGCGGAGACGACGTCCAGCAGCGGATCGCGGAAATGATGGAGAGAGGTTTCTTTCGTCGAAGGACCGATACCCATAGTGTGCCTCCTTTACTGCATGGAACGGATGATACCGTCGCGATATTCGTTGGGGGAAACCAGCACCGGCATATTGCCCATGTCGATGATGGAGCGGCTGCCGAGAGCGCCGGAAGGCTCGCTGCCAAAGAGATGGGTGTCATACATGGCGCCCTGGCCGGCGGTCTGCTTGAGGATGACCACGCGCTTCTTGCCCGGACGGATCTTGTCGTAATAGGTGTGCCGCTCGGTGCAGCTGTCGCCGTGGAATTTCTTCATCTGATCGCGGAAGATCTGGATGAACTCGTCGCAGGCCTCGTGGCCGGAGGTGGTACCCGGGCGCTCCTGGCCCTGGCCGGCCTCAAATGTAATGTCAAAGGAAATGATGTAGTCCCCATCGCCGGGAGTACCGGCGCGGTTAAAGAACACCTTGTCCTTCATGTTGCCTTCGGAAGATCCAAACTCATGGGTCTGCTTGCCGTTGGTATCGATGCCCGTCATCATGACGTACACGCCGGTCAGCGTATGGGTGATGCCCTCGCCGATAACGCCCAGCACCTTGGTGGAAATGGGGATCACGTCCATGATGGTGTTGGTCCAGCGGTCGTGGTCGCCGGGCTTGATGATCTGAATGTCGATCTTGTTGATGCGGGGATAGCGCTTCAGCAGCTCATCCAGAAAATCCTTGTTGATCGTCATCTTGCCGTCGGCGGTAACGCGGTTTTCCGCGCCCCACTCCACTTCGTTCACATGAAACGCCTTGATGACCAGTCTTCTCAGGTTGATTTCCTTATCAGGCATTGTCTCATCTCCTCATAATGTCAGTACCAGAGGGTCGATCTGCGCGGACAGTCCGCGCCTTCGTTAATATTATATCACGCCAGCGGAAAAAGAAAAGGTATTTTTCCCTTTTCCTGCTTCTTTTTTTAACTTTCTTTCGTGTTGACCGCAGTCGCGAACTCAGTCAAGCTAAATAGAAAAGGAGTGCAGATGCAAACTGCATCTGCACTCCTTCCTCGTCTTAAAACGCAGATACTTCGCAGTTATCAGTCTTAGACCTTTGCGACGTACTCGTGGTTCAAAGCCTGGATCTTGCCCGGGGTCTCGCAGTCATGCAGGAACTCGAGAGATTCCTTCACGATAGCGGTCTGCATGGCGATGTCGTGGGGAGCGCCGGCGTTCGCGCCCATGGGAACCAGGGGAGCGGTAGCGCGGGGCGTACCAGTCTGACGGACGACGGGGGGCAGGGCGGCGATGATAACAGTGGGGATACCGGCCTGTTCAATAGCTCTCTGCACCAGAACTGCAGAGCGGTGGCAGGTGCCTCACCCAGCGGTCATCAACACAGCGTCAACGTTCTCGCTCTTCAGGTACTCAGCGATAGCGGGACCAGTCTCCTCGCGGAACTTCTGCTGGTTACCGCCGCCGCCCATGAAGGTGCAGTGGTAAGGAGCAGTGCCCTTGATGAAGCCGGCAGCAGCCAGCTCATGCAGGCGCTCATAGGGGAACATGCAGTTGATGTCCTTGTTGACGTCGGAGTTATCGTAACCACCGTGGGAGACCATCAGGTTCTCGGGAGCGGACTTATCGTCAACCTTTCTCCAGGTGAAGTCACCGGACAGGTTGAAGCGCTCCTGATCCTTCTGATGCACACCGGCAGCGGTGGCGATGGCAACGATCCATTCGTTGATGGGCTTGGTCACGGGAGTCCAAACCATCGGCGGAGTAACGGGCACGAAGATTTCGGACTGCAGACCCTTAATAGCAGTGTAACTCACGTTAAGTCCTCCTTCTTAGATTGATTCGAAGCAGCCATTTCGGCTTGTCTTTTCTTATAAGCGTCCAGATTGCTGAAGTACTTGTCGTTGACCTCGGGGGAGAGCTGTTCGGGGAAGCTCATGTTCCAGCCGACCACCTGTCCGACCTTGATCTCGTAGTCGCTGATCAGCATCCGCATGGGGATCTTCAGATATCCAAGGCGGCCCTTCAGGTCGATACCGACGCAGCCGTCGTGGACCTCCACGATCACGCCTTCCATGTAGATGATCTTATCGCCGTATTTCATACGTTAGCGGCCCGGAGAATTCCTTACTTCTTGTATCTTGCAGGAACGTTCTCGGGAGCGTCGCCGTACTTCTTCTGGCGCTTCTCGCTCAGAGGCAGAGCCCACTCGTTCTCCACGAGGTCGAACTTCTCACCGGTAGCTTCCAGAATCTCGACGTTGGTAGCCTTGACGTTGGGGTTCCACTTCTTCTCGGGCTTCTGGACTTCTTCGCCAGCCATGCGGGCCTTCAGCATCGCCAGAGCGCGGATAGCATCTTCGCGGCAGAGGGTGTTGTTGCCCAGAACCTCGTTCTCGATGCCCTGCTCGGACTTGTTGTTATCGACCATGGCGGTCATGTACTTGTTACCGACGACCAGGGCGCCCTGGACCGCGCAGAAGGACATACCGACCACGGGGATGCCGCGCTTACCGATCTGCTCGTGGTGGGAAGCGAAGTCAACGTGGTTGTTACCGAAACCTTCGGTGGTGATGAACGCGCCGTCCACGTCCATGCTCTCGACGGTCTGGCCGAGGCGGCGGGAGACGTAGAACTTTTCACCGTTGATCTGGGGGGAGCCGACGAAGATGACGCCGCAGAGGTCCACATCATGGTCATGCAGGACTTCCAGCACCAGGGGCTCTCTCCAGTAGTGGCGGGACATTTCCTTGGAAGCGGGGCCGATGCAGGTCAGAGCGTGGATGCAGCCGTCCAGCACTTCCAGAGGATTGACGACGACAGGAACGTTGGAGCAGTCGACGTTGGGCTTGGCGCCGAGAACGCCCACGGGCTCCTGGGGGATCAGCAGGTTGTCGTGCATAGCACCCTGGCCCATGATCTCCTTGCAGATGACGACCTTCTTCTTGCCGGGACGGCGGACCTGGTTGAACACCTCGGTGTCCACGACCTGCTCGTCGGTCAGCTGCTTCTTCATCGCCATGCGGATCTCCTGGGTGATGACGTCGGTCGCCTTGTGAGCGGCGAGAGGACCAGGACGCTCCATGTTGGTGTGTTCCTTGATGGTGACCTGAGTCTTGATGAAGATCTCACCATAGTCAGGGCAGCCGGGACGGCCCCAGGCGATGTTCTCGTCGAGATAGCCCTCGGAGGAGCCGAACTCACCGATCTGCACGCCGTTGTCGTCGGTACCGGTGACCATCATGATGACGCCGTCCAGCACGCGGGTGGTGCCTTCGCCCAGCTCGTCGTCGCCTTCCTTGGTGGCGATGGGCTGCACGTCCATAACGGTCTCGGAATAGGTGTGATACTTGTCGGGGGTGATGATCTCGATCTTCAGGTCATGGACCAGCTCCTGAGAATCAACGGCTTCCTTCTCGATACCCTCGCGGATATACAGGACGGTGCCCTCGATCTTGGTCTCGGGGCCGCGCTTGACCTCGGTGATCTTGTAGTGCTTGCGGGTCAGGGAGCGAACGATGACTTCCTTGTCCTCGTCGGCAGCAGCGGCGGGAGCAGCAACGCCGGCGACAGGAGCGGCACCCTCAGCGACGACGGCAGCACCGCCGATGCCCATGGGCAGCTCGAGGTCAATGCCCTTGCCCTCTTCGATGTGGATCTTCAGCACACCGCCATTGACCTTAGCGGCCACAGCGGGAGCGGCAGCAGGAGCAGCCTCAGCAGCAGGAGCCTCCTCAGCGGGGGCCTCCTCCTTGAGACCGCCGCCCTGGACCTTGTCCTCGGTCAGCGGGGTCAGGGAATCGAACGTGC
>JBJDYU010000026.1:0-15684 GCA_051867615.1 Oscillospiraceae bacterium | reverse complement strand
CCCTATCCTTCATCCTTTTTATTCAACTGTCCAACATCTATTGTAATCCTACAAATTAATTTTTAAAAAAACGGAAAAAGGGCTTGCATTCCCAAAGGAAACATGATATATTAACAATGCTGACCGGTAGGTCAACAATTTAACAAAGTATCCGGGTGTGGCGAAGTTTGGTATCGCGCTTGAATGGGGTTCAAGAGGCCGCTGGTTCAAGTCCAGTCACTCGGACCAAAGAGGGTCGTTTCGAAAGAAACGACCCTCTTTTTATCACTTTTATGGTCAAGATGTCCCCTGATGCGTTCCTACTACTCCGCCTACTGCTCCGCTCCCCGCTCACAGGCTGCGCTGCGTCTATGATCTTTCCCACGGTACGCAAGTTCCGGTGTCAGATTCTGACACCGGTTTTTTGTTTTCCTCCGGCGCATTGCGGACAACTCTGACGGTCCGCGCAAAAGCCGGGGCGCGGCTATGCAAGCCTGACGCCAATGGGCAGATGTACGATTTCGTGCTACACCGGAATATCTGATCCCCGCTATCAGGAGGGTGATGATACATTGAAGCTCGAAATCAAAAATCAGCAGATCACAATTACGCAGCGCCAGCCGCTGGTGTCCGGCACGGTAAACGTGTACACGGCCGAGTTTTCCTTTGACAGCGCCTGGGACGGCTACACGCCCGTGGCAGTCTTTGAAAGCGCAGGCGTCAGCGGCAAGGTGAGCCGGGAGGCGGCGATCTCGCACGGCAAATGCACGATCCCCTGGGAGGTGCTGCTGCCCGGCAGTTCTCTCAGGATCGGCGTGTACGGCGTCAGCGGAGATAAGCGCCTGCCCACCATTTACGCGGACAGTCAGTTCGTGGCCCTGGGCGCGGAACAGGCAGAGGAATCCGCCGAATACACACCCAGCGTGATCGAGCAGTTCGTGTCCCGTGTGGCGGAGGACCGGGGATCGGCGGAAGCCGCCGCTGATCGGGCGGAGGCGGCAGCCGGTCTGGCGGAAAAATCGAAAGCCTCTGCATCGGAGTACGCCGAGGCCGCTTCGGCAGCCGCAAAACAGGCCGGCGATAATCTGGAAGGCATCAATGGCCTGTATGAAAATATGCAGGACCAGGTGGCAGGCGCGGTAAAAGAAATCAATTTGGCCGGCGATGCCCAGGTCGAGCGTGTGACGGCAGAGGGCCAGCAGCAGATCGCCGGTGCAAAAGCCGAGGCGGAGGCGGCAGCACAGTCAGCTTTGGATGCGGCCCTTGCGAAACAGGAATTGAGCCAGACGATAGACGATGTCGCGAAACTGAAGGGTGATTTAACCGATCTCAGAAACGAGACGGAAACACCGCTTGCCCCCGGAAAGTTTTGGACTACAACAAGTGATGGCGCCGGCTGGTCTGATGGGGAAATGGACATGGCCAGCATTGCATCGATCGAAATCGAGACAGAAGTAAACTCCATTGTGGTAGACCTGGAAAAATCATATCGCGATATTCTTGTTGAAATTGAGATCCCGGCCATTTCTGCTTCCGCATATATGTCTGTTTCATATCAGAGGTACGGATCCACTTCGTGGTATTTGCTGCACGCTATCACGCCCAGCACATCCGCAGCAAGGATGATCTATATCAGAACATTTCCTAAAAATCGCCGTATGTTCTCTTTTGGCATTATTTCGTCCGGCAGATCGAATGCCGTCAACTCGGTAAACACCTCGGGGTATGGGCTGGGATCGTCTTCGTCATTCGACAGTATCAACAAGATCAAGCTGTCAATGAGTTCGTCCGTAAATTTGCCGGTTTCGACCAAAATCAATGTGTATGGGGTGGAATTATGAGAATTGCAGAATACAGCAACGGGAAAATGATATATCGCGACGCCTCTGCCGATGAAATCGCAGAAGCGGAAGCGGAACAGGCCGGAATGCCTGTGCCGGAGCCGACGCCGGAGGAGCGTCTTGCAACCATTGAGGACGCGTTTGCGGAATTGTGTGAGGTGATTTTTCATGGCTGAATTCTGGGCTGGTCGGATCAGGCAGGGGAAGGCTGCAATCGAGGATGTGCCGGAGAGATGGCGCGAAGAAGTCATTGCTCTGCTGGCCAAAATCGGTTTTTAGTGGGGGCGGAAAATGGCATACGCCAGCACATATACAGGCTCCCAGAGCCATCCCCTTGTGGGCCGCCTCAATGGGGCGGAATACACGGAGCTGCGCGCTCTGCAGGGGGAGGAGACTGAATGAGCGAGATGAATCATATGGAATTCGCCGAGCGCCTGCGGGGCGTGGAGGAGCAGTGCAGGGGAAACACCCGCCGAATCGAAGGGGTGGAAAAGCGGCAGGACAGTCTGGAAAAGCTGGTGACCTCGGTGGAGGTGCTGGCCACACGGCAGGAGACCGTGGAGTCGGACGTGAAGGAGATCAAGAGCGACGTGAAGGCTCTGGCGGAGAAGCCGGGGAAGCGCTGGGAGGGCATCGCGGACAAGCTGCTGTGGCTGCTCATCGGCGGCGCGGTGGCCTTTGTGGCGGTGCAGATGGGGGTGCCGCTGGGATGAAAAAACTGCTGCAAAAGATCATGCGCAGTGATCGGCTGTTTTCTAACGCCATCATTGTGTACTGCGTGGCATATATGAGCGTGTACCTGCAGCAGTGTCTGCGTGTGCTGGCAAAGACCTCCGTCAACCCCAGCACCTGCGTCACGGTGGCGGGCGGCTTCTTCGGCGGTGAGCTGCTGCTGGTGTGCCTGGCGTACCGATTTAAGCAGGCAACGCAGAAAAAGACTACGGAATGGGAGGACACGGTATGAAGCTATTTGAACTCATTACCCTGCCCGCGCTGCTGGCGGCGCTGGTGGGCGGCACCAATATCTTGGTCGAGGTGACGAAGAAGGTCGTGACGGTACATAAGGCGGAGCGGGTGGCTCTGCTCTGGGCAGAGGTGCTGACCCTCTGCGCGGCCTTTGGAGCCGTTCTGCTACAGGGCTGGACAGGATGGCAGCCTTGCGCCGTCGCGGGCGTAGGCGGGCTTCTGGGCGGCGCTGTGGTGGCCTACGCGGCCATGTTCGGATATGACGAGCTGTACCAGAAGGCGCTGGCCGTGGTGGGCAGCGTGTTCGACTATCTGGGCTGGCAGGGAAAGAGTAATGCAAAAAGTAATGACAAAAGTAATGAATGAAGGGGGCGGCGCGGCATGGTGAACAGCCGGGATATCTCGCTCCTGCGGGATGACGTAGAGGCCAACTGCCGGGTGTTTCTCGCCCTCTGCGCGGCGGAAGGATTCAAGGTGCTGGTGACCCAGACCGTGCGGGACGACGAGTATCAGGCGCAGCTCTACGCCCAGGGGCGCACAGCCCCGGGGAGCATCGTGACCAACAGCAAAGTGACCACGTTCCACGGTGCCGGACTGGCCTTTGATATCTGCCAGAACATCAAGGGGCAGGAGTACAGCGACAGGAGCTTCTTTACCCGCTGCGCGGAGATCGGAAAGCGGGTGGGCTTCTCCTGGGGTGGGGACTGGAAATCCTTTGTGGACTTGCCCCACTTCCAGTGGGACGAACACGGGAAGTACACTTTCAGCCGGACCAAAGGCCCGGCAGCTATGCCGCTTTATGAGGAGGTGATTGACGTGCGCTACAACACGCTGGAGGAGCTGGCGGGCAAGCAGACCTATTACAAGGTGATGTCCGACCTCTATCAGGCAGGCATTTTCAAGGGCAAGGCGAGCGGCCTTGACGTGAGCGAGGACATGGTGCGGATGTTCGTCGTGAACTACCGCGCGGGCCTCTACGACGCGGCGCTGCTGGCAAATGGCATCGTCCGGGACCGGAGCATCTGAGCCTGGGCTATCACCACCAATAAGGGTTGATGCGCAAGGAAGTTTTTTGCGGCGCACAACTGGTATGATTCTGTCCGCATACTATGGAAGAACGACAGAAATCCACCGGAATGCGGCGCTGATTTGAATATGGTGAGGCCCGGCAGGAGACAATCTCCTGCCGGGCTTGCTGTCTGTATCGCCGGCGGCGTAGTGTAATACAGTTCTGGTAATCAGAAGTTCATTATAGGTGTATTATCCCGAAGTACTGTTCCTGTGATGCGGAAGATCCCGAGTGTTACCCTTTCCCGGGAGATTCCCAAAACGGGTTTGATCCGGAACGTTTCTACAATAGGTTCTTCGGGCTTCCGGAAAAGGGATCGCACATCTGGACGCGCCGGGGATCGAAGCGGATATCATTCCGCTGCATCTCTGCGGCCGCCGGGGTCTCAGCAGGATGACATTCGTATCAAAATGGGAGCCAGAGCGTATATGGCGCTCGAATGAAAGCGCTGTAAGCAAACGATATTTTCGGCCGGGTCGTGTACCCGGCCGAAATGATTATAAAGGGGGATCACCGCCCTTTTTGGCAGTTTGCCGGGTTTGTCAGCGGTGAAACTGCCGGGTGTTTGCAATGCAGTTAAAAAAACCTGAAATGCGAAAAAACGCGATAATTGACTATCGTTTAATCGCCTTATTGTTACTAATAGTGTTAAAGCGGAAACTAAATAGTGAGAAGGTATACGCATTTGCAAAAAATGAGGGGGGATATTCTTTTATGGTAGCTGTTGTTACGAATTCCATTTGCGACCTGCCTCCGGAAATGGCAAAAGAATACGGCGTTCTCATGACCTCTGATGTGATCATCTTCTCAGAGTCTGAGCAATTTCGGAACAATCTGGAAATTGCTCCCTCCACTCTTTTTTCGCGGCTGCCCAAATGCGAGCAGCTGCCCACCACTGCGCACCCGAATCTGCAGCTGAACATGGATACCTTCCGGAAGGCTGCTGAATACGCAGACGAGATACTCCGCATCAGCCCCACCAGCAAGATGTCCGGTGCGTACAATACTG
Source organism: Oscillospiraceae bacterium (assembly GCA_051867615.1). Lineage (GTDB taxonomy): Bacteria > Bacillota > Clostridia > Oscillospirales > Oscillospiraceae > RGIG5472. Next base: position 10,820 of record JBJDYU010000026.1, on the reverse strand, counting down.
CGTGCAGCAGCCGCACCCTGCTGATGGAGCAAGGCTTTACCACCCCCCCATAACCGTATACGACTCTCTGCAGGTATCCTTTGGCCTGGGCACGCCGGTCAGAGAGGCCGCAAAGCTGGCAAAGCAGAACAAGTCCGCTGCCGAGATCGTGGCACAGTTGGATGTGATTCGCCCGAAAATCGGGGTGTACTTTGCCAGGCAGTCTCTGGAATACGCCCGGCGCGGCGGCCGGGTGGGCGCGATCCGTGTGCTGGCTGCCGACTTTCTGAATGTGAAGCCGATCCTGACATTCAAAGATGGACTGGTGAAGGACATTGGTATTGTACGCGGCTATAGCAATGCCGTAAGCCGTGTTGTGGAGCTTTATCGCAAGCGGGCCGTCTTTGGCGGTGATGTGTTTCTGTTCCACAGCGAACGGGAGGAGCTTGCCCGGCAGATCCGGCAGCAGCTGCCGGAAACGGACCCGGACTGCCGTGTCCGCATCTGCTGGGTCGGTGCGGTGATCGGCGTTTACACAGGCCCCGGCTGTATTGGGCTTGCCTTTATGGAGAAGGACGCGTGATGCTCCCGCTGCTGATTGGCACATTTTCCTTTGTGCCAATGGCGGCGGAGGATGCCATTGCTGAGATTCGGAGAAATCTTGGCACCCAGTTTGATCCTCAGATGGGACAGGTGTTCATTCAGCCGGTCGAAAACGGCACGATTTCGATACAGCGGTACAGCACACCGTAATTCCGTTTCTCAGGATGGGCATAAACAATCCATACTTCATCATTGCTTCCCGTTCCACGCCGGGCAGCAGCAAATACACCCGGGAATCGTCGGGAAACAATGAGTCACAGCGGCGTCAGTTTCCAAAACCGGCATTCCCCCCACAGGAAGGAGGCGACCCCATGCGGGAAAACGATGCGGTTTGGGAGCGCTGCTGGCAAAGGGAGGACCCGGTTGAACTCTGTGCGTATTTAGACTGGAGACAGGCTATGCCGACGAAGCCTTCGATGGGACGGTGGCCCATTCCGTGCTGGACCATATGACCGCCGCCGACGCCAAAAAAGCCCTGGCGGAGCTGCTGCGCATCACCAAAACAGGCGGCCTGCTCCTGCTCTCCTTCGATTCCCCGGAGGACGGGCCTGTACCGGAGCACGTGACGCTTGCCGACGGCAGCCTGCAATACACAGGGGACTCGCCACGGCAGGGCATGATCCTTCACCCCTATACCCCGGAAGAACTCGACGCGTTCGTAAAGGGCCGCCAGATCGTGTACCGGGGTGAAAACAGCAAGGGCGAGCAGGTCGTGATCCTGAGGAAGTGACCCGCCGCGTCTCGCAGCCCCTCTCCCCTCTCCGCCGCGGCCCGGCGGAAATGTTCGGAGCGTATTGACTTTACGGCAAAAGTGTGGTAGCATTTGAGCGAAAATGTAAAGGGGGCATAACCATGGAACATATCAAGACCATCGAAACCCGCAATCTCTGCGAGAGCGCGAAAAACGGCGGCTGCGGCGAGTGCCAGACTTCCTGCCAGTCCGCCTGCAAGACCAGCTGCGGCATCGCCAACCAGCAGTGCGAGAGCGCGAAAGAGAGCAAGTGATCGCAGGAATAAAAATGCCGCCTGGCCGGGCGGCATTTTTTATGTGATATTCTGTTTTTAGGAGACACGGGACATGATCCATCAGTATAAGCTCGGCGGCTACAACATCGTGCTGGACGTCTGCTCCGGCTCTGTGCACTTGGTGGACGATGCCGCCTACGATATCATCGGTATGTTTGAAAGCGGTGACCGGGAGACGGTCCTGCGGGCCATGACGGAAAAATACGCGGACCGGCCGGAGGTCACGGAGCGGGACCTGGCGGAGTGCTATGACCAGGTGCTGGCCCTCCGCGACAGCGGCAGGCTCTTTGCGCCGGACAGCTTCGAGCCCATGGCGGGGCATCTGAAGGAAAAGACCGCCGGCGTTGTGAAGGCGCTCTGCCTGCACGTGGCCCACACCTGCAATTTGAACTGCTCCTACTGCTTCGCCAGCCAGGGCAAGTACCACGGCGACCGCGCGGTGATGAGCTTTGAGGTGGGCAAGCAGGCGCTGGACTTCCTCGTGGCGAATTCCGGCAGCCGGAGGAACCTGGAGGTGGACTTCTTCGGCGGCGAGCCGCTGATGAACTTTGACGTGGTCAAGCGACTTGTTGCCTATGCCCGCAGCATCGAAAAGGAAAAGGGCAAGAACTTCCGCTTTACTCTCACCACCAACGGCGTGCTCATCGACGACGACGTGATCGACTTCGCCAACCGGGAGTGCAGCAACGTGGTCCTGAGCCTGGACGGCCGCAAGGAGGTCCATGACCGCTACCGGGTGGATTACGCCGGAAACGGGAGCTGGGAGAAGATCGTCCCGAAGTTTCAGAAGCTGGTGGCCGCGCGGGGCGGGAAAAACTACTATATGCGCGGCACCTTCACCCACGCGAACCCGGATTTCCTCAAGGATATCCAGCAGATGCTGGATTTGGGCTTCACGGAGCTCAGCATGGAGCCGGTGGTCTGCGCCCCGGACGACCCCTCGGCCCTGACCGAGCTGGACCTCCCCATCGTGCTGGAGCAGTACGAGAAGCTGGCGGAGCTGATGCTTCAGCGGGACAGGGAGGGCAGGCCCTTCACCTTCTACCACTACATGATCGACCTGACAGGCGGCCCCTGCATCTACAAGCGCATCTCCGGCTGCGGCTCCGGTACGGAGTACATGGCCGTCACCCCCTGGGGCGACCTCTATCCCTGCCACCAGTTCGTGGGGGAGGAGAAATTCAGGCTGGGCAACATCTGGGACGGCGTGACCAACACGGACGTCCGCAGCGAATTTGCCGCCTGCAACGTCTATGCCCGGCCCGAGTGCCGCAGCTGCTGGGCCAGGCTCTACTGCTCCGGCGGCTGCGCCGCCAACGCGTACCACGCCACCGGCTCCATCACCGGCGTCTATGAGCACGGCTGCCGGCTTTTCTGCAAGCGCATGGAATGCGCCATCATGGTGGCCGTGGCGCGAGCCCTGGGCGAAGCGAACGGATGAACACGCCCATCTGTGATTTTGTCCGCCGCTATGCCGAGAGCGAAGCGCTCCGCCTGCATATGCCCGGACACAAGGGAGCCGCCCGGCTCGGCCCGGAGCCTTACGATATCACCGAGATCGACGGCGCGGACAGCCTTTATGAGGCAAGCGGCGTCATCCGGGAGAGCGAGCAAAACGCCTCCGCCCTGTTTGGCTGCGAGACCTACTATTCCACCGAAGGCTCCTCCCACTGCATCCGCGCCATGCTCTGCCTCGCCGCCGGGTACGCGCAGCAGAGCGGAAAGCGGCCCCTCATCGCTGCGGGGCGCAACGCCCACAAGGCGTTTCTCAGCGCCGCCGCCCTGCTGGATCTGGAGGTTTCGTGGCTCTGTCCCGCCAAGGCGGCCTCCTACCTCTCCTGCCCTCTGACGGCGGAGGAGCTGGATGCGTTTTTGACAGGCGCAGCGGAAAAACCGGCGGCGGTCTACCTCACAAGCCCCGACTATCTGGGCAATGTGGCGGATATCGGGGGTCTTGCCCAAGTCTGCCGCCGTCACGGCGTTTTGCTGCTGGTGGATAGCGCCCACGGGGCGTATCTCCGCTTTCTGCCCCAGTCCCGGCATCCCATCGATCTGGGGGCTGACCTCTGCTGCGATTCGGCCCACAAGACGCTGCCCGTCCTGACCGGCGGCGCTTACCTGCACCTCTCCCCCGCCGCCTCGGCCCTGTTTTCCGGGCAGGTGAAGAACGCCCTGGCCCTGTTTGGCTCCACCAGCCCCTCGTACCTGATCCTGCAATCCCTGGACGCGGCCAACGCTTATCTCGCCGGGGACTATCCCCAGCGTCTCGCCGCCTTTGCCGCGCAGCTGCAAGCACTCAAAGACCGCCTCACGGCCCGCGGCTACGCCCTCATCGGGGACGAGCCGCTGAAGCTGACCATCGCCGCCAAGCCTTACGGCTACAGCGGACGGGAGCTGGCGGCGCTGCTGATGATGCAAAACATCGTCTGTGAGTTTGCCGACCCCGATTTCGTGGTCATGATGCTGACGCCGGAGACCGGGACGGAGGGACTGCGCCTTCTGGAAAGCGCCCTGCTCTCCCTGCCCAGAAAGCCCGCCATTTGGGACGCGCCCCCGGCCTTTTCCCTGCCCCGGCAGGTCCTCTCCATCCGGGAAGCCGCGCTCTCTCCCAGTGAGCTCATCCCGGCATCGGAAAGCGCCGGACGGGTGCTGGCGGCGGCCACCGTTGGCTGTCCGCCCGCCGTTCCCATCGTGGTCTGCGGCGAGCGCATCGACGATGCCGCCGTGCGCTGCTTCGCCTACTACGGCGTGGAGACCTGCGCCGCAGTTTCACAGGAGCCGTCTCAGGCATAAAATCAAATTTTAAAATCGCCGGAAGCGTACCGCTTCCGGCGGTTTTTTTGCCGTCTTAAGGGACTTCGACGCAGCGCTCCGCCCACAGACGGGGGGAATTTTCACCGTGTCAGGCTCCGCGGCGGCGCATAGAATGGACTGTGCCGTATGGCACCATCATCAATGAGAGGACGATCATTCTATTTATGGAAAGCGTTCAGACCTTATCTTCCCATCATCGTAACGACAACCGCTGCGACGCCATCACCGACCTGATCAAGGCCGTGGCGGAGCAGCAGGAGGCTCTGGCCCGCATCCTGGAGGCTGAGCATAAGAAGATCGAAAAGACCGCGGAGATGTGCGACACCGACGTGGACGATCTGGTCAGGATCGACGACAGCGTGGAGCGCGTGCTCGCCGCCGTGACCCGTCTGGAGCTGGCGCTGCAGCTGAAGCTGGACCTGTTCCGTGACTGCCTCTGCCCGGATACGCCCTGCCACGGGGATCATTCTCCCTGCCATGCATAAAACCGGCGGCGGATCGGGAGCTTTGCTCCCGGTCCGCGCTGCCGAGAGGAGGCGAGCGATCCCATGAGTTCTCAGATTTCGCAGTGGTCTGGCCCGGACGAGGGCGGCCGCCCGCCCTGGGTGAGCTGCCGGACCTGCCGCCGGAAGGACTGTCCCCATGCGTATGAGCAGGCCATACGCCGCGCGGCGGCGCAGGGGTATGCCGCGGCCCAGCTGCTCACAGAGGAAGCCGGGCAGCTTCTTAAGACCGTTTCCTGCGCCGGCGATCTCCGCAGTCTTCTCAGCGGCAGCGAGGCCATGGAGCAGGCGCTGTCTCAGACACTGGAGGCGGAACTGGCCCTGATCCAGGAGCTGCGGGCCCAGGCGGCGGACCGCTGTCCTTTTCAATGCGATCAATGACGCGTACCCGGACGCTGCGGGCGAGCCGCGAGAGGCCCGCCCGCTTTTTTTGCAGTTTTTTCCGCCGCCGGAATCCCGCATAATCCGTCAGGCTTCGGGGAAGCTACCTGCGAGGTGATTTGGATGAACGGTTACCGCAAGGAACCCTATGAACCGGACAAGAAGCCCGGCAAAAACGAAAAGCCCATTCCCGAGGTCTATCCCGTCATCGACAACGACCTCGCCCGGGACAACCTGGAAAACGACATCCCGGCCGCGGACCTGGAAGACCTGTAAAACCGCGAAAACATCGACTGAGGTGCGAAAAATGGAAAAAGGAACCGATATCCCCCTGGGCTTTGGTTTTGCGCTGGCGCAGGACCCGGCGGCCATGCGGCAATTCTCCACTCTCCCGGAGTCCCAGATGGCCGTATACCTGCAGCGGGCCCGGGCTGCGTCGTCCAAAGACGAGATGCAGGCTCTGGTGAGTGAGCTGTCCGACCGGAAGTGACCGCGCCCGGAACCTTCCCTGTCCCCTGACGCTCCGGAGGGCGTCCCCTTTTTTGGGAACGCCCTCCGGGCTTTTTATACTATGATGCGCCGAAACTCCCGGCCTATCCCCGGGCTTACAGGCAAAAGGCGGGAGCGTCTTTTCAGACGCTCCCGCCCTGTTTTTTACTGTCCGCCTGCTTACCAGTGGTTGAAGCTGCAGACCTCCTCCAAAGGCTTGCGGACTTTTTCCGCCTCCGGCGCGGGAGCGGCGTAGCCCACGGCAATGCCCATCCGCACCACGCAGCCTTCGGGGACACCGAAATGGCGCTCCATCTTCTTCTGGTCGATCACGCCCAGAATGCAGGTCGCAAGCCCCAGCTCCATGGCCTCGTGGCACATATTCATGGCGGCGGCGCCGATATCCCCCTGGGCGTAGCGCTGGTTCGTCCCGTAGTGCTGGGCGATGCGGGAGATGATCTTCGTCTCCTGCTCGCAGAGCGCGATAAAGGCCGGCACCTGCTGGCGCCACTTGCAGAAGCAAACGCCGTCCTCCGTCACCAGAGCGTCGCGGAACTTCTCCGTTGCCTCCGGTTCGTCCACCACGATGAACCGCCAGGGCTGGGAATTGCAGGCGCTGGGCGTCAGCCGTCCCGCCTCCACGATCCGCAGCAGGTTCTCCCGAGCCACGGGCCTCGCCTCATAGGCCCGGCAGCTCCGCCGCTTTTGCATCATCGTCATAAAGTCCATAGCTATATACCTCCCAAGTGATGTATTGTTTCTAAATAATATGTAGGGGAAAAACGCCCGCCGCGTCTCACATCCAGATGGCGAAGGGGCGCAGCACCTGCTCCAGAACCCGGCGGAACCAGCTCCGTTTCCGCCAGCTCTCCAGCGTGACCTCCCGGCTGGCCTCCATGATGTCGTCCATGTCGCGCAGCAGCTCCTCCACCACGGGAGAGCCGTACAGCAGCGCGGCGTCCTCATAGTGGAGCTGGAAGCTGCGGTAGTCCATGTTCACCGAACCCACCAGTGCCACCTCCCGGTCCACCATGACGCTCTTGGCGTGGAGAAAGCCGGGAGTATACTCGTAAATGCGGACGCCGTGGCGCAGCAGCTCCTCATAATTGGAGCCGGTGACATAGTACACATACTTTTTATCCGGCACGCCCGGCAGCATGAGCCGCACGTCTACGCCGCCCTCGGCGGCGCAGCAGAGGGCGTTGATCAGGTAGTCCTCCACCGCGAGATAGGGCGTGGTGATATAGAGAAAGTGCCGGGCGGAGCCCATGAGCTGCAAATATGCCGACTCCGCCGGGTTGTCGGGGTTGTTCTCCGGCCCGTCGGTGAGAAACTGGCAGTAGCCCTGTCCGTTCTCCGCCTCCTCCAGCGGGCGGTAGTAGTCCAGCTCCTGACGCAGCTCGCCGCCCAGCCGCTCCCACATCTGGATAAAGCGCCGGGTAGGCCCCCATACGGCGTCACCGTGCAGGCGCACAGCACTGTCCTTCCAGTGCCCGAAGCGGACGATGAGGTTCGCATACTCGTCGGCGATGTTGACGCCGCCGGTATAGGCCCATTCGCCGTCTATCACGGCGATCTTCCGGTGGTCGCGGTAGTTGAAGTACAGGCGGTTTATGTAGCGGTGCACGGGATTGAATACCTCCACCTCGATGCCGGCCTGCCGTACCTCCGCCAGCATCCGGCCGCTGAAGCGGGTGATGTTGCCGAAATCGTCGAACAGCAGCTTGACCTCCACGCCCGCGGCGGCGCGCCGGCGCAGCGCGGAAAAGACCCGGTCCCAGAGCTGTCCCTCCGCCACGATGAAATACTCCAGAAAGATGAAGCGCTCCGCCTGCTCCAGCCGCTCGAGCAGGTCCTCGAAATACGCCTCCCCCGAGGAGAAGTACTGGGCTTCCGTGCCGCTGTAAAGCAGGAAGTCCTTCTTCTGCAGGTACGCCGCCAGACGGCTCCAGGCGGGCTGCTCCTTGCGCAGGCGGCGGAGGTTGTTCTCGCTGCGTATCCGCTGGCTTTGCAGCGCCGGCGGGGGCGGATTGTCCATGAGGCCCTGCCTCTGCCGCTGATCCGTGGAGCCCAGCAAAACATAGAGGATCATGGCCGCCACGGGGGCTGCGGCGATGATCAGGATCCACAGGAGCTTATAGTTGGCGCTCTCGTTCCGGTTATAGATGCGCAGGGCGCAGACCATGGCCGCCACCTCGATGAGCATATAGATAACGGAGGCGTACTGCTGCAAAAAGAGAGCCAGCAGCAACAGCACCGCGATATGCATCACCAGCGTCAGCAGCACCATGACGATGCGCAGGGCCGCCGAGACGTTCCGCTCGGCGTTGAGGGCCTTATGTACCTTTCTCATACCATGCCTCCTTTCCCGGTATAGAGGCCGTCCCCCGACAGGCGCGGCCCGTCGGGGGACGAATCAGGGTCAGTCGTTTTGATGCAGCAGCTTCTGCTGTACGTTCCAGAGCTTTTCCGACAGGTCCACATAGTAGCTGTGGGGGTTGTCGAAGCGCTTGACCTCGTCCCAGAGGGTATCCACCTGCTGGGCGCAGTACTCCTTGGACTGCTGCAGCGTGGGCCGCTGGTAGACCAGCTTGCCGCCGAGGAAGATGGGGATCTGCAGCTCCCGCGCCTCGAAGTTGTACACTTCCTTGCGCTTCCAGGTGGCGTTGGGGTCGAAAATGGTCAGCGTCCCGCTGTCGTCCACCGTCTCGTCATGCAGGGCGATGTAGTCCGCGATGGCCTTGCCGGTGTCCCGGCCGTAGAAGCGGTAGACCTTCTTGAAGTGGGGAATGGTGATCTTGGCCACGTTTTCGCTGATCTTGATCTTGGGGATGATCCGGCCGTCCTCCGTCTCCACCGCCGCCAGCTTGTACACGCCGCCGAACACGGGGTCGCTCTTGGCGGTGATGAGCCGTTCGCCCACGCCGAAGCCGTCGATTTTCGCGCCCTCCTGCAGCAGGTCGGTGATGAGCCGCTCGTCCAGGGAGTTGGAGGCGGTGATGGTACATTCCGTCCAGCCCGCCTCGTCCAGCATCTGCCGGGCCTTGCGGGAGAGATAGGCGATGTCGCCGCTGTCCAGGCGAATGCCGCACTTGGTGATGCCCTTGGGCTTCAGCACCTCGTTGAAGGCGCGGATGGCGTTGGGCACGCCGCTTTTCAAGGTGTTATACGTATCCACCAGCAGCACGGCGTTGCCGGGATACAGCTCGCAGTAGGTCTTGAAGGCGTCGTACTCCGTGTCGAACATCTGCACCCAGGAGTGGGCCATGGTGCCCACGGCGGGCACGCCGTAGAGCTCATCCGTCAGCACGCAGGCGGTGCCCATGCAGCCGCCGATGTAGGCCGCCTTGGCGCCGTCCACCGCGGCGGAAACGCCCTGGGCCCGGCGGGAGCCGAACTCCATCACGGCCCGCCCGTCCGCCGCGCGGCAGATGCGGTTGGCCTTGGTGGCGATGAGGCTCTGGTGGTTGAAGACCAGCAGCAGGTAGGTCTCAATGAGCTGGGCCTCGATGGCCTTGGCGCGGACGGTGAAGACAGGCTCCCGGGGGAAGATGGGCGTGCCGTCCGGCATGGCGTAAATGTCGCCGGTGAAGCGGAAATTTCTCAGGTAGTCCAGAAACGCCTCGGAGAAAACGCCCCGGCCGCGGAGATACTCGATGTCCTCCTCGTCGAAGTGCAGGTTCTGGATATAGTCGATGAGCTGATCCAGCCCCGCGGAGATCGCGAAGCCGCCCTTGTCCGGCACCGAGCGGAAGAACGCGTCGAAATACGTGACGCGGTCCTTATATCCGTTCTGGAAATAGCCGTTTCCCATGGTCAGCTCGTAGAAATCGCAGAGCATACTCAGGTTCATCTTTTTGTCGGTGTTCATGACAGTTTCCTTTTCTGATGGCCGCCGCCTTTTTTCCAGCAGCGGTGATTTTGATCTTTGTTGCCGGTCAAACCTCTCCGGTACAGATTAGTATAGCCCACTTTTTCAGCAAACGCAACGTCTTTATGGATTTTCTCTCCTTTATTGACATCTCTTTCCGAACCGATTATGATAGTCTCGTTCTATCAATCCTGCGGGCGCGGCCCGGCTGCGGGCGCGGGCTAACCGCGCGCGGAAAACGGAGGAAGCAATGGGTATCATTCTCGGCGTGGACATCGGCGGCTCCACCACGAAGATCGTGGGGCTCAGGGAGGACGCCTCCCTGCTCTCGGCCCTGCAGGTGAAGGCCAACGACCAGCTCACGAGCCTGTACGGCGCGGTGGGCAACTATCTCAGCAGCAACCAGCTCTCGCTCTCGGACGTCAGGCGCGTGGTCCTGACCGGCGTGGGCGCCAGCTATGTCAGCAGTCCCATCTACGGCATCCCCACGGAGAAGGTGCCGGAATTCGACGCCATCGGCTGCGGCGGGCTTTCCCTGTCCGGGAAGGAGAAGGCCGTGGTAGTCAGCATGGGTACCGGCACAGCCTTTGTCTGGGCCTCTCCCACGGAGATCCGGCACATCGGCGGCAGCGGCGTGGGCGGCGGCACCCTGTCCGGGCTTTGCTCCCTGCTCACCGGGGCTCACAGTATGCAGCAGATCCAGAAGCTGGTGGACGACGGCGACATCAGCCGCATCGACCTCACCGTGGGCGATCTGAGCCGTGACGCCAATTTCTCCCTGAACTCCGACGTCACCGCCGCGAACTTCGGCAACGTGGCGGATGACGCGAGTCCCGCCGACCTGGCCATGGGCGTGGCCAACATGGTGCTGCAGGTCATCGGCACCACCTCTTATTTCGCCACCCTCGGCTGCGACACCAAGACCGTCATCCTCACCGGCTCCCTGACCGCCCTGCGCCAGTGTCCGGAGCTGATGGCCAGTGTGGCGCAGCTGTACGGCATCGAGATCATCATCCCGGAAAACGCCATCTTCGCCCCCGCCATCGGCGCGGCGCTGTCCAGCCTCAAGGGCGGCGGCACTCCGGTCTGAATTTAAATCGTCAAAACCTCCGGCTAAGCCGGAGGCTTGAGTAAGCCCTATAAGGGCTTTATAC
>JBJDYU010000025.1:0-3551 GCA_051867615.1 Oscillospiraceae bacterium | reverse complement strand
AGGGTGCAGCAGGAACACACCCTGAGCGATATTTGCACCTTTAGCTCAGTTGGTAGAGCACCTGACTCTTAATCAGGGTGTCCAGGGTTCGAGTCCCTGAAGGTGTACCAGAATTAAACAGCGAGAGCTGTTTAAGATATATGACAAGGTTATATGGCCCGTTGGTCAAGTGGTTAAGACAGCGGCCTCTCACGCCGTTAACATCGGTTCGAATCCGGTACGGGTCACCATTTCTTCCTTGTCGAAGAAAACTGAATAGTTGGTGCTGATTAGGGCGAGGGTCCACCCGTTCCCATCCCGAACACGGAAGTTAAGCTCGCTTCTGCCGACGATACTTGTCTGGAGACGGACCGGCAAAATAGGTAGCGCCAACATTCCTCCTTAGCTCAGTCGGTAGAGCACGCGGCTGTTAACCGCGGTGTCGTTGGTTCGAGTCCAACAGGGGGAGCCAAGAGAGGGTGCCGCCACTTTTGGTGGCGGCACCCTTCCCTTTCAAAATGAATACCGCGATGAGATGACTTGGGCCTTTAGCTCAGTTGGTTAGAGCAGACGGCTCATAACCGTCCGGTCCCGGGTTCGAGTCCCCGAAGGCCCACCATATAGGGGTTTAGCTCAGCTGGTAGAGCAGCGGTCTCCAAAACCGCGTGCCGAGGGTTCGAATCCTTCAACCCCTGCCATTATCAATAACGGCTTTCGTCGTTTCCACATATGACTTGGCCGAGTAGTTCAGTTGGTTAGAACGCTAGCCTGTCACGCTAGAGGTCGTGGGTTCGAGCCCCATCTCGGTCGCCATTTGCTGCTGTAGCTCAGTAGGTAGAGCGCATCCTTGGTAAGGATGAGGTCGGCGGTTCGAATCCGCCCAGCAGCTCCAAAAAACAGCTTATTTCTTCGGAAATGAGCTGTTTTCTTCTTTTCCTGCGAGTTACAACTGCCCAACAGGCAATGGCGGGGAACAGCCCCGGACGCCTGGCGGCCAGGGACAGGATTTCGCGGGCCGCGCCAGGAAAAATGATGAAATATACAATTTGCTTTCTTCCAGTTTTCCAACGAAAATGAGTAAATCAGCTATGATAAATGTAGCCAAAAAAATCGGTGACGCCGGTGCGTGCAGGTATGCCGCAGCGGGAAAAACCGAAACGTTTGGAGGAGCCATGAAAGGTATTTGTGTTAGGAGCGAGATCAAACCGCTGAAAAAAGTTCTGCTGCACCGGCCGGGCCGGGAACTGCTGAACCTGACGCCGGACCGCCTGCCGGAGCTGCTGTTCGACGACATCCCCTTTTTGAAGGTCGCGCAGCAGGAGCATGACGCGTTCGCGCAGATCCTCCGCGACAACGGGGCCGAGGTGGTGTATCTGGAGAGCCTGATGACCGAGACCCTGACGCTGCACCCGGAGCTGGTGGAGCCGTTTTTGTACCAGTGGCTGTCTGAGGGCAACATCAAAACGAAAAAATGGCAGGATAAGCTGTACCACTACCTGATTGAAAACTATCAGGGCAAAGCGCTGGTGGAAAAGACCATGGAGGGCATTACCCTCAAGGAAATGGGCGGCGCCTCCGTCTATTCCCTGCAGGATATGCTGGCTCCGCCGGACGAGCTGGTGGTGGACCCGATGCCGAACCTGTATTTCGCCCGGGACCCCTTTGCCTCCGTGGGCAGCGGCGTGTTCCTGCATAAGATGTGCTACCCCACGCGCCGCCGCGAGACCATCTATGCGGACTACATCTTCCGCTATCACCCCGACTTCGAGGGACAGGTCACCCGCTACTATGACCGGGACTACCACGCCAGCATCGAGGGCGGCGACGTTTTGAACCTGACGGAAGACACCCTTGCCATCGGCATTTCCCAGCGCACCTCTCCGGACGCCATCGAGACCACCGCCCGGAACCTGTTCAGGGACCCGGACGCCAGGATCCGCACCGTGCTGGCCTTCGACATTCCCGCCAGCCGCGCGTTCATGCATCTTGACACGGTGTTCACCCAGATCGACGTGGACAAGTACACCGTGCACCCGGCGATCTTAGGCTCCCTGACCGTTTACGAGATCACGCCGGAGCCCGGCGACCCCGACGGGCTGCGCATCAGGCGGATCGACTCCGATTTGCGGCACATTCTGGAAAAGTACACAGGCGTGGATCAGGTGGAGCTGATCTACTGCGGCGGCGACGATCTGATCGCGGCGGCCCGCGAGCAGTGGAACGACGGCTCCAACACGCTGTGCATCGCCCCCGGCAAGATCGTGGTGTATCAGAGAAACGATGTGACCAACGAAATTCTGAGAAACGCCGGCATCACCGTGCTGGAGATGCCTTCTGCGGAACTGTCCCGTGGACGCGGCGGCCCCCGCTGTATGTCCATGCCGCTGATCCGCGCGAAATAAAAAATCAACTGGATAACAGGAGGAATTTACAATGGGCGTCAATATCAGAGGAAGAAGCTTCCTCACCCTGCTGGACTATACCCCCGAGGAGATCAACTATCTGCTGGACCTGTCCATGGAATTCAAGCGGATGAAATACAACGGCATCGAGCACAAGTGGCTCAGCGACAAGCAGATCGTGCTGCTGTTTGAGAAGACCTCCACCCGCACCCGCTGCGCCTTTGAGGTCGGCGCGCGGGACCTTGGCATGGGCGTGACCTTCCTGGACCCCGCTTCTTCCCAGATGGGCAAGAAGGAGTCTCTGGCCGATACGGCCAAGGTTTTGGGCCGTATGTTCGACGGCATTGAGTACCGCGGCTTTAAGCAGTCCGTGGTGGAGGATCTGGCCCGCTATTCCGGCGTTCCCGTGTGGAACGGTCTGACGGACGACTTCCATCCCACCCAGATGCTGGCTGATATCATGACCGCCCGCGAGGAATTCGGCGATCTGCGGGGCCGCAAGCTGACCTTCTTCGGCGACGCCCGCAACAATGTGGCGAATTCCCTCATGGTCGTGTGCGCCAAGCTGGGCCTGCACTTCTGCGCCTGCGGCCCCAAGGAGCTGATGCCCGCGGAGTCTCTGGTCGCGAAGTGCCAGGCGGTGGCCGCCGAGACCGGCGCCGTGCTGGAGTTCACGGACGACGTCGCGCAGGGCGCGAGAGACTGCGACATCCTCTACACCGATATCTGGCTGAGCATGGGCGAGCCCGACGAGCTGTGGGCGAAGCGCATCCAGCAGCTGCGTCCCTATCAGGTGAACGCAGAAGTGATGGCCATGGCCAAGCCCACCGCCATCTTCCTGCATTGCCTGCCCTCTTTCCATGACCGCGAGACCGTCGTGGGCGAGAATATTTACCAGAAGTTCGGTCTGGAGGCCATGGAGGTCACCGACGAGGTGTTCCTCGGCAGACAGGCCCGTCAGTTCCAGGAGGCAGAGAATCGTATGCATACCATTAAAGCGGTCATGTATGCGACTCTGAAGTAAGCCATGGCAGAACGTATTGTAGTGGCCCTGGGCGGAAACGCCCTGGGCAAGAGCCCGGAGGAGCAGCTGGCTCTGGTCAGGAGCACCGCGAAGCCCATCGTGGACCTGGTGGAAAAGGGCTATGAGGTCGTCATCGGTCACGGCAA
>JBJDYU010000024.1:0-16228 GCA_051867615.1 Oscillospiraceae bacterium | reverse complement strand
CCCCCAAACGCTTGCGGCGCTTGGGGGTGCGCATTTCACAAGTGGCAAACTCGGGATTCCTTCGGCGGCAGTGTTGCTTTTTCGGGGAGGGCGTGATAAAATACAGACAGTAAGCTACTTGTAAGAAGCGGCGACAAGCGAAATGGAGGTCATATCATGAGCTATCCTAAAACCGGCGAAGAGGTCTATGTCAGCCTGAACCTGTCCAATACCATGCTGACCGGCATCGGCAAGGGTACCATCACCCGCGAGTCGGTGTCGGTGGATTATCTCAAGCGGCTGTTTGCGGAGCATGGCGTGATCGTGTCCGCCAAGCCGGAGCAGAGGGCCTTGATCCAGCGCGTCAACGACACCTATGACCTGGGCCTGGAGATCCCGGAGACGCTGAAGCTGTTCCAGCTGTCCGAGCAGCACCGCCGCCTGGTGGTCATCAACGTGCAGGGCCTGCGCCGCAAGGGCGGCTCTCTCGTGTCCGACTACACGGAGGAGGAGTTCCAGGAGGCGACGTTCTCCTTTGTGAAGTACTATGTCCAGAGCCGCCATTATGACGACCTGGTGGAGGAGATCAAGCGGCTGAAGTTTGAGCTGGAGCAGGAGGAAGCCTGGCGCAACCGCACCGACAGCTGATAAAAGCGGTCTACACTACATAATAAAGAGCAGGAAAGCCGCCGGGGCTGTGCCCCGGCGGCTGCTTTGCTTGTTTGGGAAAAATCCGGCATGGCGGCGGCCCGTCAGGGCTTCGCCGGGGGATAGTGCTTCAGATCGCCGGTGGCGGGATTCTCCAGCAGCCTGCCGTCCTCTGAAAAGCGGGAGCCGTGGCAGGGACAGTCCCAGGAGCGCTCCTGAGGGTTCCACTTTAAGGCGCAGCCCATGTGGGGGCAGCGGGGCGCGGTGGGGGTCAGCAGGTTCGCCGCCGCGGCAAGGCCGTTTGCCAGCAGCTGGGGGCGCAGCATGGTGCGGGAGGGGGAGAACACCGCCGCGTAGGGGCTGCTTCGCCCCAGCACCAGGTCGCTTAACAGCATGGCCGCCACCATGGAGGAGGTCATGCCCCACTTGTTAAAGCCCGTGGCCACATACAGATGGGAGGTGCGGCGGCTGTACTGCCCGATATAGGGGACGCTGTCCAGGGTCATGCAGTCCTGGGTGGCCCAGCGGTAGGCCGTCTGCGCCGCCGGATAGTGTTCGCGGGCGAAAGCCTCCAGCTCCGCCCAGCCGCCGCCCTGTTTCCCGGTGCGGTGGGAGCCGCCTCCGAGCAGCAGCAGTCCGCCGTAGCTGCGGAAGGACAGGCCCTTTTCGTCCTCGTCGAGGTACATCCCCCCTGGCTGCGGCGCGCCCGCGAGAGCCAGCACATAGGAGCGGTGCTGGTACATCTTGAGAAAGTAGGAGCCGTGCTTGTTGAAAATGGGAAAGTGCGTCGCGACGATGATGTGTCTGGCCCGGATGCTGCCCCGGTTTGTCTGAACCGTGTCCTCCTCAAAGGCCTGGGCCTCCGTGTGCTCCCGGATGTTGAGCCTCTGGGCGATCCCAGCGGCGAACTGCAGGGGATGGAACTGGGCCTGGTCCCTGAACTGGACGGCCCCGGCGGTAGGGAAGGGCAGGGGCAGCGACTCCCGGTAGGCGGCCCGGACGCCGATGCGCTGCAGCGCCCGCAGCTCCTTTTCGAGCTTGTCCTTTCCGCGGAGGGAATACACATACGCGTCCTGCGTCTCCAGCCCACAGGGAAAGACCCGGGAGAGCTGCCGGTACCGCGCCAGCGCCGCCTCGTTGGCCTCCCAGTACATACGGGCTTTCTCCGGGCCGAACTCACGGAGGAGCTTGTTGTAAATAAGGCCGTGCTGGGAGGTGAGCTTCGCCGTGGTGTTGCGGGTGACGCCGCCGCAGATCCGGTTCGCCTCGATGAGCAGATAGTCCACGCCCTCCTGCGCCAGGGTATAGGCGGTGAGCAGGCCCGCCAGCCCGCCGCCTATGATGAGCACCTCTGTTTTCGTGTCCTGCGTCAGCGGCGGAAAGGACGGCAGCTGCGCCGTCTCCGCCCACAGGGATTTTTTCATAGCTATCACCGCGAATAGTATGCGCGAAGCCGCGGAAATTATTACCTCCGGCGGGATAGAGAAAAAGAAAAAGGTGAGTCCCGCCGGGACTCACCTTTTTTCCGCGTCCTGCGTCTCCAGCAGGCGGATGTAGTGGTTTGCCTCCCGCAGTACGTGGTCCGCCAGCAGCGGCAGGATGAGGGAGCGGATCTGGCAGGTCTCGATGCCGCTGACGCCCGCCTTCTTGAAGTCGCGGAACTTCTCGGTCAGCGCCAGGGCGTCGCCGCCGCTGCATATCATCCGGTCATTCGCCGCGGCGGAGGCGTCCAGCAGGCGCCTGTAGTCCCCTGCAAAGCCGTCCGCAGTACCGATCAGCTTTTCCTCGCTGGGGTCCAGCAGGCCCCGGATGAACAGGGCGTGCTCCATCATGATGCGGTTCCAGAACAGCTCGCTGTCGCAAAGCGCCTCACAGCTCCGGTCCTCCATCCCCTCCAGCCGCAGCAGGTGGGCGCGGTAGAGCCGTGCCTCCCGCAGGATGTGCTCGATGAGCAGCGGATAGTTGGCGGTGAACACGCCGCAGGAATCCACGCGGCGGAGCAGCCGCTCCTTGAAGGCGATGAGCTGCCCCACCAGCCGCAGGGCGTCCCGGTTCAGCTGCCGCACCTGCCGCGCCAGCGCCGGAGAGGCGCAGCGCTTTTCGTCGCAGTCCCGGCCCCGCAGGCGCATGGCCCGGGCCGTCAGCCGCCGGTCGATGGCGGTGCCGGTGAGGCGCTGGGTCTGGCGCTCGGCGCAGTCGGTGAACTCGGTGAAGACCTCCCCCGAATCCAGCACGCAGCGGCGCACCGCCCGGTTGCTCAGCGAGATGGCCCGGGACAGTATCCCCTCAAAGCGCCGTAAAAAGCACTCGCCCTCCTGCGCCATGTCAGCGCCCGGCGGCAGAAAGCCCACCTTCAGAAAGAGCGAATGCTCCTTCATGATCCGGGCGAAAAACAGATGCAGCTCCAAAGACGGCGCGATATATTCCTGACTCCTGTCCATAACACATACTCCTCCTCATGTCGATGCGTGGTAGGACAGTATATGCGCGGATGTGTCCCGAGGTGCCCAAACGGCCTGTAGGGAGGGCTGCATTGCCAATAAAACGGGGCGACCCCGCGTAAGCGGAGCCGCCCGGCATATGCAGCAGCTAAAATCGTCAGGCTTTGGCGCGCCTGGGGCTGAGCCGCTCCGCCAGCACGCAGAGGAGAATGGTCAGCACCATGTCGGGCAGGGTGTAGCCCACGATGATGTCCACGCCCATGAGCAGGCGGTAGGCGATGAAGCCGACGAGCCAGATGACGAGGTTCCGCACGTCCGCCTCCACGCCGAAGCGGTCCCGCTTCAGCAGGAAGTGGTCCGCGATCTGGATGGCGACCATGGGGGCGAACACGGAGCCGATGAGGTAGAGAAAGCCGGTGATATCGTCCATGGGGAACAGGATGGCCCCCGCGATGCCGACGACCGTGACGGCCACCGCCGTCCACTTGCCGTTGAGTTTTTTGGACAAAGATTCGGCGGAGATGCCGGCGGACCAGGCGTCCAGGAAGGTGGTGGTGACGGTGGAGAGGACCAGGATCACCAGCGCCGCCACGCCGAGGCCGGCCCGCACCATGATGAGGGCGATGTCGTACTCGCCGGTGTAGATGGCGGCGCCCATGCCGATGAGGTACATCCAGCAGGAGACGAGACCGTAGACCACGGTGCTCACGAGGGTGGCCTGCACAGGCTTTTCCGCCTCACGGGTGTAGTCGCTGATGAGGGGCAGCCAGCTCAGAGGCATGGCCACGGCCAGCTCCACCGCCGCGCCGAAGGACATGGCTTCGCCCAGATCGCCGCCCACGGCGCTGCCGTCGAAGAAGATGACCTTACACAGCACCAGCGTCAGCAGGAACAGCGCCGCCATGGCGAGCTTGTTGATCCAGCCAAGGTCGGTCACGCCCACCACGACCCAGAGGATGATGAGCCCGCCGATGACCAGGCACCAGACCCAGTGGCCCACGTCGAAGATGCCGCCGATGGCGAGGGCTCCGTCATAGATCATGATGGCGGTCCAGCCCAGCAGCTGCAGGACATTTAAGAAGGCGAAAAGCAGTCCGCCCTTCTGGCCGAAGCTCATTTTCGCGGTCTCCATGGCGCTGCGCTCCGTCCGCCCGCCGATGAGGCCCGCGAGAAACAGCATGACGCAGCCGATGATATGTCCGATGATGATGGCGGCGAGACCCTTGCCCATGCCGAGAGGGGCGAAGGCGGTGCCGGTCAGGATCTCCGCGAGGGAAACGCCGGCGCCGAACCAGATCAGGCCGTTCTGGAGGGTAGAAGTCTTTTTCATTCCTGCACCTCCCCGCAGTACGCGCTGCGCAGGTCAAACATATGGTTCATGGGGCCGGAGCCGCGGCCCAGATCCAGCATGGCTCCCAAAGCCCCGGAGATATAGGACTTGGCCCGCTCCACAGACTGCTCCAGCGAATAGCCCTTGGCGAGATTCGAGGCGATGGCGCTGGAAAGGGTGCAGCCGGTGCCGTGGGTGTTGGGGTTGTCGATGCGCCTGCCGCAAAACCAGCGGCCCTCGCCGAGGCTGAAGAGGTAGTCATCCGCGTCATTGATCTGGTGTCCGCCCTTGCAGAGCACGGCGCAGCCGTACTTCTCGCCGATGGTACGGGCGGCGGCCTCCATGTCGGCGGCGCTTCGGATGGCCATGCCGGATAGGATCTCCGCCTCCGGGATGTTGGGGGTCAGGACCTCCGCCAGGGGAAACAGTTTCTCCTTCAGCGTCTCCACCGCGTCGTGGCGCAGCAGCTTGGCCCCGGAGGTGGCCACCATGACCGGGTCCACCACAATGTGCCGCGCGCCGTACTGGCGCAGCTTCTCCGCGATGACGGCGATCAGCTCCGATGCGGAGACCATGCCGATCTTCACCGCGTCGGGGAAGATGTCGGTGAACACCGCGTCCAGCTCCGCGGCCAGGAAGGCCGGGGTCGCGTCCAGAATGTCTGTGACGCCGGTCGTATTCTGGGCAGTCAGGGAGGTGACGGCGCTCATGGCGAACACGCCGTTGGCCGTCATGGTCTTGATGTCTGCCTGGATGCCGGCGCCTCCGCTGGAATCGCTTCCAGCAATGGTCAATGCTGTTTTCATACAAAGCTCCTTTCTTTTCCACAGCAAGGTTTTATAGAGCGATACAAGGTGGTGCCCCCAATGTACCGCTTGGCGGCGCTTTCGCGGGTGAAAATACCGCCCGGAAAGCGCCTCCTCATCCGCCGAAATAGGCTTTCGGCGGAGTTTGGACGAAAATGAATGCTCCCGCTCACATCCCGGTCGCCGGGCGGGCGATCTGCTCCGCCAGCGCCCGCAGCTCCTCCGCCGCGGCCTTCACGTCCGGCTGTGCGAACAGGGCGGAGACCACCGCCACGCCGTCGAGGCCGCAGTCCCGAAGCTCCGGCAGGTTCTCCCTTGTGATGCCGCCGATGGCGACCACAGGGATGTCCACCGCCCGGGTGATGGCCCGGAGGGTGTCCCGCCCGATGGGCCGCGCGTCGGCCTTGGTGCCGGTGACGAAGGCCGCGCCGCAGCCGAGATAATCGGCCCCCGCCGCCTGGGCCCGGAGGGCCTCCTCCACATTGTGGGCGGAGACGCCGATGAGCTTGTCCGGCCCTAAAATCGCCCGGGCCCGCTCCGCCGCGAGATCGCCCTGGCCCACGTGTACGCCGTCGGCCCCGGTTTTGAGCGCGATGGACACGCTGTCGTTGATGATGCTGAGAACGCCGCGGCGGCGGCATAGGGCCACGAAGCGCTCCGCCTCCCGCAGGAATTCCTCATCGCTTAAGTGCTTTTCCCGCAGCTGGACGATGGCCGCGCCGCCGTCGATGGCGGCCTCGATCTGCCGCAGCAGAGCGTCCGTATCCGCCGCCCAGGCGCGGTCCGTCACGGCGTACAGCCGCATCTGTTTTGCCTCGAGCTTCATCGTTCTCCCCCCTCATGCGATAAAAAAGACCGCGGACATACACCAAGCCGGTCTGTCCGCGGCGATACGCCTCATGATTTCCCTACGTTGGCATGATCCAAATCAGGTTCTGGGTCGAGGCCTTGCAGCCTCCTCTCAGCCCGCGCCAGCGGACTCCCCTTTTTTATTTTTCCATTTTACACCCCGGATATTTCGTTTGCAAGGCCCTTGACAAAATTTCCGCCGGCTGTCATAATGGCCCCGAAAGACAGGGGAGCCTGCGGGCTGAGAGGAAACGTGAGTTTCGACCCTTTACCTGATGTGGGTAATGCCACCGGAGGGACGTCTGAGAGAGCTGCAATCGCGGGCGCCCACAGGGGGCGTCCGCTGTTTTTTGACTCTTTCAGGAAAGGATGTGCATGGGAGAAACGCTTCGGCGCCCCGGGAGACCGGGAGCGGGCAGAGGGGGAGCGCCCTGTGTCCGGGCCAAAGACAGCGAGGGGAAGCCGTGTTCCGGCGTGAGAGGAGGCCAGCGAGCCTCGACCGAAGTTTCCGCGGGCGCAGTGCCGCCCGTTACCTTGCCATGCAAGGGGAAAGCGCTGTCAAAACGCCGTTTTCTCCCTGCGGATTCTGATTTTGAAGGAGTTTTTTGCTTATGAAAAGAAATGCCACGAAGAAGCTGGCCGTCGCGGGTATCCTCTGCGCCGTGGCCGTGGTGGGCAGTATGTTTTCCTTTCCCGTGTTCGGCAGCAAGTGCGCGCCCGTGCAGCACATGGTGAACATCCTCTGTGCCGTGCTGCTGGGCCCCTGGTACGGCGTGGGCGTGGCCTTTGTGGCCAGCCTGCTGCGGAACCTGATGGGTCTCGGCACCCTGCTGGCTTTCCCCGGCAGTATGTGCGGCGCGCTGCTGTGCGGCCTTGTGTACTGGAAAAGTAAGAACCTCCCCGGCACGCTGGCGGCCGAGGTCTTCGGCACCGGCGTCATCGGCGGTCTGCTTTCCTATCCCATCGCCATCGCCTTCATGGGCAAGTCCGCCGGCGACATCGCCTTCTACGCCTATGTGTTTCCCTTCCTCGTGTCCACCGTGGGCGGCTCCATTCTGGCCGGGGCGCTGGTCTTTGCCCTGCAGCGGAGCGGCGCCCTCAGATCCATGCGCGCCTCGCTGGAGCGCTGACGACAGGAGCGTGAGCCTATGCCCGATTTTGCCCGTCTGGACGCCGTGCGCCGCCGCCGGCCCCTGATCCACTGCATCAGCAATATCGTCGCCGCCAACGACTGCGCCAATCTGGTCCTGGCGGTGGGGGCCAGCCCCATGATGGCCCAGGCCCCGGAGGAGATGGAGGAGATCGCCGCCGCCAGCGCCGCCGCCGTGCTGAACACAGGTACGCCGTCGGAGGAGAAATTCCGCGCCTGCCTGCTCTGCGGGCGGGAGATGCAGCGCCTGGGCCGTCCGGTGGTGCTGGACCCGGTGGGCGTGGGAGCCAGCGCCTGGCGTCTCGGCCGGGTGAAAGGGCTGCTGGCGGCGTTCACGCCCGCCATTTTGCGGGTGAATCTGGGGGAGGCCCAGGCTCTGGGAGAAGGGAGCAGCCGGGAACAGGGGGTGGACAGTCCCGCCCCGGCGACGCGTGAGCAGCGTCTCGCATCCGCCATGGAGCTGGCCCGCCGGTACCATGCGGCGGTGCTGCTCTCCGGGCCGGAGGATATCGTCACCGACGGCGTTTCCGCCTGGCTCGCCTCCGGCGGCAGCGCCGAAATGTCCCGGGTGACCGGTACGGGCTGTATGCTGTCGGTGCTTTGCGGCGTGTTCGCCGCCGTGGAGGAGGACCCGCTGGAGGCGGCGGCTCTGGCCGCCGCGTTCTGGAAGGTCTGCTCCCAGCGGGCGGAGCGGGCGGCGGAGGGCCGGGGAAGCGGCAGCTTCCGCGCGGCTCTGCTGGATGCGGCGGGAACGCTCAGCGCCGCGGACTTTGCCGCCGAGGCAAGGCTTGAGCGGCTGCTGTAAAAAACCTCAAATCGTTTTCGGATGCAAACAGCGCCTGACCTCGTAAGGTCAGGCGCTGTTGTTTTTTCACGCTTCAGCCCCGGTGGCGTGCCAGCCACTGCGTGGCGCAGTGGGCAAGGCAGGCCGAACCGATGGGGCAGACGTCCTCGTTGAAGCGGACCTTGGGATTGTGGGCGGGAGCCTCGCCGCGCTCGTCCAGAAAGCCGGCAGAGAGGTACATGAAGGCGCTGGGGACCTTTTCCGCGATGACGGCGAAATCTTCGGAGGCGTTGGCGAAGATGCCGGGGGCGGGCGTCAGGCCGGGAATTGGCAGCTCAGTCATATAGCCCGCCATCTCCTCCGTCAGCGCCTTGTCGCAGATGAGGGGCGGCACCTCATAGAGCATCTCTACCTCCGCGCTGCCGCCATAGACCTCGGCGGTCTTTTCCGCCGTCTCTTTCATCCGGCGCACGAGCAGCTCCCGGCAGGCCTTGTCGTTGGTGCGGATCGTCCCCTCCAAAAGCGCGCTGTCCGGGATGATGTTGGCCGCGGACCCGGCGGAGAAGTGGCCCACCGTCATCACGCAGGACTTGCCGGGGTCCGCCTCCCGGGCGATCAGCGCCTCCAGCGCCAGATAGATGTGGACGGCGATGTTGATGGGGTCGATGGAGCTGTGGGGATACGCGCCGTGCGCGCCCCTGCCCCGGACGGTGATCCTGAAGCCGTCCACGGAGTTCATCATGACGGAGCTGGCGTTGTACATAAAGACGCCCACGGGCATTTTTCCCGGCGCCACATGGTACGCCAGCGCCGCGTCCACCGGCGGATTTTCCAGTATGCCGTGGGCGATCATGTCCTTCGCCCCCTCAAAGGTCTCCTCCGCGGGCTGAAACATGAACTTCACGGTCCCCTGAAGCGCCGCCTCGTTTTCCTTCAGCAGCTTTGCCGCCGTCAGCAGCATGGCCGCGTGGAAATCGTGACCGCAGGTGTGGGCCGCCGTCCCCGTGGGACAGGCGAAAGGCTCGCCGCTTTCCTCCGCCATGGGCAGCGCGTCCATGTCCGCCCGGAGCAGCAGCACCTTGCCGCCGCTGCCGAGCGTGGCGGTCACGCCGTGCCCGCAGGCCCGGGGAGAAAGCCCGTATTCCGTGAGCTTTTCCATCACATAGGCCTGCGCCCTGGGCGTGTCAAGCCCCACCTCCGCGTGGGTGTGAAAATAGCGGCGGTGTTCCACCGTTTCCTCGCGCAGCGCCAGCGCTCTTTCGTAGTAATTCATCCTTGTGCCCCCTTGCTTGCTCTCTGATCGCGCGGCGCGCCCGGAAGACCGCGCCGCCGGTCAGCTCTGTTTTTGTAAATTGTACCACAAAAGCGAAAAGAATACCACCGTGCCGGAAAAAATCAGAAGCCTATTGACGGCTAACGAATATTAGCCTATAATGAAGCTAATAGCTGTTAGCCTGGAGGGACGTTATGAAGCATGAAACGACGAAAGAGAGGATCCTGACCGAAGCGGTAAAACTGTTTTCAAAAGAGGGATATGAGGCCGTCAGTGTCGATCAGATCGCAAAAGCTGTCGGCATCAAAGCACCGTCCCTCTATAAGCATTACAAGAACAAGCGCGATATTTTTGACAGCATCTTGCGGCGCATGGAGCAGCAGGATGGAGAAAACGCGCGCGCCTGCGCCTTGCCGGAGGGAACGGCAGAGACCATGCCGGAAGCGTATGAACGGGCCTCCGTAACGGATCTCATCACATTCAGCAAGCAGCAATTCCGTTACTGGACGGAGGATGAGTTTGCATCTTCTTTCCGAAAGCTGCTGACAGTGGAGCAGTACCGCAGCGAAGAAATGCAGGGCCTTTACCAGCAGTATCTCGGCGCCGGCCCGCTGCAGTATGTCGCAGACCTGCTGGGCTCTGAGACGGAAGCCCTGGCGTTTTACGGCCCGATGCACTTGTTGTACAGCGTCTATGACAATGCGGACGATAAGGCGGCGGCATATGCCTTACTGGACGCCCATTTGGAGAGGTGGCATATATGAGTTTTTCTATCCCGGAACGCTGGGCGGCGCTGGCAGCCCAATATCCCGAACTGACCGTGGGACGGATCTCTTTGCAGGAAAAAGGGATGTACCGCATCCTCACTGAGCGGGGCGAGCAGAACGCGCTCGTTTCCGGCAGACTTCAATTCCATGCGCAGTCCGCGTCCGATTACCCTGCCGTGGGCGACTATGTGATGGCCGGCTGTGCCGGTCCGGATACCGCCGTCATCCATCAGGTGCTGCCCCGCAAAAGCCTCTTTGTGCGCAGGGCGGCGGGCACATCGAAAACAGAACAGGTGGTGGCCGCCAATATCGACACGGTGTTTCTCTGCATGAGCCTGAACAACGATTTCAACCTCCGCCGGCTGGAGCGCTATCTTGCCGCCACATGGGAAAGCGGAGCCGAGCCGGTGGTGGTGCTGACCAAAGCGGACCTGTGCGGGGAGTTGTCGCGGAAGCAGTCGGAGGTGGAAGCCGTTGCCATGGGCGTGGATATTCTTGTTACCTCCGCCATGGATACCGACGGATATGGGCAAATCATGCCTTATATCACGGAGGGCAGGACCGTCGCCTTTGTGGGTTCCTCCGGCGCGGGCAAGTCCACGCTGATCAACCGCCTGCTGGGGGAGGAACGCCTGGCAACGGGCGGTCTTCGAAACGACGATAAGGGCCGTCACACCACGACCCATCGGGAGCTGCTGCTCCTGCCCGGCGGGGCCATGGTCATTGACACCCCGGGAATGCGGGAGCTGGGGATGTGGGACGCCGCTTCCGGCGTGGAGCAGACCTTCGGGGATATTGAGGAGCTGGCGGCCCGGTGCCGTTTTGGCAACTGTTCCCACACCAGTGAACCGGGCTGCGCCGTCCGGGCCGCCCTTGAAAGCGGGCATTTGGACGCCGGGCGCTGGCAGTCCTGGCAGAAGCTGAAAAGCGAGAATTCCTATGCCGCCGACAGCGAAAGCTATCTCGCCGCAAAGGAAAAGAAATTCAAGGAGATCTCAAAAATCAATAAGTATAACAAGAAGAGGTGATATACGTGAAATATCCGCTGAGTGAAAAATACAGTGCGCCGGAACTCCTGGCAAAGATCATGGGGCCAAACCCTGTGAAGCTGGAGGAAGAACTGCTGACCGGACACAAAATCCCTGCCGGGAGCGCGGTCTGCGACCTTGGCAGCGGGCAGGGACTGACCAGCGTGTTTCTGGCAAAGGAATACGGGTTTACCGTCTATGCCGCGGACCTTTGGAGCGATCCGGAGGAAAACCGTCGCTTCTTCCGGGAAATGGGGCTGTCCGAAGCGGAGATCATTCCGGTGAAAGCGGATGCAGCCGCTTTACCGTTTGAAGCAGAATTTTTTGACGCCGTCGTCAGCACGGACTCCTACCACTATTTTGGCCGCGACCCGGACTTTCTGGATGAAAAACTGCTGCCCTTCGTCAAAAAAGGCGGCTATATCTACATCGCCATTCCGGGCATGAAGCAGGACTGCCACGATCATTTACCTCCGGAATTGCTGCTGTCCTGGACAGCGGAGCAGTTAGACTATATGCATGATGCGGCTTACTGGCGCGGCATGGTCAGCCGGAGCCGGGACGCCGAGGTGATCGAAGTCAGCCAGATGGAATCCAATGAAGAAGTGTGGGCGGACTGGCTGAGGCAGGAAAACGAGTACGCTGTCGGCGACCGCAAAGCCATGGAAGCCGGCGGGGGAAGGTATCTGAACTTTATCAGGATCGTGCTGAGAAAAAAGTAATTGAGAACGATTCAATACAAATTATCCCGGCGGTTCCTCCTGCGTGGAGCGAAACCGCCGGGATAGCTTGTTTTTCTGTTTTCGCTGCGGCTTTTCGGTGTTTTGCGGTATGCGCCGCCTCGCAGCGCCGTTACCGCAGCAGCATGGCGGAGTTCAGAAGGCTGGTGGAATAGAGAAACAGCACATCCTGATCCGCAAAGTCCACAAACTGTTCCAGCAGAGACGCAGACACATACCGCAGGTCGATGAGAGTCACCCTGGCGTACCCCTCCAGAAACAGCGGCGCTATGCTGCTGCCAAAGGAGTCACGGAAGATGATCAGCTCCCGGTCCGTCTGCGCCCGGGGACTTTTCATGGTCAAAATGGCCTGCGCGCCTCCGGCGAACACGTCATACCCGTCCATGCCTTCAAATTTCTCCGTGGTGTACACGGGCCAGACGCCCTCGAATTCCGCGCCGGTCATAGTGGCGGCGTCGATGGCGTCGGAGGTCAGATAGGTCAGGGTGTCCGGCTCCACGTTCAGGGCTGACTGGCCGAAGTAGACCCCGTAGAAGGGGCTAAGGGTCCTGGGCCGGAAGCCTCCGGCAGGGGCCGTCAGGTCTACCCCCAGCTCCATGGCGTCGGCCAGAGCCTGTGCCGCGGGCAGGATGTGGTCCTGCCGCCAGTGGGCGTCCGTGCGGTAGTAGTCCTCCAGACGCAGCAGCTCAAAGAGGTCCACATATTCTGCCCGGCTGCCTAAATTCTCCCGCATGAGCTGCACCAGCCTGTCATAGTCCATGTGGGGCATACCGCAGGCCGGGGCGGCGTAGCAGTTCTTGTCGGGGATGATGGCGTACCAGACGTTCGTGTCCTGCAGGTAAGTGTCCAGCAGGGAGTTGATCTTGCCGGCGCCGTAGGCCACCTGCTCCTCCTTGAGGGGATATTCCAGCTTGCAGACCTGGTCTCCGGCCAGATAGATGCCGTTGTTGTCCAGCTGGCGGAACAGGCCGAAGCGCATCCGGGCCTTGATGGAGCGCCAGGTGTCCCGCATGGGGAACTGGTCG
This sequence comes from Oscillospiraceae bacterium, assembly GCA_051867615.1. Taxonomy (GTDB): domain Bacteria; phylum Bacillota; class Clostridia; order Oscillospirales; family Oscillospiraceae; genus RGIG5472. Next base: position 3,408 of record JBJDYU010000024.1, on the reverse strand, counting down.
AGAAGATAGGTCTCCAGACCGGTCATATAGTCGCCGGAGAAGACGCTCTGCGCTGTCAATTCCGGGGCCTGGGCCAGCTTTCGCCGCTCGGCTCTGGAAACCGCCGCGTCAGGGGCGGCGAGCCCCCAGACGGCCAGACCGAAAAGCATGGTAAGCGTCACCGCGACGATGGCAATGGATCTTCCTTTATTCATCAGCGCACCTCCTAAAACCGGAAGTAGAGGAAGGGATTGAAGGAGCCGTCCACCAGACTGGCGGTGACGGCGGCCAGCAGCGCTGCTACCGCCGCAGGCTCCAGAACGTTCATGGCCCGGGCGCTTTGCACCCGTTCATAGAGCCGCTTGCCCAAAGGCAGGGACGCTATCGCGCAGACCGCCAGCAGCACGGCGTAGCTGCGGAGATAGTAGAGGGCGTCCGCGCTGATCAAGGGCAGGTTTCCAAGGCCGATGAGACCGCCCAGGTCTCCGGCGACGCCGGCCATGCCGTCAGCGTTAAAGATCACGAAGCTGACCGCCGCCAGCAGCAGCACGTAAAGGTGCTGGACCGCCCGGGGACACCGGGCCAGAGGCTTTGCCAGCCACAGCTTTTCCGCCATCAGCAGCACCCCGAAAAAGGCGCCCCAGAGGACGAAGTTCCAGCTGGCGCCATGCCACAATCCCGTCAGAAGCCAGACCACAGCCAGGTTCCGCAGCCACTTGCCCTTGGTGGTGCGGCTGCCGCCCAGAGGGATGTACACATAGTCCCGAAACCAGCTGCCCAGGGTCATATGCCACCGGCGCCAGAATTCGGTGATGGAGCGGGACACATAGGGGTAGTTGAAATTCTCCGGGAAGTGAAAACCGAATATCCGGCCCAGGCCGATGGCCATATCCGAATAGCCGGAGAAATCAAAATAGATCTGCAGGGAAAAGGCTACGGCATAGAGCCAGTAAAAGAGGACGCTCGGATCCTGCGAGGCCCGGAAGGCGGCGCAAAGCTCGCCCATGGCGTTGGCGAGCAGCACTTTTTTGCCCAGACCGAACACGAACCGCCGCATACCCAGCGCCGCGCCGTCCAGAGTGCTTTTGCGGTCGTCCAGCTCTGCCTCCACGTCGGTGTAGCGGACGATGGGGCCGGCGATCAGCTGGGGAAACAGGCATACAAAGGTGGCCAGGGTGAGCAGATCCCGCCGGGCGTGGGCCTTCCCCCGGTAGACGTCGATCGTATAGGACATGGTCTGGAAAGTGAAAAAGCTGATGCCGATGGGCAGGGGGACCCCGGTCAGGGGAATGCCGGTCCCAAAGAGAGTGTTGACCGTGCCGATGAGGAAGTCGGCGTACTTGAAAAAGCCCAGAAGCCCCAGATTGATGGCGAGCGACGCGATAAGAAAGGCTTTGGCGCGGCGCCGGTTTTCCCGGTGTTTTTCAATGAGCAGGCTCCAGATATAGTCGCTTACGGATGAGAGCAGGAGCAGCAGCACATACACCGGTTCTCCGAAGAAATAGAAGATCAGGCTGGCCAGCAGCAGCACGCCGTTGCGCCAGGACCTGGGCGTCAGGAAATAGACCAGCAGGGTCAAAGGGAGGAACGCATATAAAAAGGTGATACTGGAAAACAGCAAAGACAGCACCTCCGCTCACTAATACTGATTCTTGATTAAAAGATTTAATCAAGAATCCCGTGTGCTGCGCACACTCGCATCGTGCTAACGCACGCTGCGCCGTCTCATACAGTTCTTGACGCGCTCCGCGCTATAAAAAGCTTTTCAAGCTTTTTATCAAGAACTGGTATAAGTTTCAAACAGAAGGAAGCAACAAAAATTGCCGGGCGGTATGCCCGGCAATTCAAATCGGTTTACAGAGCCTTGAAATTGGCTATCGCGGCATCCGCAGTGGCCTGCGAGCTCATGACCAGCAGCACCAGCTGCCCGTTTGCCGCGGTCTGTACACTTTCTGCCGTAACACAGATCCACTTGCTGGGGTTGGCGTTGGATTTCATAGTTGCCGCCACAGCGGAAGCGTCCGTCCCCTTCGGCACTTCCACCAGCACAACACTATGCGCAATGGAACCGATCATGGCGTCGGCGCTGACGCCGCGATAACCGTCCGCATAGGGAATGAACGCAAAGAATTCAAAGGTCTCCGCCGTCAATTCTGTCGCCTCGTACATGGGCAGATTCTCGATCCCTGCAAGGACGGAGCTGATAACGGCGGTCAGATCGGTGCTGCCCTGAGCCGAATCTGCGGGATCTTCCGCGGGTTTCTCCTCAGGCTTCTCCGCGGGTTTTTCCACAGCGGTATCCCCGGACGTTTCCTCAGACGCTTCATCGGACGTTTCGCCGGGATCTTCACCGGGGTCTTCGTCGGAGATTCCCGCGGAAGTTTCCGCCGCGGCCAGATCGCTCTCGGGTGTGACCACGCCGTTGAGGGCATCAAAGTTCATCAGGATGGCATCGGCGGTCGCGGCAGAGGACATGACCAGCAGGATGGTGCTGCCGTACTGACGCACATGAACGGCCTCGGCCTCCACACAGATCCACTTGCGGGGATTGGCGTTGTCTTTCATCTCCCGGGCTGCCTGCGCGGCGTCGTCGTCCGCGGGCACCCGCACCAGCACCACGCTGTGCGCGATAGAGCCGATCAGGGCGTCGGCGGACAGGCCCTCATAGCCCTCGGCGTAGGGGACGAAAGCGTAAAATTCAAAGTTTTCTTCGGTAAGCTCCGTAGGCTCATAGCCGGGCAGGTCCGGGACATCCTTGAGGATGCTGTCCAGAATATCGGACAGGCTCATGGCGTCTACCGGATTTTGGGTGGATTCTTCGCCCGTATCTTTGCCGCAGGCCGCCAGGGACAGCGTCAACGCAACGGCGCAAAGCATGGCAAGCAGTTTTTTCATAAGGGTGCTCCTTTCTCTTTGCAGGTTTTACAGGCCGCAGGCGCGGCACCGCTTCAAACCCGTCGGACGGTGGGAAGGGGACTTGTTCGCTGCGCCTTTATAGCGCGGCCCTCCCGGCAGCCCGCGCTGTCCGCCCGGTTTGGCAGACGGTAACGCACGGGTTCCGGGCGTAAAATGCTGCTGATTTTATTTGTCTGCATATTGCCTCTGTAATGCTGTTATCCGCATTCTAACGTCTCTGGCCGCTTTTGTCAACGCCGGGCGCTGAGACGGGCTGGGAGAGGGAAGCGGGGCAAAACACGGCTTATATGGGGGCGAGGCAAAAACGCAAGGGGGACCCAAAAGCATACCGTCTCTTACCGGAAACAGTCTCCTGGGTACCAAACGGAATAAAAGCTGCGTGCTTTCGCGCAGCAGAATCAAAAATACTTCGAAATCAGTGATCTATATAAAAAATCGGTGAGTCCTGTAAGGACTCACCGCAGCCTGTCGAGAAACCCGGTTGCACATTAGGCGGCAACCGGGTTTTCAGCG
>JBJDYU010000023.1:0-16310 GCA_051867615.1 Oscillospiraceae bacterium | reverse complement strand
AAGCTTTTTACGGGACACCTCCACCGGCAGAGCCGGTGGTTTCCGTGACCAATGAGAAAAAACAGCCTCCGGTCACCGGAGGCTGTTTTTATAGTTTTTACAGGAAATACTGTTCAGGCGGCTGCTACTCCGTCTCCGTGGTGCTGGCGGCAAACTGCCGACCGGTGTGGTCGATGGTGTAGTCTCCGGAGAGGATGAGCTGGGAGATGGGCACCAGGGTATAGCCCTCGTTTTTGAGGTACTCCAGAATGGTGGGCAGGGCCTCGGGGGTGTGCTCGCCGGCGTTATGGAACAGCACGATGGAGCCCGGCCCCACGCCCTTGGTGACCCGGCTGCTGATCTCCTCCGCGCTGATGCCCTTCCAGTCCAAGCTGTCCACATCCCACTGAATAGGCTCCATGCCCATGGAGCGGATGGCGCTGATGACGTGGTCGTCATACTCCCCATAGGGGCAGCGGATGAGCTTGGGAGTCACGCCGGTGAGGGCCATGACCTTCTCGTTGCAGGCGGTGACGTCCGCCACGATCTGGTCGGCGCTGAGGGAGTTGTAGTGGTCGTGGGCGTTGGAGTGGTTCATGATCTCATGGCCGGCGGCCGCGATGGCCTTCATGGCCTCCGGATAGTCGTCCGCCCAGTTCCCCACCACGAAGAAGGTGGCCTTCACCTGATACTCCTCCAGCACATCCAGAATGCGCTGGGTGTTGTCCGCCCCCCAGGCGGCGTCGAAGGAGATGGAGCAGACCTTTTCCTCCCCCTTATCCACACAGTAGATGGGCAGCTGCCGCTGGCTTGCGGCGGTGGAGACAGCGGAGGGATACCAGACGGCGCAGAAGATGGCTCCGGCGGCCAGCAAAGCCAGAGCCAGCGTCAGCCATTTTTTTGGCAGCAGCAGGATTCGCATGGCAAATCACTCCTTTGGATTTGATAAAAAAGCCTATGCGGACCGGCGGCGGAACATGAGCGCGGCGGCAAAAAAGAGACCGCGGCTTTCAGCCGCGGCCTCTGTGTTTGGATAGTATCAGGACGGTTTAGAACGCCCAGGTGCCGTTGCGGAAGATGGGGACCTCCCGGCCGTCCCGGCAGCGGGCGGTGATGGAGAGGTCGGCAGTGCCGATCATGAAGTCCTCGTGGATCATGGAGTCATTGACGCCCTTGGTGTGCAGCTCATCCAGGGTATACTTCTCGTAGTCCCGGATGGTGTCGATGAAGCCCATGCCGAGGGCCAGATGGCAGGCGGCGTTCTCGTCAAAGAGGGTGTTGTAAAAGAGCAGGCCGCTCTTGCGGACAGGGCTTTCGTAGGGTACCAGAGCGCACTCGCCGAGATACGCCGCGCCCTCGTCCATGGAGATGAGCTTTTTCAGCAGCGCCTCGTTCTTCTCCGCGTGGACCTCTACGGCCTTGCCGCCCTCAAAGCGGATGGAGAAGTTGTCGATGAGCTGGCCCTGATAGGACAGGGGCTTGGAGGAGTAGACCACGCCCTCCGCCTGGCCCTTCATGGGGGAGATGAAGCACTCCTCCGTGGGCATATTGGCGTTGAACCAGTTGCCGGACATGGTCTGGTCCTCGCCGCCGTTGAACTTGCTGTCGGCGATCAGGCCCACGGTGAAGTCGGTGCCGTTGGAGGCGGAGTAGTGCAGGCTCTCGATGCCGAGGGAGTTCAGGTATTCGCAGCGGTCATGCAGGTCCCGGTTGTGCTCGGCCCAGGCGGCCTCGGGGTCGCCCGCCTCGTCCACCCGGACGGTGGCGAGAATGGCCTCCCACAGCAGCTCCACGGCCTTGGCCTTGCGCTCCTTGGGGAAGACCTTCTTGGCCCAGGCTTCGCCGGGAACGGCGGCGATGCACCACTGGTAGCGGCCCTCCATGCGGTCGCGATAGGGCTTGATGACCTTCTGACGGCCCTGGATGCCCTTGGCCATCTTCTCCTGATTCACGCCCGCGAGACCGTCCGGGTCCTCACTCAGCAGATAGATGCGGCAGGGGAGAGTCTCCTCCATCCAGCGGAGCTTCTCCTCCTCCCACTTTTCCACCGTGGAGAGGGTCTTGAGATTGCGGTAGCGCACATGGGGGCGGGTCAGGGGCTGATAGTCCCAGTCCACCATGACCTTGGCCGCGCCGGCCTTATAGCACTCCTCCACCACCATCTTCACAAATTCCGGCTGGTCCAGGTCCGCCTGGATGAGGACCTGCTGGCCCTTCTGCACGCGGGCGCCCACGCGGGCGATGAGTCGGGCGTATTTTTTCAGGACACTTTTTTTCATATTGCGTCTGCTCCTTTGCTTTCAGCGATTGATAAGGATAGTATACAGAATAATGCCGCCGATTACCATCCCATAGAGGAAGTTTTTTCGAAAAAAAGCGGCGGAGAGGGAAAAAAGGCTACGGCGGAGCGCGCCCAGGGGGCATGATTTGGAAATTCTGACCCTTGTTTTCTACATAGACTATGCTATACTCAAACTGATTTGATATGCGGACCGCCGGGGAGGACGCCCGGCCGGGAGAAAGGAAGCGCCGTGCTGAGCTATCGTTCTCTGAAAAAAACGCTGGCAGGGGAACTGCTGGGGCGATACTGGGCCCACGACGTGGCACGGCAGAGCGCCGCGCTGGCGTATTACCTGTTTTTCGCCCTGTTCCCGCTGCTGATCTTTCTCAGCAACCTCCTGGGCGCCCTGAAGCTGGACGTGGCGCTGGTGACGGAGCAGCTGCGCAATATGATGCCCGCCTCTGTGGTGGAGCTGATCGGGAGCTATCTGGACTATGTTTCCGGGGAGCACAACCCCACGCTGATGGCCTTCAGCCTCCTGTTTTCCGTCTATTTTCCCTACCGCGCCGCCAATACGCTGATGCGCGCCGTGCTGCGGGCGTCTCATACGAAGCCGCCGGAGAGCCTCCTCTATCAGCTCAAGGTGCTGCTCTCAACGCTGGTCCTGCTGCTGACCATCATCGTGGGCCTGACGTCGGTGGTGCTGGGGCGGCGGCTGATGGGGCTGCTGCAGAAGGTGTTTCCCATCAGCGTACTGCTGGCGGAGCTGTGGCTGAAGCTGCGCTTCGTTCTGCCGGCGCTGCTGGTCTGGGTGATGGTGGCGCTGCAGTACCGCTGGGCGCTGGGCAAGGACGTACCCATGCGGGACCTCTGGCCCGGAGCGCTGGCGGCGCTGGCCTGCTGGCTGGCGGTCACCTTTGGATTTTCCTACTATGTGGAGCATTTTGCGAATTACTCCGTGATCTACGGGTCCATCGGCGCGGTGATCGTGCTGCTGCTGTGGCTGAACCTGACGGCACTGTTCATGATCATGGGCGCGGAGTATGATATGGTGCGCCTGGGACGCAGAAGACTGCGGGGCGCGGCGCCGGAAAAGGGCGCGGGAAAGGACCGGAAAGAGATATGAAGATCATCATCATCGGCTGCGGCAAGGTGGGATATACGCTGGCGCGGCAGCTCTCCGGCGAGGGCCATGACCTGACGCTGGTGGACGCGAAGGGCCCGGCGCTGCGCAACGCCGAGAACACGCTGGATATCATGTGCGTGGAGGGCAACGGCGCGTCCCTCCGGGTGCTGAAGGAGGCGGGGGCGCAGAAGGCCGACCTGGTCATCTCCGTCACCAGCCACGACGAGGTGAACGTGGTCTGCTGCCTGATGGCGAAGAAGCTGGGCGCGCGGCACACCATCGCCCGCATCCGGGACATCGACTACTTCCGCGACACCCAGATGCTGAAACGCGAGATCGACCTGGATATGGCCATCAACCCCGAGCAGGCGGCGGCGCAGGAGATCTCCCGCATCCTGCGGCTGCCCTCCGCCTTCAGCGTGGAGCCCTTTGCCGGGGGCCGTGTGGAGCTGATCGGCTTTACCATCAACGAAACGGACGGCATCGCGGGCGTCAGCCTGATGGAATACAACAGGAAAAACCCCAACGGCACGCTGCTGTGCGCGGTGGAGCGCGGCGGCGAGGCCATCATCCCCAACGGCGACTTCATCCCCCGCATCGGCGACCGGGCCTATCTCGTGGGCAGCCAGAAGGAGCTGAACCGGGTGTTCCGCCTGATGAACCGCCCCACCTCCCGCGTGCGCACGGTGTGCATCATCGGCGGCAGCCGCATCGCGTTCTACCTGGCTCTGGCGCTGGAACGGGCGGGGATGCAGGTCACCATCGTGGAGGCCAAGCGGGAAACCTGCGAGATGCTGGCAGGCGTCCTGCCCGGCACGCTGATTCTGGAGGGAGACGGCACGGACAACGTGCTGCAGGAGAGCGAGGGCCTGTTCCGGGCAGACGCGCTGGTGGCGCTGACGGGCCGGGACGAGGAAAACCTCCTGCTCGCCATGTGCGCCCAGCGGGCGGGCGTGAAGAAGGTCATCGCCAAAACCACCCGGGACAATTACCGGGATCTGGTCAAGCAGACCCAGATCGACAGCACCATCAGCCCCAAGGACATCACCGCCAACAAGATCGGGCGGTATGTCCGGGCGCTTGTCAACTCCGAGGGCAGCGTGGTGGAGAGCCTGTATAAGCTGCTGGGCGGCAAGATCGAGGCGGTGGAGTTCACCGCCCGGGCGGGCAGCCGCCTGGTGAACGTTCCGCTGAAGGACCTGCCGCTGCGTAAGGGCCTGCTGGTGGCCTCCATCGTGCGGGGGCAGAGCAGCATCGTCCCGGACGGCAATACCCAGATCCTGCCGGAGGACCATGTGATCGTCGTGGCCAAGTCTTTGTTCCTGCACGATATCAACGAGATTCTGGAGAGCTGACAGGGCAGCCTGCCTGGGGGAAGAGAAGAGAAATGAATCACAAACTTGTAGCCAAGGTGCTGGGAGCCATGCTGTGTGTGGAGGGCGTGGCCCTGCTGCTGCCGGCTGTGGTGTCGATGCTCTATCAGGACGGCTCGCTGGAGGCGTTCATGCTGACGGCGGTGGTGAGCTTCGCCGTGGGCCTGCCTCTGGCGAGCATGAACACCGCTGGGCTGCGTATGCAGCGGCGGGACGGCTTCGCCTGCGTGGGCCTGTGCTGGATTTTGCTCGGGGCCGTGGGCGCGCTGCCGTATGTCATCAGCGGCGCCATACCCCGCTATGTGGACGCGCTGTTTGAGACCATCTCCGGCTTTACCACCACCGGCGCGTCCATCCTCTCCGCGGTGGAGGGCCTGCCGAAGGGCATTTTGTTCTGGCGTTCGCTGACCAACTGGATGGGCGGCATGGGCGTGCTGGTGCTGATTCTGGCCCTGCTGCCGAAGCTCGGCGACGGCAGCGTGAACCTGATGCGGGCGGAAAGCCCCGGGCCGGTGCTGAGCAAGCTGGTGCCCCGGGTGGCGGACACCGCGAAGATTCTGTATGTGATCTATATCGGGCTGACCGCGCTGGAGACGGTGGCGCTCTGCCTGCTGGGGATGCCCCTGTTTGACAGCCTGACCCATTCCTTTGCCACCATCGCCACCGGCGGCTTCTCCGTCCGGAACACCAGCATCGCCTATTACGGCTCAGATGCCATCAACTGGACGGTGACGCTGTTCATGTTCCTGGCGGGCACCAACTTTTCGCTGCTGTTTCTGGTGGCGCGCCGCCGCTTCAGTGAGGTGGCGCGCAGCGAGGAGCTGCGCCTGTATAGCGGCGTGGTGCTGGGCTCCATCACGCTGATGGCGCTGGACCTGACCGCGCAGATGGGCCTTACTTTGGGACAAGCCGTCTCTCAGGCGGCCTTCCAGACCATGACGGTGGTGACCACCACGGGCTTTGCCACGGCGGACTTCGCCGCCTGGCCCGCGGCGAGCCAGTGCATCCTGATTTTGCTGATGCTGGTAGGCGGCTGTGCCGGCTCCACCGCCGGCGGACTGAAATGCGCCCGGGTGCTGCTGCTGTTCAAGTCTATGCGGCGCTGGCTGCTGCACATCCTGCACCCGAGGGAGGTGCATCCCATCCGCATGGACGGCCGCAGCACGGAGGAGAACACGGTGACCAGCACCGCCTGCTTCTTCTTTGCCTATATCCTGATACTCCTGGCCTGCACGGTGGTCATCGCGCTGGACGAGGTCCCCTTCCTGGAGGCCTTCACCGCCGCGCTCTCCGCGCTGAGCAACGTGGGACCCGCTCTGGGCGCTTTCGGCCCCACCGGCTGCTACGCCTCGCTCTCCGATCTGAGCAAGCTCGCCATGAGCTTTGCCATGCTGCTGGGCCGGCTGGAGATCGTGCCCCTGTTGATTTTGCTCTTTCCCTCCATCTGGCGGCGGAGATAAATCGGCAAAGTGCCGTAAAAAAATTTCCGCCAGGGGCTTCCCATTTTCAAAATCCTGTGATATAATGACCAACTGTAAGCGAAATGGGCCTGTAGCTCAGTTGGGAGAGCGTTCGGTTCGCATCCGAGAGGTCGTGGGTTCGAATCCCTTCAGGTCCACCATAAAAAGTCGTGAAATCACTGATTTCACGACTTTTTTGCAGTTATGAAAAACGGCGTGTCGAAAGAAAGGGGCCTTTAAGATGAAAGATCCGGTGGGCGTCATCCACGGGCGGTTCCAGATGCTCCATTTCGGGCATATGGAGTATCTGCTGGCAGGGAAGGCGCGGTGTGAGCATCTGCTGATCGGCGTATCCAACCCGGATGCGTCCATGGTGAAATTCAGCGCGGCCAATCCACACAGGTCCGCCGCCAGCTCCAATCCGCTGACCTATTTCGAGCGCTTTGAAATGCTCCGGGGGGCCATGCTGGAGGCGGGCGTGCCGCGTGAGGAGTTCGACATCGTCCCCTTTCCCATCAACTATCCGGAGCTGCTGTTCAACTACGTTCCCCGGGACGCGAAGTACTACATGACGATGTATGACGCGTGGAGCGAGGAAAAGCTCCGTATGCTGCAGGGCCTTGGCTGCGAGGTGGAGGTCATGTGGCGCAGGAGCAACGAGGAAAAGGAGATCAGCGGCACGGAGGTGCGCGAGCGCATCGTCCGGGGGGAGGAGTGGCGCCATCTGGTGCCGCCCTATGTCTATTCCTATGTGCAGTCCCACGGGCTGGAGGAGCGCATCCGGGCCCTGGCCGGGGAGGAAGACGGTACGCGCGAGGTGTGAGCCCACAAAAAAACAAAGCGCCATGGGCCGTGGGCCCATGGCGCTTTATGCTACGCAGCGCAGCAAAATACGCCGCCGCAGACTTGATTTTGACGGGAAAACTCGTATAATAAAAACGATATTATCTGTTATAAACATCGCAGGAAGCCCTCCGGCCCGGCTATGAAAAAGCTGGTCGGGCGGGCAAGGAACAGAAAGGAAGCAGTATGGCAAAGATCAGAATTGCGACGGATTCCACCGCCGACATCCCAAAGGCCCTGTGCGAGGAGCTGGACATCACCGTCCTGCCCCTCACCGTTCTCGCGGAGGGCAGGGAGTACCGGGACGGCGTGGACATCCAGCCGGAGGAGTTTTACGGCATTCTGGACAGGGCGGCGACGCTGCCGGTCTCATCCCAGGTGTCCTCCCAGCTGTATACGGAGCTGTTTGAGCGGACCTGGCGGGAGGGCTATACGGACCTGATCCAGGTGACGTTGAACGCCAAGGGCTCCGGCACCTATCAGGCCGCCGTCCTGACCCGCGACCTGTTTTTCGAGGACCATCCCGAGGCGGCGGAGCAGCTGCATATCCATATCATCGACTCCAGAACGTACAGCATGGCCTACGGTCTCGCGGTCATCGAGGGCGCGAAAATGATCCGCCAGGGCGCGGCGCTGGAGGATGTGCTGGCCCACATCCAGGACTGGGTGGATCACGCGAGGCCTATGTTCGTGCCGCTGGACTTAAAGTGTGTCAAGCGCTCCGGCCGCGTCTCCGCCGCCGCTGCGTTCGTGGGGGATGCGCTGGGCCTCAAGCCCCTCATCACCTTTGAGGACGGCGAGTCCAGAATCCTCTCCAAGGTCCGGGGCGAGAACAAGGCCATCGCCGCGCTGGTGGAGACCTGCCTGCAGGAGCGGCGGAGCGGCAGCAGCTACGCCATTGTCTACGGCGGCAACCGCGAGGCCTACGAGAAGCTGCGGGAGGCCTGCGCCCAGGTCATGGACCAGCCGCCCCTGACGGAGTACCCTGTGGGCTGCATCATTGCCATCAACACCGGCCCCAACATGATCGGCATCATCTACCGGACGTGAGAAGCATCGGAGCCATCCGCACCCTGCAAAAGAAAAGGCTCGTGCCACAGGGCACGGGCCTTTTACAAAGAAAAAAGTCAGCGGAGGAATCTCCGCTGACTTTTTTGTGGGTTACTGGATGTTCTCAGGCCTTCTTGGAGCCAAAGAAGGGGATGCAGGCCAGGATGGGAACGATGGCCAGGATCAGCATCACGACGAAGGGCAGCTCCACGAAAGCAGGAGCGATGGCCAGGACGGCGCAGCAAATGCCGGCGATGATCATGAACAGCTTTTCAGACATAGTAAATTTACCCCCTGAATTTTTTTAATGTTTTCCGTTATCCGGTCGACGGTCCCCACCGCAACACGGACAGGCATGAAAGTGTGTTTCACTTTTCACTAAGTAAACAATACCACGGAGGAGGAAAATTGTAAAATAAGTCTTTCTAATTATAGCATTAGTTAATGTGATGGATAGAGAGACTAAAGGCGCTCCCTTGGGAGCGCCTTCCGTATCATTTGTATTGTACAGCGAAACCGTGCCGTTTTTCCGCGTCAGTCCTTCTTGGCGGGGGCCTTCTTGGAGACCATAAAGGGGATGCAGGCCAGGACGGGGACCACGGCCAGGATCAGCATCACGAAGAAAGGCAGCTCCACGAAAGCGGGAGCGATGGCGAGGACCGAGCAGCAAATACCGACAATGATCATGAACAGCTTTTCAGACATAACAGATACCTCCAGACAGTTAAATATGTGATATGTGGGGACCGTCGACCGCCGTTTTCCGGCGGGTCCGGAAGGGGGGTTCCTTCCATGGCTTTACGATACCATATTCCCGCGGTTTTGAGAAACGGGTCTTTCTGATGGAGGCATGGGAAACTTTGGGGGGAAAGAAAAACTGCTGGGGCCATCAAACTTTCGGCGCGGCCTGCCGGCGGGACTTGGCCCAGCGCCTGAGACAGGTCAGGAACTTATGGGAGGCGGTCTGCCCCGGGCCCTGCTGGCGGTAGTTTACACCGATGACGCGGTGGCAGGGCGGGTCCAGCGGCAGGGTCTTGACCCGGTAGCGGTGGGCGTGGAGGGTCAGCTCCGGCAGGGTGCTGAGGGCCAGACCCTGCTCCACCATGGCGATGACCGGGGCGTTGTCGCTGAAGTCCACGGCGAACTGCGGCTCGATCTGATACCGTTCCACCTGCCGCTCCAGCTGCGTTTCCTCCGACCAGTAGACCGGCATGACGAAGGGATGGCGGCGGAACTCCTCCATGGGGAAGGCCGTCATGCCCTGGGTGGGGAAATTCTCCGGCAGGACGGCCAGCTCCGGGTCCTCCAGCAGGGGCAGCCAGTCGCAGCCGGGCACCTGCACCTGCCCGCCGAAGCCGAAGTCCACGTTCCCCTCGGAAAGCCAGGCGATGATGTCGTCCTGGCTGCCTACCCGGAGGTTGACCTTCACCTCCGGGGCCAGACGGGTGAAGGAACCCAGAATCTCCGGCAGGATGGTGTCGGCGGTGCTGGGGTAGGAGGCCACGTTCAGCACATTCCCCAGACGGTGGAGCATATTCCGGGCGTACTCGGTAAAGCGTCTCTCGCACGCCACCAGCTCCTCGATGTAAGGCAGCAGCTCCTGCCCCTCCACGGACAGGCGGATGCCGCTGGCATCCCGGATGACGATGGGGAAGCCCAGCTCGTTTTCCACGGTGTTCACTGTGTAGGACAGGCCGGACTGGGTATAGCCCAGCTCCTCCGCGGCCTTGGTCATGCTGCCGCAGCGCAGCGCTTCCAGGATGATGTTTAGCTTTTGTACGTTCATAGGCGCCTCCTGAAAGATCGTGTTTCCCTTTTATTGTATGAGCCGGGAGGGGGAAAGTCAACGCGCCGGAGAGAAAAAAGCTCCGGCAGGAGCGCGGCGGGACAAAAAAGTCCGGGCCGAAAAGGCCCGGACTTGTGCCGTATGGAAGCGACCGGAGCGCTACGCCTGTTCGGCGAAGCGGCAGTAGAGGACGATGCCCGTGATGACCACGACGCCGCCCAGCGCCACCGTGATGCGGGGGATCTCGTGGAAAAGCAGCAGCGCCCACACGGAGGCGAACACCGGCTCCAGCATCTGCAGCGTGGAGACCAGAGCGGGCGGCTCATATTTCAGGCCCCAGCTGAAGACGCTGTGGCCCAGGAACGTGCAGAACAGCACCATGCCGCCCGCGGAGAGCCAGTTCACCGGCTCGTAGCCGAAATACGGCGCGCCGGTGAGGGGCAGCAGCAGGATCAGTGTCACGGCGGCGGAGGAATAGACCAGGAAGGTGTAGAGGCTGGTGGAGACGTTGTGCCGGCGGCAGGAGTGGCCGATCATGGTGTAGCAGGCCAGCAGCGCCGCGCACAGCAGCGCCAGCAGGTCGCCGGACAGAGCCGCGCCGTCTCCCGCACTGGAGAGGGCGATGACCGTACCGCCGCAGAAGGTCAGGCCGATGGCGAGCCAGCAGCGCCGGGACAGCTTTTCATGGAACAGCGCCAGCATGAGCAGGCTCACAAAGAACACCTGGGTGTTGCCGAGGATGGTGGCCGCCGCCACGGAGGTGCGGTGGATGGACTCAAAATACGCGGTGAAGTGCAGCGCCAGAAAAACGCCGCTGAGGGCGCAGAGCAGCGCCGTCCGCCGGTCCAGGGTTTTCCAGTCTCCCCGGTGCTTTGTCAGCACCGCCGGCAGCAGCAACAGCGAGGCGATGCACATCCTGTACAGCGCCAGCACCATGGAGGGGGCGGTGGAAACGCGGGTGAACACCGCGGAGACCGAGGTGCCCAGCACTCCCAGCAGAACGATGAGCTTCGCGTGTTTTTCCATAGGAAATCGTCTCTCTCTCTTCTCTTTCGTTTTCGGGCCTTGCGGCGGCCCGAGCCTTATGATACGTCCCCGGAACGCGCTTTGTCAAGGGAGCCGCCGGCGGAAAGTCCCGCGGGCAGGCGGGGGCCTTTTTCTGCGTCCCAGGGGAGGAAAAAGGAGGGCAGGCCCAGCGTCTCCGGCCCCAGGGCGTACATGGGATAGTAAAAGACCAGCCCCTCCTCCGTAAGATAGAAATGCTCGCTGCTGAATTCCGTGCGCAGGCGCTTCTTCCAGTCCTCCCGGAAGCGCTCGCCCCGCTCCTGACGGGCCAGCAGCTCCGTCCGGGCGTGTTTCATCAGCGTCCGGCGGAAGAAAGGCTCGCCCTCGAAAAGCGCCGCCAGGGACAGCGGATAGCCGCCAAGAAGGTCCCAGCTGTCGCAGCAGCGGCGCCGCAGCAGGCAGCGCCCCGCCTGGTCGCGCTCCTCCGACTCCAGAGCCAGGCTCCAGAGCGTGCCGCTGCGGAGCGTCGTGCGGCAGCGCACATCGGCGGTCCAGGGGGAAAAAGGGCGGCTCTGGGCCTGAGCGGCCCGGAAGGCCTCCGCCGCCGGTGGGTACAAAAAGCGCTGGCAGTAGCGCGCATAGCTGCGCTCGAAGGCCCGATAGTAGCGGTCCATACGCCTGACGCGCCGGTCGGGCAGCGCCGCTTCGAAGCCCGGGAGGGACAGCGTCATGACCAGCACGGGGATGTCCTCCCAGGTCCAGCGGCGTTCCACCTCCCGCGGCTTTGGGCGCAGTTCTGCGGGCGTTTTCTTCATGAGCCTCCCTGCCTTTCCTCCCGGCGTTTTGCCGGTCGTTTCAGTCTATGGCCGGGAAAAGCCCCGGGTGACGGGAGAAACCGCAGAGAAACGGGAATTCGTGCTTTACTTTCATGGAGCAAAGTGCTACTATACATAATAGTTATAATAGTCACAATATCCGCGTACCGGCCGGCGGGCGCATGGGCGGCGAAGCGCCGTCTGCGCCATACCGGTTGGCGGAATTCGGGACGATGGGGAGGTATATCATGGTCAAGATCGGTAAAAAAGAAAAGAGCGACAGCCTCTACCGGGCGATTCTGAAGCTGCAGACCGAGGAGGAGTGCTATCACTTTTTCCAGGACCTCTGCACGGTGTCGGAGCTGCGGGCCATGGAGCAGCGCTTCGAGGTGGCGTCGCTGCTGGACCAAGGGCTGATCTATAATGATATCCTGGAGAAAACCGGCGCCTCCAGCGCCACCATCAGCCGCGTGAACCGCTCGCTGAGCTACGGCAGCGGCGGCTATGGCGTGGTGTTCGAGCGGATGAAGGCGGAAGCGGACGAGACGAAATGACGGGCCGCTATGAGGCTCTGGCGGGCTGCTATGACGCCCTGACCGAGGACGTGGGATATGAAAAGCGGGCGGCATATCTCTGCCGCCTGCTGCGCCGCGCCTCGGGGGAAGTGCGCTCCGTGCTGGATCTCGCCTGCGGCACCGGCACCATGACCTGCCTGCTGGCCCGGCGGGGCTATGAGATGGTGGGCGTGGACTTATCCGAGGATATGCTGGCGCAGGCGGTGGACAAGGCCCTGGCTTTGCCGCAGGAGCAGCGGCCGCTTTTCCTGCAGCAGAGCATGACGTCTCTGCGGCTCTGGGGACCGGTGGACGCGGCCATCTGCTGCCTCGACAGTCTCAACTACCTGACGGAGCCCCGGGCGGTGCGCCGCGCGCTGCGGCGGGTGTATGAGAGCCTGCGGCCCGGCGGCGTTTTCATTTTTGACGTGAATACGGACTATAAGCTCCGGCAGCTGGACGGACAGGTGTTTCTGGACGAGACGGAGGACGCTTACTGCGTCTGGCGGGCGGCTTACAGCGCCCGCAGCCACACCGTGACCTACGGGATGGACCTGTTCCGCCGCCGGAGCGACGGACTGTGGCGCCGCACGCAGGAGGAGCACCGGGAGCGGGCCTATACGCGCGAAGAGCTGACGGCATGGCTGGCGGAGGCCGGCTTTACAGACGTGCGCTGGTACGGCGATTTGTCCCGGCAGGAGCCGGGAGAGCGGGAGCTGCGGATGTACGCCAGCGCCCTGCGGCCCTGAGATTTTGCATGATACAGGAGAGTTGATCCTATGAGCGATATGCTGGTAAGAGCCATTTCCTCCGACGGCTTCGTGAAGGCCGCCGCCGTGGTGACCACGGAGCTGACGGAACGCGCCCGCGAGATCCATCATACAATGCCGGTAGGGACGGCGGCGCTGGGCCGCGCTCTGGCTGCGGTCTCCATGATGGGCAACGCCATGAAGGGCGAGGGGGAGAGCGTGACGCTGCAGTTCAAGGGCGGCGGGCCGCTGGGCACCGTTCTCGCGGTCTCCGACGCGGAGGGCAATGTGCGGGGCTATGTGACGAATCCCGCCGTGGACCTGCCCCTGCGAGCGGACGGCAAGCTGGACGTGGGCGCAGCCGTGGGCGGCGCCGGCACGCTGACCGTGGTGAAGGACCTGGGGATGCGTGAGCCTTATGTGGGCACTGTAGACCTCCTCGGCGGCGAGATCGCGGAGGATGTGGCGGCCTATTTCGCGGAGTCGGAGCAGATCCCCTCGGCCTGCGGGCTGGGGGTTCTGGTGGACCGGGACCAGAGCGTGAAGGCCGCCGGAGGCTACCTCATCCAGCTCCTGCCCGGCGCGGGAGAGGACGTCATCACCAGGGTGGAGGGCGGCATCTACGCGGCGGAGAGCGTGACGAAGTTCCTCTCCCACGACGCGGACGCGGAGGCACTGCTGCGCCATGTGATGCCGGACTTCGAGCTGAAGTTTCTGGAGGCGTCTCCCATCAGCTACCGCTGCTATTGCAGCCGCGAGCGGGTGGAGCGGGCGCTGCTGAGCCTGGGCGCGGAGGAGCTGCGTCAGCTTCGTGAGGAGCAGGGCCAGGCGGAGATGACCTGCCAGTTCTGCGACCGGGTCTACCGCTTTTCGGCGGAGGAGCTGCGCGCGCTGGAGACGGCGGCAAAAAAACCTTGAAAAAATATTTTTTCAAGGTTGACAATCCGGGGAAAGCTTTGTATAATAATCTTCGCTGCTCGACGTAGCGAAGCGGCGAAACCGGGAGCATAGCTCAGCTGGGAGAGCACTTGCCTTACAAGCAAGGGGTCACAGGTTCGAGCCCTGTTGTTCCCACCAGAAATCCGGCCGAGTAGTTCAGTTGGTTAGAACGCTAGCCTGTCACGCTAGAGGTCGTGGGTTCGAGCCCCATCTCGGTCGCCAAATATGCCTCTGTAGCTCAGTTGGTAGAGCAGCGGACTGAAAATCCGCGTGTCGTTGGTTCGACTCCGACCGGAGGCACCATTCGCGGGCGTAGCTCATCTGGTAGAGCGCCACCTTGCCAAGGTGGAGGTAGCGAGTTCGAGCCTCGTCGCCCGCTCCACAAAAGAAACGGGAGCATATATGCTCCTGTTTCCATATGGTGACATAGCCAAGTGGTAAGGCAAGGGTCTGCAAAACCCTGATTCCCCGGTTCAAATCCGGGTGTCACCTCCAGAGATTCGGCCCCCGGAACTGTCAGGTCCCGGGGGTCTTGCTTTGCCCGCGTCGCGGCGAAACGGCCCGCGGGTCTGCCGCCACCGCCGGCCGTGCCGCTTCCTTGCTGCAGCCTCGCTGTATCCGCCGCAGGCGGCGCTTCGGCTGCCGCCCCGGTTCAAATCCGGGTGTCACCTCCAGAAAGAAACCCTCGTGACCGCAGCGGTTGCGAGGTTTTTCTTGTGCCTGGTTTTGGGCCGTTGCCCCTTTAGCTGTCCCTTAGCGACTGATTCTGCATTGTATTTTTGGGGGTGGAATATACAGAATGAAATCGAAAAGAGCAAAAAAGGAGGACACGCCCGTGTCCTCCTCTTTGTTTTCTGCTTGCGCGCGATAAGGGCCTTAGTCGCCTACATCGAAGGCCTCCAGCCCCCGCTTCACCGTCTCGCGGCTGTCGCCGTGGCGGACGAGAAGCATGGTGACAAAAGCGCAGGCGGAGAAAAACACCGCGTAGGGGAAAAGAATGCGGTAGCCGGCGGCGGTGTTGCTGATGAGCCAGCCGGAGAGGACGGGCGTCGCGATCTGCGCCGCCATGGAGAAGGCGTAGTAATAGCCGGTGAAGCGGCCCACGTTGCCCGCGCCGCTCATCTCCACCACCATGGGGAAGGAGTTCACATTGATGGCCGCCCAGCCCACGCCCACCAGACCGAAGATGACGTACATGGCGGCGGAGGGCTGGCGCACCAGCATTGCCGCGGCGTAGCAGACCGTCATCAGCGCTACGCCGAAGAGGACTGTCTTTTTCCGTCCGAAGCGGCTGCTGAGAAAGCCCAGCGGCACGAAGCTCGCGATAGCCACCACCGTGGCGGCCATGAGATAGCCGCTGGAGGCGGAGAGGTCCGCGCCCCAGACGGAAACGCAGTAGCGGGAGAAAGCCGTGGTGACGGCGTTATAGGCCATGTACCAGAGAAACACCGAGGTGAGGATGAGCAGCAGGCTCCGCAGCACGTCCTTCGGCATGGGGCCGTCTCCGGCAATCTCCTCCTCCGCGTCCTCCTCCGCGTTCAGGCGGGCTGCCGCCTCGTTTTCCTTGACTGTCAGCACCATGATGAGGACGGAAATGAGCATGAACGCCGCCACCACCAGAAAGATGGGAGTAAAGGACTGGCCCTGCACATAGCCGCTGGAGCCGTCGGGCAGCGTCTCGCTCTTGAGCAGCAGCATCATCATAAGGGTGGCGAAGATGCCGCCCACATAGCCCACCAGATTGATGATGGCGTTGGCCTTGGAGCGCAGGGGCTTGGGGGTCACATCCGGCATATAGGCCACGGCGGGAGCGCGGTAGACGCTCATGACCACCAGCAGGAGCAGCAGCGTCAGCATAAAGCCGGGGAAGTACAGCCGCCGCTCCATCAGCGCCAGCAGCACCAGCAGCGCGGCGGCGGCGATGGTGCCGAACAGGACGTAGGGCGTCCGGCGGCCCAGACGGGTGTGGGTCCGGTCGGAGATAGAGCCGAACAGCGGCAGCATGAACAGCGACAGCACGTTGTCCAGCGCCATGACGCAGTTGGCCCAGAAGGTGGGCAAATGGAATTCACTTTCCAGAATGTAGGGGATGACCTGGTCGTAGAACTGCCAGAAGCAGAGGATGGACATGAAGGAAAGGCCGATGAGAACGGTCTGCCTGACGTTGAGTTTCATGGCAAAGCCCTCCGGAGGTATGTATACTCGCGGCACGCCGCGGCAAAATTCGCCGGATTTTGCTATATTATGACATACGGTCGCGCCGCCCGTCAAGCGGGGCAACGCCGTGCCCCCTTAAAAAATGTAGGATTGTCAAACATATTGGACAGCAAATTCGATGGGAGAAAGCCAG
>JBJDYU010000022.1:0-16340 GCA_051867615.1 Oscillospiraceae bacterium | reverse complement strand
TTAGCCTGGTTATCTCCCGCCGAGTTCTCTGTCCAATATGTTTGACAATCCTACACCGTTCACAGCCGCGCCGCCACCTCCAGCGCCGCCCTGACAGGAATATTAGTCATCTGCGGAGAGACCGATTACCGAAAGAGTATCATCAATGCAGTTATTCGGACACTTCTTTTTCGCCGGTGCCGTTTGTCTCGCCAAAGATGCTGTGATCGTTTATGGAATAGGCTGTAAGAGGGATGCAATAATCAAATTCGGTATAATCCTGCACCTCGTGCGGAGCAATGATTTCCTCCTCAACCAGTTCCCTGTTTTCGAGAATGAGCCAATCAATGCTTTCTACGCCCTGGATTCCATGATGAACGGTCAGCCCGCCATCTTTACTGTTACCGCAAAGACTGCAATGACTCCCGTCTGTGCTGCCTGCCTGCTCGTAAACGCCGTTCACATATGTATATACAAGTAATACTGCGTCTGCTTCGCAGGTTCCGCCCAGGACAATAATTTCTGCGGTACCGTCATCATCCATGTCATGGAGATAGTATTGGGAAAAGTCAGTGGAACCAAACTCCCCTCCGGCAGAAATCAATTCATATCCGGCGGCGCGTATCGCAACATCTCCGGAGAGTTCAGAACTCGCGATTTCACCAGCGGTATTGGCATCAGCGTTATTATCTGTAATTTCGTCGGAAGGGGAATTCCCGGCCGCATTTGTCTGCTGCGCGGAACACGCCGTAAGCGAAAAAAGCATCATCATTGCGAGAAAACCAGCTATCTTATGTTTCATCGTTCTGTCTCCTAAAATGTGCACACTACCCAAATGCTTTGTTCATGTCTGTGATGCCCGCATCAATCAGCAATCGGGGAAATTCTGTTCCTGCAATCAGGCGGACATTGGTTTCCTGTGCCATAGGGATGGCATCGGCAGAAAAACCACTGGCTGTTGAAATTACCCACGGGATCATTGTGTACTCGCCGGAAAGGAATGTCAAGCCGCCGTTTCGCCTGTTTGGGCGGTGGGCTTTCAGCTCCGCAAAGTGGCCCGCAGGCGGTCCGGCCGCAGCAGCAGGTCCAGCGCGTCCTCCGGCGAGGACACCAGCACGTCCGCGTGGGGCAGCAGCGCGGCGCAAAGCCCCTCCCGCTCCAGCACCGCCACGGCCAGGTCCGCCGCGTCGAACATCTGGATATCGTTCAGCCCGTTGCCCACGGCGAAGACGCCGCCGCCAAGGCTGCGGACGATCTCCTCCTTGCAGCGGGCGGCGCCGGCCCGGGGAAAGGTCCTGACGGTGACGCCCAGCCCCTCGCACTGGCGCTCCACCGTGCCGTAGGTGTCGGCGGTGAGGACGTAGACCGCCGCCCTGCCAGCGAGAGCGCGGATGCGCTCCGCCGCGCCCTCCAGCAGCAGCCCGTCCCGGGCGATGGTGCCGTTGTAGTCCAGCACCACGGAGGTAATGCGGAGTTTTTCTTCCCGGCCGGGGATCTCGATCTCGATCATGGCGTGTCTCCTTTCTCAGCCGATGGCCCCGGAGAGGAAACGCCGGGTCTCCTCCTGCTGGGGCTGGGTGAACAGCTGCTCCGTGGGGCCCTCCTCCACCAGACGGCCGCCCATGAGGAATACCGTCCGGTCCGCGATGCGGCGGGCCTGCGCCAGATTGTGGGTCACGATGACCACGGTGTAGCGCTCCTTGAGCTTCAGCAGCGTCTCCTCGATGGTCTGGGTGCTTTTCACGTCCAGCGCCGAGCAGGGCTCGTCCAGCAGCAGAATCTCCGGCTCCACCGTCAGCGCCCGGGCGATGCAGAGCCGCTGCTGCTGCCCGCCGGAGAGCTTCAGGGCGTTCTTGTTCAGCTCGTCCTTTACCTCGTCGTAGAGGCCCGCGAGCTGGAGCTTTTCCCGCACCAGCGTCTCCAGCGCGGCTTTGTCGCGCAGGCCGTGGTACTGCGCGGCGTAAGTCATGTTTTTGTAGATGGAAAAGGGAAAGGGGGTGGGGGTCTGGAACACCAGACCCACCCGGCGGCGCAGCGCGTCCTTCGGCAGGAGGGAGATATCCGCGCCGTCCAGACAGGCGGAGCCGGAAACGGCGGCCCCCGGCTCCTCGTGGAGCAGGCCGTTCATGCAGCGAAGCAGCGTACTTTTGCCGCAGCCGGAGGGGCCCACCACGGCGGTGATCTGCTTTTCGGGGATGTCCAGAGAGAGGTCCTGCAGCGCGCTCTTTCCCTCGTAGGAGGCGGAGACGCCGCGCAGCGTCATGACAGGATTCATCGGTTTCGGCTCCTTCCTGCGTAAAGCGTTGCCAGCAGGTTGCTGACGAGGATGATGGCCATCATAACGAAAGCCGTGCCGTAGGCGGTGTCAAGGGAGGTGGCGCCCTGTGCCACCAGCAGGTACAGGTGCAGCGGCAGCGCCATGGCGGGCTGCAGCAGACTGGTGGGGGAGGAGGCGTAGGCCACCGCGCCGGTGAAGATCATGGGGGCGGTGGCGCCCATGGCGTAGCAGCCGCCTAAAATCACGCCGCTGACCAGCTCCGCCCGGCAGGCGGGCAGGACGATGCGCCAGATGGTGTGGCATTTGGAGCAGCCGAGGGCGTAGGACGCCTGCAGCGTCTGCCGGGGCAGCTCCCGGAAGGCTTTTTCCGCCCGCACCTCGATAAAGGGCAGGATCATAATGGCGAGGGCGATGCCCGCGGAGAGGACACAGCGTCCGAGGCCCAGCCCACGCACCAGAAAGCTGTAGGAAAACAGGCCCAACACAATGGAGGGGATGCCGGAGATGCACTGCACCACCGTGCGGATGAGCCGCTCCAGCCGCCGGCTGCGGCAGAAAAACACGGTAAACAGGGCCGTGGCGATGGCGGGCACGCCGCCCAGCACCACGGCGGTGAGGGTAAAGGCGAAGCTGCCCGTGATGGCGGGCCAGATGCCGCCCTCCGCCCCCAGCACGGCCCCTCTGGGGGGCTGAGTCAGAAACTCCCAGCTGATGGTGGAGGCCCCTTCGCAGAAAACATAGAGGAACAAAAACAAAATCACGCCCAGGACCAGCAGCATCCCGCCGTAGGCCCAGCATTTGGTGAGTTTAGCGCGCCAGCCCATCAGATCCCTCCCTCCTTCATCAGCCGCCTGCGCAGCAGCCCGATAACGCCGTGGATGATCAGCAGCAGCACCATCAGCACCAGTCCCGCGGCATAGAGCGCGTGGTAGTGGGTGCTGCCCACCACCGCCGTGCCCATTTCCAGGGCAATGACGGAGGCGATGCTCTCGCTCTTGCCGAGCAGGCGGGGAAAGAGGTTGGCGTTGCCCATGACCATCATCACCGCCATGGTCTCGCCCATGGCCCGGCCGATGGCCAGGATCATGGCCAGCAGGATGTTCCGCCAGGAGGCGGGGAGGATGACTGTGGCGGCGAAGTGCCAGCGGTCCACGCCCAGCGCGTCCGCCGCGCCGCAGTAGCGCTCCTTCACCCGCAGCATGGTCTCGCTGCAGGAGGAGACCAGGTAGGGCAGCAGCATCACCGCGAGAACGATGGCGGCGGCGAGAACGCAGGAGCCGGTGCGGACGCCCGCCTTCAGCAGCAGCTTCACCAGCACCGTCAGTCCCACGAAGCCGTAGACCACCGAGGGGATGCCCGCCAGCAGGTCCACAAAGGGGTACAGCAGGCTCCTCGCCCGGGGAGAGGCCACGCAGGAGAGAAACAGCGCCGCGCCGAGGCTCACCGCCACCGCCAGCACCATGGCGGCAAAGGAGACGTAGAGCGTCGCCATGATGAAGTTGAAGATGCCGAAGGAGGTCTCGCTGGTGTAGTCCACCGGCATCCAGCGGCTGCCGAAAAGGAAGTCGGTCAGGCTCACCTCCCCAAAGGTGGGGAGCGCCTCGCGCACGATGAAATAAATGACGAAAGCCAGCGCCAGCACGGAAAGCGCCGTCAGGGCCTCCACCAGCACGGTGAATAGGATGTTCCGTTTCCTGCCCATGCAGCCACTCCTTTCCAAAAGAGGATCACAGGAACCATGATACGGCAAACGACGCATTCTGACAAGATGGCAATGCTGCCGCCGGTACCGGCGGCAGCATTGCCTTATCAAAAGCGGTATTTGTCCGATCAGGCGGTAAAGGCGGGGATGTAGCCGTTGGCTTCCACCACGGCATAGCCCACGGAGGAGAAGACGTAGTCGATGAAGGCCTGCTCAGCAGGGGAGATGGCGTCGCCGGTGACGAACATCACGGGGCGCTGCACGGTGTAGGTATCGCTGATGATGTTCTCCTCGGTGGCTTCCACGCCGTCCACCTTCATGGCGAAGAGGACCTGCGTCCCGGCGTCGGCGTTGGCCTTGTTATAGGCGCCGAAGCCGGCGTAGCCGATGCCCCAGGGATCGTTGACGATGTTGGTGGCAAGC
This sequence comes from Oscillospiraceae bacterium, assembly GCA_051867615.1. Lineage (GTDB taxonomy): Bacteria > Bacillota > Clostridia > Oscillospirales > Oscillospiraceae > RGIG5472. Next base: position 11,958 of record JBJDYU010000022.1, on the reverse strand, counting down.
TCGGTCATGGAAGCGGACTGAGTGGCGGAAGCGGTGATCTCGCTGTCGCCCATGATGGCCTTCTGGAACACCTCGTAGGCGCCGCCGGAGAGGTCACGGATGTAGACGTTGATGGGCTCGGCGGGGAGGGAAGCGTCCACCTGATCCCAGGTGGTCAGCTCGCCGGCGAAGATCTGACGGATCAGGTCGGTGCTCATGTCATCCATGACGCCGCAGATGGGGTTGGAGGCGTTGACGGAAACGGTCAGCGCGTCGCGGGCCACGATGAACTCCTGATAGCCCTCGCCCAGGGCTTCCTTCTCGCTGTCCTTGATGGTGCGGGCGATCATGCCGAAGTCGGCGGTGCCGTCGATCGCGGCGGCCGCGCCCACGCCGGAGCCGCCGGGGGCCACGTAGATGGAGATGTTGCTCTCAGGGAAAGAGGGGTCCACATTGTTCCAGGTGACATACTCCTCGGTGAAGGAGGAAGCCAGAGAGGAAATGATGGGATACAGGGAGGTGGAGCCGCAGAACATGACGGAAGACTGGAATACCTCCTCGACGACCTCGCCCTCCTCGCCGCCGTCATCGGCGGGAGTGGAAGCGCTGCTGCCGCAGGAGACCAGCAGGGACAGGCACATGGCCAGAGAAAGCAGAGTGGCAAGGAATTTCTTCATAATGACCTCCAAAACATAAAATCGCGCATAAGTGACAGAATGGGACAAAATCTGCCCCAGGCACACTATACCTGCGCAGGCAGGGGCTGTCAATTCAAAAACACGGCGGTCATATCGGAAAACGGAATAACAGAAAACGCCGTCCTCACGGCTCCCACCTGGCTCCGCTCCAGCCGCAGGTCCCTCCGGCGAGACCGAGGATCAGCTCCGCCTCCTCATCAGGGCTGGCCGGCTCGGGATCGTTGATCCAGTCCTGCAGAACCCGGTAGCTGCCATGGATCGCAAAAGCGATGGTGGCGGCCTTCACTTTTTCGTCCCGGATGTCCGCCAGCGCCGTTTGCAGCATATCCCCGATCTTTGGCAGCGAAAAAAGACGCTGGGCGAAGCTCTCGTCGATGTTGTTGTTCACCAGCATGGAGGAAAGCTCTGCGTTCTCCCGCATGAAGCGCAGGACAAGCGCCACCCGGCTGTGTACGCTCTCCTTGTCCCGCACGTCCGCGTTTTCGATGGTCCGCGCGATCTCGCCCAGATAACCGTCTGCGATCTCCGCCAGCACGTCGTACTGGCTGCCGTAGTGGTTGTAAAAGGTCGTCCGGTTGACGCCCGCTTTCTCGCACAGCTCCCGGATGGAGATCTGGCGGATGCTTTTCTGCTTCAGAAGCGCCAGAAAGGCGCTGTGGATCCGCTGCTTCGTTAAGGCCGTCCGCTGCGTCGGTTTCATTCCCATAGCCGTGTCCTCCCCGGTGAAGTCAACACTTCGTGCCCATTTGTCGGTTGCAAAGTCAACACGTGTTGAGTATGATTGTAGCATTAAAAAAACGGCTGTCAAGGAGGCGGTTATGGAATACATCTGGTGCTTTATTGCCGCGCTGGGCGCGGGCATCGGTACCGGGCTGGCGGGCCTGTCCGCCGCCACCGTCATGGTGCCGGTGATGATCGTCCTGTGCCCCAGCTTTGCCGGAGAGACGGGAGCCTACCATGCGACGGCCATCGCCCTGGCGTCGGATATCCTCGGCTCCGCGTTTACAACGGGCATCTATATCCGGCACAGGAATATCGACCTCAAGCGCGGCTGGCTCATGCTGGTCTGCATCGTGGGTATGTGCATCGCCGGGAGCTTTGCCGCCTTTGCCGTGGGCAATGTGGTGCTGGGCGGATTCTCCCTGTTCCTGTGCGTGGGCATCGGCATCCGTTTTCTCCTGAAGCCCGACACGCAGCGGCAGGAAACGGTGGCCAAGGGCGCGAAGCTGGATGGGAAGGGCGTTGCCGTATCGCTGTTTTTTGGTCTGACCATCGGTTTTGGCACGGGCTTTGTAGGCTCCGGCGGCGGCATGATGATGCTGGTGGTCTTTACCGCTTTTCTCGGCATGGACCGGAAGCCCGCGGTAGGGACCAGTACCTTTATTATGACCTTCACCGCCCTCATCGCCTTCATCAGCCACTCCCTCATCGACCCCACCATCCTTTGGCAGGACTGGCCTATCCTGCTGCTCTGCGTGGTCACGGAAACCGCAGCGTCCATCGTTTCCGCGCGGTTTGCAAACAGGGTCAATAACCGGACGGTGGGGCTGGTGACGGGCGCGGTGCTGACCGTCCTCGGCGTTGTGATGCTGGGGCTTAACTACAGAGCGCAGCTCGCGTCCTGCACGCTGCTGATGCAGATGCTGCGCTGCATGGGCTGGTATCTGCTGTTCATAGCCGGAGTCATCGTTGTGATCCTGCTGCTCCGTCTGTGCTGCAGGCTGCCGAGAGAGGTGTGCCGGAAGCTCCTGCAGTTTCCCGCGCTGGCCTCGGTGGTCTTCATGCTGTATGTGGCCGAGACCTGGGTCGCCGCCGTGCTCTGCGCCGTGGTGTTTTGCCTCGCGGTCTATCCCGTTTTGTGCGCGCTGGAGAAGTGGGAGGGCTATACCGACCTCTTTATCGAGCGGCGGCCCGGCGAGGTGAAAAAGAGCCTGTTTCTCCTGTTCGGCACCCACACCGCGCTGGCGGCGTTTTGCTGCGGCCTGCTGCACAGGCCCTATATCGCCGTCACTGCCATCATCGTCTGGGGCGTGGCGGACACCGCCGCCGCTTTATGGGGCAAGCGCTTCGGAAAGCGCCACATCAGGCTCCCTCACGCCGACTCCCACAAGACCTGGGAGGGGTCCGCCGCCATGGCCGTTACCTCGTTCGTGACAGGCGCGGCGGTGCTGCTGGCGGCCAGCCCCCTTGCCTGGTGGAAATGCGTCCTGTTTTCCCTCTTGGCGGCTCCCGTTTCCGCCGCGGCGGAGCTGTATTCCCACAACGGCAACGACACCGTCACCGTCCCTGTGGCAGTGGCCGCCATGCTGGCGGTCTTCTGCGCACTTTGAGCGCCTGACAGATTTCCAAGAGAGCTCCGGGGCCACGGCCCCGGAAGCGGCTGACGCCGCGGGCAGATAGCCCGCGGCGTCAGCCGTTTTGTTTTACCGCGCAGGCGAGAGAGCGCCGGTTCAGGGCGTTGCTCCCTGGCTCCGGTTCTTTCCCCTGAGGACGTTGGGGATGGAATTTTTCAGGATCAGCAGGATGTAATCGATCAGCTCCTGCCGGCCGCGCCGCTCGCTGCCCCGGAAATAATTGATCATCATTCCCGACAGCGCCTCCGTGTAGAAGGTCGTCAGAAAATCCTTGAAATCGTCGTCCACCGTCACACCGATCTCGTCCGCCACGCTGTCGATGATGGAGCGCACCACGCCGTAGAAGTCCGTCAGGAAAAAGCGCTTCATCTCCTCCCGCCCCATGGAATCGTAGGCGCAGTTGATGATGTGCTTGTTGGCGTCCACATAGTCGATGACAAAGGCGAGGGCCTCCTCCGGGTTCACCAGCAGGTCAAAGCTCTTTAGGACCTCCATCGCCTCCTGATCCAGCATCCATTTCAGCAGCGCGTAGATGTCCTCGAAGTGGTAATAGAAGGTTTTGCGGTTCACGCCGCAGTCTTTGATGATCTCGCTGACGGTGATTTTGGAAAAGGGCTTCGTGCCCATGGCTTTTTTCAGCGCTTCCGCCAGCGTTTTCTTTGTGTTGAGAGAAGTGACCTCGTGCTTCATACGTGTCCTCCCGGAAATCCGATATACATTTATTATACACCTGTCCGTGAAAGCTTCAACGGATAGATCCGGACAACTGTCCGGCAAATTCTGGCCTGCGTTTACCGGTCAAATGTCCGGCATTTGTCCGGATTTTCCCCAGGCGTGGGGCATTTGTCCGTTTTATGCGGGAGCCGCCTGCCTTACAATGCCTATATTAAACCCGAAAACAGCCGCGCGGGGAGCGGCGCATGAAATACAAGCCTGCGGATGGGACCGCGGCTGTGCAAAGGAGGTATGCAGATGCTCAGACGAAAATACCATATCCAGATGCGGACGCCGCTGGGCGAGCGGGCCGGGACGCTGGAGGTGCAGATCGAGAAGGACCGGGTGAGAGGGTATCTGGATGTGCTGAAGCACCTCGAGCCGTTTGAGGGGAACATCGACGAGAGCGGACATTGCAGCATCAGCGGCACGCTGGTCACGCTGATGAGCACCATCCCCTATACCGCCGCCGGTCAGATCACGGCGGATTCTCTGCATTTGACTTTGAAGGGCGGACGGAACCGGTTTTGCGTCACGGGGACCGTTTTCCGGGAGGTATGAGCGTGACCCGGTTTTCCGGAGACTACAGGCAAAGGAGCGTAGATGCCAATGAGTGAACAGCCGCCGAAAAGAGAAGGGAGCAGCTTTATGGTGAAGCTCGCCACCTTTATCGTGGATAAGCGGAACCTGTTCTTTCTGCTCACCATCATAGCCATCATTTTCTCCGTCATCTCCCGCAACTGGATCATGGTGGAAAACGAGCTGGCGGAGTACCTGCCGGACCACTCGGAGGCCAGACAGGGTCTGGACGTGATGGAGGAGCAGTTCATCACCTACGGCAGCGCCCGGGTCATGGTGGCTAACGTCACCCTGCCGCGGGCGGAGGAGCTGCATGACGCGCTCGCCGCGCTGGACGGCGTGCAGAGCGTCACCTTCGACAGCGACGAGGACTATAAGGACGTATCGGCGCTGTATACCGTCACCTTTGACTACGCCGACACGGATGAGCAGTGTCTGGAGGCGCTGGACCGGGTGGAGGAGGCAGTGTCCGGGGAGGACTGCTACATATCCACCGACCTGGGCGACCAACAGGCGGAGATACTGGAAAGCGAGGTCAGCGTCATCATGGTATGGGTGGCGGTGATCGTCATCGCCGTGCTCTGCTTTACCTCCCAGACCTGGGCGGAGGTGCCGGTGCTGCTGCTGACCTTCGTCGCCGCCATGATCCTGAATCTGGGGACGAACTTCCTGCTGGGCACCATCTCCTTTGTGTCCAATTCCGTGACCAGCATTCTGCAGCTGGCGCTGTCTCTGGATTACGCGGTCATCCTCTGCAACCGCTTCAAGGAGGAGCATCAGACCCTGCCGCTGCGGGAGGCGGTCATCATGGCGCTGAGCAAGGGCATCCCGGAGATCGGCGCCAGCAGCCTGACCACCATCGGCGGTCTGGTGGCCATGATGTTTATGCAGTTCAGGATCGGCCCGGATATGGCCATCTGCCTTATCAAATCCATCCTCTATGCCCTGCTGGCGGTGTTTGTCATCATGCCGGGCCTGCTGATGCTGTTCGGCCCGCTGATGGAAAAAACGGCCCACCGCAGCTTTATCCCAAAGATCCCCTTTGTGGGGAAGTTCGCCTACGCCACAAGATATGTGATCCCGCCGCTGTTTATCGCCGCGCTGGTTCTGGCGTTCCAGCTCTCCGGCGACTGTCCCTACGCGTACGGCTACGGCAATCTGGAAACGCCCAAGCTGAACGAGGCGCAGGTGGCGGAAAACATGACCGAGGACACCTTCGGCGCGGAGAATTTCGTGGCGCTGGTGGTGCCCGGCGGGGACTACGACGCCGAGCGGAAGCTGCTGGCGGCGCTGGAGGGCTATGACGAGGTGGACTACACCATGGGCCTGTCCAACGTGGAAGCCATGGACGGCTATATGCTGGCGGATAAGCTGACGCCGAGACAATTCGCGGAGCTGACGGATCTGGACTATGAGGCGGCGCAGGTGCTCTACGCGGCCTACGCGGCGAAAAGCGAGGACTACGGCGAGATCGTGGGGAGCCTCTCCACCTACAGCGTCCCGCTGATCGACATCCTGCTCTTCGCCTGCGACCAGATCGACTCCGGCGTGGTGACGCTGGAGGAGGAGCAGGCGGAGCTGCTGCATCGGGCGAAGACCATGATGGAGAGCGGCAAAAACCAGCTCCAGGGCGAGGAGTACAACCGTATTCTGGTGTATCTGAACCTCCCGGTCAGCGGCGAGGAGACCTACGCCTTTCTGGACACGCTGCGGGATACGGCGCGGCTCTATTATCCCAAGGGGAACATCTATGTGGTGGGCCAGTCCACCACGGAGTATGACTTCCAGAAATCCTTCGAGCGGGACAATCTGGTGGTCACCATCGTGTCCATCCTGATCGTTCTGGTGGTGCTGCTGTTTACGTTCAAGTCCGCGGGTATGCCGGTGCTGCTGATCCTGGTCATCCAGGGCGCCATCTGGATCAATTTCTCCATCCCGACCCTCCGTGACCGGCCCATCTTCTTTATGAGTTATCTGGTGGTCAGCTCCATTCAGATGGGCGCGAACATCGACTACGCCATCGTCATCGCCAGCCGCTTCAGCGAGCTCAAGCAGGAGATGACGCCAAGGCAGGCCGTCATTGAAACAATGAACTTCGCGTTTCCCACCATCATCACCTCCGGCACCATTCTGGCGGTGGCGGGCACGCTCATCGGGCGCATGACCTCGGAGGCCGCCATCGTCGGCATCGGCGAGAGCATCGGCCGCGGCACCATGATTTCCATGATCCTTGTCATGTTCGTGCTGCCGCAGATTCTGCTGCTGGGCAGCAGGATCGTTGACAAGACCTCGTTCTCCGTGCCGGTCAGGGAGCGGACCGCCACGGCCAGCGGCCGCGTTCGCATCGAGGGCATGGTCCACGGCGAGATCCACGGCACCATCAGCGGCATGGTCCGCGCCACAGTGGACGGCGATGTGGACCTGAATGTCATCTCCGGCACAGCGGACGAGGAAGGAGCGGAGGAGGAAGAACATGAAGAAGAATTTGTGTAAGCGGCTCGCCGCCCTGCTGCTGGCGCTGGCGCTGCTGGGTTCCTTGCTGCTGGCGGCGGCGCCCGCCGCGTCTGCCGCCGATGAGGACACCATCTATATCGATACCGCCGGGGATTTCGCGGAGCTGGCGCGGCGCTGCACGCTGGATACCTGGTCTCAGGGAAAGACGGTCGTCCTCCGGGCGGATATCTCTCTCGTGGACGCGGAGCTTACGTCTATCCCCATCTTCGGAGGGGAGTTTGACGGAAACGGCCACACCATCAGCGGCCTGAAGATCACGCAGAGCGCCGCGCCCAACGGCCTGTTCGGCGTTTTGCAGGAAAGCGGCGTGGTCAGAAACCTGCAGGTCAGCGGCAGCCTTGCTCCCGCGGGAAGCAGCGGCGACGTGGGCGGCATCGTGGGTGAAAACCACGGCCTGATCACCGGCTGCGCCTTTACCGGCAGCGTGTCGGGCGGCAGCAACGTGGGCGGTATCGCCGGCGTGAACGCCGCCGCCGGCCGGATTTTGGAATGCAGGGCCGGCGGCTCCGTTACGGGAGATAAAATGACGGGCGGCATCGCGGGCTGCAATCTGGGCGTGATCGGGAATTGCCGGAACAGCGCGTATGTGAACACCGTCAGCGTGGACCCGGCCCTCAGCCCGGAGGACCTCAAGCTGGACTTTTCTCTGGACGTTTCCAAACTTTCCTCAATGGATACCAGCATGGCCGCGTCGGACACCGGCGGTATCGCGGGCTACTCCTCGGGGATCGTGTCGGACTGCGTCAACAACGCGCCCGTGGGCTATCCCCATATCGGCTACAATGTGGGCGGTATCGCGGGCCGCAGCTGCGGCTATATAAACGCCTGTGAAAATCACGCGGATGTCTTCGGCCGCAAGGATGTGGGCGGCATCGCGGGGCAGATGGAGCCGTATATCGCGCAGAATATCACGGAAAGCGCTCTGGCCGGGCTGGAGAGCCAGCTGGACGCGCTGGACGGTCTGCTGACGGCGGCCCTGCGCGACGCGGATGCGGGCGTGGGAGCCGTGACCTCCCGGCTGAACACCATCGCGGACTATCTGGACAGCGCCGCGGACGCGGCCAGCAGCATCCGCACCAGCGGCGTCGTCACCGGCACAGTCAGCGGCAGCGGCGAAGCGGACAGCAGCGGCGGCGTCACCGTGACGCCGCCTCAGATGGAGGCAGAAGGCGGCAGCGAGACTTCCGGCGGCGCGGGGGCGGTCATCACGCCCATCGGAGGAGCCGCGGGCGGCGGCGCCTCGTCCAGCGGCAGTCTGCAGGGCGGTCTCACGGAGGGCGGCGCGGAAGGGGAGCATCACACCTCCGCCAGCGGCGGCGTCAGCGCCGCCGCGCAGGTTTCCATCACCACGAATTTAAGCGCCCTGTCCTCCGCCATCTCCGGTATGTCCGGGCAGATGCGCCTGCTGAACGGAGAGCTTTCCGGCGTTTCCTGCACGCTGGCCGGGGATTTGAGAGCCATCCAGCGGCAGATCGGCGAGATCTCCGACACGGCCATGGAGCTGTTTCAGGGAGACGGCGAGGGAGACGTGCTGATCGACAGCTCCGAGGCGGAGAGCGAACTCGTCACGCTGGGCAAGGCTTCCGGCTGCCAAAACGGCGGCAACGTCAGCGGCGATATCAATGTGGGCGGCATCGCGGGCGCCATGGCCATGGAATATGAGCTGGACCCGGAGGACGACATTGCCTCCGGCCTCGACGGACAGCAGCGCAGAAAGCTGGAGGTCAAGGCCATCATCCAGGAATGCGTCAACACCGGTAAAGTCGTGGCCAAGCGCAGCTACGCGGGCGGCGTCTGCGGCCGGATGGATCTGGGGCTCATCGCCGGGGCGGAGAACTACGGCGGCGTGAGCAGCGAAAACGGCGATTATGTGGGCGGCATTGCCGGTCTCGCCGCGTCCACCGTCCGCCACTGCTTTGCCAAGTGCACGCTCTCCGGCGGGAAGTACATCGGAGGTATTGTCGGCTCCGGCGTGGCGGAGGACCTGACCGGCGGCTCCAGCACGGTGGCCGGCTGCTGCAGCATGGTGGCCATCGGGTCGTACGAGGCGTTCGCGGGGGCTATATCCGGCGTGAACGCGGGCAATTTCGTGGAAAACTGCTTTATCTCGGATACGCTCACCGGCATCAACGGAAGAAGCTATACCGGCAGGGCCGAGCCGATCTCCTACGCGGCGCTGCTGAAGCTCGCCGGAGTGAGCGCGGCGCCCGAGACAGACCCGGAGGACGCGGACGCGACGAAGGACACGGAGACAGAGGAGGACGCGGAGGCGGCGGACACCGGAACAGGGGAGGCGCTCGCCGTTCCGCAGGCGTTTTTGCAGCTTTCGCTGCGCTTCGAGGCGGACGGAGAGACTCTCAAAACCGTCCCCTTCGCATACGGCGCGTCCTTTGACGAAAGCGTGTATCCCGAGATTCCCGCAAAGGACGGGTACGACGCCTGCTGGGATAAAACGGAGCTGAACGACCTCCACTTTGACACCGTGGTCACGGCGGTCTATACGCCCTATGTCTCCGCGCTGACCAACTCGGAGACCCGGGCCGGCGGGCGGCCCATCTTCTTCATGGAGGGACAGTTTGACGACGAGGACGCTGCGGAGGCGGCGGCCCTGCCCAACACACCGGAGGATTTTGACGTTTTCGCCGGGGACTGGACGGATTTTCTTGTCAAAAGCTTTTCCGGCCCGACGGTCAGCCGCGAGGTCGTGGAGCAGTGGAGAATATCCATCCCTGACGACAGGCAGAGCGTGCACACCGTCCGCTATCTCGCGCCTGACGGGGATCCGGCGCATCTGGACATCTATGTGAAAGGGGCGGACGGCTGGCAGAAGGCGGAGACGGAGGTCATCGGCAGCTATCTGGCGTTCCCGGTGGAGGGAGCGGAGGCGGAGATCGCGGCCATCTCCACGGTGGGCGTATGGTGGGTGTGGCTTCTGGCGGGCACGCTGCTGCTTCTCCTGCTGGCGCTCATCATCCGCCTGATCCGCAAAGCCGCCAGAGCCAGAAAGCTGGCCTCCGTGAGAGCGCCGTCCGGGAGCGGGAGCGCTCCGTCCGGCGCGCCGCAGAAAAAGAAGAAGCGCTGGGTCACGCCGCTGCTGGTCGTTCTGGCGCTGCTTGTGGGGGCCGCGGGGGCGGCGGCCTGCTTCCTCCTGCCCGACCTGCTGGACGGCGCGAAAGCCTATGACCTTCTGAAAGCGTACGCCGGGCAGCCGGAGCTGCACATGGAGCTGACCGTGGACGCGGAAGTGGATTCCCGGGACGCGGCTTTTACGGCGGCGCTTGACCGGACGGAGGTGGAGGGACGCCGGGTCACGGCCATATCGCAGGAGGAGAGGACGCTCTATTACTGCGACGGGACCGTGTTTCTGGAAAACGGAAACGCCTACAGGCTCAGCAGCTCTTTCCCGGATTACTCGCTGCTTCTGGATCAGACCCTGAAATTATACCGGGCCGTGGACATGGAGGAGCGGGACGGAAACTACACCCTGACAGCGGAGGGGGCGGACGCGAAGGCGGTTTTGGAGCTGCTGCTGCCCTCCGCCGCCGGAATGCTGCCCGACACGAACACCCTGCAGGTGGCGCTGCTGACGGCAGGGGAGGAGGTATCGGAGCTTCGCTTTTCCGCCAGCGGCGTGCTGGCGGACGCGGGAAAGACTCCTTTCCGGGTCTCGGCGGCGCTGCGGCTCAAGTCCGACGATCAAAGCCGCGTCCAGATCCCGGAGGCGGTGAGACGCGCCCTCGCCAGCGGAGAGTATGAGGCGGCGGAAGCGCTCTCGGACGACCTTCTCCGCCTGATAAACGCCTGGCAGACGCTGCACGGCGAGGAGCTCATCAGCGCGAAGCTCCTGCTGCGGGCTGACTGCGGCCCGGTGACGCTGGACGACCAGTTGGATTTTTACCGCTGGAATGACGGCGGGCTGCCGATCAGCTCCATCCGGAAAAACGGCTATGCGCTGTATTTCACGGACACGGCCGTCTGCAATGAAAACGGCGAGGTGGTGCCGGCCGCGGACGCGGCGGGCGTGGAAGCGGCGAAGCTGCTGGATGTGGCGTACCAGCTCTGCCTGAACGCGCAGCTCGATTGCAGCGCGGCGGGAGAGACGTATACCTATACCCTGTCTCTCGACGAGGACGGCATGAGGGCGGTGGCCTGCGCCATCGCCCCCGGGGCGGAGGAGCTGGATCTGCTTTTTGACAGCGGGAGCCTGCAGCTCGTGCTCCGGGAGGACCGGCTCCAGAGCCTTGCGGTCTGCTGCGGCGGCACGGTGCAGGTGGCGCTCTCCAGCGCGGAGGCGGCCTTTGAAGCGCGGATGGAATTCACGGAGGACATGGACGCGGCGGCGCTCCCGGAGACGGTAAAGGAGACCCTGGAGAAACAGAAAGGGGTATGAGAGATGGGAAACAGGATCATCTGCATCGGCAGGGAATTCGGCAGCGGCGGCCACGAAGCGGCCGTGCGGCTCTCCGAGCGGCTGGGCATCAGGGTGTATGAAAAGCACCTGCTGTACCTGGCCTGCCAGTACGGCGAGATGGCGGTGAAGACCCTGGAGGACTCGGACGAAAAGGCGACCAATCCGTACCTGTTCCGGACGGTGCATGAGGGCAATCATCACGTCACGCGGGGACTGCCCACCTCGGAGGTGCTTTTTCAGCTGCAAAGCCATGAGATCCGCCGGATCGCAAAGCGGGAGAGCTGTATCTTTGTGGGCCGCTGTGCCGACTTTGTGCTGCGGGACACGAACGCCAGCGTTCTTTCCGTGTTTATCAGCGCGCCGGTAGAGCAGCGGGTGGAGCGGAAAATGCAGCAGGAGAGCCTGTCCCGGCAGAAAGCCCGCCACCTTGTCCACAGGATGGATGAGCAGCGCCGGAAATACTATGAGCATTATACCGGCTGGGCCTGGGGGGAGGCCGCCCACTATGACCTTTTCATCGACTGCGGCACGACGGCCATGGAGCAGGCGGTAGAGCTGATCGCCTCGCGCTTTGAGGCGCTTTCGGCGGAGTGAAGCCGCACGGCGGCGCGCAGCAAACGCAGAAAAGCACCGCATTCATTTGAATGCGGTGCTTCAGCCTGTCGAGAAACCCGGTTGCACATTAGGCGGCAACCGGGTTTTCAGCGCA
>JBJDYU010000021.1:0-68284 GCA_051867615.1 Oscillospiraceae bacterium | reverse complement strand
GCTGAAAACCCGGTTGCCGCCTAATGTGCAACCGGGTTTCTCGACAGGCTGAGAGCCGGCTGCTTATCAGCCGGCTCTTTTTGCTCCTCTGCGGCGCTTTCACAGCGCCGCAGAATTTTTTTCGCCGTTTGCCTGTCACCTTTTGCAGCTCCCGTGCGTCTATATAGCAGAACAGAGAAATGGCGGTACGGTCATGGTATTCAGCAGCCTGCAATTTATCTTCCTTTTCATGCCCATCTTCTTCGGCTGCTACTATCTGGCGCCCGGCAGCATGAAAAATGCGGTGCTGGCCCTCGGGAGCCTCTGCTTTTACCTGATCGGAACGCTGCACGAGCCGGAGCACTTCCTGCTATTCCTGCTCAGCATCGCCGTGGACTTCGCGGCGGGGCTGCTGATGGAGCGGCACGCAAAACACAAAAAACTGCTTCTGACGGCGGCAGCCGCCTTTCACCTGCTGGCTCTGGCAGTCTTCAAGTACGGCGGCTTTGCGGCGGGAGAGCTCTCGCGGATGATTCCGTCGCTTCAGCTGACCGTGCGCACGGTGCTGCCCATCGGCATCTCCTTTTACAGCTTTCAGGGCATCTCCTACCTTGCGGACGTGTACCGGGGCCGGGCCAAAGCAGAGCGGAGCCTGCTGCGGTATACCGTTTACCTCTCCATGTTTCCGCAGCTCATCGCCGGTCCCATCGTGACCTACGGCCAGGTGGAGCAGGCGCTGCGGCGGCGGGAGCTGAGCCGCTCCGCCGTGGGGCGAGGCCTCGGCGTGTTTGTGTTCGGCCTGGGGCTGAAGGTGCTGCTGGCCAACCCCATCGGAAAGCTGTGGACGCAGGTCTGCGCCATCGGCTTTGAAAGCATATCGACGCCGCTGGCGTGGATGGCCATCTTCGCGTTTTCCTTTCAGATCTATTTCGATTTCTTCGGCTATTCCCTCATGGCCATGGGACTGGGAGAGATGCTGGGCTTCCGCCTGCCGAAGAATTTCGACCATCCCTACCTCAGCCGCTCCATGACGGAATTCTGGCGGCGGTGGCACATGACGCTGGGGACCTGGTTTAAGGAGTATGTGTACCTCCCGCTGGGCGGGAACCGGAACGGCAGGCTCGCCACGGCGCGGAACCTGCTCCTTGTGTGGCTGCTGACAGGGATCTGGCACGGCGCGGGCTATCATTTCGTGCTGTGGGGCGCGGTACTGTTTCTTGTCATCGTCACGGAAAAATTCCTGACGGGCAGCTTCCTCGAAAGATCGCGGGTCATCGGCCATGTGTATATGCTCCTGCTGATCCCGCTGACCTGGGCCATCTTTGCCATCGATGACATGGGCCAGCTCGGGATATTCTTCACCCGCCTGTTCCCGTTTTTGGGTCAGGGCCCCTGGTCGGTGTTCCGCTATGACTACTTAAAGTACCTGGGCCTGTATTACCCGTTTTTGCTCGCCGGAGCGCTGTTTTCCACCCGGCTGCCGTACCGCCTTCTGCGGCGGATGAAAAGCCGATTTGCGGTGGGAATGCTGCTCGCCGACACCTTCCTCGCCAGCGTCTATTGTATGTACCGGGGTCTGGACGACCCGTTCCTGTATTTCAGATTTTAAGAGGTAGAAACATGAGAAAGTCCGATGTTGTCACGCTGCTGTCCTTTGTTTGCCTGCTGGCCGCCGTGGTGTTCGTCCTGTTTTTCTGGAGAGCGCCGGGCGCGGCCGCCGGAGCGGAGACGGAGGGCTCCACCGCCCAGAGCGGCGTCATACTGGTGCCGCCTGCGGAGACGGAAACGCCCGCGCCGGATGGCGAAAGCCCCGGGACGGACGCTCCGGCGGCGGAGGGCCGGCCCATAGAGACGGAAACGGTGGTTTCCCAACCGGTCTCCGTCTCCATGGATGATGCCCTGTTTATCGGCGACTCCAGAACGGTGGGCCTGCAGGAATACGCCGGTATCGAGGGCGCGGACTTCTTCGCCAACGTGGGCATGAGCGTGTACAACATCCATAAAAAGCCCGTTTCGGTCCCCTCCGTGGGCAAAGTCACCCTTGCGGAGCTGCTGGATTATAAAAAGTATGGTAAGATATATATCATGCTGGGCGTCAACGAGGTGGGCTACCCGCTGGGCAACACCGTGGCTAAATACGGAGAGCTGATCGACTTTGTCCGGCAGCGGGAGCCGGAGGCGCGGATCATCATCCAGGCCAACCTCCACGTCACCAAAAGCCGCTCGGACAGCGACGCGGTGGTGAACAACGCCGCCATCGACCGGCTCAACGCGGCGCTGGCGGAGCTGGCCGGGGGCAAGCGCGCGTACTGGCTGGATGCGAATACGGTGTTCGACGACGAGACCGGCAGCCTGTCCGCCGGCAGGTCGGAGGACAGCACGCATCTCTATGCGAAATACTATGCGGAGTGGGGCCGGTGGATCGTCAGCCAGACAGCCTCGCTCCCGGAGGAGGGTCGGTCTTGACGGGCAAAGACGAATTCTGCGAACATATCCGGCGCTGCGAGGGCGCCATGTATGCTCTGGCCTTTTCCATCGTGAGAAACGAGGCGGACGCCGGCGAGGCCGTGAGCGAAGCCATATACCGCGCCTATAAAAATCTGGACAGCCTGAAAAACGACGCGGCTTTCAAGCCCTGGATACTCCGCATCGTGCACAACACGGCGGCGGAGCTGCTCCGCCAAAACGCAAAGCTCATCCCTATGGACGAGATGGAGGAGACCGCCGGGGAGAGCGGCGAAGCCGAACTCACGACAAAGCTCACCCTCCGAGCCGCGGTGGAGAGTCTGCAGCAGCCCTACCGCACCGCCGTCGTGCTGTTTTACTATGAAGACCTTTCCACCGCGCAGATCGCGCGGATCACAGGCACCAATATTGTCACCGTCAAAAAGCGGCTCTCCCGGGCAAGGGAGACGCTGCGCCAGCTCTTAAAGGAGGATTTCAACAGATGAACGATTTTGACAGATACATGAAGAATAAGGCAGCAGAGGAGCCGGCGGAGCTGCCGGAATCCGTTAAGGAGCGGGTGGAGCAGACGCTTGCCGGCCTGCCCGAGCGAAAAAGCGGCGCAAGGCGGAACCGGACGCTGTCTCATATGGCGGCAGCGGCAGCCTGCTTCGTTTTCACGGCGCTGTTCCTGCTGCCCAACGTGAGCGTCGCCTACGCGCAGGCCATCGAGCAGATCCCTGTCATCGGCGATATCGCCCGGGTGGTCACCATCCGCAATTACTATTACTCTGACGATATGCATGAGATGGATATCGACGTGCCGGAGATCGAGGGCGGCGGCAGCGAAGCGGCGGACTATATCAACAAGGACGTGGAGGAGCTGACCGAGGCGCTGGTAGACCGGTTCTATGAGGAGCTTGAAGCTGTCGGCGACGAGGGCCACGGGGCGGTCTACGTTGACTATGAGACCGTGACCGACACAGAGCAGTGGTTCACCCTCAGACTCAGAGTGCATGAGGCGGCGGGAAGCAGCAACACCTACTTTAAGTACTACCACATCGATAAGCGCAGCGGCAAGCTCGTGCAGCTCGGCGACCTGTTTGCGGATGACAGCGTTTATGGGGTCCTGGAAGCAGAGCTCAAGCGGCAGATGCAGCTGCAGATGGAGCAGGACAGCGACGTGGTCTACTGGCTGGACGACAGCATCATCGGCGAGGATTTCGTCACCCTGACGCCGGAGCACAATTTCTACTTCAATGAAAGCGGCGAGCTGGTCATCGTCTTTGACAAATACGAGGTGGCTCCCGGCTCCATGGGAACGCCCGAATTTGCGGTGGCGAAAGAGGTGTTCGCGGATCTGCTGAAGCCCGAGTTTGCGGATATCGCTTTCTGAGCCATCCCCCAGCAGACTGAAAAATAAACGGCCTTACCGGCGCAGCCGGTAAGGCCGTTTTGTGTTATGTCGTGGCGCTCTCTAAAAGCGTCAGGGTCTTGTTGTCCGCGTCCAGCCTGCATTTCAGCCCATAGGGGAGTACACCGATCGGCTCCGCGTGGCCGAAGTTCACGTTATACAGGATAGGCAGCTCCGGGTGTCCTGCCTCCCGGCCCACCACGCGGCGGTAGACCTCCTTGTAGGGCTCATACTTGCTCCGGCGGGCGGGCTTGCCCACCAGAATGCCCCGGATCACATCGAAAATGCCCTGGGCCTGCAGATTCCGGAGAATCCAGGTCAGGCAGTCGCAGGACATATCCTCCTCGCTGGTCTCTAAAAACAGCAGCTTGTCCCGCCACTCGTCGATGGAAGGCCAGAGGGGCGTGCCCAGCAGCTCGATGAACACGTCCACGCAGCCGCCCAGCAGCTCGCCCTCCGCCACGCCGCCGCCCTGCAGCACCTCATAGCCGATCTCCTCCGGGTGGTACGGCTTTAAGACGTTTCGGTTTTCCTCGCACCACCAGATCTTTTCATCCTCGTCGTCATACCAGTACGGCGCGGAGGGAATGTCCAGCGTGGGCTGCGGGTCAAAGAGCGTCTTTTGGATCATGCGCAGGGTGTAATCGTTGATGCGGACGTACTCGGAGAAGTTGTTCATGACGCTGGCGCCGTAGTAGGACACCAGCCCGGCCTTGTACATCATGAAGTGGTTGGAGGTGGTGTCGGAGAAGCCGGTGAAAATTTTCGGGTTGTTTCGCAGCACGTCGAAGTCGATGTAGGGCAGCAGGCGGATGGTATCGTCCCCGCCGATGGCGTTGAAGACGGCCTTGATGGAGGGGTCCCGGAAGGCGTCCATCAGGTCGGCGGCCCGGGCCTCCGGGTGCCTGTCCAGATAGTCTATGCCCCTGAGGGCGTTCGGCATGGCGACTGCCTCGAGGCCGAAGTCCTCCTCCAGCCGCTTCTTCGCAATGTCATACTTATGCCGGAACATCGGCTCGCCCAGCATCCCGCGGGAAAGGCTCACGATGGCGACCTTGTCGCCCTTTTTCAAATGTGCGGGCTTGATCATAAGAGACTCCCTCCGCTCAGTCGTGGGCGTTCAGCCACTCCCTCAGCAGGGCGGTGTAGCGGGGCGTATCCTCCACGAAGCAGGCGTGGCGGCAGGTGCGGAACAGCTCCCAGCGGGCATCGGGGATGCCGTCGTACATGACCTTGGCGATGTAGGGGGTGCAGAGGTCGTTGCCGCCGCTGATGACGAGGGCGCTCTGCTTGATATCGCCCAGCTTGTCCGTCACGTCAAAGTCCTTCAGCGTGCCGAGGGGGGTGAACTCGTTGGGGCCCCAGCCCACCACATAGGACTCCTCGCCGGTGCGCCGCTCGCGCCGGACGCACTCCGGAGAATCCTCCGTCACCGGGCCGGCCGCGTGGCGCAGCATGAACTCCGCCTCCGCCGCCTGATAGGCTTCGCCGCTGTATTCGCCGCTCTCGTCCGCCCGGCGGATGGCCTCCTGCATCTCCTGCGGCAGCTCCGCGATCATGCGGTGCTGCTCCTCGCCCCAGAGCCTGCTGGAGGGGAGGGTGCTGGAGAGGATGATGCTTTTCACGCCCTCGGGGTGGTAGTTGCAGACGTAGTCCAGCAGCAGCATACCGCCCCAGGACTGGCCCAACAGGTGGCATTCCGTCAGCCCCAGATGCTCTCGCAGGGCCTGCAGCTCCCGCACCCAGGTCTCCGCGCACCAAAGCTCCGGCCGGCCCTCCAGATAGGACTTGCCGCAGCCGATCTGGTCGTACATGATAAGCTCCCGCCCGTCCTCCCGGGCCAGCTCGTCCAGCACCTCGAAGTAGTTGTGGGTGGAGCCGGGGCCGCCGTGGAGCAGAATGAGGGGAGCCTTGTCCCCCCTGCGCTCGCCCACGATGCGGTAATAGGTCTCGTGGCCCTCAAAGGGCATATAGCCTTCGCGAACAGTCATGGATGCTTCCTCCTTTATGTGATCGGTTTGAGCGCCCTGCACCGCGGCGGTTCGCCGCAGCAGGGGCAGAAAATAACGCAGCGCGGCGGCAAGGCACAGCGCGCCGCCGAGGCACCAGTGGACGGTGATGAGCGGCGCGGACGCGCCGTAGATCTCGAATACGCCGGCAAGGCAGCTTCCCAGCGTCAGCGTTCCCACGCCGCAGCGCCAGAGCCAGCGGACGGCAAAATCCGGGCAGGGGGCCGCTTTCCAGCGGAGCAGCACCGCCGCTGCGAGAGCGCCGAGGAGCAGGGGAAAGGCGAACTGGAACAGCATGAAAGCCGACAGCACGCCGTGGCCGAACCATTCGTAGACGAGGCTGAACACTGCGCAGCAGAAGGCGATGATGAACCAGCGCCGCTTCGCCAGCCGCAGCAGCTCCTTATCCGATGTAGACAATGTCGCTCACGTTCCTCTCCTCAATGTTGTGGCCGTCGGTGGGCTGGTTCACCACCCGCCCATTAAAGACCATGGTGGTGGAGCCGCCGCCGTCCAGATTATAGGCGGTGCGGACGCCGAGACTGTGGAGAAAGTCCGCCAGCTGCTGAAGCGTCAGCCCCTCGCTCTGCTCCGTGCGGCCGTCCGCCACCACGAAAACGTAGTGCCAGCCGCCGTACCAGCCCATGGCGGTGCGGGGGTTGCGGGTCAGCTCCTTGCCCTGCCCTTTGGCGGGATCAAAGGAGACCTCGCCCTCCTCGATGAGGCTGGGGCCGAAGGAGAGCACCTGGGCCGCGCCCGCGTCCAGCAGCTCCTGGGCCGTGAAGTCCCCCTCCCGGCAGACGGTGAAGGAGCCGTCCGTGCCGATGACCAGATCCTGCTGGCCCTTTCCGGCGGAGCTGTCCCGGTACAGCACGCCGTTGCGGATCACATAGCCGCTGCGAGCGCTGTAATAGTCGCCGTTGACGGCGAGGATAGCGTCGTGCGGCTCAGCGATGACGGAGGTGGGGGCGATGATATTTTTGCCGTAGGTATCCTTGGCAAAGGCGGTGCGGATGTGGGCCGGGTCCTCCAGCACCACGTCCGCCACATAGATGTCCGTGTCATAGGCCCGGTGCCGGGTGATGGCGATGGTCACGCCGCCGCCGCTGTAGGAGTTCTCCGTTATCACCGCGTCCTCCGCCCGGACAGGCGGAGCGGACTCCGTTCCCTCCGCCACGGTGAAGCTGCGGGGGATGACGAAAGCGTCCAGCAGGATGTAGAGCGTGAAAAGAAGCAGCAGCAGGCCGTAGAGCAGCGGCCAGCGCCGAAGCAGTTTCTCTTTCAACAGGCGTTTCCTCGTTTACTGTGGATTCCCTCTGCCCACGCGGCTCCTGCTGCGAAAAATCCAGAAGTGCTGGGCGAGATAGCTGAGGGTGAAAAAGGTGAGCTCCGTCAGCAGCTTCGCGCCGAAGCGGTTCCAGTGAAGGCCGTTGACGAGCCAGCTGATGAGGAGGGTGTTCAGGCAAAGGATGCAGGCCGCGAGCAGAAAGTACTGCGCCCCGGTCCGCCACACGCTGTCGCTGTTTTTGAACACAAGACGCTTGTTGATGGCGAAGTTGCTGGCGGCGCTGACCACCCGGGCGGTGACATTGGAAATGGGAACGGCGGCGTTCCCGATCCCGGCGAGCAGGATCACCAGGATACTATACAGAACGTAATCGATTACGAAACAGGTGAAAGAGGAGGCGGCGAACTGCAGAATGCGCCGGTATACCCGGAAGGAATCCCGGAAGGTGTGGAAATGGGAGCCCTTGTTGCCGTCCTTGTAGATGGTCTCGATGCCGACCTCCTGCATGGCCACGCCCTGCTTCGGCGCGTCCAGCAGCATATTCATCTCATACTCATACCGCTCTCCCTCGATGGAGAGGAGGAAGGGCAGCAGCTCCATGCCGAAGGCCCGGAGACCGGTCTGGGTATCGCTGACCTTCACGCCGGAGGCGAGACGGTAGACCCAGCGGGTGACGGTGTTGCCGAACTGGCTGCGGGCGGGAGTGCCGCTGCCAAAGGAGCGCACGCCCAGCGTCAGCGCCCCGGGGGCCTCCGCCGCCCGGCGGGCCACCCGCAGGCTGTCTGTCACGGTGTGCTGGCCGTCGGAGTCCAGCGTCACGATCACGCCGTCCGGCTCACCATGCTCCTGCAGCCAGGCAAGCCCGGTTTTCAGGGCGTGGCCCTTGCCCTGGTTCGGCATATAGGAAAGGAGCTGCGCGTGCCGCGCCGCCGCGTCAAACACGGGACGGTAGGCCTCGCCGCTGCCGTCGTCCACGATGAGGACGGAGAAGCCGGCCTCTTTAAGCGCCTCCGCCAGACCCACCAGAGTCTCGTCCGGCTCGTAGGAGGGGATCAGCGCATACAGAGTACGATCAGACATAGGCATCCACCTTTCTCACAGGGCCGCCCGCCGCAGGGCGGCAGACCCCATATCGACCTATTCTATATTTTGCCCCAAACGGCGGTGGAATGCAACTGCTTTTTGCCGCTTTCCGCCGCCGAAGGGGGCTTTCCTCCCGGCGGGAAGTGTGGTATCATAGCCGCAAAGCGTTAATAGATATGGAGGAAAGGGGGCGCGGCATGGCGGCCTACTATGAAAACCAGCTCTCCCGCCCGGGGCGGGAGGCTTACGGGGCCATGCTCCGGGGCTTTACGGCGGTGGAGAGCGCGGTGCGCGTGCCGCTGCTTTCCATGCAGGAGCTGTCCGACGTCTACACCCGCCTGCGGCTGGACCATCCGGAGCTGTTCTATCTCACGGGCTTTCGCGTGCGCTCCGTGCCCGGGGCGTCGTATGGGGAGATATTGCCGGAGTACCTCTTTGAAAAGGGGAAGATATTGACCCACCGGCAGGCCATCGCCGCCCGGGTGCAGCGTCTGGCCCGGGAGGGAAAGAGCCTCGACGAGAGCGGGAAGCTCCGCTACCTCCACGATTTCATCTGTGAAAATGTCCGCTATGACAAGCTGAAAAAGCCCTACTCCCACGAGGTCATCGGCCCGCTGACCCAGGGTGTCGGCGTTTGCGAGGGCATCGCCAAGTCCGTGAAGCTGCTGGCGGACGCGCTGGAGCTGCCCTGCCTTGTGGCCCTCAGCGCGCCGGAGGAGGGAAAGCGCTACGGCCACGCCTGGAACCTGATCCGCCGGGGCGGAAAGTGGTACCACATGGACGCCACCTTCGACCTCTCCCTCAGCCGCTGCGGCGAGGTGCGGTACGATTACTGCGGTCTGGGGGACGGCCATATTTACCGGGACCACGTCCGTCCGGTGTATCCGGTGCCGGACTGCCCGGACGAGGGGAGCTTTTACTATAAGGAGGCAAGGCTCTCCCTGACAAAGACAGAGGATGCGGCGAAGCGCACGGCCCAGGCCGTGAAAAAGAAAAAGCCCCGCCTGGTGTTCCACTGGCGGGGCGGGTATCTCACGCGGGAGACGCTGCTTGCCGTGAGCGAAGCCGTGCGGCAGGCGGCGGAGGAGGCGGGAAAGTGCGTCCATATCTCCGTCAACTGGCCCCAGGCGGTATTCTGCGTGCAGTTCACCGCCGAGCCGGGGGCGGAAGCGCCGGAGCTGGAACGGGCGGAGGAGGACTGAGCCTTACGGAAGAGAAAAAACGGCGGCGCGGGATTCACCGCGCCGCCGTTCCATTTGAAGCTTTTTATTGGGAAACGCCGTGCAGGGAGCGGGTCAGCAGCTCCTCCGCCTCGTCGGAGGAGATCTCCATGGCGGCGGCGAGCTCGCCCTCCAGCAGCTCCCGCGCCCGCTTGACGATGCGCTCCAGCCGCAGATTCAGCGCGTGGCGGCGGTCCGCTCCGCGCCCGTCCTGAGAAAGCCCTTTCAGCAGCGCCACCAGCGCCTCGCAGCTGTGGGAGCTGAAGATGCTCTTATAGTACGCGTCGGCACGGGTGATCTTGGTCTCGGGGCAGAAGACAGGCTCGATCCCGGGGACCCGGGCCAGAAAGGCCTCGGCCGCCTGACGGTCCATCACGGGGCGCATGAACACGCCGGAATCCACCGGCGCATAGATGACGCCGCCGCCGGAGAGGGGCCTGAAGGTGTAGAACAGCCGGTCCTTGGCGATGCCCTGCATGGAGACATAGCCCACGTCGGCCACCTCGCAGACGCCCTGCTCGCCGTACATGATCTTGTCACCCACGGAATACATCGGTTCCACCCCCTTCGCTGCACTTTTGCATATTTTTACGTCTGCATTATACCATTTCATGGAGGATTTTTCTAACAGAAATTTTCAGCCCTTCGGATTTTTGTGGGAAATGCGCAGACAGGAGCGGCGGCGCTTTGTACATCCCGCCGAGTGTCCGCCGGGAGCGGAAGATGATTGACGGTAGACGATTTTCGCGGTATAATTATGGTACAATAGAAAAAAACTGGTTTCCCGCCGGCGGTCCGGAAAGGGCGGCGGGAAAGCGGAAAGGAGTCCCTTTCCGGGTGCAGAAAGGAGCCATCTATGAGCGATTTTATTTTGAGCTGCTGCAGCACGGCGGATATCGACAAGGCGCATATGGAGCGGCGCAGCATTTCCTATGTCTGCTTCCACTTTTGCTTGGATGGGAAGGAGTATCCCGACGATCTCGGCCAGACCATGTCCTTCCCCGCGTTTTATCAGGCCATGCGGGACGGAGCGGACACCAGCACCTCCATGGTGAGCATGGGGGAATATATAAACTACTTCACCCCGTTTCTTCAGGCCGGAAAGGACATCCTGCACGTGAGCCTTTCCAGCGGTCTCTCCGGCTCCGTCAACGGCGCGAGGAACGCTGCCGAGGCGCTGCGGGAGCAGTTCCCGGAGCGGAAGATCCTGGTGGTGGACTCCCTGGGCGCCTCCTCCGGCTACGGCCTGCTCATGGACAAACTGGCGGACCTGCGGGACGGCGGCATGGGTCTTGAGGAGCTGTATGACTGGGCGGAGCGCAACAAGCTGCGGCTGAACCACTGGTTCTTCTCCACAGACCTGAGCTTTTACGTCAAGGGCGGCCGCATCTCCAAGACCGCGGGCGTGTTCGGCGGGATGCTGGGCATCTGCCCGCTGCTGAACATGGACGGCGAGGGCCATCTGACGCCCCGGGAAAAGATCCGCTCCAAGAAGCGGGTGATCCAGGAGATCGTCAACCGCATGGAGCAGTACGCCGACGGCGGCCTCGACTATGACGGCAAGTGCTACATCTCCCAGTCCGACTGCTATGAGGACGCGCGGCAGGTGGCGGACCTGATCGAGGCGCGCTTTCCGAAGCTCAACGGCAAGGTCGAGATCAACTACGTCGGCACCACCATCGGCAGCCACACCGGCCCCGGCACGGTGGCCGTGTTCTTCTGGGGCAAGGACCGCAAGGAGAGCTGATCCCTCCGGCCTCCGAGGACAGCCGGGGAGGACCGTTTCTGAAATTTCCGACGAAGCGGCGAAAAAGGCCCCGCGGGCAATACGCCCGCGGGGCTTTGGCATAGGATGAGGGCCGGTTGACTTTGCACGTCCGACAAAATGTACATTATAACGGCATGAAAAACTAATATAAGCGACTGTTTGAAGCATTTAACGGGCAACGGACTCGCTCCGCCGCGGGGCGGATGCCGCGCGGGCCGCGAAACGGCGGCGAACAGAGAAGTGTCCGCGACGTTAAAAAAAACACAAAGACCGTCTTGTGAAGCCGGGAGGAATGTAGTACAATACAAGCAGGAAGTATACGAAAATAGAGAGAGGTGTGTGATCTTATGAGAGTATATCGTGCGGAGGATTATCGTTCCATGAGCCGCCGGGCGGCCAACATCATTTCGGCTCAGGTGATCTACAAGCCGAACTGCGTGCTGGGTCTGGCCACAGGCTCTACCCCTATCGGGACCTATCAGCAGCTCATCGACTGGTACAGGAAGGGCGATCTCAGCTTTGCGGAGACCCGCTCGGTGAACCTGGATGAGTACATCGGCCTTTCGCCCGAGCATCCCCAGAGCTACCGCTATTTCATGCAGAGCAACTTCTTCGACCATATCGACATCCGGCGGGAAGCCACCCATGTGCCGGACGGTATGGCGGCGGATGTGGAGGCGGCCTGCGCCGACTATAACCATATCATCCGCGAGCTGGGCGGCATCGATCTGCAGCTGCTGGGCATGGGCCACAACGGCCACATCGGCTTCAACGAGCCGGGCCGCGCCTTTGAGCTGGAGACCCATGTGGTGGATCTGGCGGAAAGCACCATCCAGGCCAACGCCCGCTTCTTCTCCTCCATGGACGAGGTGCCCCGCCAGGCCATGACCATGGGCATCAAGAACATCATGCAGGCCAAGCGCATCCTGGTGGTGGTCAGCGGCGAGGACAAGGCCGATATCGTGCACCGCGCCTTCCTGGGCGCCGTGGTGCCCGAGGTGCCGGCCTCCATCTTGCAGATGCATCCGGACGTGACTCTGGTGGGCGACCGGGCGGCGCTGCATAAGCTGGAAGAAGCGGGGGTGCCCATATGCGGATAACGAACGGCCGGGTCTTTGACCCGGCGGCGGGCTTCGTGGCGCGGGACGTCTGCTTTGACGGCGAGCAGATCGCGGCGGAGAGCCGCGGCGGAGAAGTCTATGACGCGTCGGGCTGCTACGTCATCCCGGGCCTGACCGATATCCATTTCCACGGCTGCAAGGGCCACGACCTCTCCGACGGCGACGCGGAGGGTCTGGCCGTCATGGCGGAATACGAGTTGTCCCGGGGCGTGACCCAGATCTGCCCCGCGGGCATGACGCTGCTGGAGGAGGATTTGCTGCGGGTCTGCCGCAACGCGGCGGCCCACCGCCGCGCGGGTAAGCCCGGGGCGGAGCTCTGCGGCGTCCATCTGGAGGGGCCGTTCCTCTCCATGGCGAAAAAGGGCGCGCAGAACGGCGCGTGGCTCCATGCGCCGGACGTGGCCATGTACCGCCGCCTTGCGGAGGCGGCGGAGGGTCTGGTGAAGATCGTCTCCCTCGCGCCGGAGGAGCCGGGGGCCATGGACTTCATCCGCGAGCTGGGGGAGGAGGTCGTCATCTCCCTCGCTCACACCACGGCGAACTATGACACCGCCGCCGAAGCGCTGCGGCTCGGCGCCCGCCATGTGACCCACCTGTTCAACGCCATGCCGCCCTTCGCCCACCGGGACCCCGGCGTGGTGGGCGCGGCGCTGGACGATCCCAAGACCCGTGTGGAGCTGATCTGCGACGGCGTGCATATCCACCCGGCCGTGGTGCGGGCGGTGTTCCGTATGTTCGGCTATGAGCGGGTGGTGCTGATCTCCGACACCATGCGCGCCGCCGGTATGCCTGACGGCGAGTATACCCTGGGAGGTCAGGCGGTGACGGTGCGGGGCAAGCTGGCGACGCTCGCGGACGGCACCATCGCCGGCTCCGCCACAGACCTGATGGGCTGTCTGCAGACGGCGGTCTCCTTCGGCATCCCTCTGGCGCAGGCAGTCACCGCCGCCGCGGTGAATCCCGCCAAGGACATCGGCATCTTTGACCGCGTGGGCAGTCTCGATGTGGGCAAGCAGGCCAACGCCGTGATTCTGGACGAGGACCTGCGCATCCGGGACGTGTTCTTCCGGGGCCAGCGCGTGGCGCGGTAACGGAGCGAAAACAGGAAAATACGAAGGGGCCTGCTGCCGGTGGCAGCGGGCTCCTTTATGCACAAGGAGAATCATATATCGACAAAAAAGGATAGTATATTAGCTGTTTTCCTGCCGTCCCTTGGCGAAAGCCGCGGGGGAAAGCCCCGTCCACTGGCGGAACTGCTTGCAGAAGTGCTGGGCGCTGGAATAGCCCATGCCCGCCGCGATCTCGCCGACGCTTTTCTCTCCGCTTGTGAGCAGGGCCTTGCACTCCTCCACCCGGATGCGGGTGATGTACTTCGCGGGAGACATACCGAGGTAGCGGCGAAAGAGGTTGGACAGGTGGGTGGGGCTGACGTTCACCGCCGCCGCCAGCTCCGGCACGGTGTATTTTTCCTGAATATGGGCGGAGACGGCCTGCATGGCCCTGTCGATGATCTCCCGCTGCATCCGCTCCGAGGCGGGAGACTGCCGGGGACTCTGCCGTTCGGCGGCGTGCCGCTGCAGCTGCAAAAGCAGCAGCTTCAGCGCCGCGTTCAGGTACTCGTCCCTGTCCGGCAGCGCCTGCTCCGTTTCCCGCTCCAGCTCCTGCAAAAGACGCTCCGCCTCCGCCGGGACCTTCAGCGCCGTCCCGGTCAGGCCGCGAAAATCCCGGCCCTCCCAGAAAAAGGAGATGGTGAGGAAGCGCACCGTCTCATCCGCGTACTGGATGTGCCATTGGCCGGAGGGGATGAGGAGCAGCTCCCGGGGCCGGAGGAGCAGGTCCTGGCCGCCGCAGTAGTTGTGCAGCGTCCCGCGCTTGAGATAGACCAGCTCGTAGGGCAGGTGCTGCTCGCCGCGAAAGTAGAAGCCCCCCTCCGTCTGCTGCAAAAAGCAGGTGAAGATGCGCATGGGCCGCAGGTCGGCGGCAAAGGCCGGGGTCTCGGCACTGCCGCAGACGGCCTCCTCCCACGCAAGACCCGCCTGATAGAGGACGCGGCTCGCGCCCTGCAGCGGGGCGAAGCCGAACACGGTGCCCGCCCGCAGCCGCACAGGGCGGTCCAGATAAAAGCCCCGCAGGGCCTCTCCCTCCCGCAGCAGCAGGACGGTCATGCCCTCACCGTGATCCCATACGGTGTCACAGGGAAAGCGATACAGCGTGACGCTTTCCCCGGCGGAGAGGGCTGCTTCCTCCATGGAAACGCCCTCCGCCGCCTGGGGCGGCAGCGGCGCGCCGAAGCGCAGAAAGGCCGGATCGGACAGACTCTGGATCATGGGGCGCACCTCGCTTTTCAAAATGGCAGATATCCATGCAGCTTGTATATATTTCTACACGAATGAGAGAGAAACGATTGCTTTTTATGGAAAAAATGATACTATAAAAGCAGAGGTTTGGCAACAGCTTTCGCTCTCTGCCGGCTGCGGAGGGCGCGGAAAAAAGATAATGTGGAGGGACGTATGAAAAAGCCTGTCTTAGTCATCATGGCCGCCGGTATGGGCAGCCGCTTCGGAGGACCCAAGCAGATCACCCCGGTGGACCCTCAGGGCCACATCATCATCGACTTTTCCCTGTATGACGCGTGGCGCGCGGGCTTCAGGGACGTGGCGTTCATCATCAAGCGGGAGACCGAGGCGGAGTTCCGCCAGTGCATCGGCGACCGTATGGAAAAGTACTTCCACGTCTCCTATGTCTATCAGGACAACGACCGCCTGCCGGAGGGCTTTTCCGTGCCGGAGGGCCGCACGAAGCCCTGGGGCACGGGCCATGCCGTGGCCTGCTGCCGCGGCGTGGTGGACGGCCCCTTCGCCGTCATCAACGCGGACGATTTCTACGGCCGCACGGCCTTTTCCGCCATCTATGACTTCCTCAGCGGCGATCCCGCCCGCGGCAGCTACGCCATGGTGGGCTACCGCCTGCGCAACACGGTGACGGAGCACGGCTCCGTGGCCCGCGGCGTCTGCGAGATCGAAGACGGTCTGCTCCGCGGCATCACCGAGCGCACCAACATCATCAAGCAGGGCGCGGACGCGGCCTTCTCCGAGGACGGCGGCAAGACCTACACCAGCCTTCCCGGCGAGACCATCGTCTCCATGAATATGTGGGGCTTCTCCGCCGGGCTGCTCGACGAGCTGTGGGACCGCTTCCCCGCGTTTCTGGAGAAGAACCTGCCCGTGAACCCTGTGAAGTGCGAGTATTTCCTGCCCTTCGTGGTGAACGAGCAGCTCAGCGACGGCAGCGCCACCGTGCGGGTGCTGCCCTGCGAGGAGAGCTGGTACGGCGTGACCTACCGGGAGGATCTGGAGTCCGTTTGCAGCGCCATTGCGCGGATGAAGGCCCAGGGGATCTATGAGGAGGAGCTGTGGAAATGAACGAAGAGCTGCGCGGCATTCTGAGCCGCTTTTGTCTGGACGCGCCGGCGGAGAGCTGCGAGCCTTACGGCTGCGGCCATGTGAACGTGACCTATCTGGTGGTCTCTCAGGCGAAGAGACGTTACATCCTGCAGAAGATCAGCACCCGGGCTTTCCACGATGTGCCCGCGCTGATGGAGAACATTGAGGCCGTCACCTCTTTCCTGCGCGAGCGGACCGACGATCCCCGGGGCACGCTGACTCTGGTGCCCACGAAGGAGGGCGCGTGCTTCCTGACCTGCGACGACGGCAGCTACTGGCGTATGTACGACTTCATCGAGGATTCCGTCTGCCTGCAGGCGGCGGAGACGGCGGAGGACTTCTACCAGAGCGCCATCGGCTTCGGCCGCTTTCAGGAGCTGCTGAAGGATTTCCCTGCCAAGACCCTGCATGAAACCATCCCCAACTTCCACAACACCGCCGACCGCTACCGCATCTTCCGGGAGAAGCTGGCCGCCGATCCCTGCGGCCGGGCCGCGGGCGTGCAGGCGGAGATCGACTTTGCACTGGCCCGGGCGGAGCAGGCTTCCATTCTCGTGGAGCAGCAGGCGGCGGGCCTGCTTCCCACCCGCGTGACCCACAATGACACCAAGCTCAACAACGTCATGCTGGACGCAAAGACCAAAAAGGCCCTCTGCGTCATCGACCTGGACACGGTGATGCCGGGCCTGAGCCTGTATGACTTCGGCGACTCCATCCGCTTCGGCGCCTCCACCGCGGCGGAGGATGAGAAGGACCTGAGTAAGGTGGAGATGAGCCTTGATCTGTTCCGCACCTACACCCGGGGCTATCTGGAGGCCTGCCCGGGGCTGACGGAGCAGGAGCGCAGGATGCTGCCCATGGGCGCGAAGATGATGACCCTGGAGTGCGGCGTGCGCTTCCTGACGGACTATCTCGACGGCGACAAGTACTTCGCCACCCGTTATGATACCCACAATCTGGACCGCTGCCGCACCCAGTTTAAGCTCGTGGCGGACATGGAGAAGAAGTGGAGCGAGATGGAGCGCATCGTAAAGGAGGAGACGAGATGAGCGTACTTGTGACCGGTGGCGCCGGGTATATCGGCAGCCACACCTGCGTGGAGCTGCTGGAGCGGGGCATGGACGTGGTGGTGATCGACAACCTCGTCAACAGCAATCCCAAGTCTCTGGAGCGCGTCGAGCAGATCACCGGGAAAAAGCTGGCATTTTACAAAAATGATGTCAGGGACCGGGCGGCTCTCGACCGCATCTTTGAAAAGCATGACATCGACTGCGCCATCCACTTCGCCGGGCTGAAGGCCGTGGGCGAGTCGGTGAGTATGCCGCTGGAGTACTACGACAACAACCTGAACTCCACCATGACCCTCTGCCAGGCCATGCGGGCGCATGGAGTGAAGAACATCGTGTTCTCCTCCTCCGCCACGGTCTATTCCGGCGACAACGCCATGCCCCTGCGGGAGGGCTGCCGCACCGGCAGCTGCACCAACCCCTATGGCTGGACCAAGTATATGTCCGAGCAGATCCTGCGGGACACCGCCAAGGCGGATGAGGAGTGGAGCGTGGTGCTGCTGCGCTACTTCAACCCCATCGGCGCCCACAGCAGCGGTCTCATCGGCGAGGACCCCCAGGGCATCCCCAACAACCTGATGCCCTACATCTCCCAGGTGGCCATCGGCCGCCGGGAATACCTGAACGTTTTCGGCGACGACTACGACACCCCCGACGGGACCGGCGTGCGGGATTACATCCATGTGGTGGACCTGGCCCGGGGCCATGTGGCGGCCATCGACTATATGCGCACCCACAAGGGCGAGGGCGTTTTCAATCTCGGCACCGGCACCGGCTACAGCGTGCTGGATATGGTGAAGGCTTTCGAGCGGGTCACGGGGCAGAAGGTGCCCTACCGCATCGCGCCCCGCCGTCCGGGCGATCTCGGCATGGTGTACGCGGACCCCGCCAAGAGCGCGGAGGAGCTGGGCTGGAAGGCGCAGTACGGCCTCGATGAGATGTGCCGCGACACCTGGGCCTGGCAGAGCAAGAACCCCAACGGCTACGCCGACTGAGCGCCGATTGAGCGGCGAACATAAAGAAAGTGAGGGAAGTAAAGATGAAGCATCTTGGAATCGAGTATAGCATCCGGAACATCCCCGTGCTGGATGGGGAATTCGTACCCTACGGCGTCTGGATGAACGCCTATCTGAAGGAGGCGGCGCATCCCTTCTCCGTGGCGGTGGAGCGGGAGGACGGCAAGATCTCCGTGTTCCGCTCCGCGCTGCGCGGCGCGGACTTCGCCGCCGCCAATCAGGTCTTTGTGGACCGGCTGGTGAAGTTCCTGCTCTGGAGCGTGGGCGGCTTCAAGGTCTATCTCTGCGGCTGCGACGAGCAGGCGGCGGAGCTGCAGAAGGCCTACACCGAAAGCGGCGCGCGCCATTTTGACAAGGGCTTTATGGAGGACGTGTACGAGCGTCCCTTCGAGATCGTCGTGACGGATGAGGCCCACTTCCCGGAGGCCCGGGAAGCCACGCTCTCCGTGGGCGGCCATCTGGAGGGCTGCCGCATCGGCTTTGACGCCGGCGGCTCCGACCGCAAGGTTTCTGCCGTGGTGGACGGCAAGACCGTTTACTCCGAGGAAGTGGTGTGGCATCCCAAGACCCAGACCGACCCCAACTATCACTTCCAGGGCATCGTGGAGGCTTTCCGCACCGCCGCGTCCAAAATGCCCCGGGTGGACGCCATCGGCGTCTCCTCCGCGGGCGTGTTCGTGGGCAACAGCCCCATGGTGGCCTCTCTCTTCATCAAGGTCCCCCGGGAGCGCCGGGAAGAGGTGAAGTCCATCTACGAGCGGGCGGCGAAGGAGATCGGTGACGTGCCTCTCGTGGTGGCCAACGACGGCGACGTGACCGCCCTTGCCGGCTCCATGAGCCTTGGCTCCGGCGCGGTGATGGGCATCGCCATGGGCACCTCCGAGGCGGCGGGCTATGTGGCGGAGGACGGCAACGTTCTCGGCTGGTTCAATGAGCTGGCTTTCGCCCCGGTGGACCTGAGCGAGAGCGCCATGCAGGACGAGTGGTCCACGGACTACGGCGTGGGCTGCAAGTATTTCTCTCAGGACGCGGTGATCAAGCTGGCCCCCAGGGCGGGCATCACTCTCGCGGAGTCTCTCAGCCCCGCGGAGAAGCTGAAGGAAGTGCAGAAGCTGGCGGAGCAGGGCGCGGAGAACGCCAGGGATATCTTCCGCAGCATCGGCGCGTATCTGGCCCACACTTTGGTGCTGTACAGCCGCTTCTACACCATCCGCCATCTGCTGGTGCTGGGCCGCGTGGCCTCCGGCGTGGGCGGCGACCTCATCGTCAGCGAATGCAACCGCATCCTCGCCGAGGAGTATCCGGAGCTGGCCGCCTCCATGACGGTGATGCTGCCGGATGAAAAGACCCGCCGCGTGGGCCAGAGCGTGGCCGCCGCGAGCCTGCCCGTCATCGGCTGATACTAAATGATACAGGCGAAAAACAAAAGATACATGAGATAAAAAGACGTCCCGCTGAGCGGGACGTCTTTTTTTGTATGTATTCGCTTTTGGGTTTAGCCCTTCACGCCGCCGGAGGTCAGACCGGAGACCAGGTGCTTTTCGATGCACATGAACATGATGACCACCGGGATGATGGCGAAGATCGAGGCGGCAAACAGGTACTGCCACTGGATCATGTTGTAGCCGTTGAAGATGTTGATACCCACGGTGATGGGCTTGAGCGCGTTGCTGGAGATAATGCAGAGGGCCACGGTATACTCGTTCCACGCATTGATGAAGATGAAGATCAGCGTGGTGACGATGCCGGGGGCCGCCACGGGCAGCAGCACGCGGAACATGGCCTGGAAGCGGTTGCAGCCGTCGATGGTGGCGGCCTGCTCCATTTCCGAGGAGATGCCGAGGAACGTGCCGCGCAGCAGCCAGATGGTAAAGGCCTGGTTAAAGGCGGCGTTGATGAAGATCAGGCCGAGACGGCTGTCCGTCAGGCTGAAGGCGGCGAGGATCTTGTAGATACCGATCAGCAGCACCACGGGGGCGAACATCTGCGAGACGATGACGAAGCCCAGGAACGCGGTCTGGCCCTTGAACTTCATGCGGCTCAGGGCATAGGCCGCGGGGATGCCGCAGAGGATGGCGATGATCGTAGAGCCGCCTGCCACCAGCAGGGAGTTCAGCATATACTGCGCGATGGGCGCGAGAGACCAGATCTCCACGAAGTTGGACCAGAGAGGCTCGATGGGGAAGATGGTGCCGTTCACGGCGAAGATCTCCGCCCGGCTCTTCAGCGCGGTGCAGAACATAACGAAGTAGGGATAGAGGATCAGCAGACAGATGTCGATGACGACAAGATAGAGCAGGGCGCGGCTGACCGCTCTCTTGCCGGAGACGGGCTTACGAAGCGTGGGTGCGGACATGATCATTCGTCTCCTTTCTTCAGCGTGGATACCATGTAGACACTGGCGCAGGCCAGCAGGATCACAAAGCCGATGACGGAGACGGCGGCGGCTTCACCGGGTCTGCCGTTGTAGAAATTCAGCTTGTAGAGGTATGTCACAAGCGTGTCGGTCATGTAGGCCGGGTCGCCCTTGGTGATGGTCCAGATGATGGGGAAGGAGTTGAAGACGTAGATGATGTTCAGAACGGTGGAAACGGTGAGGCTGGGCCTGACCAGAGGAATGGTGATCTTGAACAGCTTCTGCCAGTAGTTCGCGCCGTCCACGGTGGCGGCCTCGTAGAGAGAGCCGTCGATGCTCTGCAGGCCCGACAGCACCGTGAAGCACACGAAGGGGATGGTGACGAAGATGCCGCAGGCGATCTCCCAGGCGAAGAAGGCCTCTGGCGTGGGCGTCCAGTCGATGTTTGTCTGAATGATGCCGAAGGTCTTGAGCAGGGTGTTCAGCGCGCCGTAGTCCTTGTTGATGATGAAGCTCCAGACGCTGGCCTGAATGACCAGCGTGGTGGCCCAGGGGAAGACCACGATGGCGCGGGCGATCTTGCGGCCCTTGAACTCGTTGTTCAGGATCAGCGCCAGAATGAAGCCCAGCACCGTACTGATCACGACCACCAGCACCGTCCAGACGATGGTGTTGGCGAAGACGCGGCCGATCTCCGGGTTCTGGAGCACTTTGACGAAGTTGCTAAGCCCGCCGAAGCCCTTGATCTTGCCGAACTTGTTCACCTCGCCGAAGGCGGTGGCGAACACATAGAAGATGGGGACGATGATGAAAACGGTCATCAGGATGATGCTGGGCAGGATCCACAGATAGGGTTCTGCCTTACGGAGCAGTTTCTTGTTCACGCTGTTACCTCCCTCTGGGTATGATCACTCTTTGTTGCAGCGATCTTCAAAACCCGGGAGCCGGAGCGGGCTTTGAAGATCACTGCACAGCCATAGACAGAATGGGCCGGGCCATAAAGCCCGGCCCACTCTCATGCCTTGGAACCGATTAGTTCAGCAATCAGCCGGCGATCTGAGCCTGCAGTGCATCCAGCAGCTCCTGGACGTTGCCGCCCTGCAGAGCCTGCTGCTCGACGTTGATAACGCCGGTCTTGACGTCTGCCCACTCAGCCTTGGACTGAGGATAGAACTTGGCGGTGCCGACGATGTCGATCCACGCAGCGTTGTCGGGATCGGCGGCAGCCATAGCCTCGCCGCCGGCGCTGGTGGCGGGCAGGAAGCCTTCCATCAGGACCCACTCAGAATAACGGGTGTCCTCATAGAAGAAGTCGAAGAAGGTCTTGATGGCTTCCATCTGGGCATCGGTGTAACCGTTGTCGAAGCACATGAAGCGGTCCATAACGCCGTGGGCGATGGAGTTGCCGGTGGTGCAGGGGATACCGGCGACGCCCCAGTTGACCTCGTAGCCGCCGTCAGCGATGTAGGTGGGGATGGAGTTGGGGCCGATCATCATCGCGACCTTGCCGGCGCCGAACATATCCTGGTTGACATAGCGGGTCTCGGTGGCGGGGTCGGTGTTGGTCAGGCCGTCCTTGACGAGGCCGACGATGAACTCGATGGCTTCCACGTTCTTGGGATCGTTCAGAGTCCAGTTGCCGTCAGCGTCGGTGAAGTCGCCGCCGTTGTTCCAGATGTAGTAGGCGAAGCAGGCCTGGCCCTCGTCGGTGGTCATGTCAACGCCCCAGGGATAGATCTCGGGATCGTAAGCCTTGATGGCCTCGCAGACATCGCGCAGCTCATCCCAGGTGGTGGGCACTTCGCAGCCGGCAGCCTCGAGGATGTCCTTGTTGTAGTACATGGCGCGGCAGGAAGCCAGATCGGGCACTGCCCAGACGGTGCCGTCCACGATGGACTGATCCAGGAAGGACTGATAGAACTTGGCATAGGTCTCGGCGGAGATGTAGTCCTCAGCGGGGAGGAGCAGGCCCTCAGCCTGATAATCGGCGAAGCTGTCGATGTTCAGGATGTCGGGAGCGTCGTCGTTACCGATGCGGGTGTTGACCTTGGTGGTGATGTCGTTCCAGGAAACGACGTCGATCACGAGGTCGATGCCCTCGTTGGCAGCTTCGAAGTCAGCCTCGAACTGCTTCCACCAGGCAGCGGTGTTCTGGCCGTACTCAGCGACCATGATGTCAAGGGTGACGCCCTCGGCGTCGCCGTTGTCCTCGCTCCCGCCATCGCCGCTGCTGCTGCCGCAGGCGACCAGAGACAGAGACATGACCAGAGCAAGGATCAGTGCAAGAAACTTCTTCATCTTGTGATCTCCTTTTCCATAAAGATGATATTTGTGAAAAGCTTGCGCTTGACACACAGTTGAAAGGCGGCGAGGAAAATGTCGTTAGAATTAGACAAAATTTTCACTTACCTGTAGCCATTATAATGGGAAAATTGGATATAGAATAGGAAGAAAAGTACGCATTTTAGAAAAATCGTACACGAGGGCGAAAATATGTACGGTTTACTCCCGTCTCCCGGCCTGGCGGCTCTCCCGCCGGAAGGCGGAGGGAGTGGTGCCGGTGACGGATTTAAAGATCTTGGTGAAGTAGTTGTAATCGCTGAAGCCTGCGGCCTCCGCCACGGCGGAGATGGGCGCGTCGCCCTGCAGCAGCATCACCTTGGCGGCCTCGACGCGCCGCTGGGCGATCATGCGGGAGAGGGTCTCGCCGCCGGAGAGCTGCTTGGCCAGGGCGCAGAGCTTGGTGCGGCCGATGTGCAGCTCCTTGGAGATAGTCTGCAGGGACAGCTTTTCCATGTAGTGGGTATCGAGGTAGATTTCCAGCTTCTG
This sequence comes from Oscillospiraceae bacterium, assembly GCA_051867615.1. Lineage (GTDB taxonomy): Bacteria > Bacillota > Clostridia > Oscillospirales > Oscillospiraceae > RGIG5472. The sequence goes on along the minus strand of JBJDYU010000021.1, from coordinate 45,246 downwards.
CATATCTGTATGCTCGGCCGTGCGAATCATGCCCTCCAGCTGGATATAGGAGGCCAGAGCCTTCAGGATTTCCGTATAGGCCTCGATCTCCTGACGGGAGTACTGGCGGAACTGGAAAAAGGCCTGGCGCAGCTCCTCCATGTCCCCGGGGTACCAGCCGAGAGCGGCCCGGGCGTTTTCCCACTGCTGCTCCATGGGAGAGTCGTCCAGCAGCTGGCCGAAGACCAGAAACGCGATGGGAACGCCGTCCTCGTACACGGGAAAGACCGTTTCGCAGACACCCGCGTGGCAGCGGTAAGAGTAGACGCTGCGGGCATCGCCGCAGGCCGCCACCGCTCTGGCGTCGCAGGCCTCGCAGCGGGCACGGCCCTGGGGGCAGGCGCTGAGCTTGCGGCAGAAGGCCTTGTGGTCGGCGATATTCAGATGGATGTCCTTGCCGTTCACGTCCAGAATATTGGCCCGGATGCCGGTGAGGGTCTGGAGGTTGGTGATGAGGCGCAGGAGCCGGTCGTCGTTGAAAAGGATGTTCATAGCCATTTGGGATCTGTCACCTCGTCTTGGCGCGTTCTTATCGGAATAGCAGCGTGCCGAAGTCCTGACGGCGGTGGAAATCGGGGCGCTCGGCGGTCATGGGGTTCCAGGAGAGGTAGTGGGGCAGCACGGTCTCGTCGCCGCATTTATAGAAGTTGCCCGCGGCCTCGCCCTGAAAGGAAAAGTTCGGGAAGTACAGCCGGAGGAAGGCCAGCGGGATGCGGAAGCTGACGCCCCAGCCGCTTTCCGTGGTGAACGGCTCCGGGCGGAACAACCCCACCGCATCCTTCGGGACCTGCCGGATGCGGTGGGGCCGGGCGGCGCCGAAGCCGAGATACAGTGTCCCCAAGGGATTGAACTCAAAGTTGAAGTACCGCCCGTCCCCGGGGTCGGGGGCGAAGAAGAACTCCAGGCAGCTGTCGTTGCAGACCTGCTCCAGCGGGCCGGTGAGCGTGGCGCGGATGGGGGACTCCACCGCCTCCATGCGCACAAGCAGCTCCGCGCCGTTGTGGCAGGCCTGGGCCCAGGCGGAAACGGGAGCGGGAGGGAGCCAGCCGGCGTGGCGCAGCTCCGCTTTCGGCAGGGCGCTCCAGTCGGGGCGCTCCTGATGGGAAATGATGTAGCTGTTCATAAAAGACACCTCTGATACCGCGCAGCGTTTGCCGTAATCATTTATATTTTATCATAGCACATCTTTTGCCGCAGTTCCAGCGGTTTATCGGAAAAGCGCGCGGCGGATAAAAAAGGCCGCTCCCGTGGGGACCGGCCTTTGGCGATAAACCTGATTTACTTGGCGAAGAACGCGGCGGCAATGGCGCCGGGACCGGCGTGGGTGCCGATGACGCTGCCGACGATGGTGGTGTTCAGCTCCGACCTGCCGCCCTCCCACAGCGCCCGGCTGTCTTCGATGTACTTTTGCAGCAGCGCGTCGGAAAGTCCCGTGTAGCCCAGCAGCACGGGCTTGTCGAAATCCACGCCGCCCGCCTTTTCGATCTCCGCCGCCAGCAGGTTGTTGCCCTGCTTGGAGCCGCGGGCCTTGCCCAGCAGGACGATCTCGCCCTCCGTAAGGGAGATGACGGGCTTGATGTTGAGCAGACCGCCCGCAAAGGCCACAGTCTTGGAGACCCGCCCGCCGCGCTTTAAGTACTCCAGCGTATCCACCATGGCGATGAGCCGCACCTTTTTCTTCTCCGCCTCCAGCCTTTGGGCAATGCTCGCCGCGTCCAAGCCCTCGTCCGCCAGCCGCAGGGCCAGCTCCGCCAGCACGCCCGCGCCGATGGTGGCGGAGCCGCTGTCCACCACGTGGATGTTTTCATAGCCCTCGGCGGCGATGACGGCGCTCTGATAGGTGCCGGAGAGCTGGGAGGCCAGCGTCAGCACCACGGCGCTGTCCCCGGCGGCCATGACCTCCCGGTATACCTTCTCGAAGGCGGCGGGAGAGGCCTGGCTGGTGTGGGGCAGCACGTCGGTTTCCACCAGCTTCTCGTAAAACTGCTTGTGCGTCATGGTGACGCCGTCGATGTATTCCTCCTCGCCGAAATGGACCGTCAGGGGGACCACGTCCAGCGTGCTTTTCGTGGCCGGGAGCAGGTCGGTGGTAGAGTCGATAATGATCCTCACGCGCATGGATGAAATCTCCTTTTATCATGGCGGCAGGGCGCGGCCCCGGCCGTGTTCTGCTTCTCTCAGGAGAGAAGTTGAAAACTCAACGTCTTGCATTGTATCACGCAGATGTTGCGCTGTCAACATCTTTGGCGGCGTCGGGGCTGCGGCTTCCGGCCAAAAATAAAAAGCAGCCTGCAAAGCAAGCCGCTTTTTATCTGAAAAGGTTTGTCAACAAGGGTACACAGCGCGCCGCTTCGCCGTTTTGCGGCGGCCAGCCATCCGCCGGCCTCGTGCTTTTTTATGGCTGCCGCCAGTGGTTCAGCTTCGGCAGCTGGGCTTCAAAGAAAGATCGCGCCTGTTCCGGTGGCCAGTTTTCATTTGCCATATGTGCCACCAGAAAATCCGTCAATTCCTCAAGGCTGGTGTAGACGAATTTCCCATCAGCATAGCACCACTTGCAGTATTCCTCGTTGAATGTACCGTCGGGTTCCCTGCTGATGGAGGCGTCATCGAGCGGCATACCGCAGCATTGGCAGATCAGCTTCCGGGGAGAACCCAGGAGCGTGTTGATGGAAACATCAAACAGCTTTGACAGCAGCTTGAGCGTTTCTGTGTTGGGAACGGTCTCGCCGGTTTCCCAGCGGGAGACAGCCTGCCGGGTGACATGGACTTTTCCCGCAAGCTCGTCCTGAGACAAGCCGTTTTTGCTTCGGAGTTCCAGTATAACATCCTTGGTTTCCATGCAGATCACCACCTCGCAGGCAGTATACCATAGCTGCTGCGGAAAGCCAAGCAACTTGCTGTTGCTATGGGCTGCCGCGCTGTTTTTCACAGCCTGTCTCCTTGCCCCGGGCCGTGTTGCTCCTGAAAACAGCAAAAACCTCTCTCGTCCGGTAGACAAGAGAGGTTTCCTTCTGGGGCAGGTGACGGGAGTCGAACCCGCGTTATTTGCTTGGGAAGCAAAAGTTCTGCCGTTGAACCACACCTGCGAAGCAAAAGCATTATAGCAGATTCCTTTTCGCTTTGCAACAGGAAATCTTGCCGAAAAACGGAAAACGCTCCGCCCCTGAGAGGGGGCGGAGCGCTGTTGGATTCGCAAAGCGGTTTTATACCCGGCTGGGGCCCATGGCCTCGTGCAGCTCCTCCGTGATCGCGCCGCGAAAGACCCGGGTGGAGTGGCCGTGGAGGGTCTCCAGCGCGCCGGCAGCCAGATGGGCCGCCAGATTGCCCTGCATGGAGAGGTCGATATCCAGAATGAATTTTTGCTCCGCCTCCGGCGCGCCGCCATTGGCGGGCTTGAGATGGACCGGCTCCGCGTGGATCTTGGCATGGCAGCTGCCGCTGAGGGACAGCTCCAGATCCACCGCGCAGCGGCGCACCTCCGTCTCCGGCACATCCTCCTCGGCAAGCGCGCCGAGATAGGCCGGGTGCAGCAGCTCCCGCCAGGGGCGGTCCTCCAGCCCCAGCGCGCCGCGGGAGAGGATGTTGCGGTACCTAAGGCCGATGCGCTCGAAAAACGCGGGCTGATAGATGCGGATGAAGGCGGCGAGGGTCTGGTCCAGCCGGGCGGCGAAGTCCTCCCACCCGGTGTAGCGCAACGTGGAGAGAGCGATGAAGTCCTTGGTCAGGTTCAGCTTCCAGAGGGTATCCTCGGAGATAAAGCTGTAGTTCGCCACGGCGGGCGGAGTCTGCAGCTCCGGCGCGGCGCCGGGACGCTGGACCACCCGGGCGGGCGGCGCCTCCCGCCGCAGGGCATAGCGGGGAAAGCTGCCGCGGATCAGCTCCTGAAAATCGGCGGGTTCCCGGTTGTCGATGCGCAGAATGGTGGGGAAGCGAAGCTGGCAGATGACCTCATGCGCCGCCGGATGGGCGTAGCGGCAGCGGTCCGCTTCGGAAAACAGCATGGATAACAACTCCTTTGCGCAAGCGTTTTTTATTTTTATTATTTTACCGCAAAGGGGCAGGGAAAGTCAATCAGAGATAGAACCGGTGGCAGCCGATGGTGGTGTAGTACGTCCGGTTGGCCCGGATCCAGCTGCCGGAGGACAGGGCCGGAGCATAGAAGTACAGGCTCTTTCCCGCTGTGTTGTAACCGGCGAGGGCCATCTTCGCCGCGAGGCAGGACTGGGCTGTGGGCGCGTCGTAGATGGTGCCGTTGCTGACGGGCTCGAACTGTATGTAGCCGTAGCTGCGCTCAAAGACGACGCTCTTGATGTCGCCCGCGAACTCCGCCGACTGCACCCGGTTCAGCACCACGTTGCCCACGGCGACCTGGCCCCGGATGGCTTCGCCCCGGCTCTCGGCGCTGATGATGCGGCTGAGCCAGTAGTAGTCGTCGCCGCTGCGGCTCCTCGCGCCGGAAAGGGAGCCCTCCGCCACGGCGCACTGTCGGCTGCTGTCCCAGCGGACGCTGAGGCCCAGCGCCTCCGCCACCATCCGCATGGGGACGTAGGTGGCGCCGCCCATCACGAACATACCGCCGGGAGAGCGGTACGCCACGCCGTCTATATACAGCGCCTGGCTGCCGGTGACGGCGGTGATGTAATGTCCGTAGCCGCTGGCCACGGCGCTGCGGGTGCCGCTTTCCCAGTGGACCTCCCACTGGCCAAGCGCGCCCAGCAGGCTGCGGATGGGGACGTAGGTGGTGCCGTTTGTGAGATAGGCGCTGCCCGTGAGGGCGCGGCCGTTCACCTCCGCGCTGACGGTGCGGGAGGCCGCCTGAGGGCGGAGAAGGGGCAGGCCTGTCAGCAATGCGCAGGCCAGCAGGGCGGTAAGGAGTCGTTTCATAGCGATCCCGTCCTTTCTTTGGTGGAATTGGCTGCCGTGTGCAGCCGGTAACAAAAGGGTAACAAAATGTAACAGGACGGGCAAGGCACAAACTCTGGCAGGGGAGGAAGGGACTGGAAACAGAGAGGCGGCGGAGGGCCGCTTCCGGTTGACTTTAAAGTACCGGGGCAGTATAATGATAAAAGGTTATAAACCGATTCCAGCAGATATTGTGAGGTGAGGACATGGACGGCAGTAGTTGCAGTAGCAGTCGAAGGACGGACAGGGGATTCCCATGGCGGCGGGAGACGGGCGGCGCTGCGCCGTTCGGGGCCTGACCGCGCTTTGCCGCGCGGCTGTTTGGGGATGGACCGCTGTCCGATCCTGGGCTGTACTGCATCGCTGAAAGGCGGGGGCAGGACAGGCTGACAGGGGACGGCGGTATTTTTGCGCCCATTTTCCCTTTGAGCCGGCCCTCCGCCTGCCTTTCCCGCAGCGGACCTGCAAGGTCCGCCGGATAAGATGTGTGAAAGGAGGCACAGGAGCATGGACGAGAAGAAGAATTTGACCGAGAAGAACATTCCCGTGGCGCAGCACCCGGACTACCGGGGGGAGGTCGTCGGTATCATACGCAGCAACCTGACGCCCAGACGGATGCGTGAGGAGCTGCTGAACCACCATGAAAACGACATTGCCGCCGCGCTGGAGCTGCTCAGGCGCGAGGAGCGCGGGCGGCTGTACAGCGTCCTGGACACGGAGACGCTGTCCGACGTGCTGGGCTATTCGGAGGACAGGCCGCGCTACATCGGAGAGCTGGGAGCCCGGAAAAAGGTGGAGGTCCTCTCCCGGATGGAGCCTTCCACGGCGGCGGAGTATCTCAGCGGCGTCGACAAGGCGGAGCGGGACGCGCTTTTGGAGCTGATGGACGAGGATGCGCGGCGCGGCATCGCGCTGCTCAGCTCCTTTGACGGGGACGAGATCGGCAGCCAGATGACGACGAACTACATCGTCATCCGCTTTCCCTGCAGCGTGCGGGAGGCCATGCGGGAGCTGGTGGCGCAGGCGGCGGACAACGACAACATCTCCACGCTCTACGTGGTGGACGAGACGGAGACGCTGCTGGGCGCCATCGACCTGAAGGACCTGATCGTGGCGCGGGAGAACACGGAGCTGGAGAGCATCCTGATGACGTCCTACCCCTACGTCTACACCAGCGAGCAGACCGCAGACTGCATCGAGCGCATCCGGGGCTATTCGGAGGACTCCATCCCGGTGCTGGACCCGCAGAACCGGCTGAAGGGCGTGCTGACCGCGCAGGACATCGCCCGCCTTGTGGGCGACGAGATGGGCGAGGACTATGCCAGACTGGCCGGCCTGACGGCGGAGGAGGATCTGGAGGAGCCTTTGAAAAAGAGCATCTCCAAGCGCCTGCCCTGGCTGATCGTGCTGCTGGTGCTGGGCTTCGTGGTCTCGGGCGTCGTGGGCCTGTTCGAGGAAGTGGTGGCCCATCTGGCGCTGATCGTGTGCTTCCAGTCCCTCATTCTGGACATGGCGGGCAACGTGGGGACACAGTCCCTGGCCGTGACCATCCGGGTGCTGATGGATGAACAGATGGGCGGACGGGAAAAGCTGGCTCTGGTGGGCAAGGAGGCCCGGGTGGGGCTGACCAACGGCTGCATTCTGGGGCTGCTGTCCTTCCTGCTGGTGGGAGGATACCTGATGGCGCTGAAAGGGCAGAGCGCCGCGGTGGCGTTCTCCGTGTCCCTCTGCACGGGGGCCGCGCTGCTGCTGTCCATGCTGCTGGCCAGCGTCACGGGCACGGTGGTCCCCATCCTGTTTAAGAAGCTGCATATCGACCCCGCTGTGGCCTCCGGCCCGCTGATCACCACCCTCAACGACCTGGCGGCGGTGGCGGTCTATTACGGCTCGGCGTGGCTGCTGCTGATCCATGTGCTGGGGCTGTAGGGCCGGATGCCCCTAAAAACAAAAAACCGGGCGGCTGCGTGACGCAGCCGCCCGGTTCTGATATTTGATGGATAAAAGCAGGGAGAAAAGGCCCCGGACGCTCACATAACGGAGCCGTCCGCGTGGAAGGTGGGCAGCTTCTCGAGAAAAACGATATCGTCCCGCTTGGCGGCGTCGCCCTCCGCCAGGACCGCCGCGCGGCCCGCCACGGTGCCGCCCGCCTGACGCACCAGCTCCTCCAGTGCCCGGAGGGACTCGCCGGTGGAGATCACGTCGTCCACGATGAGGATGCGCTTGCCCTTCATCAGCGCCGCGTCCGCGCCGCCGATGTACAGCTCCTGCTGGTGCTGCGTGGTGATGGAGCGCACGGAGACCTTCAGCGGATCGGTGAGGTACACCTTCATGCCCTTGCGGGCGATGAAGTACTTCTCCGCGCCGCTCTGGCGGGCCATCTCGTGGATGAGGGGGATGCTCTTGGCCTCCGCCGTCAGCATATAGTCATAGCTCTCCGCGGGAATGCGGGCGAGCAGCTCCTTCGCGCAGGCCACGGTCAGCTCCGCGTCGCCGAACATGATGAAAGCGCCGATGTAGAAATCGTCGGCCACGGCGCAGAGGGGAAGCTCCCGCTCCAGGCCCGCCACATTCATTTTATATACCATCCGGATCTCCTCCTGTTTCTCTGTCGATGACGAACACATTATATCGCGCCGGGGGGAAAAGTCAATAAGGGCCGGGGCCATAAATGGAAGTTCTGGGGGCCATCAATTTGGGCGGAGCTGTGCTGACAAAAAATCAAAAATGCGTGAAATATCTTTCACAATTAAGCAAAATAGACAAAAATAAGGTACTTTTTTTATGGAGAAAAAGGGTGCAGATTTTGGAAGTTTTCCGGAAATGGCCTTGTTTCTTCCTTTGTGGAGTGATAAAATGAATTCGCTTATGGAGAGGGACCGGGAGGCCCCTGGCCGAAGGATGAAAAATTTGGAGGTTGGATCAAAATGAATGCATATCTGGAAAGCGTGCTTGAGAATGTGAGGACCAAGCACGGCAACGAGCCTGAGTTTGTGCAGACGGTGGAAGAAGTGTTCTCCTCCATCGAACCCGTCATCGAGAAGCATCCTGAGTATGAGAAGTTCGACCTGCTCAACCGCATGGTGGAGCCGGAGCGTATGTTTACCTTCCGCGTGGTGTGGATGGACGATAACGGCAACTGGCACACCAACCGCGGCTGGCGCTGCCAGTTCAACGGCGCCATCGGCCCCTACAAGGGCGGCCTCCGTTTCCAGAAGAACGTGTATGAGGGCATCATCAAGTTCCTGGGCTTTGAGCAGACCTTCAAAAACAGCCTGACCGGCCTGCCCATCGGCGGCGCCAAGGGCGGCTCCGACTTCGATCCCGCCGGCAAGTCCGACGCCGAAGTCATGCGCTTCTGCCAGAGCTTCATGACCGCCCTGTACCGCTACATCGGGCCGGACATCGACGTTCCCGCCGGCGACATGGGCGTGGGCGGCCGCGAGATCGGCTACCTGTACGGCCAGTACCGCCGCCTGAAGGGCGTCTGGGAGAACGGCGTTCTCACCGGCAAGGGCATGAGCTACGGCGGCTCCCTGATCCGTCCCGAGGCCACCGGCTACGGCGCGGTGTACTATCTCTGCGAGGTGCTGAAGCACGAGAACGACACCATCAAGGGCAAGCGCATCGCCGTCTCCGGCTACGGCAACGTGGCCTGGGGCATCATGAAGAAGGCCGCTCAGCTGGGCGCCAAGGTCACCTACATGGCCGGCCCCGACGGCTATGTCCATGATCCCGACGGCATCGACACCGAGGAGAAGCTGAACTTCATCCTGAAGATGCGCGCCACCGACCCCATGCACTGCAAGCCCTACGCCGACCACTTCGGCTGCGAGTTTGTGCCCGGCACCAAGCACTGGGGCGCCACCGACGTGGATATCTGCATGCCCGCCGCTATGCAGAACGACGTTAACCTGGAGTGGGCGCAGAAGATCGCCGCTTCCGGTGTGAAGTATTACATCGAAGTGGCCAATATGCCCACCACCAACGACGCGCTGAACTTCCTGCGCCAGCAGAAGCACATGATCGTCGCTCCCTCCAAGGCCGTCAACGCCGGCGGCGTGGGCGTTTCCGCGCTGGAAATGGCCCAGAACTCCGAGCGTCTGGTCTGGACCGCCGAGGAAGTCGATGAGCAGCTGAAGAAGATGATGGTGAACATCCACAAGGTCTCCGCCGAAGCCGCCGAGGAGTACGGCCTGGGCTACGACCTGGTGGCGGGCGCCAACATCGCCGGCTTCAAGAAGGTCGCCACCGCCATGATGGAGCAGGGCGCGTTCTAATCGAAGCGTACTTACCGAAACAAAAAACGGAGTCCGAAAGGACTCCGTTTTTTTGCGCCATAAAGCCGCTCTGTCGTTTCCGGCAAAGGCCCGGCTTTCCATAGCCGGAAGTTATTCTCCGCAGTAGACGGCGATGGCCTCGCTCATAAAGGCGGCGCAGCCGTCGCCGTGGCGGTCGAGATGCTCCGTGAAGCGTTCGTCCGCGGTGTACATCTGCCCGAGACAGGCCAGGATCTCCTTGGTGCAGCGGTAGTGGTTCTTCGTGATGTGGTCCTGCCAGCGCCGCACCAGGGCCTGCACCTCCGCGTCCCCGGGTTCCCGGTCCATCAGGGCGGCGAAGGCCGCGAAGATCTCCTCCGCCTCCTCCGCCACGCCCAGCTCCTGAGCTTCGGTGCGGCCCACGCGCTTTTCCTCGCTTTCGGCGTAGGCTTCGGTCCCGCCCCAGCGCTGCCCGACCTCCGGGGCGTACTGCCGCCGGGCCTGCTCCATTTCTTCCAGTGTGATGTTTGCTTTCGTCATAGTTGTTTCCTCCAGATATGCGTCGATCTGCCGGAGCAGTCCGTCCAGCCGCTGCCGCTTGCGCAGCAGCAGCTCCCGCTGGCGGCGCAGCGCCGGCACTTTGTCATAGTCCGGGCGGGAGAGCAGCTCCGCCACCTCCTTCAGCGGGAATTCCAGCTCCCGGAAGAACAGGATCTGCCGCAGCTGCCAAAGCGCCTGCTCGTCATAATACCGGTAGCCGCTCTCCGCCACCTCCGAGGGGCGGAGCAGGCCGATGGCGTCGTAATAGCGCAGCGTCCGGACACTGACGCCCATACGCGCCGCCGCCTCACTGATGGAGAGTTTCATGCTGTTCACCGCCTTTCCGCCATGAGTGTACGCCCTGACGCGGGGAGAGAGTCAAGCCCTTTTTTCAAATGGCACCGTTTGGTTGCATCAAAGCGGAAAAAGACGGCCTTCACGGCAAAAAGGAAAGCGGAGCCGCGGCTCCGCTTTCCTTATGTTTCACGCCTGCTCGATGGCGTTTACCGGGCAGCCCTCCATGGCCTCCGTGGCGGAAGCCTCCAGCTCGGGGGCCACGTCGTTGGGGTTGGCCTGGGCGCGGGCGTCGTCCATGGTGAACACACCGGGGCAGGTGTTGGCGCAAAGGCCGCAGCCGATGCAGTTGTCGTTGACCAGGAATTTCATGAATCCTTACCGTCCTTTCTGCGGCAGCCGGATACGCCGCCGCACCTTAGCTTTCCGTTGGGCTGTCCCTATTATGCGGCGCGAAAGCGGTGAAAACGGTCGCTTTTGCAATTAAGCGCCGCCAAATTTTATTGTTCCGGAGCCCTGGCAGGCGGAGCCGCGGCTTGCAAAGCGGGACAGAGATGCTATAATAGGCAGGGCAAACGAGCCGCGTCCGGGACGCGGCAAATATACGGAAACAACTGCAAAGGAGAGATACAGATGCTGAACGAACGGATACTGCCCTGGTTTGAAAAGGGCGAGGCGGAGGCCATTTTCCTGACGAAGCAGCCCAACGTCCGCTGGTCCACGGGCTTCAAGGGGGCGGACTCCTGCGCGCTCATCACGGCGAAGGGCGGCTTTCTTATCACCGACCCGCGCTACACCGAGCAGGTGGAGCTGGAATGCCCGGATATCACGCTGGTGAACTGGCGGGCCGTGGGCGGGAGCATGATGAAGGCCGCGGCCCATGTGCTGAAGGAGCAGGGGCTGCACAGTGTGGCCTTTGAGGCGGACGCGCTGAGCTATCAGCGCTACAGTGAGCTGAAGGCGGAGACGGAGGCGGAGCTGGTGCCCACCACCAACGTGGTGGAGAACCTGCGCAGCGTGAAAACACCGGAGGAGATCGGCTATCTCCGCGCCGCCTGCGATATCTCCTGCCGGGCCTTCTGGCGCATTCTGGACGATATCCGCGTGGGCGTGACGGAGAAGGAGCTGGCGGCGAAGCTCTCGGCTTACATGGTGCTGGAGGGGGCGGACACCCAGCCCTACGGCAACATCCTTATCTCCGGCCCCAACACCAGCCTGCTGCACGGCATTCCCTCGGACCGGGCGCTGCAGTACGGCGACTTCGTGCTGATGGATTACGGCTGCCAGTTCCACGGGTACATGAGCGACATGACCCGCACCGTGGTGGTGGGCAAGGCCGACGCGAAGCAGCGGGAGGTCTACGAGCTGGAAAAGCGGATGATCGAGGATTCCCTGGCCGTCATGAAGGCCGGGGCCATCCCCAGCGAGGTGTATGAGGCCTCCATCCGGGCCATCAAGGATACGGAGTATTTCCCGTACCATTACAAAGGCATCGGACACGGCATCGGCCTGTTCGTCCACGAGCTGCCCTTCATGGGCCCCGACGGGACGAGCCCGCTGCAGCCGGATACCGTCGTCACCATCGAGCCGGGCCTGTACATCCCCGGCTGGGGCGGCGTCCGCATCGAGGACCAGGTGCTGCTGACGGAAAACGGCAACGAGAACTTCATCAGTGTTCCCCACGACCTCATTGAAGTGTGATAACAAGACAAAGCGCCGCCCGCCGGATTTCCGGCGGGCGGCGCTGCTGTTTCTGATGCGGGCTGTTTATTTGCCGAAGCTCTCGATGATCTCCACGATCTCCTCGCCGATGCGGCCCTGGGCCTCCACGGTGGCGGCGCCGATATGCGGCGTGCAGGCCACCATGGGATGGCTGTACAGCTCCTTGTTGGCGCTGGGTTCTTCGGCGTACACGTCGAGACCGGCGCTGCGGACCTTGCCGCTGTTCAGCGCCTCCAGCAGGGCGGCTTCGTCCACGTTGGAGCCGCGGGAGGTGTTGATGATCACCACGCCGTCCTTCATCTGGGCGATGCGCTCGGCGTTGATGAGGGGGCCGCCGTCCACAGCGGGCGCGTGGACGGAGATGAAGTCGGACTGGGCCAGCAGCTCATCCAGGCTCACATAGGGGATGCCCACCTGCTCCTCCACGGGAGGGATGTGGCGGGCATAGGCCAGCACGTTCATGCCCAGCGCCTTGGCCAGGAGGCCCAGCTTCTTGCCGATGCGGCCGAAGCCGATGATGCCCAGGGTCTTGCCGGAGAGCTCAATGCCCTTGCCGTAGGCCTTCTTCTCCCACTTGTCCTCGCGCATGGTGTGGCCCGCGATGGAGACATACCGGGCGCAGGCGAACATCAGGGCCATGGCCAGCTCGGCCACGGACTCGGAGGAGGCGCCGGGGGTGTTCCGCACGGTGATGCCGTTTTCCTCGGCATACTTCACGTCGATGTTGTCCACGCCCACGCCGCCGCGGATGATGAGCTTCAGCCTGCCGCCCTTGGCTTCGTCGATGTGGTTGGCGCGGACCTTGGTCTTGGAGCGGACCACCACCGCGTCGAAATCGCGCAGGGCGGCGCCCAGCTCCTCGGGAGCGTAGAACTGCTCCACCACTTCATGGCCGCTTTCAGTGAGTCTGGCGATGGCCTTCTTGTCCATGCCGTCGGTAACCAGAATACGCATAACAGGAATTCTCCTTATTCGTAGTGTTCTGTTCCCGCGCACCGCGCGGGAAGGGATTTGTCCCGGACGGCGGGAAACGCCGCCCGGAGCGCTTTTTTTACTGATGCTCCGCCTCGTACTTCTTCAGGAACTCCACCAGAGCCTCCACGCCCTCCTTGGGCATGGCGTTATAGATGGAGGCGCGCAGGCCGCCCACGGACTTGTGGCCCTTGAGGTTGTCATAGCCCGCGGCCTTGGTGGCGGCCACGACCTCGGCGTCCAGCTCCTTGGATTCGGTGACGAAGGGCACGTTCATGAGACTGCGGCATTCCTTCTCCACGGTGCCGGTGAACATTTTGGAGGAATCCAGGAAGTCGTAGAAGACCTTGGCCTTGTCGATGTTGCGCTGGTGCATGACCTCCAGGCCGCCGATCTTCTTGAGGTACTTGAAGACCTTGCCGCAGCAGTAGATATCCCAGCAGTTGGGGGTGTTGTACATGGAGCCGTTGTCGGCGTGGGTCTTGTACTGCATATAGATGGGCAGATCGGTCAGATCGTCGCGGATCAGATCCTCGCGGATGATGACGATCACCATGCCGGCGGGGCCCACGTTCTTCTGCACGCCGGCGTAGATCATGCCGTAGTCGGAGACGTTGCAGGGCTTGGAGAGGAACATGGAGGACTGGTCGGAGACCAGGGTGTGGCCCTTGGTGTTGGGCAGCTTCTGCCAGGTGACGCCGTGGATGGTCTCGTTCTCGCAGATGTAGACGTAGTCGGTGTCCTCGGGGATGTCCAGATCGGAACAGTCGGGGATGTAGGTGTAATTCTTGTCCTTGCTGGAAGCGGCGACGATGACCTCGCCCACCTTCTTGGCCTCGGCGATGGCCTTCTTGGACCAGGCGCCGGTCTCGATGTACACGGCCTTGCCGTTCTTCATGAGGTTCATGGGGATCATGGAGAACTGCAGCGTGGCGCCGCCCTGGATAAAGAGGACCTTGTAGTTGTCGGGGATGTTCATCAGCTCGCGCAGATCCTGCTCGGCCTCGTCCACGATCTGCTGAAAGACCTTGCTGCGGTGGGACATCTCCATGACGCACATACCGGAGCCGCGGTAGTTCATCATTTCGTCACGGATCTCCTCCAGGACCTCCTCGGGCATCATGGCGGGGCCGGCGGAGAAGTTGAAAGTACGACCGTAGTTCATAGATGATTGCCTCCTGTTGTATTTTGTAATATTGCCTGCGCGGGGATAGGGACTCCCCGCATTTCTATACAAAATAAATATAGGGCATTTTCAGGGGAGAAGCAACCGGAATTTCCACATTCCTTGGGAAAAATTTGCACAGCCGATGTGAGGAACGCTCAAATCGGAGAGAAAGCAAGCCTTAAATTTTTCGACATTTTGGCAAAATCATTGAAAAGTGCGGAAAAGACTGGTATACTGTTTTTACCAATAATATGTACGCAAGGCCCCGAAGCGGGGCATACTGAATCGGACAGGAGAGAAGCTATGAGACCTGACGGGACCCGGGTAAAGGATCTTCCCGCCATCCAGGCGGCGATCCCCTACATCATGCCCAAGCGCTTTGACGCGCAGAATTTTGTCACGCAGTACGCGGAGATGGAGCCGCTGCGGAAGTATATCCAGGAGAAGCGGCGCCAGGGGATCCGCATGGGCTATATGTCGCTGGTCCTGGCGGCCTACTATAAGGCGGCCCAGCGGCATCCGCGGCTCAACCGCTTTGTGGTGAACAAGAAGATCTATCAGCGGAACCACTTCTGCGTGAGCTTCGTGATCCTGAAAAAGCGGCAGGACGGCACGCCGGATGAAACGACGCTGAAGGTCTTCTTCGAGGAGGGGGACGACGTCATCTCCATCAACCGGAAGATCGAGGAGGCGGTGGAGAAGAACCGCCACGCGGCCCACAACAACTCCACCGACAAGTTCGCGAATTTCATGTTTTCCATCCCCTTTCTGCCCTCGCTGGTGCTGGGCCTTGCCCGGTTTCTGGACCATGTGGGGCTGCTGCCCCGGGCCATCATCGACCTGAGCCCCTTCCACACCAGCCTCTTTATCACGAACCTGGCCTCCATCAACACCCGCGCCATCTATCACCACTGCTACCAGTTCGGCACCACCGGCGTGTTCGTCGCCATGGGCAAGCCGGAGCCGGATTTCATGAACGGAAACTTTGACAGGAAGGTGCTGCCCCTGTCCGTGGTCATGGACGAGCGCATCTGCACCGGGCATGACTACGCCGCGTTCTTCTTCGACGTGCAGCGCTACCTGCGGCAGCCGGAGCTGCTGGAAAACGGCCGTGACGAGGAGCCGGAGGCGTGCGGGGAGGAAGCGGAAGCGGCGGTGTGAGGGCGGAACACCGCTCTCACGGCGGGCGAAATACCTGCTTTCATGCACTTTTTGCGCGATAAAATACATAAAAAAGCAAGGGCGGCTTGGCCGCCCTTGCTTTTTTGTTCCGCCTGCTTTACAATACTGTCCTACTGCATCGGCCGCAGGGCGGTCTTTGGGAAGGAGGCGGTGTACCGTGCCGGAACATAGGGGAAAAGAGAAGCGCCGCGCCGCGGCGGGCCAAGTGGCCGGGTATGCGCGGGCGCTGCTGAAATGGCTGTTTCTGGCGGTCATCGTGGGGGCCGCGGGCGGCGTGGTGGGCGCGCTGTTCCACCTGGGCGTGGAGCGGGCGGCGGCGCTGCGCGGCGCGCATCCGTGGCTTTTGTGGCTGCTGCCTCTCGCGGGCGTAGCCATCACCGCCATGTACCGGCTGGCCCATGTGGCGGGCCTTGGCACCAACACGGTGCTGGATTCGGTGCATGAGGGGCGGTCCATCCCCTGGCTGCTGCTGCCCGCCATCTTTTTCAGCACCATTCTGACCCACCTCTGCGGCGGCAGCGCCGGACGGGAGGGCGCGGCGCTGCAGATGGGCGGCGATCTGGGCCGCCACGTGGGCGAGCTGCTGCGGCTGGACGACAAGGACCGCCGTCTCGCCACCCTCTGCGGCATGAGCGCGCTGTTTTCGGCCCTGTTCGGCACGCCGCTCACCGCCACGGTCTTCGCGCTGGAGGTGGTGAGCGTGGGCGTTTTGTACTACGCGGGCTTCCTGCCCTGCATCGTGGCTTCTCTGGTGGCCTATGGCGTGTCCCTGCTTTTCGGTCTTGCGCCTACCCGCTTCTCTCTGACTGTGCCGGCTGTGGACGCGCCGCTGCTCCTGCGCACGGCGGTGCTGGCGGTGCTCTGCGCCCTGGTGAGCATCCTGCTGTGCGAGACGCTGCACCGCACGGAGCATCTGGCGGCCCGCCTGCTGCCGAACCCCTATTTCCGGGCCCTTGTGGGCGGCCTGCTCATCGCCGCGGCGACGGTGCTGCTGGGCACCACGGACTATAACGGCGCGGGGCTGGAGGTCGTCGCAAAGGCGGTGGAGCAGGGGCAGGCCCGGCCCTGGGACTTCCTCTGCAAGCTGCTCTTTACCGCCGTCACTCTGGGCTGCGGCTTCAAGGGCGGCGAGATGGTGCCCACCTTCTTTGTGGGGGCGACCTTCGGCTGCGCGGCGGCGCCGCTGCTGGGACTGCCCGGGGGCTTCGGCGCGGCCATCGGCCTTGCGGCGGTGTTCTGCGGAGCGGTGAACTGTCCCATAGCCGCCATTCTTCTCAGCGTGGAGCTGTTCGGCTCGGAGGGGCTGAGCTGCTTTGCCCTCGCCTGCGGCGTGGGCTATATGCTCTCGGGCTACCGGGGGCTGTACAGCAGCCAGACCATCCTCTACTCCAAGCTGAAGGCGGAATTCATCAATATCCATGCAAAATAAAATATCGCCTCCCGGGGCATACTGTGACACAGTATGCTGCGGGAGGTCTTTTTATGGAAGTGCTGACTATCGTTCTCACCACGCTGCTGTCTCTGGTGGCGATGTTCCTGCTGACGAAGCTCATGGGCCACAAGCAGGTCTATCAGATGACCATGTTCGACTATGTCGTGGGCATCACCATCGGCTCCATCGCCGCGGAGCTGGCCACCGAGCTGGAAAAGCCCTGGCAGCCGCTGCTGGCTATGGTCCTCTACGCCGTGGTCGCGTTCCTCATCTCGGTGGTCACCAACCACTCCCGGACGGTGCGCAAGCAGATCAGCGGCACGCCGGTGGTGCTGCTGGACAACGGCAAGCTCTACCGGGAGAGCTTCCGCAAGGCCAAGATGGATCTGGACGATTTCCTCTGCGCCTGCCGCACGGAGGGGTATTTCGACCTGTCCCAGATCCAGACGGCGCTGCTGGAGCACAACGGGCGCGTCAGCATCCTGCCCACCGTGGGGACGCGGCCCGCGACTCCGGCGGATCTGCACGTGCAGCCGCCGCAGGAATTTCTGATGACGCCGGTCATCATGGACGGAGAGATCCAGTGGGACGCGCTGACGCACCTGGGGGTGGACGAGACCTGGCTGCGCCGGTCGCTGGAGCGCAAGCGGGGCGGCAAGCCGGAGGAGGTGTTCCTGGCCCTCTGCGACCGGGACAGGGAGCTGACGGTCTATCCCATGACGTGAGGCTCGCGCATAGGATGGCCGGGGAGGTGGAGCCTATGGAGGACGCCCTCGCGCTCACAACGGCGCTGAACACGCTGGCGGTAGCGGTGGCGAACTGCATCGAAAGCGAGGAGGAACTGGCGCTGCTGGGCAGTATGCTGACCCAGCTGGGCGATACGCTGGCAACCATCTCGGCACAGCGGGCGCTGCAAAAAAGCAGGGAGGAAGCCTGCTCCCCGTTCCTCGCCATTTCATAAATGTAAATGCGAAAACAGGACGCCGTCCATCCGGACGGCGTCCCGCTTTTTGTTTTCGTCAGCCCAGCAGCTCTGCCGCCCGGGCCACGTTTCCGTGCTCGATGGCCCGGAGCCGCTCCACCGCCGCCACCTGGGCGGCCTTGTCGCCGAAGCTGCCCACGGCCTCGTCCGTCAGGCGAAGCAGCTCCGCCTCCGTCAGCGTGCCCAGCTCCGCGTAGCGTTCCTCCCCGATGTAGCGGAGGAAGGAGCTGACCTTGGGATCGTACACCACGCCCACCAGCGGCGTGCCCTGTCCCGCGGCGAAGATCAGCGTGTGCAGGCGCATGGAGACCACCGCCTCCATGCGGCTGAGGATGCCGATGATGTCGTCGATGCGCTCCGCGCCGTTGATAAAGTAGTGGGGGCAGCGGAGGCCCTCCGCCGCGAGCGCCGCGGCCTGCGGGTCCTGCTTTTTTTCAACCGACAGGAAAATGGGGGTCAGGCCGTGCGCCTCATACATATGCTCCGCCAGACGGCCGAACAGAGGCGCCTTGGCGGCGAAGCCATCCCAGTTTCTGAGCGAAATAGCCATATAGCGCCCCTCCACCGGGATGCCGGCGGAGAGCAGGACGCTGTCGATGCGGGCGTCCTCCGCCGGCGGAAGGGTCAGGGCGGGATCGGCGGTCAGCTCGATGCGAGGGGCGGTGACGCCGATGCGGCGCAGCTGCTCCAAAGAGTCCGGCTCCCGCAGGGTGATGACGTCCACATAGCGGTTCAGCACCTTTGCCACCAGCGGGCGGTGTTTTTGGCGCAGCAGCGGGCCGATGCCGCAGCCGTACATCTGTACCCGGCAGCCCGCGCGTTTGGCGGAAATGATGCTGGAGAGATAGTACCAGAGGGAGCGGCTGGAGGTCACGTCCTGAATCAGGTTGCCGCCGCCGTTGATATACAGGCGGCTGCGGCGCATGGCTTTGCGCCAGGCGAAATAGTCGAAGGTGTGGGCGGCGTTGACCCGCAGGGTCTGCCGTGTCTCCTGCGGGTTCCGGGAGACGACGGTGATGGGGATATCCCGGTCGATGCTCCGCATCTCGCCGATGATGGCCTGCAAGATGGCGTCGTCGCCGGCGTTGCCCCGGCCGTAAGCCCCGCAGATCACCACGCCGTCCCGCTGCCGTTCGGGACGATGATAGCGGCGGAGAATTTCATCGTAAATGTGGAGCTGCGTCTCGATGGTGCTTTCGAGGGAAAAGCGGCGGGAGGCCTTTTCGTGCAGCGCCTCTCCGAGACGGCGGCGCAGCGCCGCGTCCTGCGCCAGCTTCTCAAGACACCGGCCCAGCGCTTCGCTGTCCCCCGCGGGGAACAGCATACCGCTGACGCCGTGGTCGATAAGCTGCGGGATGCCGCCCACCCGGGAGGCCACCGTGGCGAGACGGTGCCGCGCCCCCTCCGTCAGCACATAGGGGAAGGTCTCGGAGAGGGAGGTGAGGGTATTGATGTCAAGGGCGTGGTAAAAACGGTCCATACCGCCGGAGATCCAGCCCGCGAAGCAGACCTGATTTTCCACCCCCAGCTCCCGGGCCAGGGCCTGCAGCCGCTCCTTTTCCGCGCCGTCTCCCGCGATGACGAGCCGCAGCTTATCGCACGTCCGGTACGCCTGGGCAAAGCCCCGGATGAGCGTCGCGATGTCCTTCACCGGGTCCAGCCGGGCCGCGACGCCCACCACCACGCTGTCCTCCTCCACCTGCGCGCCGAGAGAGCGGAGGTAGCCCAGCCTCTCCTCCGTGATCTCCGGCACCGTGAAGTCGAGACCGTTATAGATGGCGTAAAAGCTCTCCGGCGGGAAGCCCCGGGAGATCAGCAGGTCCACCATGGCGTCGGAGACGCCGATGCGGTAGTCCATGTGCCGCAGGGCCCAGGCGTTGATGTTGCCGTACACCAGCGCGCCCATGCGCCGGCCCATGTAGTCCAGCCTGTAGTCGCTGTGGATGGTGGAGACCACCGGCACGTCCAGCTGCCGCCGCAGCAGCGCGCCCATCATGTTGGCCCGGGAGCCGTGGCAGTGGATGACCTCATAGCCGCCCTCCCGGATCATGTCCCGCAGCTGGCGGCAGATGCGGGGGATGTTGTTGCCCGCCATGACCGTGGTGGGAATGCCGAGGGCGCGGGCGTCCGCGGCGAAATCCCCCTCCCGGAAGGAGACCAGATGGGCCTCGATATGCTGGTTCAGACCGCTGAGCAGGCTCAGCAGGTGGGTCTTGGCGCCGCCGGTGTCGCCGCCGCCGATGAGATGGATCACTTTCATGAGAAAAAATCTCCGTATCAGAAATTCTGCTTGTACAACCGCCGGGATTGCATTATACTAAGGACGGCGGCGGTTCCGGCCGTCCCGTTATCTCAACATTATACATTGGCCGCCCGGGGCGGTCAAGCGAAGGAGACCCCTATGGAAAAGAAAAGACGCTTCAATATCATCGACGTCATCGTGCTGGTGCTGATCCTGGCGGTGGTGGGCTTTTTGGGCTATAAGGTCATGAACAACATCCAGAGCCGGGGCGCGGACACCATTACGCTGAAATACCAGGTGCTGTACGAGGGCGTGAGCAACGACCTCTACGACGCGGCGGCGGCGCACGTCCCCTCCCAGATCATGGCCTCCGGCGTACTGTATGATTCCTATGTCACCGCCGTGGAGAAGGAGCCGTATTATATTTACGCGGACGGCCAGTGGGTGGAGGACCCCTACCACTGCAATCTCATCTTCACCGTGGAGGGCAATGTGGCCAACGCCTCCGTCCTGACCACCGAGGTGGGCAGTCAGGAGGTCCGCGTGGGCAAGGAGCACGTGCTGAAGACCCAGTACCTGGAGTTTGACAAGGGCGTTATCACCTTCGTGGAGTGGGGCAAGGCGGACTGAGCGGGTCTGCCGGAAATGAAACAGGAAGCGGGACCGGAGCCCTCCGGCCCCGCTTTTTTACGTCAAAACACAGCGTCCCGAACGGCGGCGGATGGGCTGCGGAAAACTTTACAGAAACTTAAAGGAAAAACATGGCCCCGGCGCTTGCAAACGGCGGGCTTGTCCCCTATAATGAAGGCAGGACGAGAATGGGCGAAGGGCGCCCGCGTACAAGCAGAAAAGAAAGGATGAACCGATATGAAGAAAGCATTGTCCCTGCTCCTGGCCCTCTCCATGGTCATGAGCTTCTTCACCGTCTCCGCGTTCGCGGATGATGAGCCGACGGCGGCTGACGTAGTCAAGAGCGTTACCGTCAGCGGCACCGGCGTTACAGGGCAGAATTACACGGGCGGCGTACTGACTGTTAAGTACGCCTACGGCAAGGATGCCCCTGTGCTGACCGCAAACAGCTTTAGCGTGACGCTGGATACCAACTACTATACGCTGGCGGCAGTTGCGGACGCGGTCAGCTATGCTGCCAACACAAACGGTAACGGCGGCACGCTGACTGTCAAGTATACTGAGAAGGAAGCCGCCACCGATAATCCTCCGGCTGCCGGTACTGAAACTCCGTCTGCCACCACCGAAACGCCGTCTGCCGCCGAGCCGAAGACCGTTGATATCGGCGTGACGCTGACAGCCGAGGCGAAGTATACCGCTACCGTGAATCTCTCTGCCCCTGGTCAGGCGGCGTTTACGGCAACAAATGTCACGGTTCCCACCGGTGTTACTCTGGGTGAGTTGACTACTTTGGATGCATATAACGGCATCACCTATGAGGGCGGTAAGTTCATCATCACCGACGCTACCAAGGTCACGAGCAAAGCATACACTTACACCTTCACCGGCATGGCCAAGACTGCCGAAGATGAAACCGGCGTAGAGGCTACCGTCACCGTGACGCTGAACGTCACAGCAGCTACGCTGAACGTCAATAAGATCATTACCAACGGTTCTTCCGAGAAGCTTTCCGGACTGGCAGCGGATATCCAAACCGAGCTTCGGAGACTGACGGGCAACCAAGAGCTTGAAGTCAGCAGCGTTTCCATTGCCGCACCCGGCAACGACAGTATCTTTACGCTGTATGACGGCAGTACCGCCATTACCAGCAGCGTGACGCTGAGCGACTCCCTGACCGTCACCGCCAAGGCCGGTTCCATCGGCAGCCAGGCCCTGAGCCTTACCGCTGTGGCTGGCGGCGTGACCTACAAGGGCACCCTGACCCTCAAGTCCGACTATAAGGGCGCTATCGTCACCGCTTACCAGAACGCCCTCTTTGCCAAGGAAGAGTTCTATCTGGACAGCATCAGCGGCATTGCCAAGGTGCAGAAGTACAGCAGCAGCACGGCGTCCACGTCCTATACGGATACTGCCGTTAAGGACGTGACCAGCTATCTGGTGACGCCCAAGACCACGGATTGGACGGAGGAGCTGATCGGCTACGACGCCGCTCAGGTGGCCTACCGCGTCAATGTGAGCTTCACCGCCGCCGCCTATGATATGGGCGTCGTGGCCGTGGACGGCGACGCGCCGTTCAGCGCCGACGCGTTCCAGACCTTCGTGAAGGCCGTGAACGACGAGCAGAGCAAAGACTACAGCGTCGCTCTCGACACGGTGAAGTTCACCACCGTCAGCGGCACCGGCTGGACCCTGTATAAGGGCAGTGCCAAGCTGACCGCTACCGCTCTGAGCGCCAGCGACCTGAAGAACGTGACCATCGCTGTGACCAAGGCCGGCACCTATGACATCCCCTTCACGGTCAGCTACAAGTACTACGCGACCAGCACTTCCACGGAGGCCACCGGCTACTACTACGGCATCTTCCGTGTGATCGCCGTCGCCGACGGCGACATCCAGTACGATGTCTCCTACGGCCAGTCCGTGACCTTCCGCACCGCGGACTTCCAGAGCTTCTACCGCACCGCCACCGGCAGCAGCACTGCTACGCTGAGCTATGTGACCTTCGACGAGCTGCCCGCAGTCGGCCGGCTGTACACGGTTCCCGGTAAGGTCACCGGCGGCTATTGGGCGACGATCGCCAATGCGTTCTACGCCAATCCCACCGCCACGCAGCTGGCGCTCTCCGACGTGACTTACGGGGCCGCCTACAGCCCCAAGACCCAGTATTCCGTCTATATCCCCTTCACCGCCTACGGCTCCGGCGCTGCCAAGTCCGGCGTGGTGGAGATCGTGGTCAACGGTGAGCCGCCTTTCACGGATGTCGACGAGAATCACACCTACTATGAGTACGTCAAGTATGTTTACAACAACAATATTATGAACGGCAAGACCGACACCAGCTTTGACACGGTTTCCTCCCTGACCCGCGTTCAGATGGTGACTATCCTCTACCGCATGGCCGGTTCTCCCACCACCTACAACAGCAAGGTCCTGACCTTCACCGACAGCAGCAAGATCACCAACTCCGAGTTTGTGAACGCTGTGAAGTGGGCAGTGAACACGGGCATTGTGGGCGGCTATGACGACGGCACCTTCCAGCCCAACGCCCCCGTGACCCGTCAGGCCATGATCGCCGTGCTGTACCGCTATGCCAGCAAGCAGGGCTTTGCCACCGGCGCCGGCAGCAACGGCCTGGCAGGATTCAAGGATGCCGGAAAGGTGTCCAACTCCATGGTCGCCGCCATGAACTGGGCACTGGAGATCGGCCTGCTCAGCGGCAACGCGGGCTACCTGAACCCCACCGGCTCCACCACCCGCGGCGCGGCGGCGAAGATCTTTACCGGCTTCCACAAGGCCTTTATTGCCTGAGAACGCCAACAGCGTTAAAAAACGAGAGGGAAGGGACGCACCCGCGGGTGCGTCCCTTTTTACCCCTGTAACGAAAAAGGCGGGCCGCATTTTTGCGCGGCCCGCCTTGCTTTATATTACGTCTGCGGAGGGAACGTCTCCTCCTGCCGGGACTCCGGCGGTCCCGCTTCCTCCTCCGGCGCTTCCTCCGGTTCCTCCTCTACCTCCGTCAGGTGCATGACGGAGACCTCGTAGGCGGTGCGCTCCTCCGGTATACCGTCCACGACCTTGGTGTAGAGGCGGCTCTGGATGCGGCCCTCCAGCGACAGCCGCTCTCCCACGGGCATGGCGCCCACCTGCATGGCCAGCTGTCCCCAGGCGATGCAGGGGAGGTAGTCGCTGCGGCCGTAGCGGCGGTTCACCGCCAGCATCACGTCGCAGATGCTGCGCCCCAGGGGCGTGCGCCGCAGGACCGGCGGCTTGCAGAGCGCGCCGGAGAGCAGCACCACATTCCGGGCCTCACCCTCCCAGGGGGTGATGACGTTGGCAAGGACGGAGATGACGAGCCGCCGCCCGCCGGCGCTGCGGTTGTTGTAGGAGCGCAGCTGGCCGAGAACGCGCAGATGCGCCCCTGCCGCCACCGGCGTGGCCGTCAGCGTGGCGGAAAGCGCCAGCACCTCGATCCGGTCCGTCTGGCCGGACAGGCGGTCCACATCCAGCAGGAAGCGGAAGAAAGCCTGCCCATGGTTTTCGTGTGAAAAGACTGGTTCAGCGGCGACCACGCCGCACAGTTCAACGGAATTGATTCCCTCTCGCATATCGTACACCTCTGCTTAACTATCGTTAGTATACAATATGTGGAACAAAAAGGAAATAGAAGATGGAAAAAAACGACAAAATAACTAAATTTACCAGGCTAAAGTGGTAAAAAATGCAATAAAAAACTTGTTCTGCGGGCCGGGCGGGCACCCTTTGCGGGGTTTTTCGGGCCGGGCGGAGGTTTTCCCTCAGGGCTGCTGCGCCGCGCCGTCCTCCGCAGGAATAAGGGAATCCACCCCTACGGTGAAGGAGATCTCAAAGGTGCGGCCCCAGGGGAAATATACGTCGGAGAAGCGGACCGCGGAGACCTGCTTTTCCGCCGCCGGGCGGAGGGAGGTCAGCACCCGTCCGCCGCTGAGATTCTCCTGAATGGGGACGCAGGCGGCGAAGAACAGCTCGTTCAGCTTCTCCTGGATCAGCTCGCCGCTGCGGCGGTCAGGCAGAATATTGTTGTAGTTGTAGCCCAGGCTCTGGATGTACAGGTTCAGCTCATAGCGGGTGTGGAGGATGTAGGCGTAGCTGAGGGCCAGAGCGTTGGCGATCTGCCGCACATGGGCCTCGTCGCAGCTCTCCGTCTGCTCGCCAGCATAGCGGAGATAGAGGTAGCGGGAAAAGCCCATGGCAAAGCCTACGCCCGTCACCACCGCTTGGTCGTACTTCCCGGCGAAGGCCAGCAGCTTCGCGAAGTCCACCCGCGCAAACAGCAGCTCCTCCAGCGTCTCGCCGTAGGCGTTGTTGCTGGCTTCGATGAGGACGGTGGGGATGTTCCGGCTCTGGTTATCCTCGAGAGCGGACACCAGCTCCTCGCAGTACCGCGCCTTTTTTTCCTCCTCCGCCGGGGCGGTCATGACAAGGATCTGCAGCTCCGCCTCCTCCGGCGAGACCTCCTCCGCGCCGTAGAAGTCCATGTGGAAGTCCACAGTCTCACGCAGGTTATAGCGGTCATACTCCGAGGAGGACAGCGCCTCTCCGCCGCCGAAATAGCGCACCGCGGCCTTCACGCGGCAGCCGTAGCTGTCCTGGGCGATGCGGCCCACAAGGAGCCGGGCCAGACTGTCCAGCCCGGTCATCAGGCAGCCGCTGCCGCCGAGGGCCTGCTCAATGTAGCTCAGCTCGTTATACTGGATGTTGGCGGCGTTGGAGGAGTCGTCGATGCCGATGATGAGCTGGATGCGGCCCTGCCCCGACGTCTGCAGCGCGCGGATGACATGGTCCGTCAGCGTCAGCTTGCGCTGCCGCGCCCCCAGATAGTCCGCCAGCACCTCCTCCGTGAGGAGGCTGCGGTAGGTGGTATCACCCAGCGCCTCCTCCGCCAGCGTCTCGCCGTCCGCGGCA
Organism: Oscillospiraceae bacterium; assembly: GCA_051867615.1. Classification (GTDB taxonomy): domain Bacteria; phylum Bacillota; class Clostridia; order Oscillospirales; family Oscillospiraceae; genus RGIG5472. Next base: position 19,944 of record JBJDYU010000021.1, on the reverse strand, counting down.
TAGGCGTAGTTCGCAAAGATGTTTTCAAGCGTCAGCATCTGCCCCGAGAGGGCGGGACGGGCCACCATGCCGTACTCCCGCAAAGCGTAGTACTCCTCCTCGCCGAAGCCGCCGTAGCCCACGGTGGAGGCCAGGCGCAGGACGCTGTCAAAGAGGTAGACCCGGTTTTCCTCGTCCTCCGCAAGCGTCAGGATGAAAGCGTCGAAAGCCTCCGCCTCCGTCATAACGGTTCCGTCCTCGAAACAAAGCTCCTGCCCCTTGCTCATGGCCCGGGAGTTCACAAGGCCGCCGGAGAACAGCTGGTCGAGGGACAGGAGGAACAGGTCGCAGCCCTGCTCGTCCATCTCCCGCACCCAGGTGAGAAGGGCCTCCCGGTCGCCGTACTGCGTGCCGTTGCTGTTGAGCCCCTGCCCGTCGAGACGGGTCCGGTAGCTGTCGCCCTCCGGCAGGACGATGCGGTAGCCCGAGGCCTCCGCAAGGTAGATCACATCCTCCATGTTGTCCGTCCGGTCGTCCAGCGGCACATAGGCGATGACGTTTTTCCATTCGTCCACATCTCCCGCCTCGGTGTCGAGACCATCCAGCACGCTGGCCGTCCCAAGATGGGGCAGCAGGCCCCAGAGCAGGGCGCAGCAGAGGAGCATGGCCAGGGCGGGCGGAAGGATACGTTTCAGCATGGTCGTTTCTCACTTTCCTTGTGATGCGGCTTTTCTGCCTGTCAGCATAGCATATGCGGCGGGATTTGACAAGCGCCGCACCTTGCGCCGGGGGCGGCGGTATGGTAAAATATACCCTGATCGATACTTCGGAAAACAGCGCGGGAGGGCCGGTATGGCGAATATTCTGGACTATCTGGACTGGCGGGGAGACTTGACGCTGCGCGAGGCCCCCTTCAACGAGGTGGACAATCTGATCCTGGCGGAGCTGAGCTTCATCGACTACGAGGGCATCGTGCCCGAGATGGCGGGACGGCAGGCCCCGACGCTGCGCGAGGCGGCGGAGCAGTATTTCGCACGGCATGACGGCGAGAAGCTGGACATGGGCGTGCTGGTGCCGGACACCATCGCGAGTCTGCTGGAAAAGGCGGGGGCCAGCCGGCGCTTTGGGGATATGCGGCTGCTGAGCTATGTGAGCCTGCTGGATCTGAAGCGGGAGATGCAGTTCGCGGCCATCACCGTGGAGGTGGCGCCGAAGCTGCTGTATGTGGCCTACCGGGGGACGGACGACACCTTAGTGGGCTGGAAAGAGGACTTCAACATGAGCTTCCTCACCCCCGTTCCCGGGCAGGAGGAGGCCGTGCGGTACCTTGACCGGGTGGCCCGGCACTGGCCGGGACGGCGGCTCATGGTGGGCGGCCACTCCAAGGGAGGCAATTTCGCGGTGTACGCCGCCGTCCGCGCGAAAGAGCGGGTGCAAAGCCGCATCATCGCCGTGTACAACAACGACGGCCCGGGCTTTGACGAGGCGGTGCTGGCCACACCGGAGCACCGCCGCATCGAAGACCGCATCCGCACCATCGTGCCGGAGGATGACGTGGTGGGGATGCTCATGAGCCATGAGGAGCGCTACAGCGTGGTGCGCAGCGACCAGACCGCCCTGCTGCAGCACGACGGCTTCAGCTGGCAGGTGCTGGGGGATTCCTTCGTCCACCTCAGCGAGATCAGCCGGGAGGGGAAGCTGGTGGACCAGACCGTGAAGGCTTTCGCCGCGGGGCTTACGAAGCAGCAGCGGGAGCGCTTTGTGGACGTGCTGTATGAGATACTCACCGCCAGCGACGCCCGGACGCTCAGCGACCTGCAGAAGGACCGGTGGAAGACCGTCAGCGCCATGGTAAAGTCCAGCCGGGAGCTGGACGAGGAGAGCCGGCAGCTGCTGTACGACACGGTGCGGCTGCTGTTCCGGGAGGGAGCCAACAGCATCCGGGCGGCGCTGCGGGAGGAGCGACGCTTAGGCAGCCGCGGCGGCCGGAAAAAGGCGGAGAAAAGCAGCGGAGACAAGGCGGATAAGGCGTAAAAAACCGGGCGGGAAGCCAACGGCTTCCCGCCCGGTCATTATATCTGTCTTAGGCCAGAGCGGCTTTCAGAGCCTCCGCCCGGTCGGTCTTCTCCCAGGCCACGCCCAGATCCTCCCGGCCCATGTGGCCGTAGGCCGCGAGCTGGCGGTAGATGGGCTTGCGCAGGTCAAGGTCCCGGATGATGGCGGTGGGGCGCAGGTCAAAGACCTTGCGCACCGCTTCCTCCAGCCGCTCGTCGCTGACCGTGCCGGTGCCGAAGGTCTCCACCAGCACGCTGACGGGCTTCGCCACGCCGATGGCGTAGGCCAGCTGCACCTGGCACTTGCGGGCAAGGCCCGCCGCCACCACGTTCTTCGCCACCCAGCGGGCGGCGTAGGCGGCGCTGCGGTCCACCTTGGTGGGGTCCTTGCCGGAGAAAGCGCCGCCGCCGTGGGGGGCGCTGCCGCCGTAAGTGTCCACAATGATCTTGCGGCCGGTGAGGCCGGAGTCGCCCTGAGGGCCGCCGATGACGAAGCGGCCGGTGGGGTTGACATAGATCTTGGTCTCCTCGTCCATCAGTCCCTCAGGGACGGAGGGGCGGATGACCAGCTCGATCATGTCCTTGCGGATCTGCTCCAGCGTCACGTCGGGGCTGTGCTGGGTGGAGAGGACCACAGTGTCCACCCGGAAGGGGCGGCCGTTTTCATCGTACTCCACGGTGATCTGGGTCTTGCCGTCGGGCCGGAGGTAGTTCACCAGACCCTGCTTGCGCACTTCGGAAAGGCGCTTGGCCATCCGGTGGGACAGGGAAATGGCGAGGGGCATCAGCTCCGGCGTCTCGTCGCAGGCGTAGCCGAACATCATGCCCTGGTCGCCGGCGCCGTTGTCCAGACCGCTTTCGCCGCTTTCCTTGCTCTCCAGAGACTTGTCCACGCCCATGGCGATGTCCCCGGACTGCTCGTCAATGTTGAGGATGACGCCGCAGGTGTCGCAGTCAAAGCCGTACTTGGCCCGGTCATAGCCGATCTCCCGGATGACCTCCCGGGCGATCTTGGCGATGTCCACATAGCAGCTGGTGGTGATCTCACCCATGATGTGGACGAGGCCGGTGGAGACGGTGGTCTCGCAGGCCACGCGGCCCATGGGGTCCTCCGCCATGATGGCGTCCAGCACCGCGTCGGAGATCTGGTCGCAGATTTTGTCGGGATGTCCCTCGGTGACGGATTCGGAAGTAAAGAGTTTCTTTGCCATGCTTTTGCGCTCCTTTTTTCTTGTATGATTTGCAGCTGAACGGATTTTCATAAGGAGCGCAAAAAACACGCTCCGCGCGCTCGACGGACCGTGTTGCGATTGCTCCTCATCTGTCGATCACTCGCCGGATTTGGCACCTTGCCGCCTGGCAGGTTGTCGTGACTTCATCGGGCCGGTCCCTCCGTCACTCTTGATAAGGTATTCAGTTGCGTAGGATAGTATAGGGGATGGCAGGGCGTTTGTCAAGCCATATCCGCCGCTTTTTTGAAGAAAACGGCACATTTGTGGGAAGAAACGCCGCCCGCGGCGCTCTTGCCACCGCCCGGCGGACGTGCTACAATGAAGCGAAACGCACGGCGGCGTTTGTCCGAAGCTCGCTTTTGCGAGAATTCGCAGATTGTTCATGACATTTTCCCCCAAAACGGGTACAATGAAAAAACATAAGTCCGCGGGCCGCGGCCCGCCGAGGGAGGTCTCCATGCTGAGAAAACTGAACGAGCGGATCGACCGCTTCTGCGCCATGCATCCCCGCTTCGGGATCCCAAACCTCATGCTGTACATCGTGGGCGGTACCGCCGTGGTCTATGTGCTGACCATGTTTTCCAGCGCCAGCGCCACGTCGTTTTTGTGGCTGGATATGGAGCGGGTGCTGCACGGTGAGCTGTGGCGGCTCATCACCTTCATTTTCGTCCCCACCCAGTCCAATCCTTTCCTGCTGCTGATCTCGCTGTATTTCTACTACTTCATCGGCAACGCCCTGGAAAACCAGTGGGGCTCCGCCCGCTTCACCATTTACTACCTCAGCGGCGTGGTGCTGACGGTGCTGGCGGCCCTGCTGGGGCAGCTGCTCCTGCCCGGGGCCGGCGTCGTGGGCGGCACAGCCTATGTGAACCTCTCTATGTTCTTCGCCTTCGCCATGCTGTACCCGGATATGCGGGTGCTGCTGTTCTTTATCATCCCCATCAAGATCAAGTGGCTGGCCTATGTGGACGCGGCGGTCTTCCTGCTGGGCATCGTGATGAACCTGCTCTCGGGCAGCCTGGTGGGCGCGCTGATGCCGGTGGTGGCGCTGCTGAACTTCCTGGTGTTCTTCGCCCCTTATTTCCATCAGGCGGCAGAGCGGCAGCGGTACCGCCGCTCACCCCAGGCGCAGCAGTACCGCCGGAATGCGCAGACGGCCCAGCGCCAGCAGCAGCAACAGGCGAAGCAGGGCTATCATCACAAGTGCTGCGTCTGCGGCAAGACCGACACGGACCATCCGGAGCTGCAATTCCGCTACTGCTCCCGCTGCGCGGGCTATCACTGCTACTGCTCCGACCATATCTTCAACCACGTGCATTTCACGGAGGAGACCGACAGCTGAGACAGCCTGCGGCATATAATAATGAAACACGCTCCCGCGCCATCCGGACGCGGGAGCGTGCTTTTTTGTCCTTGTATGAGCTTTCAGCTCTGGCGGAAGCGAGAGAGGAAATCCTTCGTCTCCTGCCGCTGGGGATTGCCGAATACCTCCTCCGGCGAGCCCTCCTCGCAGATGACGCCGCCGTTCATGTACACCACGTGGCTGCTGACGTCCCGGGCGAAGGCCATCTCGTGGGTCACCACCAGCATGGTCATGCCCTCCTGGGCCAGACTCTGCATGACGGAGAGCACCTCGCCCACCATTTCCGGGTCCAGAGCGGAGGTGGGCTCGTCGAACAGCAGTACCTCCGGGTCCATAGCCAGCGCCCGGGCGATAGCCACGCGCTGCTTCTGACCGCCGGAGATCTGCCGGGGCTTGGCGTTGATGTAGGGCGCCATGCCCACCTTCTCCAAATACTCCATGGCGTGGCGGCGGGCCTCCTCCTTGCTCCTTTTCAGCACCTTCACCTGGCCCACCACGCAGTTTTCCAGCACCGTCATGTTGTTAAAGAGGTTGAAGGACTGGAACACCATGCCCACATGGGCGCGGTAGGCGGCGGCATTGACGCCCCGGCCCGCCACGTTCTGGCCGTGGTAGAGGATCTCGCCGCTGCTGGGCGTTTCCAGCAGGTTGATGCAGCGCAGCAGCGTGCTCTTGCCGGAGCCGGAGGCGCCGATGATGCTGGTCACGTCGCCGCGGTTCACGGTGAAATCGATGTCCCGCAGTACCTCGTTGCTGCCGAAGGACTTGGACAGGTGGTTTATCTGTAAGATCATATCGTCCATATCAGCGATCTCCTCTCGTGCTGCCGTTGCGGTTCTTCAGGGCCATGCGGGTGCGGCGGCGCTTCTCCGCCTCCTGCTCCTCCGGGTACCGGTAGGTCCCGGCGGCCATGGTCAGCTGGTCGGTCTGCACCAGCTCGTAGCTGTCGTTGCCGTCCATCCGCTTTTCGAGCCAGCGCAGCAGGATGGAGGCGGTGAGGGTCATGGTGAGATAGCCGATCATTTCAATGGCGGCGGAGGGGAAGTACATATTGTTCACGCCCACAATGTAGCGGTGGGCCGCGAAGAACTCGGTGAAGCTGATGATGAACATGACCGAGGTATCCTTCACGTTGATGATGAAGTTGTTGCCGATTTGGGGCATGATGTTCCGCAGAGCCTGGGGCAGGATGACGTGCAGCATGGTCTGCACATGGGTCATGCCGATGGCCTTGGCGCCCTCGGTCTGGCCGGGGTCGATGGAGATGATGCCGCCGCGGACGGATTCCGCCATGTAAGCACCGGTGTTGATGGACACCACCAGAATGGCCGCCGCCCAGACGCTTTGAAAGTGCATGGCGTTGCCCGAGAAGTAGGGCAGGCCGTAGTAGATGAACACCGCCTGCAGCACCATGGGCGTGCCGCGGAAGATCTCCACATAGGCCCGGACCACCACGCGGATGAGCTTTAAGACGAAGCGCTTGGGCAGAGAGTCGTTTTTGGTGTAGGGGATGGTGTTGAGAATGCCGCAGACAAGGCCGATGACGCAGCCGATGACGGTGGCCACCAGGGCCAGGATCAGCGTGTTCTTCACGCCGGCGAGGTACATACCGGCGTAATTGTCCCAGAGCAGGACCATATCCTGGCCCAGTTTGACCAGCTTTTCCATGGGACGTACTCCTTTCTTTACATGAGCACATCCTCCGGCTCACAGAAAGGGCCGGAGGATGTGCGAAGCGGTGGGTTGGGGAAAACTTAGACCTCGGGCTGGATGGCGATGGCCTGATCCATCAGGGCGTTGAAGTCGTCCTCGGTCATCTGGGACAGAACGGCGTCCATAGCCTCCCGCAGGGCGGTGTTGCCGATCTGCACGGAGATGCCGATGTTCACGTTCTCAGCCCGCTCTTCCTCGCTGGCGAACTGGAAGTCGCCGTCGGTGCCGGAGAAGTTCAGGATCACCAGATTGTCGTCCTTGGCAACAGCCGCCATGGCGGTGGGCATATCGGTGCAGATGAAGTCCACGGTGCCGGTCTGGAGCTGCATGATCATAGCAGGAGCGGTATCGGCGGGAGCCAGAAGCTCGATGCCCTCGATCTGGGGCAGGCAGGTCTCATACCAGATGGTGCCGGACTGGGAGGTGCATCTGCCGCCGGCCAGGTCCGCGATGGACTGGGCAGAGGCGTACTGGCTGTCCTTGGTGGTGACGCAGACGATGGTGGCGTAGTAGTAGGGGCCTGCCATATCGACTTCCTTCATGCGGTCAGCGGTCATGGACTGGCCCGCGATGTTGGCGTCCATGGTACCGGCCTGCACGGCGGGGCAGAGGGAATCCCACGCGCTGGAGACGATCTCCAGCTCCCAGCCGTAGGCGTCGCAGATCTTCTGCGCGATCATCACGTCATAGCCGTTGGCGTAAGCGCCAGGGACGTTGGAGATGGGCACCGCGCCGTTGGAATCGTCCATCTGGGTCCAGTTGTAGGGAGCGTAAGCGCACTCCATACCCACGGTGAGGACACCGTCCTCCAGACCGGGGATGGCGGTGGTCTCGCTGTCGGAAGCGCCGTCGTCGGTGGGTTCGTCGGAGGGAGTGCTGGAGCTGCCGCAGGCAGCCAGGCACAGGATCATGGCCAGCGCCATGATAAGGGACAGGAATCTTCTCATTGTTGTTTCACCTTTCCAAAATCATATTTCCGGCATTCTTCTTCCCCTGCCGGTGGGATAAAAATTGGACCGCCTTGTCAAGCGGTCCATGGAAATGCGGAAGGGTGCCTCCAACGGAGGCATTCCGAACGGCCATTGATAGCGCTTCACAAAAGCTTGTGACAGTCCGGCAAATGTTCTCTGCCGGCCCAGCTGCCGAAAGCTCAGGCTGCTTTCGGTGCTTCGGCGGTGGCCCCTTTCCCGTCCGGCGGCTGCCTGGCCTTGCCGGAGGGTACTGATGGATACCGCGCCTCTATCTAAGAGCGATTCAATTTTGGCTGTATCCTACCACCGGCCTTTCCCTTTGTCAACGCCCATTTTTGGGAAAAGGGCGAATTTTGTACAGAACCGCAAAAAAGACCATTCCAAAACAGGCCCCGGCTGTGGTATAGTGACGGTGGAAAAGCGGGGGAAAGGCCCCGCCGCAGAGAAAAGAGCGGCAGCGTATCAGGAGTGTGAGCTTATGGAAGAAATACTGGCGTATATCAAACAGACCTACCGCCCGGTGGGGATCATCGTGTACGGCTCCTTTGCCGACGGGTCCCAAAACGCCCACAGCGATTTTGACGCGCTGGTTCTGACCGACGGCGGAGAGCAGACGCATGACACCAACCTTGTCGGCGGCACGCAGCTGGACGTGTTCGTGTATCCTGCGGCGTTTTTCGACGGCCCCTTCAACTGCGAGGAGTTCGTGCAGCTGCATGACAGCCAAATCCTTCTCGATACGGACGGCACCGCCGCACGGCTGCGGGCGGCGGTTCTGTCATACCTGGACGCTATACCGCCCAAAACGGCGGAGGAGAACCGGGGCAATGCGGCGTGGTGCGAAAAAATGCTGCTGCGCGCCGGACGGGGAGACGCGGAGGGCTTTTTCCGCTGGCACTGGCTGCTGACGGACAGTCTGGAGATCTACTGTGATCTCACGGCGCAGCGGTACTTCGGGCCGAAAAAGGCCCTGCGGCGGATGCGGGAAAACGACCCTGCCGGCTATGCGCTGTATGAAAAGGCCATCTCTACCCCTGACTACGACGCGCTGGCGGACTGGGTGGCGTATCTTAGAAAGCTGCCGGGCGGTCAGGCATAATGCGCCCTCCTCCGCACTTGTAATTTCGGAGGGCTGTGCTACAATTACAATAGTGAGTTTTTTATCAATACTTCCGCCGCAGGGCGGGACAATCATACAGGAGGGGTATTCCATGAAGATCGTCATTACGGCTCCCGGCGGCAAGATGGGCAAGCTGGTGGTGCGGGAGGCGCTGAAGCGCCCGGCGGATTTCACCATCGTGGGCGCGGTGGGAAATCCCGTGCGGGACTATATCGGGAAGGACATCAGCGCCGCCACCCACGGCGAGCAGGTGGGCGCGCGCATCTACGGCGACATCGAGGAGATCATCGCGGAATGTGACGGCGTGGTGGATTTCTCTACGGTGGAGGCCTCCATGCAGGTGGTGGCCGCCTGCGTGAAGCACCGTAAGCCCCTGCTGCTGGGCACCACCGGCTTTTCTGAGGAGCAGGAGCGGATCATCGCGGAGGCAGGGAAGCAGATCGCCATCGCGGAGTCCCACAACACCTCCAAGGCCGTGAACCTGATCTATGAGCTGCTGCGCACCATCACGGCGGTGGTGGGGCAGGAGTCCGACGTGGATATCGTGGAGATGCACGACCGCAAGAAGCTGGACGCGCCCAGCGGCACCTCCAAGGTCATGGGCCGCATCATCGCGGAGGAACTGGGCGTGGACTGGAACGAAAAGGCGGTCTTTGGCCGCGAGGGCAAGGGCCAGCGCGGCGAGCACGAGATCACCTATCACTCCATCCGCAGCGGCAATATTTCCTCCTCCCACAGCGTCATCTTCGGCATGGACGGCGAGCGCATCGAGCTGACCCACCACTCCTACGATTTCGGCACCTTTGCCAAGGGCGCGCTGGACTGCGTCCTCTTTCTGCGTGACAAGGCTCCCGGTATGTACAGCTCTCAGGAGGCCCTTGGGCTGGTATGACGGCTGCCCACAAAGGTTGACATAACTATAAGTTTACATAAGAAAGCCGCCCGCCGGGCGGCTTTCGCGTATTTTCCTTATATTTGGCTATGCCGCCGCATCCGCGCCGTCAAAGCCAAAAAGCTGCTGCCCCCGCTCGCTCAGCGTGTTTGCGTATACGCCCGCCGGGACGGTGAAGGTGGGATAGCCCGCCGCGTGAGGAGCCAGGGTATAGTCCGGGAAATAGACGGTGACACAGTCCTCCTGGAAGAAGTACTGCACCTCCTCCTGAGAGCGGACGGTGGCTTCATAGTCGTCGTAGTACTCCGCCGCCAGACCCTGCTCCGCGATCTGCCGCAGAAGCTCCTCCGCGAGAGCATTGCGGAAGGCCGCGCCGCCGTCCTCCGTCAGCGCCTCCACCGTCACCAGCTCGCCCGCCGCGAGGTCAAAGAGATAGCACACGTTTCCCGCGGCGGGATACGCGCCGCCGGAGTTGGTGTAGCCCTCAAAATTCAGCGACACCATGCGGGGGGTATGTACCTCGGTATAGCTCAGCTCGTCGGTATAGTACCCCTCCCAGGAAAGGCCAGTTTCCGTGCGGTAGTCGTAGTCCGCGAGAGCCGCCTCGCGGATGCTGTCATACAGCTGCAGGCTGCCATGCAGGATATCCTCCATGGCGGCGTTGAAGGCGTCCGCCGAGGCCTGCTGGCGCGCATCCAGCTCGCCCACGGCCTCCAGCTTCGGGACGGAGTAGCGGCAGGTGCAGACCAGCACGCCGTCCTCGGTCCGGGTCTCGTTGGTATATCCCTCTCCGGGAACCAGCTCATAGTCAAACGGCGCCGCCGGTTCCTCCGTCAGATCGGAATCATCGGCGGGCGGCTCCGCGCTTTCCTCCGTCCCGCCGCAGGCGGCGAGGGAGAGAAGCAGCGCCGCGGACAGCAGCAGGGAAAAAAGTCGTTTCATCACGGTCACTCCTTTGGTACAGTTCATGGTAGTCATAAGATAACAGGGCCGGCGGTCCAGTCGCCGCCTCCGGCGCTCCGGGACAGGTCGGGATAGGCCAGCGCGTAGAGGTCCGCGCAGCGGCACTCCGTCTCAAAGGCCCGCCGGGCGGTCTCGGGCAGTTTGCGCCCCTCCGCGGGCTTGGTGACGACGGGCAGCGCGGCGCGGTCCTTCATCTCCCGCAGCAGCCCCCGGCCCGTTTCGCTGCAGGCGAGGACCCGGAGATAGGACACCGCCGTTTCCCGCTCTGACAGCCCCAAGTAGGAGCGCAGCAGCATCCGCCGCAGCCGGGCCATGGCGTAGCGTTTGGTCTTCACCCGCTCCAGCAGCGTTTCGACGGACGCGGCCTCCGCCGCTGCGGCGGCAAAGCGGCGGTACAGCCCCTCGCCGCCCTCGTCGTAGGGGGCGAAATCCTCCGGTTCCATGGAACGCAGCCGGGCCAGTATGGCCCGCTCCGCCGTTTCAACGGTGACCGGGGCGCGTCCGGCGGCGCGCTCCTCCGCGAAGGCGGCGGCGCTGCCTGCCGTGAGATAACCCTCCGCGTCTTGTCCCGCCAGCAGCGCCGCGCGGATGAAGGAGGCGGAGGCGACGCCGTCCGCGGCTTCGCCGTCGTGGGCCGCCCCTACCCGGGGAATGGTGAAGGTGGCAAGGCCCAGAGCGCGGCAGGCTTTTTCGTATTCAATAGCTAAGATATTGTTTGGTTTTTCCAAGATACTGGCCTTTTCCGGCCCGATGAGCCGGGCGAGGGCGGCCTCCCGGGCGGCGGCGAAGGAGAGTCCCTGCGCCAGCTCTCCGCGCAGCAGGGTGGGAAACTCCGACGCGTCCAGGGCCTCCGCGGCCTCACGCAGGGGCGCGGCGTCGCCGCATTCGCTGCCGTAGCTCACCGTGTCCACCACGCCTGTGGCAGCTAGGGCCCCGCAGGCGGCCCGGGCAAAGCCCTCCGCCGAGAGCAGGGCCTGGGCCGCGGGCAGCTCCAGCACCAGGTCCGCGCCGCCGAGCACGGCGGCTTTGGCCCGGGCGTGCTTGCGGAGCATAGCGAAGTCCCCCCGCTGGACGAAGTTCCCGCTCATGACGCAGACGATGGGTTTTCCCAGCGCCCGCTTCGTCTCCGCGATATGCAGGGCGTGGCCCTTGTGGAAGGGATTATACTCGCAGACGATGCCGGCGGCCTGCATGGCGGACGCCTCCTTTCGGGGAAATCTATTTTTTAATAGTATAGCGCAGGCGGCTTTTTTCCGCAAGAGCGGAGGAAAGCGCGCGCTTTTTTCTTGCGCCGGCGGCGCAAGTCCGCTATACTGTTTGGCAGAATGAACTTTTTCAGGGAGGAATACCATGAGACTGGGACTTGTATACGCCATGCCCATCGAGCTGGCGGGTATGCTGGAGCGCACCCATGGCCGGGAGCTGGAGACCGTGGCGGGCGTGCATTTTTATGAGCTGGAGGAGGACATCATCGCCTGCGCCGGGGGCATCGGCAAGGTGAACATCGCCATGGCGACGCAGCTTCTCATCGACCGCTACGCGCCGGACTGCGTGCTGAACGCGGGGGTGGCGGGCAGCCTGACGCCGGAGCTGGAGCCGGGCGATCTGGTGCTGGTGACGAAGTTTAACCAGCACGACATGGACACCAGCGGCATCGGAGATCCCGTGGGCTTCGTCTCCACGGTGGAGCGGGTGGATTTCCCCACGGCCCACGGCGAGGTCAGCCGCCGCATTCTGCGGGAGCTGGGCTGCGAGTTTTCCGAGGGGGCCGTGGCCTCCGGCGACTGGTTCGCCACGGACTGCGACCGGGCCCGCTGGATCCGGGACACCTTCCATCCCCTCCTCTGCGAGATGGAGGGCTGCGCCATCGCCCAGGTCTGCTGCCGCTCGGAGCTGCCCTTTATCTCGCTGAAGGCCGTCAGCGACAAGATCTTCCACGGCGATAACGGCGAGGAGTACCAGTTCAATCTTCCCGAGGCCTGCGATAAGCTCAGCGCCGTGTTCCTGCCCTTTGTGCGGAAGCTGAAGGAGGCGCTGTGATGGAGCGGATCGCCAGCTTTACCGTGGACCATACGAAGCTGCTGCCGGGGCTGTACCTCTCCCGGCGGGACGGCAGCGTGACCACCTTCGATCTGCGCTTCAAAAAACCCAACACCGGCGATTTGCTGAGCAATCAGGAGCTGCACAGCGTGGAGCATATCATCGCCACGCTCCTGCGCAACAGCCCGGAGAAGGACAGCGTCGTTTACTTCGGCCCCATGGGCTGCCAGACGGGCTTTTACTTCCTGTTCAATGAGGATACGCTTCCGCTTGGGGAAGCGGTGGCGCTGCTGCAGCGCGTTTTTGCCGCGGGCGCGGCCTATGACGGCCCCATGCCCGGCGAGAGCGAAAAAGAGTGCGGGAACTACCGCAATCTCAGCCTCCCGGCGGCCAAAGCCTGCTGCGCCTGGTACGCGGCGCTGATTTCCGGCTGGACGGTGGGGAAGCTGGCCTACTGAGGGGAAAAAAGCGCCGGATCTGGGCGGAAAAGTGTTGACAAGCCTTGACAGCACTGATATAATAATCAAGCCGCTTTGAATGGGTAGAAAGTTCCGGCCTGACCGGACGCCCCCGACAGCGAGCCCGTAATTTAGGAAAGGAGAAAGATATGCAGGCTATTATCGTGACCGGCGGCAAGCAGTACGCCGTTTCCGAGGGCGACACGCTGTTCATCGAAAAGCTGAACGCGGAGGCCGGCGAGCAGATCGTGTTCGATCAGGTGTTGGCCATCGTGGACGGCGCGAACACCAAGTTCGGCGCTCCCGCCGTGGAAGGCGCCAAGGTGGAAGCCACCGTGGTGAAGAACGGCAAGGGCAAGAAGATCCGCATCTTCAAGTACAACGCCAAAAAGGGCTATCGTAAGCGCCAGGGCCATCGTCAGCCCTATACCAAGGTCGAGATCAGCAAGGTCATCGGCTAAGTCTTTATGACGACGATCACTTTTATTTCGGAGGGAAGCCGCATCACCGGGTTTGACGCGGCGGGCCACAGCGGCTATGCCGAAGCGGGTGCGGATATCGTCTGCGCCGCCGTCACCAGCGCCGTCCGGGTCACGGAATGTACGCTGAACGACGTGATGGGCCTCTCCGCCTCCGTGCATACGGACGAAAAGAGAGCGAAGCTCTCGCTCCGCCTCCCCGGCGGGCTCTCCGCCACGGCGGACAGCACCTGCCAGGCGCTGATGACGGGCCTGATGGTCTATTTTTCCCAACTGCACGAGGAGTATCCGGACAACATCGAAGTGATGGAGGCGTGAGCCTCCTGTTCCCACAGCAGTCATCTTACAGAAAGGATGGTACTCTAACTATGATGATGATCGGTTTGCAGTTCTTCGCCCACAAGAAGGGCGGCGGCTCCACCAAGAACGGCCGCGATTCCAAGTCCAAGCGCCTGGGCGCCAAGCGCGCGGACGGCCAGTTCGTCAAGGCCGGCAACATTCTGGTTCGCCAGCGTGGTACCCATATTCATCCCGGTGTGAACGTCGGTCTGGGCAGCGATGATACGCTGTTTGCCAAAGCCGACGGCGTCCTCCGTTTCGAGAAGCTGGGCAAGGATCGTAAGCAGGCTTCTGTTTACGCCGCGGAATAAGAACCACCTGAAAATCCCGGACCGCTCTGGTTCGGGATTTTTTTCGGATAGCCTGCCAAGGGGCAGGGAACACTTTCAGAAAAAAGCAAGGCAGGAGGTGCTGTCTATGGCAGCTTCATTCATTGACAAGGCGCGCATCACCGTCCGGGCCGGCAACGGCGGCAACGGTGTGGTGAGCTTCCACCGGGAGAAGTATGTGGCGGCCGGCGGACCCGACGGCGGGGACGGCGGCAACGGCGGCAGCATCATCCTGCAGGTGGACGACAATATGTCCACGCTGATGGACTTCCGCTATAAGCGCAAGTATGTGGCGGAAAACGGCGCGGACGGCCAGAGCAGCCGCAAGACCGGCAAGGACGGCCAGTCCCTCGTGATCCGCGTGCCCCGCGGCACGCTCGTGCGCCACGCGGAGACGGGAGAGATCATCAAGGATATGTCCGCCAGCGAGCCCTATGTGCTCTGCCGGGGCGGCAAGGGCGGCTGGGGCAACCAGCATTTCGCCACCCCCACCCGGCAGGTGCCGCGCTTTGCCAAGGCGGGCCTTCCCGGAGAGGCGCTGGACGTGGAGCTGGAGCTGAAGCTCCTGGCGGACGTGGGCCTCATCGGCTTTCCCAACGTGGGCAAGTCCACGCTCCTCTCCGTGGTCTCCAAGGCCCAGCCCAAGATCGCGAACTACCACTTCACCACCCTCTTTCCCAATCTGGGCGTGGTCTGGGTGGACGAGGGTGTGAGCTTCGTCATGGCGGACATCCCCGGCATCATCGAGGGGGCCAGCGAGGGCGCGGGCCTGGGCCACGATTTCCTGCGGCATATCGACCGCTGCCGGCTGCTGGTCCATGTGGTGGACGTCTCCGGCAGCGAGGGCCGTAACCCCGCGGAGGATTTTGAGACCATCAACCGGGAGCTCGCCCAATATTCTCCGGAGCTGGCGGCCCGCCCCCAGATCGTGGTGGCGAACAAGATGGACATCTGTGAGGATGAGAGCCTGCTGGAGGCGCTGCGGGAAAAAACGCAGGCCGCGGGCTATCCTCTCTTTACCCTCTCCGCCGCGGCCCATCAGGGCACGCGGGAGCTGGTGCAGACCATCGCCCGGGAGCTGAGCGCCCTGCCGCCGGTGACGGTGTACGAGCCGGAGTATGTGCCCCGGGCGCCCCTCACGGACGACGCGGGTCAGGAGGAGATCCATCTGGAGGACGGCGTCTGGTGCGTGGAGGGCGAGTGGCTCCGCCGCATCATGGCCAACACCAACTTCGCAGACTACGAGAGCCGTATGTACTTCGACCGCTCCCTGCGGGAGGCGGGATTGTTCCGGCGGCTGGAGGAGCTGGGCGTTCAGGACGGCGACACCGTGCGCCTGTACGACTTTGAATTCGAATACCAGCGCTAAGACGCGAGCGGCGGCCCCGGGATGTCCCGGGGCCGTTTTTTTCTGCCGCTTGCAAGCGGCGGCGGGATAGGGTATGATAAGGAAAACACAGCCGGTCGCGACTGCGGTCCGGGGAAGGGGAGAGAGGACATGGGCGAAGCCATGCGGGACAGGATCATCGCCACGGCCTGGCGGCTGTTTGACGAAAAAGGCTACGACGCCACCACGGTGGATCAGATCATCGAGGAGTGCGGCATCTCCAAGGGGGGCTTTTACCACTATTTCCGGGCCAAGGACGATCTGCTGGAGGAGCTGACGCTGATGCTGGACCGGGAGTACGAGCGCATCGAGCTGCCGGGGGACATGGGCGTGTATGACCGGCTGCTGTACGCCACCACCCGGGTCTACCGCTATATCGAGGAGCATATCCCGGTGGAGATCCTGGCGCTGGTGTACTCCTCTCAGGTGGTGAAAAAAGGGGACAAGTACCTGCTGAACCACAGGCGCTACTACTTCAAGTTCCTCTCCGCCCTCATCACGGAGGGGCAGGAGAGGGGAGAGCTGCTTTCGGACCGCACCTCCCGGGAGCTGGTGCGGTTTTACGCCATGCAGGAGCGGGCGGTGCTGTACGACTGGTGCATCTGCGGCGGCAATTATCCGCTTTCCACCTACGGCATCGAAATGCTGGACTTCTTTGCGCGGAACATCCGCCGGCAGTCAGGGGAGCGCGGTTGACCTGCGGGGAAAAATGGGGTACAATAAATAAACATCCCATGCTGTGGAAGGAGGGCGAGCCATGCCCAAGGTATCCGTCATCGTGCCGGTCTACAAGGCGGCGGGCTGTTTGCGCCGCTGCGTGGAGAGTGTGCGCGGGCAGAGCTATCCCGACTGGGAGCTGCTGCTGATCGAGGACGGTTCTCCCGACGAAAGCGGCGCGCTCTGCGACGCCCTCGCGGCGGAGGATGGGCGCATCCGCGCCTTTCACAAGCCCAACGGCGGCGTGAGCTCCGCCCGAAATGTGGGACTTGATGAAGCAAAAGGACAATATATTGCATTTTTGGACAGTGACGACTGGTTTTTGCCCGGCTTTCTGGAGACGCTGGTAGGCCTGGCGGAGAAAAGCGGCGCGGACAGCGCCGGCTGCGCCCACTTAAACGTCAGCGAAAGCGGCGAGACGCAGCCGGAGAAGGGCGCGCTGGGCACCGGGGTCTACGGGAAGGAGGAGATCCTCCGGGGCATAGTGGACCGCCTTATGACGGACCGCACGGGCCGGCCGGGGGAGTTCCTCAACGGCTTTATCTGGCGCTTTCTCTATACCCGGGAGATCATCGAGGCGAACCGCATCCGCTTTGAGGGCGCGTATCTGGAGGACGAGATCTTCCTCATCGAATACTTCTGCCATGCGGAGAAGCTGGTTATGACCGAGGAGCCGCTGTACGGCTATCTGCTGAACTCCGCCTCCGCCACCCACCGGTATATGAAGGACTATATGCAGGTCTATGAGCGCTTTTTGGAGCGCAAGACCGCCCTGGCGGAGCGGCTGGGCCTTGACGGGCGCTGCCCCGGCTGGCGGGAGAGCACCAACTGGGCGGGTCTGCTCATCGCCGTGGGCAACGAGTACGCGAAAAGCAATCCCGCCACCTGGCGGGAGAAGCAGCGGCGGGTGGAGGAGATCGCCCGCCGTCCGGAAATGGCGGAGGCCATGGAAAAGCTGCATCCCACGGGGCAGGGGCGGAACAAGCAGATCGTGACGGAGCTGCTCCGCCGCCGGCAGTTCGGGCTGCTGACGCTGCTGTACCGCATCAAAAACCGCTGAACGACACGGAGGAGACCGTTTTGAGCACGACATGGAAGGAAAGCTGCTGCGCGCAGCTGCTGCTGGTCCTGTGGAACCTGTATGAGGAGAGCTGGCTGAAGCGGCATATCGTGAATCCCTTTGAAGACTGGGTGGGCCGGAAATGGAACAGCAGCTGCACCCAGGGGCTGATCCTCAGCGAGGGGATCCTGTCCCGCGCCTGGGCCGGGAGCCTGAGCTGCCGCGCGCTCAGTGCGGTGCTGAACCTGCCGGCTGCGGCGCTGCACTGGCTCTACCGCCTGCTGCGCCGTCCCATGGAGCAGAGCATTCTGGCGAACCTGATCTTCGACATGGGAGAGGAGGCCAGCATCGCTGTCTCCTGGCTGTTCCCGGCGCTGCTGCTGATCCCCTACAGCCGCTGGAACAACAGCTACAGCTTCCTGGCCTTCGCCGCGGCGCTGCTGCTGTTTTATGCCGCCGGGATGCGCAGCCGGAGCTTCCGGGTGGACGCGGCGGATTTCGGACCGTATCTGGTGTTTTTCGCCATGGCGGTCTGCTGCAGCGTGCCGCTGTCCCACTATCCGGAACTGAGCGGGCGGTTTTTGCTGTACCACGCGGCGGGTATGCTCTGCGTCGTGGTGGTGGTCAGCAGCGTGCAGAACGCGGAGCAGCTCTCCCGGCTGGCCGCGGGCGCGTCTCTGGGCGTGCTGTACACGGGCCTTTACGGCATCTACCAGCGCGTGGTGATTGGCGTGGAGGTAAATCTGTCCTATGTGGATCTGACCTACAACGCCGATATGCCGGGCCGTGTGTACTCTGTTTTTGACAATCCCAACACCTTTGCGGAGGCGCTGATCCTGCTGCTGCCGCTTTCCGTGGCGCTGCTGCTGTCTTCCCGACGCTGGTGGGGAAGACTGCTGGCCCTCGCCGCCATCGGCGCGGGCGGCGCGGCGCTGCTTATGACCTATTCCCGGGCCAGCTGGGTGGGCCTGTTTGTGGGGATGGTGCTGTTCGTGTTCCTCTGGAACGTCAGGCTGGTGCCGCTCTGCGCCCTGCTCTGCGTCCTCGCGGTGCCGTTTTTGCCCACGAGCGTCCTCAACCGCATCCTGACCATCACGAATTTTTCGGATACCTCCACCTCCAGCCGTTTCCCGCTCTATACCGCCACTGTCGCCGCGCTGAAGCTGAGCCCCATCCGGGGCGCGGGCCTTGGCGGCGACGCGGTGCGGCAGTTCATCAAGCTCAACGAGCTGTACCACGCGAAAGCGCCCTATGTCCACTCTCACAATATGGTGATGCAGGTCTGGATCGAGACGGGATTGCTGGGCATCGTCTCCTTCCTGGGCGGTGTGCTATGGACGCTGAAGGCCACGGTCCGCGCGGTGCGGGAGAAATGCTCCGCCCAGGCGCGGCTCATTACCATCGGCGGCGCCAGCGCCATCGCGGGGTCCATGGTCTGCGGCCTTGCGGACTATCTCTGGAACTACCCGAGAGTGCAGTGCGTGTTCTGGTTCACCGTGGCGGTGACGCTGGCGGGCATCAAGGTCTGCCGGAGGGAGAGAACCGCTTGAAAAATGCGCTGCCGTCCTGTATAATACAGGGCGGCAGCGAGGCTGCTTTGGGTGAATACGCCCAGCCGGATAAAACAACTCAATAACCGGGTGTAGCGCAGTTGGTAGCGCGCCTGCTTTGGGAGCAGGATGCCGCAGGTTCGAATCCTGTCACTCGGACCAACTTGCGGTTTTCACCGCACAACAGCCGCAAAGCAGGAGTGCTTTGCGGCTGTTTGTCTACTTTCTACTTGATATGGAGGAGTTAGACCGACAAATGAAGAGGGAAATTAGAAAATGTATCAATTACTATCTACAAAATATTGGGTCTGACGATTTCAGAGAATATGTAGAAAAAGAAGAACAAGAAGGACAAAAGAATCACCAGAAATTTATTAAGGCAGAAAGACCTCTTTGGGCTACTCGAACGGATTATTTTGATGACCATTCGATTGCCAAGGTAATCATTACGGATACTCTTTCCAATGATGGAGTCGTTCGCTTGTTAAAGAAACTTTATTCTCTTCCCAAAAGAAAATTTCGAGTAAAGAATTATTATAAAAAGCCAGCATTAAAGAATAAGTATGACTATATTCAGTTGCAATACACACATCACGGAATTGGGCTTTTTGCGGAAATCGAGTTTATACAAGATAAATATATTGACCGTATTGAGATTTCTTGGACACAAGTTAATAATTATTTTGCGCTTGTGCAATATACTTTCTGGTTTCACAAGTGTTTAGATGATGAACTGTATAATACGTTTATTTCTGATAATATATCGAAGCTTACATCCAAAGATTATATCGTTTGGTATAATCTAAAAAATAATAATTCTGACAATTATATGGCATTACGTCAAATGCACTCGGAATTTTTTAACACAGTATGCCAACACTATATTACAACCTTTCTTTATAGTGAACAAGGTTCAATCGCCCCTCTTTTGAGTATTACTTTTTTAGTCAGGGAACGCCCCATCGACATAGATTCTTTGTACATTAGTGACTGCAATGCAGCGTTTTATAACAGAAAAGATAATTACGTTGTTTTGAGCGATTTTGATGGGGACCACTATTACCTTTATTCTGGTAATAATAGAATCCCTAATTTTGATCCTTGTAGATATATTGCTAAATATGGGAACTATTTTTACTATGGATTTTTAGGAGAGAAAGAGCTCAAGCTATTCGAACGTGATTTTTCCAGCTTTTCCAATGGACGCCAAAGGATAGAATACAATAAAAAAGTCACCCAATTATCAGCCTGTCGAGAAACCCGGTTGCACATTAGGCGGCAACCGGGTTTTCAGCGCA
>JBJDYU010000020.1:0-3727 GCA_051867615.1 Oscillospiraceae bacterium | reverse complement strand
CTGGACGACGGCGAGATCACCGACGCCCACGGCCGCAAGGTCAACTTCGAGAACACCGTCATCGTCATGACCTCCAACGCCGGCAGCGACCGCAAGGGCGGCGGCGTGGGCTTCAACCGCTCCGTCAGCGAGCAGGACCGTGAGCGGGCCATGAAGGCGCTGCAGGAGTTCCTGCGGCCGGAGTTTATCAACCGCGTGGATGAGATCGTGTGCTTCAACAAGCTCTCCGAGGAGAATTTCCGCGGCATCTGCCGCATCATGCTGGAGGAGCTGAAGGGCTCCCTAGAGGAAAAGGGCCTGCACTTCCAGTACGACGAGAAGCTGGTGGAATACCTCTCCCGCAAGTCCTACTCCCTGGAATACGGCGCGCGGAACCTCCGCCGCATCATCCAGAAGGAGCTGGAGGACCCCATGGCCGTGCGTATCATCGAAAACTATGAACACCCGGTATCCCAGCTCAGCGCCACCGTGGAGGACGGCGCGGTGCAGATCCGGGCCCTGTAAGAGGAGGGAACGCCATGCTGTTTCGCAAGGATATGGAACCGAGCTGCCAGTACTGCGCCTTTGGCCATCCGCTCAGCGAGACGGAGGTGGGCTGTGAGAAACGGGGCGTGGTGGAGGCCGCGGGCAGCTGCCACCGCTTCCGCTATGATCCGCTCAAGCGTGTGCCGCCGCGTCCCGCGGCGCTGGACACCAGCCGCCTGAAAAAAGAGGACTTCTCCCTTTGACCCTTTGCTGCGAGGGCCGCGCGCCGTTACGGCGCGCGGCTCTTTTTGCCGCCGAAGCGGCGTGCGCCGGGAGGAAAATCATGCATAGGAAGCGGCGAAGGCGGCATCCTAAAAGCGAGCGCCGCAGGAAAAATTTTGCCACGGCTGTTGACAAAGTGAAGCTGCGGTGGTAGCATACAATCAACATACTAAGTCAGTAGGGTTGAACGGCGAAGGCCGTTTTGGAAAGGAGCTTCGATCATGTTTATCTACGCGGACAACGCGGCCACCACAAGAATGAGCCGCGCTGCCATTGACGCCATGCTGCCGTATCTTGACCGGCAGTTTGGCAATGCCTCCACCCTGTATTCCCTGGGCCAGCAGGCGGCGGAAAGCCTGCAGCGGGCGCGGGAGACGGTGGCGGCCTGCCTTGGAGCCAAGCCCCGGGAGATCACCTTTACCTCCGGCGGCAGCGAGGCGGACAATCAGGCCATTCTCTCCGCCGCGGCGCTGGGCGAGAGAAAGGGCAAAAAGCACATTATTTCCACCGCCATTGAGCATCACGCGGTGCTGCATACGCTGAAGAAGCTGGAAAAGCAGGGCTTCGAGGTGACGCTGCTGGGCGTGGACGCCAGCGGCATCGTCTCCCCTGAGCAGGTGGCGGAGGCCATCCGGGAGGACACCTGCCTTGTCAGCGTCATGTTCGTGAACAATGAGATCGGCACCATCCAGCCCGTGGAGGAGATCGGCAAGATCTGTCGGGAACGGGGCGTGCTGTTCCACACCGACGCGGTGCAGGCGGCGGGCCATCTCGCCATCGACGTGGAGGCCATGCACATCGATTTGCTCGCCATCTCCGGACATAAGTTCCACGGCCCCAAGGGCGTGGGCGCGCTGTACGCAAGGACGGGCGTGCCTCTTGTGAACGTCATCGAGGGCGGCGCCCAGGAGCGGGGCAAGCGGGCCGGCACGGAGAACGTGGCGGGCATCGTGGCCATGGCCACGGCGCTGCGGGAGGCCTGCGACCACATGGAGGAGAACACCAAAAAGCTGTTGGCCCTGCGCAACCGCCTCATCGAGGGGCTCTCCCGCATCCCCCACGCGGCGCTGAACGGCGACGCGGCCCGCCGCGCCCCTGGCAACGTGAATTTCTGCTTTGAGGGCATCGAGGGCGAGTCTTTGCTGCTGCTGCTGGACCAGAAGGGCATCTGCGCCTCCTCCGGCTCCGCCTGTACCTCCGGCTCCCTGGACCCCAGCCATGTGCTGCTGGCCATCGGCCGGCCCCATGAGGTGGCCCACGGTTCGCTGCGGCTGAGCCTGTCGGAGGAAAACACGGAGGAAGAAGTGGACTATATCCTGCGGGAAGTGCCGCAGGTGGTGGAGTACCTGCGGAGTATGTCCCCCGTGTGGAAGGACCTGCAGGCGGGCAAGCGCGCTTTCATGCTGTAAGGAAAGGATGAAAAGATATGGCACTGTATAGTGAGAAAGTAATGGACCACTTCATGCACCCCCGGAACGTGGGCGAGATCGAGAACGCCGACGGCGTGGGCGAAGTGGGCAACGCCAAGTGCGGCGATATCATGAAGATCTATCTCAAGATCGACAACGACATCATCACGGATGTGAAGTTCAACACCTTTGGCTGCGGCAGCGCCATCGCTTCCAGCTCCATGGCCACGGAGATGATCAAGGGCAAGCCTATCTCCGAAGCCCTGACGCTGACGAACAAGGCGGTGGTGGAGGCGCTGGACGGTCTGCCCGCCCACAAGATCCACTGCTCCGTTCTGGCGGAGGAAGCGGTGAAGATGGCGCTGAAGGACTACTACGAGAAAAACGGCATCGAGTACGACAAGTCCCAGTTCCCGGCCTGCGAGAGCTGCGAGTCCTGTCACATGGTGTAAAAGAGAAGCGGAGGAAAAGCGCGGCTTTTTCTCCGCTTTTTCGGTCTGAGAGAGGAAGGGGGGAAGCGGGATGCGGGAGCTTTCCATGACGGTATCGCCGGAGGAGGCTGGACGGACGGTGCGGAGCCTTCTAAAGCGGCGCTTCGGCTTCGCGGATTCCCTGCTGTCCCACCTGAAATTCCTACCCGGGGCGGTGCTGAAAAACGGCGCTCCGGCGCGTATGAAGGATCGCGTGGAGGAGGGAGACGTGCTTGCCGTGCGGCTGGAGGAGGGCGGCGCGGCGGTCTCGTCTCCGCCGCTGCCGGTGCTGTATGAGGACGAGGACCTGCTGCTGCTCGATAAGCCCGCTGGCATAGCGGTGCATGGGCCTGCCGGCGGGCCGGAGACGGTAGAGAGCGTTCTCGCCGGCTGGTGGGGCGCGGAGCGGCCCTTCCATCCGGTGAACCGGCTGGACAGGGGGACCAGCGGCGTCATGGCGGTGGCGAAAAGCCGCTATATCCACGATCGGCTCCGGCGGATGCTGCACACGGAGGACTTTTGCCGGGAGTATCTGGCGCTGGCCTCGGGGGCGGTGACGCCGGAGGCGGGCCGGATCGAAGCGCCGCTTTTGTGGGATGCGGCGTCTCGGCGGGCCGTGGCTTCGGCGGAGGGAAAGCCCTCCCTGACTTTGTATGAGACTGTGGGACAGGGCAGGGACTGCACGCTGCTGCGGCTCCGCCTTGCAACAGGGCGTACCCATCAGATACGGGCGCACTGCGCGCATCTCGGCCATCCCCTGCTGGGGGATTCGCGCTACGGCGGCGGGACGGAGGACATGCGCCGCCCGGCGCTCCACTCCTGCCGCCTTGTGCTGCGGCATCCCGTCACGGGAGAATGGGTCCGGGCGGAAGCGCCCCTGCCGGAGGATATGGCCCGGCTCTGCCGGGAAAGAGACGTACAGTGAACAGAAAAGCGGCCTGCCCCATATGGGACAGGCCGCAGATAGCCGGGGCCACCCGCTGAAAGGCGGCCGGGCGCGTGGCGGCAGGCAGCACGACAGGAAAAAGGGGAGACCTCAGGTCTCCCCTCAGCCTGTCGAGAAACCCGGTTGCACATTAGGCGGCAACCGGGTTTTCAGCG
>JBJDYU010000019.1:0-17105 GCA_051867615.1 Oscillospiraceae bacterium | reverse complement strand
GCGCTTGGCGTCCGCCGCGCCCTTGGTCTTCTGAATATTATGCCATTTGGAATGTCCGGACATAGTTCAACTCTCCTTAGCAGTAATGTAGTAATCTAACGCTTCCCGGTGAGAAGCGGATGTTACGATCGTAAGCTCCGGGAACAGGCGGCCCAGCCGCTCGGCGATGACGGGGCAGATCACGTTCTCCGTGGGGAAATGGCCCGCGTCGATGAGATTCAGCCCCTCGGTATCGAGAAAGTCGTTATACTTCAGATCGGAAGTGACGAAGGTATCGCAGCCCTTGGCAAGCGCCGCTTCGATATACCCGCCGCAGGCGCCGCCGCCCACCGCCACCCGGTATACGGGCTTTCCCGCGGAGCGGTACCGCGCGCCGCTGCAACTTAATAATTTTACCACAGTCCCGGTATATTCCGCAAGGCTTTTTTCCGTTTTCAGCGTGCCGATCCGGCCGATGCCGTCCTCTCCCAGGGGCTCCAGCCCGGTAAGGCCCAGCTTTTCCGCCAGCGCATCGTTCACGCCGCCTTCCGCTGCGTCCAGATTGGTGTGCATACAGACGGCGGAAATGCCCAGCCGCACCAGCTTGCGCAGCTTCCGCCCCTGGGGATCGTCCTCCCGCAGGGTCTGCACCGGCCGCCAGGCGCAGTTCATCACCGGATGATGGGCCACGATCAGCTCCGCGCCCATGGCGGCGGCTTCCTCCACCACCGCTTCCGTCACGTCCAGCGCCACCAGCACGGCGGAGACCTCCTGCGCGGGATCGCCCACCAGCAGGCCCACATTGTCCCAGGAGGCCGCCAGCTCTTTCGGCGCCCAGTCAAACAGGGCGGATTCTATCTCACATACCTTGGGCATCCAGCCACTCTCCTCTCTTTTCCTGCAGCAGCGCCGCCGTGCGCTCCATGGCCTCGGCCTTTTCCCGCGCTGCGCCGTCCTTCGACCGCCGAAGCCCGGAGGCCGCCTGCAGCAGCTTCCGGACCTGCCAGGTCAGATATTCGCCGTACAGCGGGTCCTGCTCCAGTCTCACGCCGCCGAAGCGCTCCGCCTCGGTCAGGGGCTGCGCCCCGCCCGCCGCGGCGCAGAAGATATTATAAAGCGTCCCCTTGTCGAACACCAGATGCTCCTGCCGGATACAGAAGCCGTGCTCCGTGAGCCAAGTGCGCAGCAGCTCCTGCCGGGTCATGGGCTGCAGCAGCAGCGTATGGCCTCCCTGCCGCAGCCAGGGCGCGCCCTCCAGAATGGCGGCGATGGTCTCGCCCCCCATACCGGCGATGAGGATGCAGTCCGCCTCCTCCGGCGCAAAGCCCGCAAGACCGTCGCAAAGGCGGAACACGATGCGCTCTGCAAGGCCGTATTCCGCCGCCGTGCGCCGGGCGTGTTCCAGCGGCTCCCGCCCGATATCCGAGGCGATGGCGCTCTGGATGCGGCCCGCCTGCAGGAGGTGGACCGGGATATAGCCGTGGTCCGTTCCCACGTCCGCGAGGCAGGCGCCCTGAGGCACCAGCTCCGCCAGACGGCGCAGGCGCGGCTGCAGCGATAAAACTTTTTCCGCCATGGGTCTTTCCCTCCCCACTGCGATGTGCTAAGCTGAAACCGTAAGTAAACGGCGGTACGCCGCCGGAAGGAGCGTGCTTTTCCATGCGTCTTTTCGTGGCCATCCATTTTTCCCGGGAAACGGAGCAGCGGCTCCTTTCGGCTATCCGCGCCCTGCGGCAGCAGGGGCATGGGACCTTCACCCGGCCGGAAAACCTGCATATGACGCTGGCCTTTATCGGCGAGACCGACCGGCTGGAAGCGGCGAAAGCCGCCGTAGCCAGAGTACAGGCCCCCGCTTTTTCGCTGGAGGTCAGCCGCATTGGAGCCTTCGGGGAGCTTTACTGGGCGGGCGCGGAGCGCTGCGCTCCTCTGCTGGAACTGCAGCGGCAGGTCTCCGGGAATCTGCGGGCGGAGGGCTTCTCACTGGAAAGCCGCTCCTTTCAGCCGCATCTGACGCTGGTGCGCCGCTTCGTCCCCGCCGGATCGCTGGATCTGGCGGCGGTGGAACGGGCGCTGGGGCGCAGCGTCAGCGAAATAAGAGAGGTCAGCCTCATGGAATCCACCCGGCGGGAGGGACGGCTCCTCTACCTCCCCCGCTATACACGGCGGCTGGAGAAAGCGTAGTCCCCCCGGCAGAATAGAAAACGCATACGAAAGCGTATGCGTTTCCCATTGCAGGCTCGTTTATTTCCCGGCGTCCTCGCTCACGGGCTTGTTGGCTTCCTCGTTCACCAGCTCCAGCAGCTTGTCGCAGTCAACGCCGTGCACCATGCAGGCCTGCTCCACGGTCTCGCCCCGGGAAGAGGGGCAGCCCAGGCAGTGCATACCGATGCCAAAGAAGATGGGAGCGGTCTGGGGCGCGATATCCAGAATGTCGCCGATAATGGTGTCCTTCGTGATCTCGATCATGATGCGTTCCTCCACAGAATCAAAATGTATCTGGTATTATACCCACTTTTCCCCCTTTTTTCAAGTATATTGCGGGAAAAAGGCAAAAAATGCAAGAAAAACACCTGCCGCAAAGCGGCAGGTGTTTTTTGGACAGGAAATAAGGGATCAGCCCTGCTCCTTCATCTTGGCGAAGCACTCGCTGCAGTACACAGGACGATCGCTCTTGGGCTCGAAGGGAACCTTCGCCTCGCCGCCGCAGGCAGCGCAGACAGCGGTGAAATACTCACGGGGACCGCGGGCCGCGTTCTTGCGGGCGTCACGGCAGGCCTTGCAGCGCTGAGGCTCATTCTGGAAGCCGCGCTCCGCGTAGAACTCCTGCTCGCCGGCGGTGAAAACGAATTCCTTGCCGCACTCTTTGCAAACTAAAGTCTTATCTTCGTACATGATTCTGCCCTCTCTTAGATTAGAAAAGAATATATTGCGATCAGCTTCCGCTGATTTCGCCGGGAAAAAGATGCCGCTCGATCTTGCGCCGAAGGCGCTGCACAGCGTTGTCCACAGACTTCGGGGAACGGCCGGTCAGTCCGGCGATCTCCCGACAGGAATAGCCTTGCAAATAATACCCTAAAACCTTCCCTTCAAATGCGGACAGTTGCTTTTGGATACCGGCGAAAAGTGCGGAAAACCGCTCCTCATCGATGACCAGATCCTCTGGATTGGAGGAGGCGTATCGCGGGACATCCGGGGCATAGGAGTTGCCATCAAAGAAAGGGGTATCAAAGGAGACCGATTGATTCAGCGCCGCCTGCCTCTCGCTGTTGGCGGAGCGCAGCACGGAATACAAGCGGTTGCGGACACAGGTCTCCGCAAAGGTGCGAAAGGAGGCTGCTTTTGCGGAGTCATAGGAACGAATGGCGTGAAGCAGCCCGATCATCCCCTCCTGGATCAGATCCTCGCTGTCCCCTCCCACCAGATACAGGGAGTGGGCCCGTGCGCGGACCAGGCGGGTATACCGCAGGACGAGAAGCTCCTCCGCCGCGGCGCGGCCGGAAGCGGCGAGACCGCCAAGCTCCTCATCGCTCAGTGCCGTCAGGCTTTCCAAACGTTCTTCCATAACAGTACTTATTATAAAGAATTTGTTTCAAATTTGTCAAGCTTTTTTAACAATTTTTTGTGGATTTTGGTGCGCTTCACAGCGACTTGACCAAAGCCACGAAGCGGTCCGCCACGGACTCGGCCAGTTCCACGGTCTTCGCCTCCACCATGACGCGGATCAGCGGCTCCGTGCCGGAGGCGCGGATCAGCAGCCGCCCCTCTCCGCCGAAGTCCTGCTCCTGCCGCTGTATGGCCTCCCGCAGAGCGGGCGATCCCATGACCTGCTCCTTGCGGCCTGCCACGTTCTCGAGCTGCACGTTTTTCAGCACCTGGGGATACTGGGGGCAGACAGCGGCCAGCTCCGAGGCCTTCTTCCCGCTCTCATGCAGCACCTGCAGAAATTGCAGGGCCGTCAGTTCGCCGTCGCCCGTGGTGGCGAATTCCCGGAAGATGGTATGGCCGGACTGCTCGCCGCCCACGGCGTAGCCGCATTCCAGCATTTTCTCCAGCACGTTGCGGTCCCCTACCCCGGTGCAGACCAGGTCGATGCCGTGAGAGGCGCAGAATTCGTGCAGGCCCAGGTTGGACATGACGGTAGCCACGATGGTGTTGCCGGAGAGCCTGCCCTTGCGCTTTCGGTCCAGGCCGCAGATGGCCATGACCTTGTCGCCGTCGATGACGGCGCCGGTCTCATCCACCAGCAGGCAGCGGTCCGCGTCGCCGTCAAAGGCCACGCCCACGTCGTAGCCGCCGGCCACCACTTCCTCCGCCAGCCGCTCCAGATGGGTGGAGCCGCAGCGGTCGTTGATGTTGACGCCGTCCGGCTCCGTGGCGATGAACGCCGCATGGGCGTTGAGCAGGCCGAACAGCTCCGGCGCGGTGGCGCTGGCTGCGCCGCAGGCGCAGTCCACCAGAATGCGCATACCGGAAAGGTCGCTTTCAATGGAGGAGCGCAGATGGTGGATATAGTCCTTCTTCAGCTGGCGCATACCGTGATAGCGGCGGCCGATCTCTCCGCCTTTCTTCTCCGCTATGGGCGCGCCGGAGAGGAGCTTTTCCTCCACCTTCTGCTCCGTGGCGTCGGGCAGCTTGTAGCCGCTGCCGTTGAAGACCTTGATGCCGTTATGCTCAAAGGGGTTGTGGGAGGCGGAGATGACGATGCCCGCGTCCGCCCCCTGCTGCACGGTGAGAAAGGCCACCGCCGGCGTGGGGATGGTCCCGAGAGGGATCACGCTGCCGCCCACGGAGCAGATGCCCGCCATGAGGGCGGACTCCAGCATATCGGAGGAAATGCGGGTATCCTTGCCGATGGTGATGACCGGGGCCTTTCCTATCTCCTCCGTCAGGACGGTGGCCACCGCCTGACCCACGCGGTATGCAAGGTCAGCGGTCAGGTTTTCTCCCACGACGCCGCGGATGCCGTCTGTTCCAAACAGTTTTCCCATATATAAATTCTCCTGATCCTCTTGATACTCAGATGGTGAGCTGCTCCATGGCGCCGGCGGCGCCGTCCCCGGGAACGGGGAGGTGCAGATGCTCATAGGCCTTCCGCGTGGCGCAGCGGCCCCGCGGCGTGCGGCTGAGGAAGCCCAGCTGCATCAGATACGGCTCATACACGTCCTCCAGCGTCACCGACTCCTCGCCGATGGTGGCGGCCAGCGTCTCCAGCCCCACCGGGCCGCCGCCGTACTGCCCGATGATAGCGCCCAGCATCCGCCGGTCGATGGGGTCCAGCCCCAGATAGTCGATCTCAAGAGCGGAAAGGGCCTCATCCGCCACCGCCTCGGTAATAACGCCGTCCGCCTTCACCTGGGCAAAGTCACGGACGCGGCGCAGCAGGCGGTTGGCGATGCGGGGCGTGCCGCGGGAGCGTTTCGCGATCTCGGCGGCGCCGCTCTCCTCGATGGGGACGCGGAGGATATGGGCGCTGCGCGTCACGATCCGGCTCAGCTCCTCCGCCGTGTACAGCTCCAGCCGCAGCGTTACGCCGAAGCGGTCCCGCAGCGGCGCGGAGAGCTGGCCCGCCCGGGTGGTGGCCCCGATGAGGGTGAACTTCGGCAGGTCCAGACGGATGGAGTTGGCGGAGGGGCCCTTGCCGATGATGATGTCCAGGGCGTAATCCTCCATGGCGGGATACAAAATCTCCTCCACCGAACGGTTCAGCCGGTGGATCTCATCCACAAACAGGATGTCGTTTTCATTGAGGTTCGTCAGCAGCGCCGCCAGATCTCCCGCCTTTTCGATAGCAGGGCCGGAGGTGATGCGGATATTGACCCCCATCTCCGCGGCGATGATGCCCGCGAGGGTGGTCTTGCCGAGACCCGGCGGGCCGTGGAGCAGCACATGGTCCAGCGGCTCCGTGCGCTGCTTCGCCGCCTGGATGAAGACGGAGAGGTTCTCCTTGGCCTTCTGCTGGCCGATATAGTCCTCCAGGCTCTTAGGGCGGAGGTTTCCCTCATTCGCATCCTCCGGCAGGATGGTCTTGGAGACCAGCGGCTCGCCGTAAATGTCGTTTCCGAAATCGATGCTCAAACCCTCGCCTCCTCAGTACCGCAGGATGAAGTAAATGACATAGACCCAGCTCATAAGGCCGTGGATGATGGCCCAGCCCACAGAGCGCCAGGTGGTATAGGAAATGACCATGGCAAGGCAGGAGCCGAAGGTGATGCCGGACTTCGCGGCCTGCGTCTTTTTCTCGCTCATGCCCGCGCCATCCTTTTCAGCGCCTGGCGGATGATCTCCTCCAGCGGCAGGCCCTCCACGTCCAGCCCCTTCAGCGCGGCAGCGGCGTCCTGTGCGGAATAGCCCAGCACCGCCAGGGCCGCGGTGGCCTCGGAGGCTTTGCTCGCCAGCACCGTCTGTCCGGCGGCGGGGACGGCGAAGCCCGCGCCGCTCTCCGCCTGAGACATCTTATCCTTCAGCTCCAGGATGATGCGCTGGGCGATCTTCTTGCCCACGCCCGGCGCGGCGGTAAGGGCCTTCTCATCCCCGGAGAGGACGGCGAAGGCCAGCGCGTCCGGCGTGACGGCGCTGAGAATGGCCAGAGCCGCCTTGGGCCCCACGCCGGAGACGCCGATGAGCTGGCGGAAGCACGCCAGCTCCCGCTGGGTATCGAAGCCGAACAGCTCCACCGCGTCCTCCCGGACGTTTAAGTATGTATAGAGCCTGACCCTCTCCCCTTTTCTGAGCCGGGACAGGGTGTGGTTGGTGGTGGCGCAGGCATAGCCCACGCCGCCGCAGTCGATGACCGCGAGATTCTGATCCAACAGGGCGACAGCGCCCTCTACAAAGTACAGCATGGCTGGGACTCCTTAAATGGTCTGTTTGGCGGCAAGGTTCTGCTTTTGCAAAAGCGAGGTGGCGCAGCGCGCGTGGCAGAGCGCGATAGCCAGCGCGTCCGCCGCGTCATCCGGGCGGGGCACGTCGCTCAGGCGCAGCAGCCGCCGGGTCATATCCATGACCTGCCGCTTCTCCGCCTTGCCGTAGCCCACCACGGCCTGTTTGACCTGCATGGGGGTGTACTCGTACAGCGGCACGCCCATGCGCTCCGCCGTGGCGAGGAGGACGCCGCGGCCATGGGCCACAGCGATGCCGGTGGTGATGTTGTTGGTGAAGAACAGCTCCTCCACCGCCATGACCTCCGGCTCCGTCAGGCGCAGCAGCTCCTCCATGTCCCGCTCGATCTGGTACAGGCGCTTGGCCAGAGGCAGGCCCGCCGGCGTGGTGATGGCTCCATAGCGGAGCATGGTGTCCCGGCCCCGCTCCGACTCGATCAGGCCGAAGCCCACGATGGCCACGCCGGGGTCGATGCCAAGGATACGCACGGTCAGCTCCCTCCTCTTTGCCTTAAGCGTCACATAGCGGCGGTCCGGACATGGCCGGTCCGCCCGTAAATTGTATTATACCAAACCGGGGTATGGTTTCGCAATAGCCACTTTTGCGCCCTCCGGCGGAAAAGAAAACCGGGCCTTCCCGAAAAGGGAAAGTCCGGCTTATGTAGCGTTACGCCCTGGGGTGGGCCTTGTTGTACACGTCCTTCAGCTGATTCTTCACCACATGGGTATAGATCTGGGTGGAGGAGATATCCGCGTGGCCCAGCATCTCCTGTATGGCGTGCAGGTCCGCGCCGTTTTCCAGCAGATGCACCGCGAAGGAATGGCGCAGGGTGTGGGGTGTGATATCCTTGTGGATCTGGGCCTTTTCCTGATAGAACTTGATGATCTTCCAAAAGCCCTGGCGGCTCATACGCTCGCCGTTCATGTTGACGAACAAGGCCTCCTCCGCCTCGTCCGCGATGAGCTGGGGACGGACGTCCTTCAGATAGTCCTGCAGCGCCTTCACCGCCATATGGTACAGCGGGATGATGCGGCTCTTGCCCCGGCTCTCGCAGCGGATGAAGCCGGCGCTGAGATTCACGTCCGCCACGTCAAGAGAGATCAGCTCGCTGACGCGGATGCCCGTGGCATACAGCAGCTCCAGCATGGCATGGTCCCGGATGCCCTTGGCGTCCACGCACTGAGGCTGCTCCAGAAACAGCTCCACTTCCTTGCTCGTCAGGATCTGGGGGTACTTGCGCTCCACCTTGGCGGTGGTGATCCCTCTTGCGGGATTGGTCTTGACCAGAGAGCGTGTCATGAGATAGGCATAGAACGATTTCAGCGACACCAGAGAGCGGGTGACGGAGGCGGGAGACTTGCCGTGGCTCAGCATCCAGTCCGTGTAGGCCTGCACCTGCTCCTTTTTGACCCGCCGCAGGTCCGTCTTTCCGCTGTCCCGGAGATACTCCTGAAACTGGTGCAGGTCCCGGACATAGGAGCTGACCGTGTTGGGAGAGGAGCGCTTTTCGTGCTCCAGATAGCCCTGGTAGTCTTGAATATAATCGCTCAAAACGCCTCCCCCTTTCCGAAAGATTGTTGTGATTTCAGGACAGCCCGCCTCCCGCCAACTGCAGCAGCCAGGGCGTCAGCCAGACGTCCAGCAGCGCGCCGGCGGCCAGCACCGCCGCGCAGATAAAAAAGCGGGTGAAAAAGCCGCGCCCGTACAGCGGCGCAGCACTCCGCCTGCCCTGCCCGAAGGTATACCGCGCCAGCTCCGCCGAGCTGCGCAGGGACTGCTCCGCCAGCAGGGTATAGCACGGCAGCGTCAGCGCGTAGCGCAGCCCCAGCACCGCCAGGGCCAGCACGATCCCCTTCTCCCCAAAGGCCGCCACGAAGCAGCAGACGGAGTAGGAAAAGGAAAAGGCCAGCAGCACGCTGAGAACGGGAAGCAGGAGCACCCCAAAAGAGGCAAAGCCCAGCAAAAACGCCAGAAGCGGATAGCGGAAATAGACCAGAAACGACGTAAGAAAGCTGCCCATGGACAGCGGATAGCCCGGCGACAGCTCCACATAGCCGGTCAGGTACTGACCCAGCTCCTGCGACACGACCGCCGCCTGCCGCGCGGAAACGACCTGTCCCAAATACAGGCCCAACAAAAAACAAAGGCCAAAAAGCCCCAGCGACAGCAGAGAGCGTCTCTCCACAGGCCGGGCTTTCAAACGGCTGGCAGTCTGCATGATCTCACCTCGCATCCTATTCTATGCGGCGGATCGGAAAACAGACGATAGATTTGTAAACCAATGCTTCCTTAATAATATGGCAATATTGCTTTTTGCGCAAGGGAAAAAGCCGCGAAAAAGCAAACTTTGTGGATTATGCCAAAATATTATGTAAATAACTTTATGTAAACTTCGTAAATAAAAGTGGGGATTTGCCGCTTCGCCCGCTTCCGTTTTCCATATCTTGTGGGGCGGCGGGGCCGTGCCTGTCAAGATGTGCCCCCGCTCCCCTTCCGTCAAAATGACGGCGCTCCTCCGCCCTCCGGCGCTCCGCCATCGCCGTCCGGCCCATTTTTTGTGAATTATTACCACAGCGTCCCTCTCTCATTTTCGCCGGTTTCGCCCGGCGCCCCGGCTCCGCTCCGTCCGCTTCCGCCCTGTCCGGCGAGAGAAAAGCAATCCTGCGGCCAGCGCCCCCGCAAAACCCGCCACAGGCAGCAGCCAGCGGTTGCTCCCCCATTCGACTCTGCCGAAGGCGAGATAGCCGATGAGCGCGGCGATGAGCTGCGCGCCCGGCCCCGCCAGCAGCGCCGCGATAAAGACGCTCAGCCCTCCGCGCCTTGTGAGATACAGTCCGCCCACGGCGGCGGACAGCGCGGCGGACAGCGCCATCGGCACCAGCAGCTTCTGCGCGTCCATCCAGCCCCTGACGGCGAACCAGGCGAACAGCAGCGGCGCAAGTCCATACAGCAGCAGCGTCAGCAGCAGTCCCAGGATCCACTGCTTCCCTTTTCCCGGAATTCCCTTCGGCATAACAAAACCTCCTCTGGTATGGCTCGTTACAAGCCTATTCCAGAGGAGGTACGCTTTATGAATGGTTTTTGCTTATTCTTCGCTCTTGGCTTCCACATCCGCCTCGGCCTCGGCCTTGGCCACGGCGTCCGCCTTGGGCGCTTCGGCGATCTTTCCCGCCTTCTTGCCCTTCTTCTCGGCGGCAGCGGCCGCGGCAGCCGCAGCGGCGGTATCGTTGCTGGAGATGCCCCACTTGGCGATCTCAATGCGGACGCGGTCCTCGCTGGTCTCAAAGACCACGGAATCCTCGCTGATCATGATGACCTTGCCTTTCAGGCCGCCGATGGTGGTGATGCTGTCGCCCTTTTTCAGGCTGTCGCGCATCTGCTGAGCGGCTTTCTTGCGCTTGTTTTCCGGCCGGATCATCAGGAAGTAGAAGATGGCGATCACGAGGACGAGCATGAAGATAGTGTAAAGATCCATAGTAAAAATGAACTCCTTTTCATTTTAGTATCGAAGTATCGAACAAAATTGATTATATCCAAGAATCAAAGGGATTGCAATAGGCACTTTCCCCGCTCATACGCGTTTTTCGAGCTTCCCGCTGTACCGCGCCCGGAACTGTTCGAAGGTTCCCTCGTCCAGCGAAGCCCGGATGCGCTCCATCAGCGTGTTGTAAAAGTAGAGGTTGTGCATCACCGCCAGGCGCATGGCCAGCATCTCCTCCGCCTTGAACAGGTGGCGGAGATACGCCCGGGTGAAGTGCCGGCAGGTGGGGCAATCGCATTCGGGGTCGATGGGACTTTCATCCTCCGTGTACTTCTCGTTGCGGATGTTCAGCGTCCCGGACCAGGTGTAGAGCTTCCCGTGCCGGGCGTTGCGGGCGGGCATGACGCAGTCGAAGAAATCCACGCCCCGGGCCACCGCCTCGATGATGTTGGAGGGCGTGCCGACGCCCATGAGATAGCGGGGCTTGTCCGCCGGCATATGAGGCTCCACCGCGTCGATGATGCGGTACATCACCTCCGTCTCCTCCCCCACCGCGAGACCGCCGATGGCGAAGCCATCGCAGGGGAGCCGGGCGATCTTCTTCATATTGTCCACCCGCAGGTCCTCGTAGGTGCCGCCCTGGTTGATGCCGAACAGCATCTGCCGCGGGTTCACCGCGTCCGGCTCGGCGCAGAAGCGGGCATGGGCCTCCACGCAGCGTCCCAGCCAGCGGTAGGTCCGCTCGCAGGAGTCCCGCACGTATTCATACGGTGAGGGATTCTCCACGCACTCGTCGAAGGCCATGGCGATGTCGGAGCCCAAGTTCGCCTGGATGCGCATACTCTCCTCCGGCCCCATGAAGATGCGCCGCCCGTCCAGATGGGAGGCGAAGGTGACGCCCTCCTCCTTGATCTTGCGCAGGCCCGATAGGGAGAACACCTGAAAGCCGCCGCTGTCGGTGAGGATCGGCCCGTCCCAGCGCATGAAACGGTGCAGCCCGCCCAAACGCTTGATCACCTCGTCGCCGGGACGCAGGTGGAGATGGTAGGTGTTGCTCAGCTCGATCTGGCACTTCAGCTCTTGCAGGTCAAGGGCGCTCACGCCGCCCTTGATGGCCCCCTGCGTGCCCACGTTCATGAACACCGGGGTCTGCACCGTGCCGCCGTGGGCGCAGCGGAACTCACCCCGCCGGGCGCGCCCCTCCTGTTTGATGATACGAAACATAGCTGTCCTTTCCTATGGGTCAGGCCTCGTCCGCCGCGTCCAGCGACTCGTAAAAGCGGCGCAGCTCCTGCCGCGCGGCCTGATCCAGCTCGTTTTTGAACACGCCCCGGCAGGCAGCCTCCAGACTGCAGAGGGTGTGGAAGGGCCGCTCGATGATGCGGCCGCGGATGCGGAGGAACGCTTCATGGCTGCCGATGGCCTGCAGCTCCTCCAGCGTATAGATCCCCTCCGCGTTCAGCCAGGAGACCAGCTCATCGCTCATATTGGGCACGGCCCGATAGGCAAGCGTTGTCATGGTGTTTTCCTTTCCTCCCCTTGCGGGGCAAGCGTTTTAATGAATAAACATAGCGTCGCCGAAGCTGAAGAAGCGGTAGCGCTGCCGCACCGCCTCCTCATAGGCGGCGAGGATATGCTCCCGCCCCGCCAACGCGCTCACCAGCATGACCAGCGTGGACTCCGGCAGGTGGAAGTTCGTCACCAGCGCGTCCAGCACCTTGAAGCGGTAGCCGGGATAGATGAAGATGTTCGTCCAGCCGGAACAGGGGCGCAGCGTCCCGTCCTCCGCCGCCCAGGATTCGATGGTACGGCAGGAGGTGGTGCCTACGCAGATGACCCGACCCCCATGGCGCTTGGTCTCATTGACCAAGTCAGCGGTGGCCTGCGGGATCTCGCAGTACTCGCTGTGCATCTCGTGGTCGAGAATGTCCTCCTCCTTCACCGGGCGGAAGGTGCCGAGCCCCACGTGCAGCGTCACATAGCCGATGCCCGCGCCCATGGAGCGTATCTTTTCCAGCAGCTCCGGCGTGAAATGCAGTCCCGCCGTAGGCGCGGCGGCGGAGCCGCTGACCCGGGAATAGACGGTCTGATACCGCTCCTGATCCCGCAGCTCCTCCTTGATATAGGGCGGCAGGGGCATTTTGCCCAGCCGCTCCAGCACCTCCAGAAAGATGCCCTCATATTCGAAGCGCACCAGCCGTCCGCCGCCCTCCGTCACGGAGAGGATCTCCGCGGTCAGCTCCCCCTCTCCGAAGCGAATGCGCGCACCGGGGCGGAGCCGCCGTCCCGGCCGCACCAGACACTCCCAGATCTTATCGCCCTTGTCGTTCAGCAGCAGCACCTCGCAGGCGCCGCCGGTACCCTCCCGCGCGCCCAACAGCCGCGCCGGGATGACGCGGGAGTCGTTTAGGATCAGGCAGTCGCCCGGGCGCAGGAATTCCGGCAGGTCGAAGAAATGCCGGTGCTCCCACGCTCCCGTCTCCTTATCCAGCACCAGCAGGCGGGAGCCGTCGCGGCGCGCAAGCGGCGTCTGGGCGATCAGCTCCTGCGGCAGGTCATAGTAAAAATCATGGGTTTTCATCAGGCTGTTACATCCTTACTTGATCGTGATTCCGGTATAGTAAAACGCCAGGATATCCCGGTAGGAATACTCTTTTTTCGCCATGGCGTAAGCGCCCCACTGGCTCAGGCCCACGTTGTGCCCGTTGCCGGTGCCGCTGATGAGGATGCCGCCGGAGATGTCTCCGCCTCCCGCGGACTGCTCCAGCTTCGAAACGCCGTCCGCCGTGATGACATAGGCCTCGCCGTCAAAGGCGGTGACGCTGCCGCTGCCGGAGATGACATAGCTGCCGGAGAGCGAGGAAAGCACCTCTCCGTTCACATAGCATCCGCCCTCGCCGCCGTTGATGGTGAAGCGCTGGCTCTTGGTCCCCAGCGCCAGACGGCACTTCTCCCCTGTGACGGTATAGGTCTTGCCGGCCGTGTCCACAAAAGTGACGGCGTAGACGTTGCCGTTCGGCGTATACTCCGAGACATAGACGCTCGCAAGCGTGCCGAGCTTATAGTCGGAGTAGCGGGATGCCATGCGGCTGCCGAGGGACGCGGCGGTATAGCTCACCGTGTACTGGTAGCCGGGAATGGAGGCGGCGATGGAAGTCTCATAGGGGTCCGCCTTGCCCTGCAGGTAGGCATAATTGCTGCCCCAGACGTTCTTTGCGTCCTCCGACGCGCCGCCGTTGGAGGCGGAATAGACGGCGTAGATCAGCTCGCCGTTATAGTACATACACAGCCCCGCCGTGTCCGCCACCGCCTGATCCGAGGCGGTGGTGTGGGCCGTATAGCCATAGTCTACCCCATAATACACCTGACAGTCCGTGGTGGCGCAGACGTCGAAGCCGTAGCTGCCGTGGCGGCTGCCTACGCGGCAGACGTAAGTCCGGGCGCAGATGGCCTGGGCCTTCAGCGCCTCCGTCGGCCAGGAGTTGCTCATCTCATAGGGCACCACGCCCTTGAGGTAGTCCTCCAGCCCCACCACATTGATGACGTACAAGTTGCCGCCGCTGACCCGCTTGTACGAAAAGCCGCCGTAGTACAGGTGGTTTTTGAACCAGGTCTGCGCCCCGCTGCCCCGCGCCTGCAGCGCCAGGTCGTACCAGCCGCTGTAATCGAACTGCAGCAAAATGGTCTGCGCGCCCCGGAGCGTCACCGTGACGCCGGTGGCGCTGGGGCCTACCGCGCTGCCGCCGATGACCGCGGCGGCGCTCTCCGCCGCGCTCTGGCTTTCGTAGCTGCCCACACGGACATAAAACGCGCCGCTGACGCAGGCGGCGAAGCCGCCGTCATAGCCTGCCGCCGCGCTCTGGGCGCTGGCGAAATCGCTGTACTGCTGCGGCAGCTGCACGTGCCAGCCGCCCAGCACGGTGCTGCCGGAGCCGCTGGTGATCTCTCCGCCGCTGTAGGCGATATTGCCGTCCAGCGTCACGGAGACGGAGGTCTCCGACAGAAAGCCCAGAGAAACGAAATTGCGGTTATCATCGTAATAGCCGAACTGAAAGCCATCGCCCGTGCCGTCCTTGATCATGGCGTTGGCGCTGTAGAGCGCGCTGCTGCCGTAATACAGGCCCACCTTCACCATGCCGTTGGTCACCGCCGCGGCGGAGACCGTCGTCAGCGCCAGCAGCAGCGTCAAGGTGGAGAGCAGGTATAGCAGCTTTTTCATGGGATTCCTCCTTTATGTATAGGGAAAGCGCCGTCCGCAAAACCCGTTTTTCGCCAGACGGCGCCACAATTCCGCAGAATAAGTATAGTACATTTTCCCGCTCTTGGCAAGGGATTCCCCCGCTTTTCCCCCTGCCCTCCGTGGAAAGGCGACGCCGCGTCTGCCGTGTTGTCCGTTAAGCCTCCGGTTAAGCCGGAGGCTTGCGTAAGCCCTATAAGGGCTTAATACCAGCACGCGTCTCAAGACGCGCTGAAATTTATTTCACTCGCATCACTTGCCCTACAGACCGCAAACGGGCGATCACCGTTCTAACAGAAGCTTTCTATTATTGAAAACTTCCTGTTAGCGGCTCGCTTCGCTCGATGCTTGAAGCTAAAGCTTTTTACGGGACACCTCCACCGGCAGAGCCGGTGGTTTCCGTGACCAAAAAGAGGCGGCCAAAGTGACCTTTGACCGCCCCGAGTTTCTCAGCCGCTTACTGCAGCGTGACCTTGTGGAACACCTTTTTGCCCTTTTTTATGATGAGCCCGTCCGCGAACGCCTCCGGCGCCCAGGACGCGTCGATGGAGTCCACCTTCTGCTCGTTCACCGTGACGCCGCCCTGCTGCACCAGCCGTCTCGCTTCGCCCCGGGAGGCGCAGAGCCCAGTCCTGACCATCAGGCCCATGATGCCGATGACGCCGTTTTCAAAATCCTCCGGCGCGAGAGCGGTGGTAGGCATATTCTCGCTGTCCCCGCCGCCGCCAAAGAGGGCCTTCGCCGCGGCTTTGGCCTTTTCCGCTTCCTCCTTGCCGTGGACCATGGCGGTCAGCTCGTAGGCCAGGATCTCCTTGGCGGTGTTGAGCTGGCTGCCCTCCCAGCCGTCCATCTCGTCGATCTGCTCCAGCGGCAGGAAGGTCAGCATACGGATGCACTTCATCACGTCCGCGTCGTCCACATTGCGCCAGTACTGGTAGAAATCGAAGGGGCTGGTCTTGTTGGGGTCCAGCCACACGGCGTTGCCGGCGGTCTTGCCCATCTTCTTGCCCTGAGAGTCGGTCAGCAGCGTGATGGTCATGGCGTGGGCGTCCTTGCCGAGCTTGCGGCGGATCAGCTCCGTGCCGCCCAGCATATTGCTCCACTGGTCGTTGCCGCCGAACTGCATATTGCAGCCGTAGTGCTGGAACAGATAGTAGAAGTCGTAGGACTGCATGATCATGTAGTTGAACTCAAGGAAGCTCAGGCCCTTCTCCATGCGCTGCTTGTAGCACTCGGCCCGGAGCATATTGTTCACGGAGAAGCACGCGCCCACCTCCCGCAGCAGCTCCACATAGTTCAGGCCCAGCAGCCACTCGGCGTTGTTCAGCATCATGGCCTTGCCCTCGCCGAAGTCGATGAAGCGCTCCATCTGGCGCTTGAAGCAGGCGGCGTTGTGCTCGATGTCCTCCTTCGTCAGCATCTTGCGCATATCCGTGCGGCCGGAGGGGTCGCCGATCATGGTGGTGCCGCCGCCGATGAGGGCGATGGGCTTGTTGCCCGCCATCTGCAGGCGCTTCATCAGCGTCAGCGCCATGAAGTGGCCGGCGGTCAGGCTGTCCGCCGTGCAGTCAAAGCCGATATAGAAGGTGGCCTTGCCGTTGTTCACCATCTCGCGGATCTCCGTCTCGTCCGTCACCTGGGCGATAAGCCCCCGGGCCACCAGTTCGTCATAGATCTGCATCGTTTCTTTTCTCCTTTTATCTTCCAAATTTGATTTGTTTTGTGAAAGCGGCGTATCGCGGCATGAAACTTCATGGTTTTTCCATAGTAAAAAACGCCCTCTGTCCCCCACGGGGACAGAGGGCGAAGCATTCGCGGTACCACCTCTGGTTCGCCGCTCCCTCGCGGAAAGCGGCCTTGCGCCGTGCCATCACACGGCAGCGCGGTAACGGGCGCGCCCGGACGCGCCTACTGGGCTCGTTTGAGCCGTTGGGGCGCCAGCTCCAAGGGGTATTCGCCGCCCGGCCCTCTCCCCTTTCCACCATCCAGGGGTTCTCTTGGCAGCGCCATGGCGGGTACTTGTCCTTTTCTTCGCTGTATGCAGTGGGTATTTTATCGGATTTTGTCCGGCTTGTCAATCCTGTTTTCCGTCTTCACGGCGGTGCGCATTGTCTTTGACCGCTCTGCCGTCCCGGCTCCCGCCGAGGGTATTGCGGAATTCCTCCGCCGCCGCCAGCAGCTCCTCGCTGCTTTTCAGCAGCGTCTCAGAGACATGGGTGCCGCCGGTGATGCGGCCCAGCTCCCGGCAGCGCTCGGTGCGGCTGAGACGCCGCACCTCCGTATAGGTGCGCCCGTTCCGTTCGCCCTTTTCCACCGTGAAATGCACGTCCGCCATGGCGGCGATCTGGGGCAGATGGGTGACGCACAGCACCTGCTTGCGGCGGGAGACCTGCGCCAGCTTTCCCGCCACCTTTTCCGCCGCCCGGCCGGAAACGCCCGTGTCCACCTCGTCGAACACCAGCGTCTCCACCTCGTCCTGCTCCGCCAGCACGTTTTTCAGCGCCAGCATGATGCGGGCCAGCTCGCCGC
>JBJDYU010000018.1:0-70497 GCA_051867615.1 Oscillospiraceae bacterium | reverse complement strand
AGGGATAGCAGTGGCCCTCGCCGTTCTTGTCCACCTTCAGCTCCAGCATCTTCTTTTCGCTGATATAGTCCGGCACCATGCGCCGGGCGGTGCACTTTGCCGCCAGCTCCGTCAGATACCAGTAGGGGCTGTCCTCATGGACGTTGTCCTCCTCCAGCACATAGATGAGCTTGGGGAAGGCCGGCGTGACCCAGACGCCCTGCTCGTTCTTCACGCCCTGATAGCGCTGCTGCAGCGTCTCCTCGATGATGAGGGCCAGGTCCTGCCGCTCCTGCTCGCTGCGGGCCTCGCCGAGATACATGAACACCGTCACGAAGGGAGCCTGTCCGTTGGTGGTCAGCAGCGTCACCACCTGATACTGGATGGTCTGCACGCCGCGGCGGATCTCCTCCCGCAGGCGGGCCTCCGTGATGTCGGCGAGCTGCTCCTCGCTGGGTTCCGCCCCCGCCATGCGCATCTCCTCCTCCACGCTGCGGCGGATCTTCTGCCGGCTCACGTCCACGAAGGGCGCCAAATGGGTCAGGGAGATGCTCTGGCCGCCGTACTGGTTGCTGGCCACCTGGGCGATGATCTGGGTGGCGATGTTGCAGGCGGTGGAGAAGCTGTGGGGCCGCTCGATGAGGGTACCGGTGATGACGGTGCCGTTCTGCAGCATATCCTCCAGATTCACCAGATCGCAGTTGTGCATATGCTGGGCGAAATAGTCGGAGTCATGGAAATGGATGATGCCCGCCTCGTGGGCCTCCACGATGTCCCGGGGCAGGAGGATGCGGTCCGTGATGTCCCGGCTGACCTCGCCCGCCATGTAGTCCCGCTGGGTGGAGTTCACCACCGGGTTTTTGTTGGAGTTCTCCTGCTTGGCCTCCTCGTTGTTGCACTCGATGAGGCTCAGGATCTTGTTGTCCGTGGTGTTGGACTGGCGCACCAGAGAGCGGGTGTAGCGGTAGGTGATGTACTTCTTCGCCACGTCGTAGGCCCCGTGGGCCATGATCTGGGTCTCCACCATGTCCTGGATCTCCTCCACCGAGGGGGAGCGGCCCAGCTTTTCGCAGCGCAGCTCCACGCTCTCCGCGATGCGGCGGATCTGCACAGGGGTCATGCGCTCGCTCTCCTCCACCACGGCGTTGGCCTTGGTGATGGCGGCGATGATCTTCGTGATGTCGAACGGCCTCTCCGAGCCGTTGCGCTTGATGATCTTCATTCTCGTTCCCTCCCGTTTGCTCTATGCAGCGGAGACGGCAGCCCGTCCCCGTTATCTTGTGGCTTTTTCCCCAAATAGTCCACAATATCTTGTGTGCAGGATAAACATAACA
This sequence comes from Oscillospiraceae bacterium, assembly GCA_051867615.1. Taxonomy (GTDB): domain Bacteria; phylum Bacillota; class Clostridia; order Oscillospirales; family Oscillospiraceae; genus RGIG5472. Next base: position 69,184 of record JBJDYU010000018.1, on the reverse strand, counting down.
GAGTCAGGCGGGAAAGTCAAGTTGCTTTTCCCACAGTTTTTGAGAAAATATTTCTCCCCTCCGGGGACAAAGCGGCGACATTTTTCTGCCAGAATTTGCCTTTTTCTCCGGGGCCGCGCGGACATTTTTAATGGAAAATTTATGCAATCTGCCAAAAAGCGCGTCAGGCTTTTGACATTCCAGTTAAAAAATAGACGTTTCAAAACCGCAAAAACACCTTGCCATTGTGAAAACTTTTTGTTAACATTCTTGGTGTTAGAGGGGTTGCCGCACCCAAAAGCGGTAAATTTTATAAGAGAGGAACTGAGATTATGGAAATGATTGCCAACATCAACGGTGCGGTCAACAATTTCGTCTGGGGTATTCCCGCGATGATCCTGATCGTCGGTACCGGCGTCTATATGTCCATCGGTACCGGGTTCAAGCAGTTCACCCGCCTGGGCTACGTGCTGAAGAACACGGTGGGCAAGGCCTTCAGCCGCCGCGAGAGCGCGGAAGGCTCCGTCACCCCGTTCCAGGCCATGTGTACGGCCCTGGCCGCCACGGTGGGCACCGGCAACATCGCCGGCGTCTGCGGCGCCATCGCTATCGGCGGCCCCGGCGCGGTGTTCTGGATGTGGCTCTCCGCCATCTTCGGCCAGGCCACCAAGTATTCCGAGGTCACGCTGTCCATCAAGTACCGTGAAAAGAACGCCAAGGGCGACTGGGTCGGCGGCCCCATGTACTACATCAAGAACGGTCTGGGCAAGAACTGGGCCTGGCTCGCCGCCATCTTTGCCGTGTTCGGCTCTCTCGCCGCCTTCGGCATCGGCAACGCCACCCAGGCCAACACCATCGCTTCCTCCATCTCGGAGGCCATCAAGATCTTTAACCCCGACGTGAACACCGGCACCGTCAACCTGACCGTGGGCATCATCCTCTGCGTCCTGTCCATGGTCGTCTACATCGGCGGCATCAAGCGCATCGGCCACGTCTGCGAGCTGCTGGTGCCCGTCATGGCCGTCATCTACGTCATCGCCGGCATCGGCGTGGTCATCCTCCGGGCCGACCAGCTGCCCGCCGTCTTCTCCGCCATCTTCACCGGCGCGTTCAAGCCCTCCGCCGTGGCGGGCGGTCTTGCCGGCGCCACCATGATGACCGCCATCAAGAAGGGCGTGGGCCGCGGCGTGTTCTCCAACGAGGCCGGCCTTGGCTCCGCTCCCATCGCCCATGCCGCCGCCGATGTGCAGCATCCTTGCGAGCAGGGTATCTACGGCATCTTCGAGGTCTTTGCCGACACCATCGTCATCTGCACCCTGACCGCCCTCATCGCCCTCTGCGGCAACGGTCTTGAGAACATTCCCTTTGGTCAGGAGGCCAACCAGACCCTGACGGTGGCCGGCTTCTGCTCCGTCTATCCCTCCGCCATCGCCACCGTGGCCGTGGCCATCGCCCTGAGCCTGTTCGCCTTCTCCACCATCCTCAGCTGGGGCCTCTACGGTTCCCGTACCGCCGAGTACCTGTTCGGCTCCAAGGTCGTCAAGCCCTATCAGGTCATCTTCTGCCTGGTCTGCATCGTGGGCACCACCATGGACCTGAGCCTGGCCTGGAACATCGCGGACACCCTCAACGGCCTCATGGCCATCCCCAACCTCATCGGCGTGCTGCTGCTCTCCCCCGTGGTCTTCAAGCTCACGAAGGAATACTTCGCGGGCGTGGACGCGAAGAAGAAGGCGGCTGCCAAATAAGGCTTTTCCCGCATTTATCAGAAAGGGCCGCCCGGTGGGCGGCCCTTTTTTGCCCTCCGCCCGGTTTTGCCTGATTTTCCCTGCCGCTTTTCGCAAAATTCTTCTTTACAAGCCATTTCATCTGTGGTATGGTATTTAAGCACAGCTATGTGCAGAAAGCCGACCCTTCGCTTGGTCTTGCGGACATTCACCGGCCCATGACTCAGCGACCGGCCTATTTTATGAAAGGTGGAACAACCACAATGATGCTCAAAGACCAGAAGACCGCTATCATCGAAAGCAACCGCACCCATCCCACGGACACCGGCTCTCCCGAAGTGCAGGTGGCCATCCTCACCGAGCGCATCAACCAGCTCACCGAACACCTGAAGGCCCATCCCCAGGACAACCACTCCCGTCGCGGCCTGTACAAGATGATCGGTAAGCGCCGCAATATGCTCGAATACCTGCAGAAGAAGGACATCGAGCGTTACCGCGCCCTCATCGCGAAGCTGGGTCTGCGTAAGTAATCGGGTATACCGCGCGGGGGAAGTCTCTTTCCCCGCGCCTTTTTCCATTCTTCGCAGCCCCGCGCCATCCGCCGGCGGAGAACGCCGCCGCTTTTAGCAGTTGACTGCACTGCCGAGCTTTTTCGGCGGCGGAGTCAAGTGCTAAAGCGCCGTCTCCGTCCGGTACATATTCTGAAAGGAGACAAGCCATGTACAGCACCATCATCACCCACCGCCAGTTCCCCAACTACAAAAAGTACAGCATGGATCTGGCCGGCCGGCCCCTCACCCTTGAGGTGGGCAAGCTGGCGGAGCTGGCCAACGCCGCCGTCCTCGTGACCTACGGCGACACCACCATTCTCGTCACCGCCACCGCTTCCGCCAAGCCCCGGGACGGCATCGACTTCTTCCCCCTGAGCGTGGACTTTGAGGAAAAGCTCTACGCCGTGGGCCGCATCCCCGGCAGCTTCAACCGCCGCGAGGGCCGTCCCGGCGAGAAGGGCATCCTGACCTCCCGCGTCATCGACCGCCCCATCCGCCCCCTGTTCCCCTATGACTTCCGCAACGATGTTTCCATCATGGCCACCGTCATGAGCGTGGATCACGACTGCAGCCCCGAGGTGGCCGCCCTCATCGGCACCTCCGCCGCCCTCGCCATCTCCGACATTCCCTGGAACGGCCCCGTGGGCGCCGTGAAGGTGGGTCTGGTGGACGGTGAGCTGGTGGTGAACCCCAGCAGCGAGCAGCGGCAGGTTTCCGATCTGGACGTGACCGTGGTCTCCACCGACAAGAAGGTGGTCATGATCGAAGCCGGCGCCAACGAGGTCCCCAACGACAAGATGTTTGAGGCCATCCAGCTGGCCCACAAGGTCAACCAGGACCAGATCAATCTCATCAACCAGATGGTCGCCGAGATCGGCAAGCCCAAGTTCGACTATCCCCACGCCGACTTCAACCAGGAGCTGTTCGACAAGATCGTGGCCGCCACCATGGACGAGGCCAAGGCCGCCATGGACACCGACGACAAGAACGTGCGGGAGGCCCGCTGGAACGTGCTGATGGACCACTGGCACGAGCTGTTCGCGGAAGAATATCCCGACATGGACAAGTATCTCGAGGAGATCACCTATAAGTTCCAGAAGAAGATCGTCAAGGCCTGGCTGCTGGAGGGTCACCGTGTGGACGGCCGCCAGCGCAACGAGATCCGGCCCCTCGCCGCGGAAGTGGGCGTGCTGCCCCGTGTCCACGGCTCGGGCCTGTTTACCCGCGGCCAGACCCAGGTCCTCAGCGTCGTGACCCTCGACACCCTTTCCGCCAACCAGAAGCTGGACACCATCTGGGAGGAGACGGAAAAACGCTATATGCACCACTATAACTTCCCCGGCTACAGCGTGGGCGAGGCCAAGCCCGCCCGCAGCCCCGGCCGCCGCGAGATCGGTCACGGCGCGCTGGCGGAGCGGGCCCTGCTGCCCGTCCTGCCGAGCGTGGAGGAGTTCCCCTATTCCATCCGCGTGGTCAGCGAGGTCCTCTCCTCCAACGGCTCCACCTCCCAGGGCTCCATCTGCGGCAGTACCCTGGCCCTCATGGACGCAGGCGTGCCCATCAAGGCCCCCGTGGCCGGCATCTCCTGCGGCCTGATCCAGGACGACGACGGCTCCTTCACCACCTTCATCGACATTCAGGGCGTGGAGGACTTCCACGGCGAGATGGACTTCAAGGTGGGCGGCACCAAGAAGGGCATCACCGCCATTCAGATGGACCTGAAGAACGACGGCCTGACCATGGAGATCATTAAGGAAGCGCTGGACATCACCTACGACGCCCGCTGCAAGATCCTTGACGAGATCATGCTGCCCTGCATCGCGGAGCCGCGGCCTGAGGTCTCCCCCTACGCGCCCAAGACCATCACCATGAAGATCGATCCCGACCGCATCCGCGAGGTCATCGGCTCCGGCGGCAAGGTCATCCAGAAGATCGTGGCCGACACCGGCGCCAAGATCGATATCGACGACGACGGCACCATCGTCATCTCCGCCGTCAACGCCGACAGCTGCTACGCTGCCAAGAAGTGCATCGACGACATCGTTTTCGTGCCTGAGATCGGCAAGCTGTACTACGGCCGCGTGGTGCGCCTGATGACCTTCGGCGCTTTCGTGGAGATCGCTCCCGGCAAGGACGGCCTGGTGCATATCTCCAAGCTCGCGGAAAACCGCATCGAGAAGGTGGAGGACGCCGTCTCCGTCGGCGACATGATCTGGGTCAAGTTCATGGAGATCGACGAGAAGGGCCGCTGGAACCTCTCACGCAAGGACGCGCTGAAGGAGATCAAGGCGCTCCAGGCGGAGGAAAAGAAGTAATTTCGCACCTTTCAGAGGGCGGGCGCTGCGCCCGCCCTCTTTTCATCCCGCCGGGCGGACAACCCCGCCCGTACAGCGTTTTTTTTGGAAAGGAGACAGCTATGGACACCATCGCCGCCATCGCCACCGCCCCCGGCGCCGCCGCCATCGGCGTGATCCGCATCAGCGGAGAGCGCGCCTTCGAAGTGCTGGACCGGGTCTTTCGCCCTCTCGGCCGCCCTATGGCGGAGCAGGCGGACCGCTCCATGGTCTATGGCGAGCTGCGCACCGCTGCCGGCGAGACGGTGGACCGCTGTCTCGCGGTGCGCTTTCCCGCGCCGCGCAGCTATACCGGCGAGGACAGCGCGGAGCTGTACTGCCACGGCTCGCCGCTGGTGCTGCGTCTCGCGCTGGAAGTCCTGTTCGCTGCGGGCGCGCGGCAGGCGGAGGCGGGTGAATTCACCCGCCGGGCTTTCTTAAATGGCCGCATGGACCTGACCGAGGCGGAAGCCGCGGCGGACCTGCTCTCCGCCGAGACCGCCGCCGCCGTGAAAAACGCCGCGGCGCAGCTGGGCGGCTCCCTCCGCCGGCGCGTTGAGGCGGTGTATCAGCGGCTCATGGACGTGGCCGCCCGCTTCTACGCCGTGGTGGACTACCCGGACGAGGACATCGAGGATTTGCGCCGGGAGGAGATTGAAGCAGCCCTTTCCTTTGCGGAGGAGGAGCTTGCCGCTCTGCTCGGGAGCTTTTCCCGGGGCCGGGTGCTGAAGCAGGGCGTCTCCACGGTGCTGCTGGGCCGTCCCAACGTGGGCAAATCCTCTCTGCTCAACGCCCTCGTGGGCTATGACCGGGCCATCGTCACGGAGGTGGCGGGCACCACCCGGGACACGGTGGAGGAAAAGGCCGTGGTGGGCGGCGTGCTGCTGCGGCTCATCGACACCGCCGGCATCCGGGACACGGAGGACGCGGTGGAGCGCATGGGTGTGGAGCGTGCCCGGGCGGCTGTGGAGAGCGCCGATTTGGTGCTGGCGGTGGTGGACGGCTCCGTTCCCCTGACGCCGGAAGATCGGGAGGTCTTGCGTCTGGCTGCGAAAAGTCCGCACTGGATCGCGGTTTTCTCCAAATGCGATCTCTGGGACACGAAAGCCCGCTCCATCGGCGTGGTAGGCGGAGGGCCTGCCCCCGCCGCAAGCGTGGCCCTCTCCTCCGTCACCGGGGAGGGGCTGGACGCGCTGGAGAACGCGGTGCGCGAATTGTATCCCACCCAGCCGGAGGCGGGCGGGACGCTCCTCACCAATCCCCGGCAGGCGGACGCGGTGGAGCGGGCCCTCGCGGCGCTGCGCCGGGCGAAAGGCGCCTATGACGCGGGGCTCACGGCGGACGCCATTCTGACGGACACGGAGGAGGCCCTCAGCGCCCTGGGGGAGCTGACGGGCAAGACCCTGCGGGAGGACCTGGTGCACTCCATTTTCTCCCGCTTCTGCGTGGGAAAATAAGGGCTTCAGCCCATTCTGCTTTTGATACGGCGCGCCTTGCGGCGCGGGGAGGTTTTTTATGAACTGGCTGGCACTGCACATCGACACCAATCACCGGGGGCTGGAGCCCGTCACCGCCATGCTGTCTTCCCTTGGCATCGACAGCGTGGTCATCGACGACGAGACGGACTTTCAGGAGTTTCTGGAGCACAACCACCAGTATTGGGACTATGTGGACGAGGAACTGCAGAAAAAGATGGCGGGCGTGAGCCGCGTCACCTTCTATCTCGCGGACGACGCCGCCGCGAGGGAGACCGTGACGGCGGTGCGCATCTCTCTCAGCGCCCTGCAAAGAGAGCAGGGCGATCTTGGGACGCTGGCGCTGTCGCTGGAGGGGGTAAAGGACAGCGACTGGGAGAACAACTGGAAGCAGTATTATAAGCCCATGGAGATCGGCGAGCGCCTGCTGGTCATTCCGGAGTGGGAGACGGCGGAGGCGGGCGGCCGGGTGACGCTGATCCTGAATCCGGGGCTCACGTTCGGCACTGGCAGCCACGCCACCACGCGGCTCTGCCTGACGGCGCTGGAGAAGCACATCCACGGCGGCGAGGCGGTGCTGGACCTTGGCTGCGGCAGCGGCATCCTCTCCATCGCGGCGCTGCGCCTGGGGGCGGCGCGGGCCTTTGCCTGCGACATCGACGAAAAGTGCGAGACGGTGGCCTATGAGAACGCCGCCCTCAACGGCGTGGGCCGGGACCGCTACACCGTCCGCACGGGGGATGTGCTCTCGGACGAGGGGCTGAAGCAGGCCATCGGCGGCGGCTACGACCTGGTCGTGGCGAACATCGTCTCCGACGTCATCATCGGCCTCGCGCCCCACGTGCGGCCCTACCTGAAAGCGGGCGGCAAGTTCCTCTGCTCCGGCATCATCGACGACCGGGCGGCGGAGGTGAAGCAGCGGCTGCTTGACGCCGGCTGGCGGGTAGCGGAGGAGCGGAGCAGCGAGGGCTGGTTCTCGTATCTCTGTGAGTAATACTATTTTCCAATAAAAAGCAGACACTTTTTATTGGAAAGGCGCCGCTTAAAGCGTCGCCCATCTGCGCTAAGAGCGCAGATGCCGTCTTATGCAGACTCCGACGCGCTAACGCGCTATGAAAAGTAGACTTTGTCTACTTTTCATGGGAGTCTAGTATAAACGAAAAAAGGGCGGGACTGCCGTGCAGTCCCGCCCGTTCTCTTTTCGCTTTTTGTTTTACAGCTTCGTGTCCTCCAGCCGCTGGATGCCGCAGGAAACGGGGAGGTTTCCGTTGCGGCAGCGGATGGCGTCGATCAGCTCCTTGCTCTTTTTCGCCTCCCGCAGCACAATGGTGTAGCGCAGCTCGTACATGGTGCCCATGTTCACGGTCTTGACCCGGTCCAGGCGGTGAAAGCTGGTATATTTCCCGAACAGGTCGTCAAACATCTCGTCGTACTCCAGATCCTCCGGGATGGTGATGCGCAGCTCCTTCTCCGTGCCGTTGCTCTCCCCGAAGCGCAGGGCCACCAGCAGCAGCGTCACCGCCGCCAGAATGACGAAGGACAGCGCCGCCACGCCGATATAGCCCATGCCGCAGGCGATGCCGATGGCGACGGAGAGGAACAGGCTCCCGATCTCCCGGGCGGTGCCGGGGGCGGAGCGGAAGCGGATCAGGCTGAAGGTGCCGGCCACCGCCACGCCCGCGCCGATGTTGCCGTTCACCAGCATGATGACCACCGCCACCATGGGACAGAGCAGCGTCAACGTCATGACGAAGCCCGCGGAGTAGCGGTTGCGGTACATAAAAATACCGGCGTTCAGCAGTCCCAGGCAGACCGCCGCTCCCACGCAGAGGCAGAAGGCGGTCAGATTCATGCTCCCGGTCAATACAGAGTTAAACATAACATTCCTCCTCGCTCAGCAGCCGGGGCAGCAGCGCCCGGCGGTAACAGGTCCCGTATTTGGAAAACGACCGGGGATACAGCTTTTCCCGGCTCAGCAGCTCCGCCAGCCACAGCGGCGCGGCGGCGCTGACCTTCAGCTCCATCAGCACCAGCCCCTCCTCCAGCAGCGGCTCTCCCGCGTCCCCCAGCCGGAGGTCCAGCGCCTCCGTCCGGCCCCGGGGGTTGAAGTCGAAGGTGACGCGCAGGGCGGGGTCCTCCCGCCCGAACAGGGCCAGACGGTCCGTGGCGATCACCGCCGCGGGCCGGGGCCGGTAGCGCTCCACCATCCAGTCGATCTCCTCCATGATCTGGCCCTTGCCCTCGGGCTTCGGCCCTCCGGCGAGATACTCCGCCGCCTGCGCGGCGGGCAGGGTCACACGGCGCTTATACACCACGCCCCGGGATTTTTTCTTGATCTCCAAAAATACCGCGTCGCCGTCCTTCGGCACGCCGTAGCTCCGCAGGCGGAGCTTTTCCTTGTAGACCGGCTTTTCCAGCGAGCGGCGGATGAGGGCGTAATCCTCCGTGTCGTAGTACAGGCTCAAGATCAGGCTCAGGCCGTACTCGTCCTCCTGCATATAGGGCTCCAGCGCCCGCCGCACCGTCTCGTACTCCGAAGGAGCGAGCAGGTATTTCTTCTCCGTGCGCCGGAAATTCTTCTCGATCTTTCCCCCCATGCCGCTTCACGCCTCCTTCCCGGGCCATCCCCGATCCTGCTTTATCCGATTCAGTATAGCACAACTTGCCACGCATTGCGAGAGGGATTTTGCACGGCCCCGGCTTGACTCTTTTTGTAACTTCTGTTACTATTTCCCCGTAGGCCCCCGAGGGGGCTGTCCGTGTTTCATTTTCGCGAGCAAAAGGAGTTCCCTATGAGTTATCGCATCAAACGTGTATTGGAGGTCCTGGCGCTGGTTCTGATCGCCGGCGTACTCCTCTTTTTCATCGTCCGCTCCTGGAAAAACGCCCACGATCCCGCCGCCGGGGAGGGGACGGAAGACGCCGGGACGGAGCCTTCCGCCATTGTGGCCCTCACCTGCAACAACGGGCAGGAGACGCTGGAGTTCCACCGGGACGAAAACGGCCAGTGGCGCTGGACCGACGAGGATTTCCCTCTGGACAGCAGCAAGGTGGAGGAGCTGGCGGGCGCGCTCTCCCGCTTCTCTCCCACGGAGACGGCGGCGATGGGCGAGAGCGTGGACCTGGAGTCCTACGGTCTGGACTTCCCCTCCTATACGGCGGCGTACACCACCGCCGGCGGCGAGACCGTCTCTCTCAGCTTCGGCTCCATGAAGGACGGCGGAGAGTATTACTACATGAAGTACGCGGAGGATGACGGCACCGTGTATCTCGCCGGCTCCTATCTGGTGGACAAGGTCCGCCGGGGCCTGTACGAGATGTGCCTGCCGGAGAGCTTTCCCGCCCTGAGCCGGGAGAACGTCTCCTCCCTCACCCTGGAGCGCGGCGGCAGCTCCGTCACCTACCGCTCCCGGGAAGCGGGCGAAACGCTGCGCTGGTATTGCGGCAGCGAGGACGTGACGGAGGACGAAACGTTCCTCGCGGCTCTGGAGGAGCTGTCCTCCCTCGCCTTTGACGGCTGCGTGGTGTGGGAGCCGGCGTCGGAATCCCTGAAGATCTGCGGACTGAAGGAACCGGCGGTGAAAATAACCGTGGAGTACAGCGACGCCGGTGGTCACACCTGCACGCTGGCCCTCTCCATAGGCAACCAGCGGGACGAGGAGAGCTATTTCACCTCCTGGAGCGTGTCTCCCGCCGTCTACGCCCTCCGGCAGGACGCGGTGGAGGCGCTGCTGGCTCTGGCGCCCGCGGACGCTGAATGAACCAACAAGGGAGCCGGAAACGGCTCCCTTTCTGCATTTCCCGAAAAAGCGGGTGGCCGATAGGTAATTTTATTCACTTCGTTTGTCTGGAAAGGAGGCCCCTGTGCGTATTTTAGTGGTGGAGGATGAAAAGCGCCTGGCGGAGACGCTGGGCACCCTGCTGACGCGGCAGGGCTATACCGCCGACCTCTGCTTTGACGGAGAGAGCGGTCTCGACAGCGCCCAGAGCGGCATCTACGACATGATGATCCTGGACGTGATGCTGCCGAAAAAGGACGGCTTTACGGTGCTGCGCGCCCTGCGCTGCGGCGGCTCCTCGCTGCCGGTGCTGCTGCTGACGGCAAAAAGCGACCTCTCGGACAAGGTCTGCGGTCTCGACTGCGGCGCGGACTACTATCTCACCAAGCCCTTCGAGCCGCAGGAGCTGCTTGCCTGCGTGCGGGCGCTGACCCGCCGCCGGGGCACGGTGCGGACGGAGGAAAATCTCTCCTTCGCCGGCGTAACGCTGGACCGCGCCACATTCTCCCTCTCCGTGGGCGAGCGCTCCACCCGCCTCTCCCGCAAGGAGTTTGACATCATGGAGCTGCTGATCCTCTCCCGGGGGCAGGTGGTGCCGAAGGAGCAGATTTTGCTGAAGGTCTGGGGCTACGACTCCGACGCGGAGGACAACAACGTGGAGGTCTATATCTCCTTTCTGCGGCGCAAGCTCACCTTCCTCCACGCTCCGGCGAAGATCCGCACCCTGCGGCTGGTGGGCTATGCCCTGGAGGCGGAGACATGATAAAAAAGCTCAAATGGAAATTCGTCCTCATCAATATGCTGTCGGTGACGGCGGTGCTGCTGGCCGTTTTCCTCGCGGTGTTTCTGACCAGCCGCGAGAGCCTGCGTGAGAGCAGCATGGCGGTGCTGCGGCGGGTCATCGTTCTGGACGAGGCGCCGACGCTGTTCAGCGGCAAGGACGAGGTGCAGATCCCCTATTTCACGGTGCGGCTGTTTCCGGGCGGCTCGGCCTATCTCGCCGGCGGCAGCTACTACGAGTTTGAAAGCCAGCAGCAGTTACAGTCCATTTTAGAGGAGTGCCTGGCCCAGCAGCGGGAGTCCGGCGTGCTGGAGAACTACCACCTGCGCTATCTCCGCTCCTCCTCCGCCTTTGGGGAGAAGCTGGCCTTTGTGGACATCTCCTTTGAGACCGCCACGCTGCGGAGCCTGTCGCTGAGTATGCTGCGCTTCATGCTGCCGGCCCTGCTGGCGCTGTTTTTTGTGAGCCTGTTTCTCGCCGCCCGGACGGTGCGCCCGGTGGCGCAGTCCATGGAGCGGCAGCGGCAGTTCCTCTCCGACGCTTCCCACGAGCTGAAAACGCCCCTGACCGTCATCCTCTCCAACACCGCGCTTCTGCAGGAGGAGCTGCCGGAGGGCGAGGGGCAGCGCTGGCTCGGCAACATCGAGGCGGAGTCACAGCGGATGAAATCTCTGGTGGAGGAGATGCTGACGCTGGAGCGCAGCGAGGCCTCCCACGCGGCCCCGTTCGCCCCGCTGTCTCTCAGCGAGCTTGCCACGGAGGAGGTCCTGCGCTTCGAGCCGCTGGCCTTCGAGGCAGGGAAGCCCCTGCGGGAGAGCATTCAGGAGAATATCACCCTTTCGGGCAGCGCCGAGCAGCTCCACCGGCTTCTCGCGGTGCTGCTGGATAACGCCATCCGCTACGGCGAGGCGGGGCAGAGCATCGACGTGACATTGCGGCTGGAGGGGCGCAAGGCCCTGCTCTCCGTCTCCAACGCCGCGCCGCCCCTGACGAAGGAGCAGCTTTCCCACCTCTTTGAGCGCTTTTACCGCTCCGACGCCTCCCGGGGGGAAAATCAGGGCTTCGGTCTGGGGCTTCCCATTGCCCGGGCCATCGCCCGGCAGCACGGCGGCGATCTGAAGGCGGAAAGCGCCGGAGGGCGGCTCACCTTCACCGCCAGCCTGCCCCTGCGAAACGCCTGACGGCGTCACAGGGTCTTCAGACTGCCCAAAACCTCGTAGAGTTCGCGTCCGCAGACGCGAAAAAGATCAAAATCGGTTTTTTGCTGCGGCGTGTACGCAGCAAAAAACACTTCCCGGCCCGGAAACGTGCGGATTGTATGCCTGCGGCAGACAATCCGTGCGCTGCACCGGGCCGCAGTTTTCTCAAAAAAGCGGCAAAGCCGCTTTTTTGATACGCTCCCGCCCGTTTCCCCGCGCTTTTGCCACTTTTTATGCCCTGCGACGGCCTTCGCGCTTTTTCCGCGGCGAAGCACCGTACAATGGGGGTAAAGGAGGCGAACGCATATGTCCTGGACGCTGAGACCCAAGCCCTCTCCCCTGCTCCGTCTGCCGCCGGAGAGCATCCGCCCCAACCCCCAGCAGCCCCGGCGCAGCTTTGACGAAGCCGCCCTGCAGGCTCTCGCGGAGAGCATCCGCCAGCACGGCATCCTCCAGCCCCTGACCGTCCGGCGAACCGGCGGCGGCTATGAGCTGGTGGCGGGAGAGCGGCGGCTCAGGGCCGCGAAGCTGGCGGGCCTGACAGAAGTTCCCTGCCTGCTGGTGGAAACGGGAGAGGAGGGCTCCTCCCTGCTGGCGCTGGTGGAAAATCTGCAGCGGGAGGATTTGCACTATCTGGAGGAGGCGGAGGCCATCGCCCAGCTCATCGAGCGCTACCACCTCTCCCAGGAGGAGGCGGCCCGGAAGCTGGGGCGCTCCCAGTCGGCCATCGCCAACAAGCTGCGGCTGCTGCGGCTCTCCCCCGACTGCGTCCGCGTGCTGCGGGAGGCGGAGCTGACAGAGCGCCACGCCCGGGCGCTGCTGCGGCTGGAGGACGAGGAGCTGCGCCTCGCCGCCGTGCGGCACATGGCGGAAAAGCACCTGAACGTGGCGGAAAGCGAGCAGTACATAGAGTCCCTCCTTCACCACATGGAGACCACGGAGCCGCGCCGCCGTCCCACCTACATCATCAAGGACGTGCGGCTCTTTCTCAACAGCGTCAGCCGCGGCCTGCGGCTCATCCAGCAGGCGGGCGTAGGGGCAGACTGCACCCGGGAGGACACGGACTCGGAGATCCTCCTGACCATCCGCATCCCCAAGGGGCAGGGACGGCTCTCCTCCTGACAGGCTTTTCCGCGCCTTTTCCCGGAAAATTTGTATAGGTCTCCAATTTTTCGGATGGTTACCGTTTTGTAGTGATTTCTCAAAGGGCCGATGGTATAATAGCCGCAAAGCGGCTATTATACTTTTTTTATGGCACAGCGGCTGTCGCCCTCCGGGCGAAACCGCCGCCAAGACAGCAGCGCCGCAAAGCGGCTATGCTGCTTATTCTGAGCTGTTTTTCCGCGAGATCGCGTGACTATTTCCCGGCGCAGGGCAAGCCGCGCCGGTAAGCATCGGAGGGCCCGAAGATGACAAAAACTGTAAAGGGCGGCGCGCGGCTGCAAAAGAGCGACGCGGGCGTCCATCGGAAAACGGGCAAGATCGTCCTGATTTCCCTGCTGATTCTGCTGGCCCTGCTGGCGGCGCTCTACGGCGCGCTCTGCGCCCTCGCCGCCACGTCGGAAACCATATTCCCCGGCACCACCCTTCTCGGCAACGACGTGGGCGGCATGACGCAGCAGGAGGCGGAGGAGTACCTGGCCCCCCTGCTGCCGGAGGCCTACCGCGAAAACGGCATCTCCATCTGTCTGGACGGAGAGGAGGTCTGGTTCGCCTCGCTGACGGACCTGGGCTTCTCCCCCAGCGCGGCGCGCTGCGCCGAACTGGCTTACGCCGCCGGCCGGGGCGGGAATGTGCTGCAGGGCGGCTATGCGTACGCCCGCTCCCTGCTGCTGGGCCGGGAGGTGACGCCGCCGCTGAACTTAAGCGAAAGCTCCGTGCGGCAGGCGGTAACCACCATCGTCCGCCAGGTGGACCGGGAGCCCCAGGACCTCTCCTGCCGTCTCAGCGAGGAGGACACCGCTCACGTCTTCTTCACCCAGGCCCGCGAGGGCGTGGTGGTGGACGAGGCGGCGCTGCTGGAGGATATGTCCGTGCTGCTGGAGCAGGGCAGTCTCAAGAGCGTGGAGTGCCGCTACACCGCCCTCCCCTATGACGAGGCCGTCACCGTGCAGAGCCTCGCGGAGGAGCTGCTGGGCGAGCGCAAGAACGCCTCCTACGACACCGCCACGGGCGATATTCTGGAGGCCACCGTGGGCGTGACTTTTGACGTGGCTCAGGCGGAGGCGCTGCTTTCCACCGCCAGACCCGGCCAGGAGGTGGCCGTTCCCGGCACGGTGGAGTTCCCGGCGGTCTACGCCGAGGAGCTGGAGCAGGTGCTGTTCCGCGATCTGCTCGGCAGCTATTCCACTGACCTCACCGGCACCGCCGCCCGCATCAGCAACGTCACGCTGGCCGCCCGGGCCTGCAACGGCGCGGTGCTGAACAGCGGCGATATCTTCTCCTTCAACGGCCGGGTGGGCAAGCGCACGGAGGAGCGGGGCTACAAGCCCGCTCCCGCCTATGTGGCGGGCGAGACCGTGGACACCATCGGCGGCGGCATCTGCCAGGTCTCCTCCACGCTGTACTATGCCTGCCTGCTGGCGAATCTGGAGATCACCTCCCGCACCGCCCACCGCTATGTCTCCTCTTACATCCCCTACGGTCTGGACGCCACGGTGAGCTGGGGCACCCTCGACTACAAGTTCTGCAACAACACGGACTATCCCATCAAGGTGGTGACCTCCGTCTCCAACGGCAAGATCACCGTCCAGCTCTACGGCACCAAGACCGACGACAGCTATGTGGTCATGACCAGCGAGCAGCTGGGCACCACCGACTGGGAGACCCAGTATGTGGAGACGGATGAGCTGCCCGCCGGGACCCAGGAGGTCAAGCAGACCCCCTACACCGGCCGCAAGATCCAGACCTACCGCAACGTCTATGCCGGCGACGGTACGCTGCTCTCCTCCACGCCGGAGGCGTTCAGCGACTATAAGTCCCGGGACAAGATCGTGCTGGTGGGTACCGGCGCGTCGCAGTCGCAGGAGCCCTCCGATCCCGGCACGGAGGATCCCGGCTCCGGCGGCGGAACCGGGACAGACGGCGGCACGGAGACCGGCGGCGGGACCGGGGCGGGCGGCGATGAGCCGTATACCGGCGATCCCGACATCGACGGCGACCGCTTTGACGACGCTTACGCGTCGGGCGATTGGTGGTTTTAAGCGTATAAGAGACAGCGCCCCGGCTATCAAGCCGGGGCGCTTTTGCGCGCTGTTTTATAAGGAGAAATCGACCTTATATTCTCCGTCGATCAGGAGGTACTCGCAGCCGTGCTTTTGGCACAGCTCCAGATTCGCGGCGTTCTCCGCCAGCAGCGCTTCCATCGTGCAGGCGGAGTCGTCCAGGCGGGTTTCGATGTCATTGGCGTGCCGCCGGATCTCCGCAAAGTGCTTTTCAATGTAGTCCCGCGACAGAATAAGGCAGCAATAGCGGATGTGCCGCAGATATACCTCGTCAAAATCCTTCTTCCAGTCAAAGGGGATGTAGCAGCCCTCCACGATCAGGTCCTGCCGGTTTTCTATGGCGGTCCTGACCATCTCCCGCACGATGGGCCAGAGATAGGCGGTGAGCGCCTCATCGTCCTCCGGCGTCAGGGCCGTGTTTCCGCTCCGGATCAGGCCCATTTTCAGGTGGTCGATGGAGAGGTAGGGCATTTTGTACTTCTCCAGCAGCCGCTGCGCCAGCACGGTCTTTCCCGTGTGGGACGCCCCCGCGATCAATATGACCATGCTTCTTTCCTCCTCCCGGCCCTGTGAACGGGCCTGACGACAGGCACTGTACCATCCATCCGCGCTCTTTGCAAGGCGCGGGCGGCATTTACCTCTGATACGCCATAGGCAGGTATTGAATTCCGCCCTCCGACTGAAGCTCGGCAGTTGGAACGAAGCCCAGTTTTTTGTATATTTCCACCGCATAGAGGGAGGAATGCACCGTTATTTTCTCTGCTGTGCTTTCAGAAAGCACGGCTTCCCAGAGCCTGCGGCCGATCCCCTCGTTATGATGCCGTCCCTCTACAAAGAAAAGCGCCAGATGCCGGCCCCCGTTCCTTGTCGCAATGATTCCCAGCAGGCCATCCCCGTCATATGCGCCGTAGGCAGTCAACATCTGAATATACGCTTCCGAATGGATCGCATCCCAGAACGCCTGCTTTCCGGATGCCGGATAATCGACCGCTTCATATTCACAGAACACGCGCCAGACGAGAGGCAACGCCTCACATATTTCTTCTGTATTGAGTTTCCTGATATACATTTCCATCACCCATACATAACGGCTGCTCTTTCTCTCATATTACCACAGCTCCCCGCCCGTTTCAATGACCGGTGAAAGTGCCGGAGTCGTGACCGTCAAAGCCCCTGCGCAAAGCGGATTTGACATTTTACCCGATATGCTTTAGAATAGGGTCCTACCTTGCGGGCAAAACGTCCTATGAGGTGAGCAAGACGTTAGGGAGGATTCGCTATGGAAAGCATGGAGGCTCTGGAATACCGGCACAGCTTCGTCATCCGCCAGGAGGAAACCATACGGTTCCAGCAGTACACCGGCGTCCGCGAGGGCCGGAAGTACATCCTGATCTGCATGGTGCTCATCACCGCCCTGGCCCGCCTTATCGCGGACCGCATCTTCGGCGGACTGAACACCACGCAGCTCCTCGTCTCCTGCTCCATCGGCATGGTGGTGGGCCTTATTGTCCCCTACTTCCTGCTGCGTTTCCTCATCGCCTTCAACATCAGCCAGAAGTATCAGGCGGGCCTGAGCCACGACTACAAGGTGGACGTGCTCATCAATCCCGGCGGCATCTACATCACCGACGGCACCACGGACGTGCGGGTGTACTACGACAAGATGCAGCTCATCCGGGAGACCAACTCCGATTTCTTTATCTACCCCGACAAAAAGACGGTCTTCCTCATCCCCAAGCATCAGCTGGACGATGTGAAGGCCGACACCAGGAAGCTGCGGGAGATGTTCCGCGCTTTCGCCCCCAAGGACAAGCTGGACCTGCAGCGGGGATAAACCGGCGGAAAAGCGGCAAAACAGCAGCGCCCCGCCGAATGTACGCGGAACACCAAACAGACATAAAAGGGCGCGTTGCAAAATAGCGTCTAAGAAAAACACCGCGGATAGGAGCCCAAAAGGGTTTCCTATCCGCGGTGTTTGCGTTAGAATTAATTTGTGAAGAAAAATCCCAAAACGCAAGACCAGTGTACCGTATGTGAGCGAAATGGTCAACTGGTTCTTGCGCTGAACAATGAAATTTTATTGCCGGAGAACGCACCCGTCCGACTGACAAGCGCCCAGCTTGAGGAACTGGATTACAGGGAACTGTATCGCGCCTATTCGCCCAAAGGGCGGAAATCGAAGGTCGACCCGCGAGTGCTGTTTAAGGTAATGGTGTACGGGTACCAGTGTGGGATCTACTCCAGCCGGAAACTGGAAGAAGCCTGCCGGTACCGTGTGGACTTCATGTGGCTACTGGAGGATGAGCCGACACCGGACCATGCAACTTTTGCGCGGTTCCGGACAGGACGATGCACCCAAGCCGCGGAAGGTCTGTTCTACCAGTATGTAAGGCTGCTGGAACAGCAAGGCGAGACTGACCACGAAGCAGTATTTATCGACGGGACAAAGATCGAAAGCCGAGCCGGTCGGTATACCTTCTGTTGGCGGGGAAGCGTGGAAAAGCAGCTGCAGGCAGTGCGGGAGAAGGTGGAAAAAGCCACCGGTCTGCAAAAGCTGGAAGATTTGCGGGAATACCTGGAGGAACGCAAAGCAGGCATCTCATTTGTAACCGGGAAAGGCCACCGGAAAAGCGAAGAGCAACGCGGGTGGGAAACGCTGGATGAACTGCGGCAGCGGTGGGAACGGTATGAAGAATCTCTGCAAATCATGGGTTCCGGAAGGAACAGCTATTCCAAGACCGATCCGGACGCCACATTCATGCGGATGAAGGATGACCACATGCGCAATGGTCAGTTGAAGCCAGGATATAACGTGCAGATCGCTGTAAACAGTGAATACATAACAGGCATAGACGTCTTCTCAAACCGAACGGATTATGGTACGTTGGTTCCGTTCCTGAAAAATTTGCAGAAAAGACAGCAGGTCAAGTATGAGAAAGTGACCGCAGACGCTGGATATGAAAGTCTGGAGAATTATCTGTTTCTGGATCAAAACGGGCAGATAAGCTTTATCAAGCCGGCAAATTACGAGGCTCGGAAAACGAAGAAATTCAAGCAACAGGTCGGGCGCATTGAGAATATGCGGTATGATGCGGAGGAGGACTGCTTCCTCTGCGCTCAGGGCCGTAAGCTTTCTCTCCGGCGTGAATGTACGCAGTTAGAAGGAGAACAGCCTGTTACCACGGCGTGGTATCGATGTGAAGACTGCAAAGGTTGTCCCCAAAGGAATGCATGCTGCAAGGCCAAGGATCCGGACGCTCCAAAAGAAGTCATGCTGCGTAAGACCTTTTGGGAGAGGCGGGCTGAATCTCAGGCGAATATTACCACCCAGCAGGGAATCTACCTGAGAATGTGCCGTTCCATTCAGGTGGAGGGGGCATTTGCGCTGCTCAAAACGGACTTTGGTTTCCGGCGTTTCCTGACAAGAGGTAGGGCGAATGTCCGAACAGAGCTGTTCTTTCTGGCTATGGCGTTTAATCTGAAAAAGCTTTGGATGAAGCGGGAAAACGGCCGTTTGAAAACCCATCTTTCTGAAATTCAGATCGCATAGCCGGCTGTGAAAAGAATATGATCCACATTTGGGCCTGTTTTTGTGACAGGGTCAGCTTTGCTGTTCCCAAAAACAGAATCTTTTCCACACCCAAGCTGCTTGAGTTCCCTGCTCGGCATGAAAAAAGACCTGCCGCAGAATTTTTGATTCTGCGACAGGTCCTTTTGTCCTGTATTCGCACAATTCTGCTTCTTTTCAGTACGACTGCTCGTTTTTCAGCCGCCGGATGTCCTCCCCGAAGAAGGCCAGCTGGCGGTACTCCCCCTCGAGCCTGGAGCGGATCTGGGGCGAATAGCGCCGTCCCAGCTCCGCGGGATGGAGGTTCGTGTTGATGATGGTGCATTTTTTCGCCTGCAGGCGGCCGTTGACGATCTGGTAGAGGGCGCTGCGGACGAATTCCGTGAGAAGCTCCGTGCCAAGGTCGTCCATGATGAGCAGGTCGCAGCCCAGCACCCGGGCCACCTCGTCCTCCGCCTCGCCGTTCTCCCCGTCCCGGCCGAACTTCTGCCGCTCAAACTGGGAGAAGATATGCCCCGCCGTGTCGTACACCACGCTGAAGCCCTTTTCGCTGACCTCCCGGGCAATGCAGGCGGAGAGAAAGGTCTTGCCCAGACCCGGCTCCCCGAACAGCAGCAGGTTGTCCTTATGGCGGCCGAATTTATAGGCGTAGCTGCTGCAGGTCTCGTAGATCAGCTCCATGTTCTCCCGGGGCGAGACGCCGCTGCGCTCGTCCGGGCACTGGCTGTACCAGGAAAAGGAGAAGGTGTCGAAGCTCTGGTTTCCCAGATCCAGCAGATGGGACAGCTCCGCGATCTGCTCGCGGACATAGTACGCCTTCAAGCAGCGGCAGACCCCGGACTCCGTATAGCCCGTGTCGCCGCAAAGCGGGCAGGCGGGATGGTACTCCAGCGCGTCCCCCGCGAGGCCATAGCTGCGCAAAATCTCGCCGCGCTCCCGCTGCAGCGCCAGATTCTCCCGCTGGATCTCCCGCATGGCCCCCTCCACATCCCCGCCGCTGCGCAGCGCCCGGGAAACGATCTGGGCCATGGTCCGGCGCAGCTCCTCCTGGATCTCCGCCAGCCGGGGGATGCGCCGCAGCAGCTCGCTCTCCTTTAGGCGGAAGTCCTCCTCCCGCTTCTGTTTGTCGCTCTCAAAGCGCTCCAGCGCCCGGTGCAGCAGCTTTCCGTCGTATGCCACGCTCTCTCCCCCCCTTTTATTTCTTCCGGTGCATCCTCTGCACATACTGCTGGATGTCGTTGTCCTTTTCCGCCCTGCGCTCCGGCGCTTCGGCACGCTTCGGCGCGGCGCTGTCGCCGCGCTCGATCTCCTCCGCCGTGTGCAGGCCCTTTTCATGCCAGCGCCGCAAAATGCCGCCGAGATAGCCCCATTTCAGCTCGTGGCAGCGCAGCATGGTCCTGTCGTAGGCCAGAGCCACCGCCTCCGGCGGAAAGCCCATGTCGATCCACTCCGTGAGATACTTCTCCTCCGACGGCGCGGGAGCGCGGTCGCCCAGCTGCAGCGCCCGCATATACTGCGGCAGCAGCTCCTGCCGCTGGTGGTAGGTCTTTAAGTACGCGTTGGCCCGCTGGAGACTGTCGATGCCCCGGCGGCTCCATAAGTAGCCCTCTTTTTCGATCTGCCGCAGGGTGGGCCGCCGTCCGGGGCCGTAGGAGCGCTCCGCCCGCTCCACGCAGTGGCAGGCCAGCTGGTAGATCACGTCCGCCGGGAGGGAGACGTAGTCGTACAGGCCCAGCAGTATCGCGGTGTCCGCCGTGGTGAGGCGGCGGCCCAGCAGCTTCTCCACCTCCTGCCGCAGCAGGCGGAAGGTCTCGTCCCCCTCCAGCCGCTCGGCTACGTCGGTCTGGCTGTATGACGGCCGCTCCTCGGCGGGTTCCACAGGGCCGCTTCGCCGCTCCCCGAGAAGGCCCAGCTCCGCCAGCGCCTGCTCCGCAATCCGCTGCCGTTCGGGCGAAAAGCGCAGCTCCTTCGCCACGCTCCCGGCGCTGATCTGCCCCCGGTGGCGCAGCAGGCAGAGATACAGCAGCGCCGCGTCTCCGTCGCCCCGCTGCGTCAGCTTATCCACCGCCGCCGCGGGAATGGCGACGCTCTCCTCTTTCGCGAGCTGCAATATGTAATCCGCCATACCCGGGCCTCCCTTCCTTCGTTTCCTCCCCATTTTACATGATTCCCGCCGCTTCGTAAACAGAAATTTCGCCTCCGGCGGCATTTGCCGCCGCGGCTGCGCCGGAAAATTCCCAAAGGGGGATTTACCCCCGCTTTTTTTGTGCTATAATGAAAATTGTATTGGTATCGCTATACCCCGCGGCCCTGCGCCGCGGCAAAGAAAGAAACGCCGGGAGTTCCCCGCGGAGAACATGGAGGTCAGTCATGGAAAACCGTATCGTCATCAGCATCTGCGGCGAGGAATACACTCTCCTCGCGGACGAAGCCCCCTCCTATATGCAGAAGGTGGGGCAGTATGTGGACAGCAAAATGTCCGAGACCCTGCGCGGCGCCAAGGTGGGCCGGACGGACGCCGCCGTGCTGACCGCCCTGAATCTGGCGGACGAGCTGATGAAGGCCCAGCAGAACGCTGAAAACCTCCGCTCCCAGCTCAAGGGCTATCTGGACGAGGCCAACCGCGCCAAGAGCGAGGTCTCGGAGCTGAAGCGCGAGCTGTTCCGCCTGCAGAATAATAACCGGGGCGGAAACCAGAACCAGCAGAATCAGCAGAACCACCAGAACCGCCGATGAACCGTCCCGAGCTGCTGGCCCCCGCCGGGTCCCGGGAGGCCCTCATTGCCGCCGTGCAGGCGGGGGCGGACGCGGTGTACCTGGGCTTCGGCGACTTCAACGCCCGGCGCAACGCGAAAAATTTCTCGGCGGAGGAGTTCCGGGAGGCCGTAGCCTACTGCCACCTCCGGGGCGTGAAGGTGTATCTGACGCTCAACACTCTGCTGAGCGACCGGGAGCTAAGCGGCGCGGCGGAGACGGCGCGGCACGCCGCGCGCTGCGGCGTGGACGCGATTCTGGTGCAGGACTTCGGCGTACTGGAGCTGCTGCGGCGCATCACGCCGGAGACGCCCCTCCACGCCAGCACCCAGATGAGCCTGTTTACCCTTGGCGGCGTGGAGGAGGCGGCGCGTCTCGGCATGACCCGGGCGGTGCTGGCAAGGGAACTCTCCCGGGAGGACACGCGGTACATCACGGAGCGTTCGCCCATTGAGATCGAGTCCTTTGTCCACGGCGCGCTCTGTATGTGCTACAGCGGCCAGTGCGCCATGAGCGCCGTCATCGGCGGACGCAGCGGCAACCGGGGCCTTTGCGCCCAGCCCTGCCGCCTGCCCTACGGCGTGGACGGCAAGGCAGGCGGCCATCCCCTGTCGCTGAAGGACAGCTGTCTTGCCCGGGAGGTGCCGGAGCTCTCTGAGATGGGCGTTGCGTGCCTGAAGCTGGAGGGGCGCATGAAGCGGCCCGAGTATGTGGCTCTCGTGACGGACGTTTACGCCCGGCTCATCCGGGAGAACCGCTCCGCCACGGCGGAGGAGCTTCGCCTGCTGGAGGAAATTTTCAGCCGCGACGGCTTTACGCAGGACTACTGGGAGGGCCGGAAAGGCCCGCAGATGTTCGGCGTCCGGGCGGAAGCCGCGCCGGAGCCGAAGGCGCTGTACGCGAAAGCCCGGGCCATCTATGAAAAAGAAGACCGGCGGCTGACCTCCGTCCGTCTTGTCTGCCGCCTGCACCCGGGCGTTCCCGCCCGTCTCACGGCGGAGGATGCGGAGGGCCATCTGGCGGAGGTTTTCGGCGCGGTGCCGGAAGCCGCCCGCAGCCGCGCCCTCACCGCGGAGGAAGTGGCGCAAAGGCTCAGCAAGACCGGCGGCACCGCCTTCCGGGCGGAGGAAGTGACGGTGGAGCTGGCGCCGGGGCTGATGCTCAGCGCCGCCGCGCTCAACGCCCTGCGCCGGGAGGCGCTGGACCGTCTCGCCGCCCTCAGGACGGAGGTAACGCCCCGAACAGAACACGACTTCGTCCCGGCCCCGAGAGAGCCGGGGGAAAGCGGCCCGCCCCGCTTCACCTGCTCCATCAAGCGCCCCGAGCAGCTGACGGAGCAGCTGATCGCCTGCGGCCCCGCCCGGGTGGATATCCCGCTGGAGCTGATGGGCGAAATGGACCTCGCCCCTTTCCGGGGCCGGACGGAGCTTTGCGCCGTGCTGCCCCGCGTCTGGCGGGACAAAGACGAGCCGAAGCTGCGCGGGCAGCTTCTCGCGGCAAAAAGCGCGGGAGTCATGTCGGCGATGGTAGGGAATCTCGGCCAGCTGCCCCTGCTGCGGGAGCTGGGGCTGACCCTCCGGGGCGACTTCGGGCTGAACCTATTTAACTCTCAGGCGCTGCTCTTTGCCGCGCGCCAGGGCCTTTCCTCCGCCACGGTCTCCTTTGAGCTGCGGCGTGAGCAGATCCGGGACCTCAGCAAGCCCCTGCCCACGGAGGCCATCGTCTATGGCCGCCTGCCGCTGATGCTGACGGAAAACTGTCTCATCCGCAACAGTCTCGGCTGCCGCTGCGAAACGCCCCACGTTCTGCGGGACCGCACCGGTGCGGCCTTCCCCATCCTGCCCGCCTTTGGCTGCCGCAGCGAGCTGCAGAACGCCAAGGTCCTCTTTCTCGCGGACAGAGGGGACTATCAGAACCTGGGCCTCCGCTTCGCCCGGCTCCGTTTCACCACGGAAACGCCGGAGGAATGCGTCCGCGTCTTTCGACGCTACTTAGGCGAAAACGACTACGTTCCCGCCGATTACACCCGGGGACTGTACGCCCGGGGCGTGGAGTAAGCCCGATTTTTGATTTCAAATAGTATTTTTACATTCATATTTTACAGATAGTATTCAGGAGAAGCCTATGGAACTGCTGCTCAAAGCCCTATCCCCCCTGCTCGGGAAGGAGATCCCCTATCCCACCTACGCCACCCCCGGTAGCGCCGCGCTGGACCTGCGGGCCTGCATGGAAGCGCCTGTGGTCATCCCCGCAGGGGGCCGGGCGCTGATCCCCACGGGCCTCGCCATCGCCCTGCCCTCGGCGGAGTATGTGGCGCTTGTTTTTGCCCGGAGCGGTCTCGCCGTGAAAAAGGGCCTGTGCCTGTCCAACGGCGTGGGCGTCATCGACAGCGACTACCGGGGCGAGATCGCCGTGGGCCTGCTGAACACGGGCGCGGAGGACTACACCGTTCTCCCCGGCGACCGCATCGCCCAGCTCATGGTGACGCCTGTGGTGCAGCCCGCCCTCCGCTTCGCCGACGAGCTGCCCGATACCGTCCGGGGCGCGGGGGGCTTCGGCTCCACCGGACGGTAAACCTGCGTCTTATCCCGCGCCCGCCAAAGAAACTGACTGAAATCGAGGAACCCCTTATGCCGAACATCATTCTCGCCTCCCAGTCCCCCCGGCGGCAGGAGCTGCTGCGCCGCATGGGACTTTCCGATTTCCGCATCCTGGTCCCCCAGGCGGATGAGACCTGCCCGCCCTCCCTTTCGGCGGCGGAGACGGTGGCCCACATTTCCCGGGTGAAGGCCCTGGCGGCGAAGCCCCTGGTCTCGCCGGAGGATATCGTCATCACGGCGGACACCATGGTGTTTCTGGACGAGCAGCGTCTCGGCAAGCCCCGGGATGAGGCCGACGCCCTGCGTATGCTCACGGCGCTGCAGGGCCGGCGGCACACCGTCCGCACCGGCGTGACGGTGCTGCAGGGGGAGCGCCTTGTGACGGAGGTGGAGGCGACGGACGTGTATTTCCGCCCCGCCACGGAGCGGGAGCTTCGCGGCTACATCGCCACGGGAGAGCCCATGGACAAGGCCGGGGCTTACGGCGTGCAGGGCAAGGGGGCGCTGCTGGTGGAGCGCATCGACGGAGATTTCTTCAACGTCATGGGACTTCCCCTGCTGCGGCTTTCCCGGATGCTGGAGCCGTTCGGCGTCCGCTTTTTCGACTGAAAGGAGGCCCCCTTTGAAACGATTCCTGCAAAAAAACGGCCTTCTGGTGCTGTTCATCGCCACGGTGGCGGCGGTAACGCTGTGCGTCGTGAACTTTTTCAGCACCAACGCCTCTCCCCTGACGAACCTCGTCAACACCGTCCTGACGCCCGTCCGCTCCGGCTTTACCGCCGTTTCGCTCTGGGTGGACGACCAGCTGGCCTATTTTGAGGACATCCACGCTTTGCAGGAGGAGAACGCGGCGCTGAAAAAACAGCTGGCGGAGGCGGAGCGGAAGCTCCGTCAGGCCTCCGCCGACAGCGAGGAGAACGAGCGGCTGCGGAAGCTGCTGAACCTCCGTTCCCAGCAGCGGGACTTCACCTATGAGTCCGCCAAGGTCATCCAGCAGGGCGGCTCCAACTGGGAGTCCAGCCTGACGCTGAACCGCGGCACGGACCACGGCGTGGAGACCGGGGACTGCGTCATCACCGAAACGGGCTATCTCGTGGGCGTGGTGGCGGAGGCCGGCGGCAACTGGTGCAAGGTGCTGACGGTGCTGGATACGGAATTCTCCCTGGGCGCGCTGAACTTCCGCTCGGGCGAGGTCTGCGTGGCCAGCGGCGACTTCCATCTCATGCCGGAGGGCCGGCTCACCGCGAGCTTTGTGGACCCGGATTCCGACATGACCGTGGGCGACCTGATCGTGACCTCGGGCCTCGGCGGCTACTACCCCTCGGGCCTGGTCATCGGCACGGTGGAGTCCCTGCGGCGGGATGAATCCGGCCTTTCCCTCACCGCCATCCTCCGCCCCCAGGCGGAGCTGGAGGAGCTGACCCAGGTCTTTATCATCAAGGACTTCACCATCGTGGACTGATACGCTGCGGAAAGGACCCGACATGGAAACCAGATCCGACCTTATCTTCAAATGGAGCTGCTACGCCATTCTGACCCTGCTGGTGCTGGCGCTGCAGGGCCTGCTTTTGCCGCGGCTGCGGCTGTTCGGCGTGGTGCTGTTTCTGCCGCCGGTGCTGGCAGCGATCCTCTCCGCCTTTGAGCCGGGCGCTCAGGGCATGCTCTTCGCCGCCGTCTTCGGCCTGCTCTGTGATTTCGCCCTGCTCGGCCCCTTTCCCTGCTTTTACCTCGTCACCTTTCTGCTCATCTCCGTCGCCTCGGGCCTTATCAGCACCCGCCTGCTGAACGCGGGACTGCTCTGCTCCGCCGCGGTGACGGCGGCGGCTTTCCTGCTTTCCGATCTGGTGCGGGCGCTGTTTCTGGTGGCGCAGCACGGCGCGGCTTTGGGCGACGTGCTGCTGTACGGCGCCAAGGAACTCCTGCTGGCGCTGCCCTTCGTGGTGCCGCTGCATTTCCTTTTCGCGGCGTTCCACCGCCGCTTCCACTTCTACGACTGACCCGCTTCCCCTGAGAAAGGAGTCCCCGCATGGACGCAAAACAGTTTTCCCGGCGTCTCGCCGTCATCGTCGGCTTCTTCGCCGCCTGCCTTTTCTGCTTTTTCATCGCCCTGTTCGACGCGCAGGTGACCCACGGCGCGGAAAATCTGGAGAGATCCGTCTCCACCATCACCCGGCAGGAGACGGTGCCCGCCTCCCGGGGCGTTATCACAGACCGCAACGGCAAGGTCATGGTCTCCAACCGTCTGGTCTATACCCTGACTTTCCGCTCCACCGGCTTTGCCAGCGACGAGGAGGAAAATCTGGCCATTCTGCGCCTGCTGGAGCTGCTGGAGAAATACGAGGTGGAGTGGACGGACACCCTTCCCATCGACCGGACAAGCCCGCGCTACACCTCTGACGCCGTCTCCCCCACCTACCTCTCCCGCTTTTCGGACTACCTGCTGGACCGGAAATTCCAGGAGACGGAGCTGACAGAGGAGAACCCCATCCCCTCCCTCTCCGCCTCGGCGCTGGTGGAAAAGATGCGGAAGGATTTCGGCGTGCCGGAGGAGATGAGCTACGCCGACGCCCGGAAGGTGCTGGGCGTGCGCTATGAGCTGGCGGTGCGCAAGCTCGTGAACACCAACGCCTACGTGCTGGCGGAGGATTTGAGCGTGGAGCTTATCAGCGAGATCAACGACGGCAGCTACCTCGGCGCCACCGTGGGCACCGGCTCCGTCCGGCAGTACGCCACCGAAAGCGCCGCCCATGTGCTGGGCTATGTGGGCGCCATCGACAGGGACGAATACGCCGTGCTGAAGGAGCAGGGCTACGCCATGGACGCCATCGTGGGCAAGGTAGGGGCGGAAAAGGCCTTTGAAAACTACCTCCGGGGCCTGAGCGGCAAGCGCGTCGTCACCACCAACGACGAGGGCCGCATCACCAGCGAGGTCTACACCGTGGAGCCCCAGCCGGGCCATACCGTGGCGCTGACGCTGGATCTGGATTTCCAGACCCAGGTGGAGGAGATCCTGGCCAGCGCCACCGAAGCCATGACGGCGGAGGACGGCATCGCCCGGGGCGCGGCGGCGGTCGCCATGGGCGTTGGCAACGGCGAGGTGCTGGCCCTGGCCTCCTATCCCACCTACAGTCTCGCTACCTTCAACGAGGATTATAATGTACTGAGCCAGATGGAGGTCTCGCCCTACTATAACCGGGCCACCTCCGGCACCTACGCCCCCGGCTCCACCTTCAAGATGGTCACGGCGGTGGCGGCGCTGGAGACCGGCGTCATCACCCCCTCCACCACCATCAGGGACGAGGGCGTATACAAATACTACGCCCCCTCCTACCAGCCCCGCTGCTGGATCTATTCCGCCACGGGCGGCACCCACGGCCGGGTCAACGTCACCGACGCCATCCGGGAGAGCTGCAACTACTTCTTCTATGAGGTGGGCCGCCTGACGGGCATCTCCGTCATCGACGACTACGCCCAGCAGTTCGGTCTCGGCAGCTCCACGGGCATCGAGATCGGTGACCGCGCCGGCACCCTGGCCTCCCCCGAAACGGCGGAGAAGCTGGGCCAGGTCTGGTACGACGGCCAGACTCTGGCCGCCGCCATCGGCCAGTCCTACAACGAAT
The DNA here is from genome assembly GCA_051867615.1 of Oscillospiraceae bacterium. GTDB lineage: Bacteria > Bacillota > Clostridia > Oscillospirales > Oscillospiraceae > RGIG5472. Next base: position 41,594 of record JBJDYU010000018.1, on the reverse strand, counting down.
TCACCCCCCTGCAGCTGGCGAACTATATCGCGACGCTGGTGGGCGGCGGCGAGCATTACGCTCCCCATCTGCTGAAAAGCGTCAAGACCTACGACGGCTCGGCCGTGGTGGAGGTCTATGACGAGGGGCCGCTGAACACCGTCCGCATGAGCGACGCCACCCGCGAGGCCGTGCTGGAGGGAATGCACGAGCTGGTGCAGAGCGGCAGCGTCGCCTATTCCTTCTCCCGCTGCGTGGTGGACGCCGGCGCCAAGACCGGCACCGCCCAGACGGGTCAATCGACCAACAACGGCGTGTTCGTCTGCTTCGCCCCCTATGACGATCCGCAGATCGTCCTCGCCCTCGTCATCGAAAAGGGCGGCAGCGGCTCCGCCCTCGCCAGCGCCGCCGTGGATATGCTCAACGCCTATTTCTCCGAGACCGTACCGGATAACGCCGTCACCGGCGAAAACACTCTGCTTCCCTGAGGAGGAGCCGCCTATGTCCCATGATCCTGTCCAAAGCGGCGCACTGCCGTCGTTTCATCCCATATTCGACCCCCGCGACAGCCGCTGCAAGTCCCCCTTCGGCGCGGCGCCGCTGCAGACGGAGGTCTGTTTCACCCTCCGCCCGCCCCTGCGGGAGGGGGTGCGGCGCGCCTTTTTGCTGCTGCGCCATGAGTTTTCCGGCGAGGAGCAGGAGCTGCCCATGGCCTCTGTGGGCCGTGAGGACGGCTGCGCGCTGTTCCGCCTGACCCTGACCGTCCCGGATGCGCCGGAGCTGCTCTGGTACCATTTCCGGCTGGAGGGAAAGCAGGGTGCGCGGCTATTTGACCGGCAGGGCTTCGTGCAGGAGCGCGAGGTGGAGCCTTTTCAGCTGACGGTCTACCGGAAAAACGAGACGCCCCAATGGTTCGGGCAGGGTGTATCTTACCAGATTTTCCCAGACCGTTTCTGCCGCTCCCACATTCCCGACGCCTCCGAAATGATCGGCGCGCGGAAGGTGCATATGGACTGGGAGGAGCCGCTGGACTACCAGTCCCGCCAGGAGGAGCCGCAGTGGTGCTACGACTTCTTCGGCGGCGACCTCAGGGGCATCACGGAGAAGCTGCCCTATCTCGCCTCCCTCTCCGTCCGGACGATCTACCTCTGCCCCATTTTCGAGTCCAGCTCCAACCACCGTTACAACACCGCCGACTACCTCCGCATCGACCCCATGCTGGGAGACGAGGAGGACTTCCGCACCCTCTGCGCCGAGGCGGCGAAGCTGGGCATCCGGGTGATGATCGACGGCGTGTTCAACCACAGCGGCCATGACAGCCGCTACTTCAACGCCTCCGGCTATTTTCCGGAGCCGGGCGCCACTCAGTCTCAGGACTCCCCCTACTATCCCTGGTACCGCTTCACCCGCTGGCCCAAGGAGTACGAAAGCTGGTGGGGTATTTTCACCCTCCCGGCGGTGAACGAGCTTTGCCCCTCCTATCTTGACTTCATCGTGACGGGACAGGACTCCGTGGTGCGGCGCTGGCTGCGCGCGGGCGCGTCCGCCTGGCGGCTGGACGTGGCGGATGAGCTGCCGGATGAATTCATCCGCACCATCCGCACCGTCATGGAGGAGGAAAAGCCCGACGCTTTCCTGATGGGCGAGGTCTGGGAGGACGGCAGCAACAAGGTGGCCTACGGGGAGCGGCGGCGCTACCTGCTGGGCGATGAGCTGCACGGGCTGATGAACTATCCCTTCCGCCGCGCGGCGCTGGACTATCTCCGGGGCGGAGACGCGGCTGCCTTTTACGAGGCCATGGAGACCCTGCGGGAGAACTATCCGCCCGACGCGTTCTACGCCGCCATGAACTTTCTCTCCACCCACGACACGCCCCGTATGCTGACGCTGCTGGGGGCCGCGGAGGAGGAGCTGCCCCGGGACAAGGCGGAGCGCTGCGTTTTCCGCCTCTCTCCCGCCCAGCGGACGCTGGCAGAGCGGCGGCTGGCGTTGGGCGCGCTGCTGCTGTACTGCTTCCCCGGCTCGCCGCTGCTGTACTACGGCGACGAGGCCGGCATGGAGGGGCTGGAGGACCCCTTCAACCGCGGCACCTATCCCTGGGGCAAGGAGGACGCGTCGCTGCTTCGCTTCCACCGGGCGCTGGGCGCGCTGCGCGCCGGACGCGTCTCCTTGCAGAAGGGCGACATCCGCTACTTATATGCCCAGGGCCACGGTCTGGCCTTCTCCCGCAGCTTCGGCGGCGAGACCAGCCTGCTGGTGCTGAACGCCGGAGACACGCCCCTGACCCTGTCCCTCCCCTGGGACCGTGCTTTGGCCCGGGACGCGCTGGAGGGCCAGCGCTTCTTCGCGGACGGCGGCGAGCTAAAGCTGACGCTGCCGCCCCTCTCCGGGCTGCTGCTCATCTGACGCGGGCCGGGGGACTGCTCCGCCCCCCGCGGAAAACGCAGTGAATGTTTCACGTGAAACAGCGCGTCCGCCCGTTCGGGCGGGCGCGCTGCTTTTTGCGGACTTTTTTCCGGAGTTTTCGCTTTTTTCTTGAAAAGTCCCGCGTTTGTGTTATACTTATTCTTATCATGGGCATTTATCGGAAAGAGGGCCAGCTTCCGGCCGCTTTCCCGCGGAAGGAAGTGCTGTTGTGGCAAAGACCATTGCGATTGTGAATCAGAAGGGCGGCGTAGGCAAGACCACCACCTGCGTGAATCTGGCGGCCGCCCTGCGGGAAAAGGGCAGGCGCGTGCTGCTCTGCGACTTTGACCCCCAGGCCAACGCCACCTCCGGCATGGGCGTGGACAAGACCACCTCTCTCGGTGTCTATGACGTGGTCATCAACGGCACGCCGCCGGAGAAGTCCGTGGTCTCCACCCGCTATGGCGACGTGCTGCCCAGCTCCAAGGCTCTGGCCGGCGCGGGCATCGAAATGATCGACCGGGAGGGCCGGGAATTCCTGCTGAAGCAGGCTCTCTCCCCTCTCGCGCCGAACTATGACTACATTTTCATCGACTGCCCCCCTTCGCTGGAGCTGCTGACCCTCAACGCCCTCTGCGCGGCGGACAGCGTGCTGGTGCCGGTGCAGGGCGAGTATTTCGCTCTCGAGGGGCTCAGCGACCTTATGAACACCATCCGCATCGTGCGCCGCTCCCTGAATCCCGCCCTGACGCTGGAGGGCGTGCTGCTGACCATGTTCGACAGCCGCACCAATCTGGCGCTGCAGGTGGCGGAGGAAGTGAAGCGCTATTTCCCCGGCAAGGTATACGCCACCGTCATCCCCCGGAACGTGCGGCTGTCCGAGGCTCCCAGCCACGGCAAGCCCGTCACGGCCTACGACCGCTCCTCCCGGGGCGCGGAAGCGTATTCCCTGCTGGCGGAGGAATTCCTGCGCATGAACGAGCCGCGGGAGTAAGGAGGAACACCGAACTATGGCAAATCAGGCAAAGGGTCTGGGACGCGGTCTCGGGGCGCTGCTGGGCGACGCGGCGCTGGAGAGCCGAAGCGAGGAACGCGCCCTCTCCCTCCCCATCTCCCAGATCGAGACCTGCGCTTCCCAGCCCCGGAAGCGCTTTGACGAGGAGGCGCTGGCGGACCTCGCGGATTCCATCCGCCAGCACGGCGTCATCCAGCCCATCACCGTCCGCCGTCTCGCCAGCGGCTACTATCAGATCATCGCCGGCGAGCGCCGCTGGCGCGCTGCCCGTCTGGCGGGGCTCAGCGAAGTGCCCGCCATGATCATCGAGGCGGATGACCGCAAGGCCATGGAGCTGGCCATGATCGAGAACCTGCAGCGGGAGGACCTGAATCCTATGGAGGAGGCCGAGGGCTACCGCGCCCTGATGGAGAAATACGGCCTGACCCAGGAGGAGGCCGCCGGCCGCGTGGGCAAGAGCCGCAGCGCCGTGGCCAACTGTATGCGTCTGCTGCAGCTCGCGCCCGCCGTGCGCAAGCTGGTGGAGGACGGCACGCTCTCCGGCGGACACGCCCGGACGCTGCTCCCCCTCTCCCCTGCCCTGCAGGAAAAGACCGCCCGCACCGTGGTGGAAAGCGGCCTCAGCGTCCGGCAGACGGAGGCCCTTGTAAAAAAGCTGCTGGCGCAAAAGCAGCAGAAGGCCGAAAAAGCGGCGGACCCGCTTTCCGTAAACTACACCGAAGCCGCCGCCCGGGAGCTGGCGGAGCATCTGGGCCGGGGCTGCCGCATCGTCTCCGGCCGCCGCAAGGGGCGGCTTGAGATCGAGTATTACGGCGTGGACGACCTCAATGACCTGCTGGAGGCCCTGCATGAACTGCGCCGCAAGACCGGAGGAACCCAACAATGAGCGAAGAAAAGAAGCTGGACGCCGCCTGCGGCGAAGCCGCGGGCGAAGCGTCCGGAAATGAAGCAACGCAAGCCGAAGCCCCCAAAGCGGAGAAGTCCAAGACCGTGATCACCCGCAGCGGCAGGCCGCAAAAGCCCGTCTATATCTACCTCATCGCCCTGTTCGCCGTGGCGCTGCTGCTGATGAGCCTTTCCTTTTTCATGAGCCACCGCAGTAACCTCCAGGTCATGGGCGAGCTGCGGGAGAACGTGAACTCCATGCAGCTGCTGCAGGAGGCGGAGGAACGCAACGCCGAGCTGAACCAGCGCATTCTGTCGCTGGAGGACGAGGTCACCGAGCAGCGCCAGACCATCTTCGAGCTGCAGCAGGAGGTCTACTCCCTGCAGCGGCAGCTGATGGAGGCGCAGGAGGAACAGGCGGAGCAGGACTGAGCCGCTGTTTCACGTGAAACAATTTCTATCCATCTCATCAAAAGAGGTATCAGATTATGATCGACATCAAGTTTCTGCGCGACCACCCGGAAGAAGTCCGGGAAAACATCCGCAAGAAATTCCAGGAGGCCAAGCTCCCTCTGGTGGACGAGGTGCTGGACCTGGATAAGAAGCACCGTGCCGCCATTCAGGAGGCCAGCGACCTGCGGGCTTCCCGCAACACGCTGAGCAAGCAGGTGGGCCAGCTCATGGGCCAGGCCAAGAAGGACCCCTCCAAGCTGCAGGAGGCCGAGGCCGTGAAGGCCCAGGTCAAGGCCAACGCCGAGCGTCTGGCGGAGCTGGAGGTGCTGGAGGACCAGTACGCCGCCGAGCTTCGCCGCCGTATGCTGCTCATCCCCAACATCATCGACCCCTCCGTGCCCATCGGCCCGGATGACAGCGCCAACGTGGAGGTGGAGCGCTTCGGGGAGCCTGTGGTCCCCGACTTCCCCATCCCCTACCACACCGAGATCATGGAGCGTTTTGACGGCGTGGACATGGACGCGGCGGGCCGCGTCTCCGGCAGCGGCTTTTACTACCTGCTGGGCGATATCGCGCGGCTCCACGAGGCGGTGCTGGCCTACGCCCGGGATTTCATGATCGGCAAGGGCTTCACCTACTGCATCCCTCCCTTCATGATCCACGGCAACGTGGTGGAGGGCGTCATGAGCCAGACCGACATGGACGCCATGATGTACAAGATCGAGGGCGAGGACCTGTATCTCATCGGCACCAGCGAGCATTCCATGATCGGCCGCTTCATCGACCAGATCATCCCCGAGAGCAAGCTGCCCCAGACCCTGACCTCCTACTCCCCCTGCTTCCGCAAGGAGAAAGGCTCCCACGGCATCGAGGAGCGCGGCGTGTACCGCATCCACCAGTTTGAAAAGCAGGAGATGATCGTGGTCTGCAAGCCCGAGGACTCCATGGACTGGTATGAGAAGATGTGGCGCTGGAGCGTGGAGCTGTTCCGCTCTCTGGAGATCCCCGTGCGGCAGCTGGAGTGCTGCTCCGGCGACCTGGCGGACCTGAAGGTCAAGAGCTGCGACATCGAGGCCTGGAGCCCCCGGCAGCAGAAGTATTTCGAGGTCTGCTCCTGCTCCAATCTGGGCGACGCCCAGGCGCGGCGGCTCAAGATGCGCGTCAAGGGCGAGGACGGCAGGATGTACCTGCCCCACACCCTGAACAACACCGTGGTGGCTCCGCCCCGTATGCTCATCGCCTTTTTGGAGAACCACCTGCAGGCTGACGGCAGCGTGACCATCCCCGAGGTGCTGCAGCCCTACATGGGCGGCAAGGCCGTCCTGATCCCCAAGGACTGAACCTCCACCCCTTAGCGGGGAGCAAAAACAGGCCGAAACCCGAATACTAATTGTAATATTTTATAGGAATTATACGATATGAAAAAATTTTTGTCTGAATTCAAGGCGTTTGCCATGCGCGGCAACGTGGTGGATATGGCCGTCGGCGTCGTCATCGGCGGCGCGTTCGGCAAGATCACCACTTCCGTGGTCAACGACATCATCATGCCCGCTGTCTCCATGCTCACCGGCGGCGTCGATTTCAGCGGCTGGAAGTGGGTGCTGAAGGAGGCCGTGGTGGAAAACGGCGAGGAGATCGCCGCCGCCGTGTCCATCAACTACGGCAACCTGATCGCCACGATTCTGGACTTCGTCATCATCGCTTTCGCGGTCTTCTGCATGGTGAAGGGCCTCAACCGCCTGCACCGCAAGAAGGAGGAGGCGCCCGCCGCGCCGCCCGCCCCCTCGGCGGAGGAAAAACTCCTGACGGAGATCCGCGACCTGCTGAAGGAACGGCAGTGATGGAACAGCTGCTGCAGGCGGGCCTTGCCGCCTGGGGCCTTCCCACGGAGGGCATCCCTCGGCTCCGCCGCTTTTCGGAGCTGCTGCTGGAGAAAAACAAGGTCATGAACCTGACCGCCATCACGAAGGAGGAGGACGTGGCGACGCTGCACCTGCTGGACAGCCTCGCCCTGCTCCGGATAGCAGACTTCTCCCGCAAGAGCGTGGTGGACGTAGGCACCGGCGCGGGCTTTCCCGGTATGCCTTTGCGCCTCGTGAAGGAGGACTTCTCGCTGACGCTGCTGGACAGTCTCGGCAAGCGGATCGATTTCCTCCGGGACTGCTGCGCCGAGCTGGGCCTTTCGGACGTATCCTGCGTCCACGCCCGGGCGGAGGAATTCGCGGCGGAGCGGCGGGAACAATATGACCTGGCGGTGTCCCGGGCCGTGGCAAACTTGAGCGTGCTGAGCGAGCTGACCCTGCCGCTGGTAAAGGTGGGCGGACAGTTCCTCGCCATGAAAAGCGTGGACTCCGACGACGAGCTCCGCGCGGCGGAGCGGGCCGTGGCCACCCTTGGCGGCCGCGTCGCCCGGCGGGAGGACTATGTCATTCCCGGCACGGAGGTGACCCACCGGGTGGTGGTCATCGAAAAGGTGTCCCCTACCCCGGCGAAATATCCCCGCGCCTTCGCGAAGATCAAAAAACAGCCGCTGTGAGCGGCGGAAAGGAGCGCCTCATGGGACAGACCATCGCTTTCGTCTCCGGCAAGGGAGGCACCGGCAAGACCTCGCTGACGGCGGGCGTGGGCTCCGCCCTGGCGCTCCTTGGGAAAAAGGTGCTCTGCGTCGACTGCGACGTGGGGCTGCGGAACCTGGACCTCTCTTTGGGGCTCAGCGACCGGGCCATGATGGACTTTTCCGACGTGATCGCCGGGCGCTGCCGCTTTGAAAACGCCGCGGTGCAGCACCCGCAGATGAAAAACCTCTATCTCCTCACCGCACCGGTACACCTGCGGGAGGAAGACGTGACAAAACGGCAGATGCGGCGTTTTCTGCAGTCGGCGGCCAGCGTGTTCGACTACTGCCTGACGGACGCGCCGGCGGGCCTGGGCTTCGGCTTTGAGCTGGCCCTCGCCGGGGCCGACCGGGTGGTGGTGGTGGCCAACACCGACGCCTCCTCCCTGCGGGACGCGCAGCACACCGTGACGCTGCTCTCCCGCTTTCCCACCGGGCAGGTGCATCTGGTGGTGAACCGGGTGCGCAAGTCCTTGCTCAAGACCCTGCACACCACCATCGACGACGCCATGGACGCGGCGGGCCTGCCGCTGCTGGGCGTGGTGCCGGAGGACGAGCTGATGACCGTGGCGCTGAACCGCGGCGTCCCGCTGCTCCTGACCGGCGACCGCTGCGCCGCCACGGCTTACCGCAATATCGCCCGCCGCATCACCGGCGAGCGGGTCCCCCTGATGCGTCTGAAATAAAGGCGCGCCATACATCCGACACGAAACAAGTCTGAAAGGAGTCTGCCACATGAACATTGCGCTGATGTCCCACGACAACAAGAAAGAGCTGATGGTCCAGTTTTGCACCGCGTACGCCGGCATCCTTTCCAAGCATACCCTCTGTGCCACCGCCACCACCGGAGCCGTGGTGGCGGAAGCCACCGGCCTGCAGATCCACCGCTTTTTGAGCTACGCCCACGGCGGCAGCCAGCAGATCGGCGCCCGCATCTCCTATAACGAGGTGGACATGGTGCTGTTCTTCTGCGACCCCAACAACCCCAACGTGGCGGAGGACATCTCCTACATCTCCCGCCTCTGCGACCAGAACAACGTGCCTTACGCCTCCAACGTGGCCACGGCGGAGCTGCTGATCCTGGGCCTTGACCGGGGCGACCTCAACTGGCGCAACATCCTCTACCCCAAGCGCACCCCCTTTACCGCCTGAGCGGTTGACTTTCCGAAAAAAAGCCCCTATAATACTGTTTGCTGCTTTTTGCTGAGAAACAGCGCTTCCCGGCAGGCAAAACGCGCCCTGCCGACATTTCAATAACAGCGCGCCCGCGCCGGTCCCTCCGGCCGGGGCGCACACCGCCATGACGCCGCAGGAGTATCCTCCGCGCCGCCCCGCCAGAGAAGGACGCCGATAGGCTGGAAGCGTCCGGGGAACGGAGAAGGAGAAGACAGCGGCGGAGCGGGGCCGGAAACGGTCACGGTCTGTCCTCCCGTACCAGAGGGCGAAAAGGGGAGAGCCGCGCCTTCGCGCTTCTCCCGAATTTGGGTGGCACCACGAAGCGACCGCGCTATCGTCCCATTTTTGCAGGGTCTGCTCTGCGAAAGCGGGAGGATAGCGCGTTTTTCTTTCCCACCACTACACATCCGAAAGGAACAGGCTTATGGAACGTATCAAACCCCACACTCTCTCCGGCTTTATGGAGCTGCTGCCCGCCCCCCAGGTGCAGATGGAGCGCATCATGGCGGTGCTGCGGAAAAATTACGAGAGCTTCGGCTTCACGCCGCTGGACACGCCCGCCATCGAGAGCAGCGACGTGCTGCTGGCCAAGGGCGGCGGCGAGACGGAAAAGCAGATCTACCGCTTCCAAAAGGGCGACAGCGACCTGTCCCTCCGCTTTGATCTGACGGTGCCGCTGGCGAAGTATGTGGCGCTACACTACGCGGAGCTGGCCTTCCCCTTCCGCCGCTATCAGATCGGCAAGGTCTACCGGGGCGAGCGCGCCCAGCGGGGCCGCTTCCGCGAGTTCTATCAGGCGGACATCGACATCATCGGGGACGGCAAGCTGGATATTCTCAACGAAGCCGAGATCCCCAGCATCATCTACCGCACCTTCCGGGATTTAGGCCTCACCCGCTTCCGCATCCGGGTGAACAACCGCAAGCTCCTCACCGGCTTTTACGCCATGCAGGGCCTTGGGGAGAAGTCCGGCGACATCATGCGCACGGTGGATAAGCTGGACAAGATCGGCGCGGAAAAAGTCGGCGCGCTGCTCCGGGACGATATCGGCCTGACCGAGGCCCAGGCGGCGGAAATTCTCCGCTTTATCGCCATCACCGGCAGCAACGGAGAAGTTCTTTCGGCTCTTGAGGGCTACCGGGGCCGGAACGAAGTGTTCGACGCGGGCCTTGAAGAGCTGCGGGCTGTGACGAAGTACCTCGCCGCCTTCGGCGTGCCGGAGGAGAACTTCGCCGTGGACCTGACCATCGCCCGGGGCCTTGACTACTACACCGGCACGGTGTATGAGACAAGCCTGCTGGACCACCCGGAGATCGGCTCCGTCTGCTCCGGCGGACGCTATGACAATCTGGCGGAGTATTATACCGACAAGCAGCTGCCCGGCGTGGGCATCTCCATCGGTCTGACCCGGCTGTTCTATGTGCTGGGCGAGCAGGGCCTGCTGAACCAGGACCTGCCCACCGCCCCCTGCGACGTGCTGGTGCTGCCCATGACGGAGAATCTGGAGGCGGTCATCGCCGCCGCCACCGCCTTCCGCGAGGCGGGACTACGGGTGCAGCTTTACGGCGAGCAGAAGAAGTTCAAGCAGAAGATGAATTACGCCGACAAGCTGGGCGTCCCCTACGTCCTGATTCTGGGCGAGGACGAGATCGCCGCAGGCAATGTCGGCTGCAAGGATATGCGCAGCGGCCAGCAGATCACCGTCCCGGCGGAGGAAGCCATCGCCCACATCAAGGCGGGCCTTGCCGAGCGTCAGAAGGGCGCCATCATTCTGGAGTAAGCCGGCGGAGGGGGCGAAAAGCGCTCCAATCCGTAATATTCAATCCAATTTATACAAATCGCAATCAATTTCCCGACAAAGGAGAGAACATACTATGATGCAGAACCGTACCCATACCTGCGGCGAGCTGCGCCTCGCGGACGCGGGCAAGCGTGTGAAACTCAGCGGCTTCATGGAGAACGTCCGGGAGGTGGGCAGCAACTTCGCCTTCGTCATCCTCCGGGACTTCTACGGCACCACCCAGCTGGTGGTGGAGGATGAGGAGACCATGAAGCTCATCAAGAGCCTGAACAAGGAGTCCACCATTTCCGTGGAGGGCGTGGTGCGGGAGCGCCACAGCAAGAACCCCAAGCTCCCCACCGGCGAGATCGAGGTGGTGCCTGAGCGCATCGAGGTCCTGGGCCGCTGCCGCCACAACGAGCTGCCCTTTGAGATCAACCGCAGCCGGGAGGCCGACGAGACCCAGCGGCTCAAATACCGCTATCTCGACCTGCGCAACCCGGCGGTGAAGCAGAACATCATCCTGCGCTGCCAGGTCGTCGCCGCCCTGCGCAAGGCCATGATGGAGCATGACTTCCTGGAGATCACCACGCCCATCCTCACCGCCTCCTCCCCCGAGGGCGCCCGGGACTATCTGGTGCCGGCCCGCAAGCACCCCGGCAAGTTCTATGCCCTGCCCCAGGCCCCCCAGCAGTTCAAGCAGCTGCTCATGGCCTCCGGCTTTGACCGCTATTTCCAGATCGCGCCGTGCTTTCGCGACGAGGACGCCAGAGGCGACCGCAGCCCGGGCGAGTTCTATCAGCTGGATATGGAGATGTCCTTCGCGGGACAGGACGACGTGTTCGCCATTCTGGAGGACGTGCTGCCGCCCATCTTCGCCAAGTACGGCAGCTATAACGTGGCCTCCGCCGCCCCCTTCCGCCGCATCGCCTACAACGACGCCATGGAGCGCTACGGCTCCGACAAGCCGGACCTGCGCATCGACCTGCTGGTGGATGACATCACCGCCCTTGTGTCCGACTGCGGGCTGGAGGCCTTCGGCGGCGGCAATACCGTGAAGGCCGTGGTGGTGACGGACTGCGCCCTCGCCCGCAAGGCCATCGACAAGCTCTGCGCCGACGTGGAGGTGCAGGCGGGTCAGAAGCCCTACTGGTTCAAGGTGGATGAAAACGGCGAGCTGACCGGCGGCGTTGCCAAGTTCCTCGCCGGGAAGAAGGCGGAGCTGACGGAGGCGCTGGGCCTGAAGCCCGGCTGCTTCGTGGGCGTCACCGCGGGCAAAAAGGAGCAGGCCCAGAAGACCGCGGGCGTGCTGCGCAAGATGCTGGGCGCGGCCTGCCCCGAGCATATGGACAAGGAGCGCTACGAGTTCTGCTGGATCGTGGACTTCCCCATGTACGAGATCGGTGAGGAAAGCGGCGAGCTGGAGTTCTGCCACAATCCCTTCTCCATGCCCGGCGGCGGCGCGGAATCTCTGGACAAGGCCATTGCCGGCGAGCTGGACCCCCTGACCATCACGGCGCAGCAGTACGACCTGGTCTGCAACGGCGTGGAGCTTTCCTCCGGCGCGGTGCGGAACCATGACCCCGAGATCATGATCAAGGCTTTCCAGCTGGTGCGTCTCGGCGAGGAGGATGTGAAGAAGAAGTTCCCCGCCATGTACAACGCCTTCACCTACGGCGCGCCGCCTCACGCGGGCATCGCCCCCGGCGTGGACCGCATGGTGATGCTGCTCTCCGGCGAGGAGTCCATCCGGGAGGTCATCCCCTTCCCCATGAACAAGAACGCTCAGGACATCATGATGGGCGCCCCCTCCGAGGTCACGCAGAAGCAGCTGGACGAGCTGCACATCGCCGTCACCGCCAGAGAGGAAGAATAAAACCCAAACCCTTTACCAGCCGCCCGGATTTCCGGGCGGCTGGTTTTTTCATCCCGTTCCCGCGTTTTCGCCCTCATCTTCCCTTTTTTGCCGTTTCATGGTACAATGGCCTCATCTAACGGCTAACGGCCCGCGGCCCCAGCCGCGCCGCGGATATTTCTCCGTTACCGGACATGGGAGGGAAAGCCATGAAACAGATCCTGCCGCTGCTCCTGTCGCTGCTGCTCCTGCTCTCCTGCGCCGCCTGCGGCGAAGTGGAATTTGAAGACGAACCCGCTCCTCCCGAGGACGCTGAGGAGGAGACCGTCCCGGTGCTGGAGCCGCAGCTCTCCCCCGAGGAGGAGACCGCCGCCGCCTTGCTCGCCGCCATGACGCTGGAGGAAAAGGTGGGGCAGCTGTTCTTCGTCCGCTGCCCGGAGCTAAACGCGGCGGAGGACGTGGCGGCCTACCATCTGGGCGGACTGCTGCTCTTTGGCCGGGACTTCAAGGACAAGACCCAAGCGGAGATCGTCTCCGACATCGAAAGCTATCAGGCGGCAGCTTCGCTCCCGCTCTTCATCGGCGTGGACGAGGAGGGCGGCACGGTCTGCCGCGTCAGCAGCAATCCCGCGCTGCGCGAAAGCCGCTTCCCCTCTCCCCGCAAGCTCTACGCCGCCGGCGGGCTGGAAGCCGTGACGGCGGACGCGGCGGAGAAAGACGCCCTGCTCCGCTCCCTCGGCATCAACGTAAACTTCGCCCCGGTGGTGGATATCGCCACGGACCCGGCGGACTTCATGTATGACCGCTCCCTCGGCGAGGACGGGTTAACCACCGCCGCCTTTGCCGAAGCGGTGGTATCGCAGATGCGCGCCGACGGCGTGGGAAGCGTCCTCAAGCACTTCCCGGGCTACGGCAACAACGTGGACACCCACACGGGCATTGCGGTGGACGTGCGCAGTCTCGAGAGCTTCCGCGCCTCCGACTTCCTGCCCTTTGCCGCAGGCATTCAGGCCGGGACGCCCTTCGTGCTGGTCTCCCACAACATCATGACCGCCGTGGACGGCGAGCTGCCCGCCTCCCTCTCCCCTGCCGTGCATGCGCTGCTGCGGCAGGAGCTGGGCTTCGAGGGCGTGATCCTGACGGACGATCTCGCCATGGACGCGGTGGAGGCCTACGCGGAGGACGGCTCCGTGGCGGCGCTGGCAGTCCTCGCGGGAAACGATATGATCGTGACCACGGACTACCAGAGCCAGATCCCGCTGGTGATTCAGGCGGTGCAGGCGGGAGAGATCCCGGAGAGCGCCGTGGACGCGGCGGTGACGCGGATTTTGCTGGCGAAGCTCCAATTGGGCCTGCTCCCTTTGCAATAAGAAAAAAGAGAGGATATGCCATGGAAACCCGAAAGCTATACTATGAAGACCCCTATCTCACCCGTTTCAGCGCCGCCGTAGTCTCCTGCGAGCGCGCGAAGGACGGCTTTGATATCGTGCTGGACCAGACCGCCTTTTATCCCGAGGGCGGCGGCCAGCCCTGCGACCGGGGCGCGCTCAGCGGCGTGCAGGTAACGGAGGTCCACGAAAAGGACGGCGTCATCCGCCACCGCTGCGCCGCCGCGCTGGAGGCCGGGACGCAGGTCACGGGAGAGCTTGACTGGGCGCGGCGCTTCGACCATATGCAGCAGCACAGCGGCGAGCATATCTTCAGCGGCATCCTCCACGCCCTGACGGGCTTTGAAAACGTGGGCTTCCACATGGGCAGCGACTGCGTCACCATCGACTTCAGCGGCGAGGTCAGCGAGGAGCTTGCGCAGGAAGTGGAAACCCGCGCGAACCGGTACATCTATTCCGACGCTCCGGTGGATATCCGCGTCCACCCCCATGAGGAGCTGCAAAGCCTGACCTACCGCAGCAAAAAGGAAATTCCCGGCGACGTGCGCATCGTCACCTTCCCCGGGGCGGACTGCTGCGCCTGCTGCGGCACCCATGTGCGGAGCGCCGGGCAGGTGGGCCTTGTGAAAGTCCTCTCCTGCCAGAAGTTCCGGGAGGGCAGCCGGCTGGAAATCCTCTGCGGCCAGCGGGCCTTTGACTATTTCTCTCTGCTGCACCGGCAGAACACCGCCATCTCTCAGGCCCTTTCCGCGAAGCCCAAGGAGACGGCGGCGGCGGTGGAGCGGCTGAAAAATGAACTCGCGGCGGAAAAGCTCCGCTCCGCCGCGCTGGAGGAGCGGCTCTGCGCCCTCCGGGCGGAGGCCCTGCGGGGCGCGGGAGACGTGCTTTTGCTGGAGGAGGACATGAGCGCGGACAGCCTACGGCGGCTCTGCGTCGCGGTGGGCGAGAGCTGCGGCGGGCGCTGCGCCGTGTTCGCTGGGCGTGACGGCGGGTATAAATACGCGGTGCGGCTCGAAAGCGGCGGAGACGAACGCGGCTTTGCGAAGGAGCTGAACGCCGCCCTCCATGGCCGGGGCGGCGGACGGGACGGCTTCATCCAGGGCAGCGCCGCCGCCACGGAGGCCGAGATACGGGCGTTTTTCGGCGCGTAAGCGTTTTCCCTATTTTTTACAAGAAGGAGCAACGGTATGAACGAAGTCATTCGTCAGCTTTTTCAGCGCAAGTCCATGCGGGTCTATACCGAACAGGAGATCTCCCCCGCTGACAAGGCGCTGATTCTCCGCGCCGCAGTGGAAGCCCCTACCGCGGGCAATCAGCAGCTCTACACCATTCTGGACATCACCGACCAGGGCATCAAAGACCGCCTTGCGGAGACCTGCGATCATCAGCCCATGATCGCCGCAGCCAAGCTGGTGCTGGTCTTCTGCGCCGACTGCAAAAAGTGGTACGACGCCTATCTCGCCACCGGCTGCGAGCCCCGCAAACCCGGCGTGGGCGATCTGATGCTGGCGGTGAGCGACACCATGATCGCGGCGCAGAACGCCGTCACCGCCGCAGAAAGTCTCGGCATCGGCAGCTGCTACATCGGCGATGTGATGGAAAACTGCGCCCAGCAGCGGGAGCTGCTTCATCTGCCGGACTATGTTTTCCCCGTGGGTATGCTGATTTTCGGCTATCCCACCCAGCAGCAGAAGGATCGCCCCAAGCCCACGCGGGTGGAGCAGAAGTTCATCGTCCACGAAAACGCCTACCGCCCCATGAGCGAACAGGAACTGGAAGAAATGTGGACGCCCCGCAGCGGCGGCAAGTCTTACCGCGAGTGGATGCAGGCCTTCTGCAAGCGGAAATACAACAGTGCGTTTTCCAGGGAAATGAGCCGCTCTGTGGCGGAGTATCTTGGGCAGTATGAGGAAGCGTGATGGGTGGCCGCTGACGAGGGATTGTACCACGGCGGCAATTTGAAAAAGTTTTCCACAGATGTCGAAAACTCTCTGAAAAATCAAATAATACAAAAAAATAAGCGCGGAGGCTCACGCCTCCGCGCTTATTCTTCTTTGGGGGAGAAAAAAGAGAGGGAAAAATGGAAAAAGTCAAGTGTCCTATGTCTTGCAGGGTCCTGTCCTCCCCTGCAAATGTATCATACCTGATTTTTTACCCGGAATCATGAAGAAACTTTGAACAATCTTGAAATGAACTTTGAATTTCCATTCAAATTTCCGAAAACAAGAACTCCTCCCGCCAATAATAAGAGACATTCCGGTACCGCCGCAGGGCTTCCTCCTCCGCGGCGGAAAGCTCGGTGCGCACCGCGCCGTCCTTGAGATAGTACCCGGTGGAGGTCAGGACAGGCAGCTCCGCCCGTATCTCCTCGGTGAACTGCATATAGGCGCTGCCCCTGAGGCCGCAGGCGTCAAAGAGGACGTTCAGCAGGAAGTTGCTGCTGACCTCCGGCCCCTCGCCCGTGAAGTCCCGGCCGAGGGCTTCCTTCGCCGCATCGTTGGCCCAGATGAGATAGCGGGTGCCGTAGTAGTTTTTCAGGCCCTGCGGCGTGGAGAGGTCAAAGTCCACCTCCAGCTCGTGGTACGCCGAGTTGCCGTAGCCAAGCCAGGGCTTATGGTCGCCGAAAAGCAGCAGCACCACCGGCTCCTCCCAGCTGCGCAGCTCGTCCACCATTTTCGTGATCTCGCTGATGGTGTCCTCCGCATTATAAAGGTAGTTGTTCAGGATGTTCCGGCTCTCGTCGCTCAGCGTCCCTGTCACATAGTTTTTGGGGGAATGCTCGGCGCTGTAGGGGCCGTGGTTCTGGTAACTGACGTTATAGGAAAAGCAGGGCTGTCCCGTCTCCTCCAGACTTTCGCGCATCAGGCGCAGAATTTCCGGGAAAAGGAGGTCGTCCATGGTGTAGTAGTCCCCGGAGAGCTGCGTATAGTAATCCTCGTAATAGCGGTAGTTCGTCAGGCCCAGATACTCGTTGACATTGCGGCGGTTATAAAACCAGTTGTTGCAGGGATGGCTCCCCTCCACCGTGTAGCCCTGCGCCTGCATCCACCAGGCGTAGGAGTTGGAGGGTGCGCGGAAGTTTTTCAGCGCCGCCACGCCGGTGATGGCGCAGCGCTCCGTGTCCACGGTGCCGCCGGCGAAAATGTTGGTGATAAGATCGCCGGTATAGCTCTCCTCCTCCAGCGCGTGATAGGCGTCATAGAGGGAGAAATCCACGCCGGAGATCCCCAAGCGGGAGAAATCGGCAAAGGCCTCCAGCTGGATGGAGACGAAGTTCACCCGCTTCTCCGCCGGGATGTCCTCGTCCGTGTAGCCCGCGAGAATCGCCGCGGCTTCCTCCTCGTCATAGCCCGGCGGCGGCGAGGGGATCAGGTCGCCGATGCTGTGGAGGAAGGGATAGAGAAAGCCCCGGGAAACATACTGCTGGGTGTCCGACCACTGGTTGAAGTAGTGGAAGTTCACCGCTTTTTTCTGATACACCGTGTCACTGCCGTAAAGGAGCGTCATGGGCCAGGCCAGCACCAGCAGCAGCGCCAGTAGGGACAGCCGCAGCCGCTTCCCCGCGCCCTTTCCCCGGGCCAGAAGCAGCAAAAAGGCCACGGCAAGGCAGAAGCAGACCAGCACCGCGGAAAGCCAGGTATCCGGCGTGAGATCGTACTGGCCCGTAAAGCCCAGGCCGGTGAACAGGTCAAGTAAGTCCACCGCCATCAATGGGTCGTCCCGGAACAGCAGCAGATAGTAGTTGCCCGCGGCGAAGCCCAGCGTGATCAGGCCCGAGGCCAGAAACGCCGCCCAGGCCCGGGCGAACAGCGCGTAAAACAGCAGTGACAGCAGCACCACCGGCAGGATGTTCAGCGCGGCGATGAGGGGCGTTTCAAAGTAGCCCAGAATGTCCCGCTTGGGATAGCGGCCCGCCGCGATGACCAGCAGCGCCGCGCCCCAGCAGACGGACATAAGTAGCAGCGCGATGAGCCGCCAGGCGGCGTACCAGCGCTGCTTTTTCACCGGCCAGAGGGGGTCCGGTTCCTTTTGAAACAGCCAGAATCGTTGTATGGCTCTCATGCGTTCCTCCTTGCCTGCGGCGGCAGGCCCTTTCGGACAGTCTTGCAAAAACAGGGGGAGCGGGCAGCAGGCCCGTCCCCCTGTCGGCGGTCTCGGTTCGTGTGCTTAGTATGCCAGCTTTTCCGCGAGGTAGTCCCGCACCTCCGCGATGGGCAGGCGCACCTGCTCCATGCTGTCGCGCTCGCGGATGGTGACGCAGTGGTCGGCGGGCATAGTCTCGTCGCCCACGGTCTGGAAGTCGAAGGTGATGCAGAACGGCGTGCCGATCTCGTCCTGCCGGCGGTAGCGCTTGCCGATGGAGCCGGTCTCGTCGTAGTCGATCATCCACTCCTTGGAGAGTTCCTGCAGCAGCTGCCGTGCCGGCTCGGAGAGCACCTCCTTCTTGCTCAGCGGCAGGATGGCCGCCTTGAAGGGGGCGAGAGCCGGGTGCAGGTGCAGCACCGTCCGCACGTCGTCCTTGCCGTTCTTGTCCTGGCCCACCACTTCCTCGTCGTAGGCGTCCGTCAGGAAAGCCAGAACGCTGCGCTCCACGCCGAGGGACGGCTCGATGACGTAGGGCACATAGCGCTCGTTCTTCTCCTGGTCGAAGTAGGTCAGGTCCTTGCCGGAGGCGTTGATGTGCTGGGTCAGGTCGTAATCCGTCCGGTCCGCCACGCCCCAGAGCTCGCCCCAGCCGAAGGGGAAGAGGAACTCAAAGTCCGTGGTGGCCTTGGAATAGAAGCAAAGCTCATCCTGCTCGTGGTCACGCAGGCGCAGGTTCTCCTCCCGCATCCCCAGGCCCAGCAGCCAGTCGCGGCAGAAGTTGCGCCAGTAGGCGAACCATTCCAGGTCCGTGCCCGGCTCGCAGAAAAATTCCAGCTCCATCTGCTCAAATTCGCGCACACGGAAGATGAAGTTGCCCGGCGTGATCTCGTTGCGGAAGCTCTTGCCGATCTGGCCGATGCCGAAGGGGAGCTTGCGGCGGGTGGTGCGCTGGACGTTAGCAAAGTTGGTGAAGATGCCCTGGGCGGTCTCGGGGCGGAGATAGACCTCCGCCGCGCTGTCCTCGGTGACGCCCTGGTGGGTCTTGAACATGAGGTTGAACTTGCGGATGTCGGTGAAGTCGCTCTTGCCGCAGCCGGGGCAGGGGATGCTCTTTTCCCGGATGTAGCCCACCAGCTCCTCGTTGCTCATGGCCTCCACCGCCATGTCGGTCACGCCGTTCTCGGCGTTCCAGTTCTCGATGAGCTGGTCGGCGCGGTGGCGCATCTTGCAGCTGCGGCAGTCGATGAGGGGGTCGTTGAAGGTGGTGACGTGGCCGGAGGCCACCCACACCTGGGGATTCATGAGGATGGCGGCGTCCAGGCCCACGTTGTGGGGATTCTCCTGCACGAATTTCTTCCACCAGGCCTTTTTGATGTTGTTCTTCAGCTCCACGCCCAGAGGGCCGTAGTCCCAGGTGTTGGCGAGGCCGCCGTAGATCTCGCTGCCGGCGAAGACGAAGCCCCGGTTCTTGCAAAGGGCCACCAGCTTCTCCATGGTCTTTTCGGTATTCTTCATCGCGCAGTCCTCCTGTCGCTTATTTATATACAGTACCCAACATTATACACAAGGGCTGTGGAAATTGCAAGGGGCGGCGCGGCCTGACCGGCGATTGCGTGCGGCCTGACCGGCGTTCGCGGCTCACGGCGCGGCGTTTATCATCATATTGCAGGAAACTTGTGCCGCGTTTTTGCGCAAAGGGCAGTTTTCCGGTGTATTTATAAAATTTCTTTCCCAAATCAGTTAAAAATTGGCGATATTTGCTACAAAAAAAGCAGGAATTTGATTTGCTTTTTACATTGCTTTTTAGTATAATTCACAATAAGCTGTGTTTTTCTGCACAAATGGCAAAATGCCCTGCGCAGAACACATCAGCGCAAGGGCCGGCCCTTGCGCTGCCTTTGGGGGGACCCAAAAGGCGCCCCGGTCCACGGGCCGGCAAACCAATACTACATAGCAAGGCGGGATGTGAGTGAACTCTAAAACTTTATTCTATATACTCAAGCGCATCGGACTGGCCATACTGACGGTCTGGGTCGTCATCACGGTCACCTTCTTTGTCATGCGCGCGGTGCCCGGCGGCCCCTTCCTGTCGGAAAAGGCCATCACGCCGGCGGCGCAGGCGGCGCTGGAGGCCAAGTACGGTCTCGATAAGCCGCTGATGGAGCAGTACTTCACCTATCTGAAGGATGTCGTCACGAAGCTGGACTTCGGCCCCTCCCTCAAGCAGCGGGGCCGCACCGTCATGGACGTCATCTCCGACGGTCTGAAGACCTCCGCCACGCTGGGCGTTCTGGCCGCCTTCATCTCGCTCATCGTGGGCGTGGTGCTGGGCGCCGTAGCCGCCCTGCGGCGCAATAAGCTCATCGACAAGGTCATCATGGTCATCACCACGGCCTTCGTCTCCATGCCCTCGTTCATCATGGGCTCGCTGCTGCTGGTCATATTCGTCATCAAGCTGCGGCTCCTGCCGGGCAACGGCTCCACCACCGCGGGCCTGGTGCTGCCGGTGATCACCCTGGCCCTGTACCCCGCGGCCTACATCACCCGCCTGACCCGCTCCTCCATGCTGGACGTGCTGGGCCAGGACTACATCCGCACCGCCCGGGCCAAGGGCGTGTCGGGCTGGCGGATCATTTTCGGCCACGCGCTGAAAAACTCCCTGATCCCTGTCATCACCTATTTCGGCCCCATGCTGGCCTACATCGTCACCGGCTCTCTGGTGGTGGAGCAGATCTTCGCCGTCTCCGGCATCGGCCGCGCCTTTGTCAACAGCATCACCAGCCGTGACTATCCCCTCATCATGGGCACCACCATTGTCCTCGCCGCGCTCATCGTCGTGATGAACCTGGTCAGTGACATCCTCTACAAAGTGGTGGATCCCCGCATCACTCTGGAATAAAGGAGGCGAGAGCGCACATGAAAAAGAATCCCTTCAGCTTCCAGGTGGACCTGGACGCCTTCATCCCCGCCACCGACGAGGAAAAGGCCTATATGGTGCAGATGCGCCCCGCCTCCACCTTTTTCAAGGACGGCGTCAAGCGCCTGCTGAAAAACAAGGTGGCCACGGTGAGCTTCATCATCATCGTGCTCATCACCCTGACCTCCATCATCCTGCCCTCCTTCTGGCCCTATTCCTATGACACCCAGCTGGGCATCACCCCGGGCAAGCCGGTGGACTCCTCCTATAACAACCTGGCCCCCTTCACCTACGGCGCCACGGAGCAGAAGCTCATCGAGGAGGGCGTGTCCGTCTTCCCCCACGTCTTCGGCACCGACGCCGCCGGCCGTGACTACTTCATCCGCGTGGTCTACGGCACCCGTATTTCCCTGGCGGTGGGCTTCTTCGCCAGCATCATCGTGCTGATCATCGGCATGACCATCGGCTCCATCGCCGGCTACTGCGGCGGAAAAGTGGACCTGATCATCATGCGCATCGTGGATATGATCTACTCCCTGCCCGATATGCTGATGATCATCCTGCTGGCCTCGGTCCTCCGGACCTCCCTGACCCCCATCATCGAGGGCACGGCGCTGGCCAAGATCGGCTCCAACATCATCAGCCTTTTCATCGTCTTCGGCGTGCTGTACTGGGTCTCCATGGCCCGCCTGATCCGCGGCCAGATCCTCTCGCTGCGCGAGCAGGAATACGTGCTGGCCGCCCGGGCCACCGGCGCCAAGGGCAAGTGGATCATCACCAAGCACCTGATCCCCAACTGCATCAGCGTGGTCATCATCTCCACCGCCCTGCAGATCCCCAACGCCATCTTCACCGAAAGCTACCTGTCCTTCCTGGGTCTGGGCGTCAACGCGCCCATGCCCTCCCTGGGTTCCCTGGCTTCCGACGCGCTGAACGGTCTGACCTCCTACCCCTACCGTCTGGTCATTCCCGCGGTGGTCATTTCCCTCATCGTGCTGTCCCTGAACCTGTTCGGCGACGGCCTGCGGGACGCCTTCGACCCCAAGCTCAACAGCTGAGAGAGGAGTGTATGAGATATGTCTTTGCTTGAAGTAAATGATCTGCACACCTCCTTTTTCACCGACGCGGGCGAGGTGAAGGCCGTCAACGGCGTCTCCTTCAATCTGGACCGCGGCAAGGTGCTGGGCATCGTGGGAGAATCCGGCTCCGGCAAGTCCGTGACCGCCTATTCCATCATGCAGATCCTGGCCTCCACCGGTAAGATCGTCTCCGGCTCCATCAAGCTGGACGGGCAGGAGCTGGTGGGCGCCGGCGAAAAGGTCATGAAGACCGTCCGGGGCAACAAGATCTCCATCATCTTCCAGGACCCCATGACCTCCCTGAACCCCACCTACACCATCGGCCACCAGCTGGTGGAAGCCATCGTGCTGCACACAAACCGCAACAAGCAGCAGGCCCGTGAGCGGGCGGTGGAAATGCTGCGGCTGGTCAACATCAACGAGCCGGAAAAGCGCATGAAGCAGTATCCCTTTGAGTTTTCCGGCGGTATGCGCCAGCGCATCATGATCGCCATGGCGCTGGCCTGCGAGCCTGATATCCTCATTGCCGACGAGCCCACCACCGCGCTGGACGTGACCATCCAGGCGCAGATCCTGGAGCTGATGAAGTCCCTCCAGGAGGAGCTGGGCATGGCCATCATCATGATCACCCACGACCTGGGCGTGGTGGCCCAGATGTGCGACGAGGTCATCGTCATGTACGCCGGCTCCATCTGCGAGCAGGGCACCGCCGACGAGATCTTCTATAACCCCCGCCATGAATACACCAAGGGCCTGATGCGCTCCATCCCCTCCGCCGCCACCGCCGGCACCCGGCTCCAGCCCATCACCGGTACGCCCATCGACCTGCTGAATATGCCCAAGGGCTGCCCCTTCGCACCCCGCTGCGACGCGGCTATGAAGATCTGCCTGCGGGAGCGCTGTGAGCGGATGCAGGTCAACGCCGATCATCAGGTCTCCTGCTGGATGAACGTCAAGCGCGGCGTCGAGGACGGCTCCATCGTGCTGGACGGCGCGGCGGAGACAGGCGAAGACACCCCGAAAGGAGATGACGCCCAATGAGCGAGCTGAACAACCGTCCCCTGATCGAGGTCAAGGACCTGAAGGAGTATTTCAACATCAACATGGGGCTGTTCCGATCCAAGCCGCTGAAGGCGGTGGACGGCGTCTCCTTCTCCATCAACCGGGGCGAGACTCTGGGCCTGGTGGGCGAGTCCGGCTGCGGCAAGACCACCGTGGGCCGCACCATTTTGCACCTGTATAAGCCCACTGCCGGTGAGGTCTGGTACAACGGCAGGCAGATCAGGACAAAGGAGGATATCAGCGAGTTTAGGAAAAAGGCCACCATGGTCTTTCAGGACCCCTACTCCTCCCTCAACCCCCGCATGACGGTGGCCGACATCATCGGCGAGCCGCTGGACGTGCACAAGCTGTACAAAACCAAGCAGGAGCGGCGGGACCGCATTCTGGAGCTGATGGACCACGTGGGACTGAACAGCGAGCACGCCTCCCGCTACGCCCATGAGTTTTCCGGCGGCCAGCGCCAGCGCATCGGCATCGCCCGCGCTCTGGCGGTGAACCCGGACTTTATCGTCTGCGACGAGCCGGTCTCCGCTCTGGACGTGTCCATTCAGGCGCAGGTCATCAATATGTTCGACGAGCTGCAGGAGAAGCTGGGCCTGACCTACCTGTTCATCGCCCACGACCTGCTGGTGGTGCGCCACATCAGCGACCGCATCGCCGTCATGTATCTGGGCAAGATGGTGGAGCTGGCCGACGCGGCGGAGATCTATGACCACCCGCTGCATCCCTACTCCAAGTCCCTCCTCTCCGCCGTGCCGGTGCCCGATCCTCAGGTGGCCCGGGCCAACAAGCGCATCATGCTCACCGGCGATATCCCCAGCCCCCTGAACGCTCCCTCCGGCTGCCCCTTCCGCACCCGCTGCCCCTATGCCTGCGAGCGCTGCGCGGAGGAGATGCCTCCCTTCAGCGAGGTCTCTCCCGGCCATTTCGTGGCCTGCCACCGGGTGGGCGAGATCAACTGATCCCCCTTTTGTCAATGTGTGCGTGGAGAAGCATCGTCTCCTAAGCATATTGAATATATAATTCAGAAAGGAATTGGAAGAAAATGAAGAAATTTGTCACTCTCTTGCTTGCTTTCGTCATGGTCCTCTCCCTCGTCGCCTGCGGCGGCGGTAACGAGACGCCCTCCGACGAAGGCGGCGCCGCTACCTCCATCGCTGTGTGCCTGGCCTCCGAGCCCGACACCATCGACCCCGCGCTGAACTCCGCCATCGACGGCGCTACCCTGACGGCGCACCTGTTCTCCGGCCTTGCCAAGTGGGAGCAGAACAACGACGGCAATCTGGTCATCGTGGCCGACTGCGCCGTGGACCTGCCCGAGGGCGTCCTCAACGAGGACGGCACCGTCACCTACACCTACACCCTGCGCGACGGCCTCGTCTGGTCTGACGGTCAGCCTGTCACCGCCGGCGACTTCGAGTTCGCCTGGAAGCGCGCCGCCTCCGTGGAGCTGGCCGCCGACTACGGCTATATGTTCGAGGTCGTGGACGGCTACAACGATGTGTGGGCCGACGAGCCTGCCGCGGACGCTGAGCTGAACGTTCACGCGCTGGACGACAAGACCCTGGAGGTCACTCTGGCCAATGCCGTTTCCTACTGGAACGAGCTGCTGGCCTTCCCCGCCTACTATCCCGTGCGTGAGGACGTGGTCGCCAACGAAGCCTGGGCCACCGATCCCTCCACCTATGTGTGCAACGGCCCCTACACCATGACCGCCTGGGAGCACAACAGCGTCATCACCCTGGAGAAGAACCCCAACTATGTGGACGCCGACTCCATCACCATGGACAAGATCGAGTTCTATCTGTCCGATGATGCCAACAATATGCTCACCAACTTCCAGAACGGCGCATGGCAGCTCATCGACGACGTGCCCACCAACGAGATCAACAGCCTGAAGGCTTCCAATCCCGACGAGTTCTTCGTCGTCGGCCAGATCGGTACCTACTATGTCTGCTGGAACATCAACGAGGACATCCTGCCCGCTTCCAGCACCCTGACCGGCGCTGAGGCTGAGGCCGCCAGAGCTGAGATCCGCAACGCCATCGCCCTGCTGTTCGACCGCAACTACATCGTCGAGGAGATCGGTCAGGCCGGCCAGGTCCCCGCTTCCTCCTTCGTGGCCATGGGCATGACCAACCCCGACGGCACCCAGTTCTATGAGACCGCCGGCCACAACGACGGCTTCATCGGCTACTACGACGTCTCCGCCGAGGCTTATGAGAGCAACTATGCCAGCGCCATCGAGACCCTGAAGAAGTATTACACCTACGACGAGGCCACCGGCCAGTTCACCGACTTCCCCAGCCTGACCTACCTGTACAACACCAGCGAGGGCCACAAGGCCGTCGGTGAATACCTGCAGGGCGCTCTGGCCGCTGTGGGCATCAACATGACCCTGGAGAACCAGGAGTGGAACACCTTCCTGAACACCCGTAAGGCCGGCAACTTCTCCATCGCCCGCAACGGCTGGCTGGCCGACTACAACGATCCCATCTCCTTCCTGGATATGTGGGTCACCGGCTCCGGCAACAACGACGTCCAGTACGGCAAGGGCGCCAACGCGGAGCTGGCCATCTACAACCTGGATCTGACCGACTACGGCTATGACATCAACGTGACCAACGGCACCTGGGCTGAGACCTATGATGTGCTCATCAGCACCATCAAGAGCTGCACCGATACCGAGACCCGCTATGAGATGATGCATCTGGCCGAGGATATGCTGATGGATACCGGCTGCATCGTGCCTCTGTACTTCTACACCGACATCTATATGCTGGACAGCAGCGTGCACGGCTTCTTCTCCAACCCCCTGGGCTTCAAGTACTTCATGTACTGCACCATCGACTGATTGCTTCGGTGTAAGTTTGCTTTCCGCTCCGGCGGATAGGCAGGCGTAAACCAGACAAAACGGCAAAGGGCCGCTCTCCGTGAGGAGGGCGGCCCTTCGTTTGCTTTTCCCGCCCTGCGCGAAAGCCACCCACGGCGCACCGTCCGGCTATGCGCGCCGCAAAGGGATGGTCTCCGTTGTGCGCATCCGGGCATGAAACTTCATGCGCTGCGCGGCACACCGCGAAAACAGGCGAACGCTTCTGCGCATGAAGTTTTGTGCATCATTCCCGGTTGCCCCGAAGGGGCGAGGGAATGGCACATTCTGTTTTTTGCTATGCTTTGCATAGCAAAAAAGCAGGAGCCATGCCGGCTCCTGCTTTTTCCTTTTGATTTTCGTTTACTGGGCCTTGGTGCGGTCCAGCGCCACCACCACGCGGCGGTTGGGCTCGGTGCCGGTGGAGTACGTGGTGACCTTGGGATGGTCCTGCAACGCGGTGTGGATCACATGGCGCTCATAGGCGTTCATGGGCTCCAGCGTCATGCTGCGGCCGTACTTGACCACCTTGGCGGCCATCTTCTTCGCCAGATTCTCCAGGCTCTCCTCCCGCTTGGCGCGGTAGTTCTCGGCGTCCACATGGACGCGGACCCGGCTGGCGCTGCCGCGGTTGACGCTGTAATTGGTCAGCTGCTGGATGGCATCCAGGGTCTCGCCCCGGCGGCCGATGAGCTGGCCCAGCTTCTCGCCCTCGAGATATACCTTGTACTGGTTCTTTTCCTTCTCAAAGACCTTGACCTCGGCCTCGCAGTCCATCTGCTGCAGCAGGCCGGAGAGGAAGGTTCTGATCTCCGCGGCCTTGGCGTCGTCCTCAGCGGCCTCGACGCCCTCGTACACAGGGACGAAGGGCTCCTTTTCCTTCGGCTCTCTGGGGGCCTTCTCCGCTCTGGGAGCGCGCTCCTTCTTCTCCTGCCGGTCACGCTTTTCGCTTCTGGGGCGCTTCTCGCCCTCCGCCGCCTTCTCGCTCTTTCCGGAGGTCTTCTGCAGCACCTCCTGCTTTTCCGCCAGCTCCCGGCGGAGGCTCTCCTTGTCCACCGGCGCGGCGGGTTTGGCGGCGGGCTTCTTCGCGGCCTTTTCCTCCTCGGGCTTCTTCTCCGCGATCTTTTCGGGGGTAAAGAGGGGCTTGCGGCCCACGTCGGCGGCCGTTTCCTCCTCGCCGTAGGTCACACGGACCTTGGCGGGGCTGGCGCCGATGCCGAGAAAACCGCTGCGGGCCCGCTCCAGGATCTCAACGGAGACGTCGTCGCGGTCCATGTTCAGCTGCAGCAGCGCTTTTTCTATGGCCTCGCTCTCCGTCTTTCCCGTTACATCAATATAGCTCATGACGTGGCTCCTTTATCAGTTTCCGTAATGATCCTCGCTGAAGGACCGGCCTCTGGCGTAGGGCCTGTCCCCCACGCGGCCGGCTTCGGAGGTAGAGTTCTTTTTCTTGCCGTTGGCGGCTTCAGCGGCCTTCTTGGCCTTGCGCTCCTTTTCCCGCTCCTTGTCGCGCTTGGCCTGCTCCTGCTGGAGCTGCTTGGCGGCTTCCATGCGGTACTTGCGGGCGGCTTCGCGCTTCTGGGCGCGCTCCTCCTCCTCGGCTTCGATCTTCTTGGTGAAGTACTTGCCAAGGACGCCCTCCTGCACGCAGAACAGCAGAGACTGCACCAGCCAGTAAATGCCCATGCCGGCGGGGAAGGACCAGCAGATCCAGATGGACATGAGAGGCATGACGATGAGCATGGACCTGGAGGTGGCGTTGGTGGGCTGACCCTTCATGCTGATGAGGGACTGCGCCAGGCTGACGCCGGCGCAGAGCAGGGGCAGCAGGATCAGGCCAATAACGCTCCAGCTGACGTTGCCGCTGGTGAGCAGCTTGAACGCGTCGGAGGCATTGGAGGCCAGATTCAGGCCGAGAAAATCAAAGTTGATGTTGAACCAGCCCTCCACCGTGTCGCCGAACTGGGGCAGGTAGGTGCCGATCTTCTCCACCAGCTCGATCTGGGCGTAGGCGCTCTTGGTGCCGGTCTGCATGAACAGCTCCACGCCCGCGGCGGTCAGCGCGTCCCTGGCCTGGGTGACCACCTCCTCCGCCAGCATCATGAAGCGGGTGATGGGCATACGGATGATGCTGTACAGCGGCAGGATGATGAACATGGGCAAAAAGCTCCACAGGCAGCCGCCCATAGGGCTCACGCCCTCCTCCTGATAGAGCTTCGCGATCTCCTCGCTCTGCTTTGTCTGGTTGTTGGCGTACATCTTCTGGATCTCCTGCATCTTGGGCTGCAGGCGGTTCATGCGCACCATGCTCTTTTTGCTCTTGAGCTGGAAGGGCAGCATGACCAGCTTCACGATGATGGTGAAGAAGACCAGGGAAAGGCCGTAGGACTGCGTCATATTGTAAAACAGGCGCAGCAGGGCCGCGAAGGGGATACAAATGAGGTATCCGAGTTTGGAAAACATCCGGTTCTCCTCCGTGATTCTGAAAATTGGGCGTTCCCACTCAGGGAACAGGGTCATAGCCTCCCTTGTTGAAGGGGTTGCACCGCAAAAGACGCTTCACCGCGAGCCAGCCGCCCTTCAGCGCCCCGTACTTCTCGATGGCTTCCATAGCGTACTGCGAGCAGGTGGGCACGAAGATGCAGCAGGAGGGCCGCAGGGGCGAGATGCCGCGCCGGTAAAAGCGGATGAGGGCGAGCAGCAGCTTTTTCATGTCCGTTCCTCCCAGAGCTTCAGCTCGACCGCGGCCCGGCGGTAGGCGCGCTCCAGCTCCTGATAGGAAGCCTTCACGGCCCGGGAGCGGGCCACCAGGATCATGTCGAAGCCCTGCTTCAGCTCTCCCTGGCTCAGCCGCCAGATTTCCCGCAGGCGGCGGCGCACCCGGTTGCGGACCACGGCCTTGCCCAGCTTCGTGGAGACCGTGACGCCCAGGCGGTTGTGGCCGAAGGCGTTGGGACGGCAGTAAAGGACCAGATAGGAGTTCACGGAGGACTTCCCCTTCCGGTACATCCGGCGAAACTCATGGTTCTTTTTCACAGTCCGCGCTTCCTTCAAAATGACCTCTCCTTTTCCGGCGGCTCCGAAGCCGGGACGCACCGATGCACTTCAAGGGACGAGAGATGAAATCTCATCTTCCGTCCCTGGATGAAAGCTTGTTTTCTTTGCGGCGCACTTGTCTCCCGGCTCTTAGTGAGTCAGGACTTTGCGGCCTCTCGCACGGCGGCGGGACAGCACCTTGCGGCCGTTGGCGGTGGCCATTCTCTTGCGGAAGCCATGCACCTTGGAACGCTGGCGCTTCTTGGGCTGATAGGTACGGAACATAGTGACACCTCCTCGTTAATTTGGACGGGATCGCTCCCGTTCTACTCGACGCGGCGCTTTGAAAAGCTGCCGCGCAGTGGACAAAAGAAAAACGCCGCCAGGCGGCGCATGAGTTATTATACCTAAAACCCTCTTTTCTGTCAACAAAAAACTTCCGTTTCTCCTGTAAGGGCGGGTATTTTCGGAGATTTTGGGACAAAACGGAAAAGCGCCACAAAATCTTGTGTTTTTTGGCAAAATCCCTCCCTCTCCCCGGCTGAATTTTTACGCCTGCTCTCATCGCTTTTCCGCATTTTATGGTTGTTCTTTCGGCGGAAGTCTGGTATACTTATTTTATATAATATCAATTTTTCCAGCCCTGCGCGACCCCTGTTCGGCAGACCCTGAAAGGAGAGAGAATCCGCTTGAATTCCATCAAGGATATCTGGGATACCATATTGGACACGCTTCGCAAGGATTTGTCCGAGGTCACCCTTTCCGCCTGGTTCGACGAGGTGGTGGCGGTGGACCTGAAGGATTCCGTTTTGCTGCTTTATTGTCCCAACGAATTTAAGAAGGGCTACATCGAATCGCTGTTTCTCAAAAACATCCGCGCGGCGCTGAAGGAGCTGTTCTCCTACGACATGGGCGTGCGGCTGCTGAACGACGAGGAGTTCCAAAACTACGGCAAGGTGCAGGAGAAGAAGCCCGCTTCCCTGCTGGAATCCGGGGAGTTCACCTTCGACACCTTCATCGTCGGCGGCAGCAACAAGCTGGCCCACGCGGCGGCCCGGGCCGTGGCGGAGGCGCCGGCTGAGCGCTACAACCCCCTGCTCATCTACGGCGACAGCGGCCTTGGCAAGACCCATCTGATCTACGCCATCGCCCACGAGATCCGGCGGCGGGACCCCAACAGCCGCATCGTTTATATCAAGGGCGACGATTTTACCAACGAGCTGGTGCAGGCCATCCAGTCCGGCACCACCGCCGCCTTCAAGGAAAAATACCGCAAGGCGGACCTGCTGCTCATGGACGACGTGCAGTTCATCGCCGGCAAGCAGCAGACGGAGGAGGAATTCTTCCATACCTTCAACACGCTCTATGAGTCCAAGCGCCAGATCGTGCTGACCTCTGACCGGCCTCCGGCGGAGATGACGAAGCTGAGTAACCGCCTGCAGACCCGCTTTGAGTGGGGTATGCTGGCGGACGTGCAGCCGCCGGACTTTGAGACGCGCCTTGCCATCGTGAAAAGTAAAGCTGCCCAGCGGGGCACGGTGATAGATGAAAAGCTCGCGGTCTACATCGCGGAAAACGTCACCGCCAATGTGCGGCAGCTGGAGGGCTGCATCAACAAAATTCTGGCCTACCGGGATCTGGAGGGCCGGGACCTGGACGAGACCACCGTGAACCGGGCTTTTCAGGATATTCTCAAGCGCAGCAACGAGTTCATCCCCACCGCCGATTCCATCATCAGCGAGTGCTGCCGCTACTTTAATCTGGAGGAGTCCGTCATCCGCGGCAAGCAGCAGAGCGCGGGTGTGGTGAAGGCCCGGCAGGTGGCCATGTACCTCATCAACCACATGACGAACCTTTCCCTGACGGACATCGGCACGGAGTTCGGCCGGGACCACACCACGGTCATGCACTCCCGGGATAAAGTAGCGGCGCTCATCAAAAAGGACCCGGCGTTTGCCGAAGTGGTGAAAGAGATCACCACCAACATCAACTCGCAAAAATAGGCCGTTTTTTCCACATTTCCTGTGGATTCCACAAAGGCGGTTTTGGGAGAAGCAGCATAAAAGCGCCCAGGCTGTGGAAACCGGGAAGAACTCCCTGCGTTTCCTGTGGACGCGCTGCTCTTAGGGCCGCAGGGCTTTGCCCACCTTTTCCACAATCCACCGCCCCTACAATAACAAAAACAAACTGAAAGTATATGCTTTTCTTTTGAAAAAGATTCCCGCTGTCTTCATTTTTTTCAGCGGGAGAAAGGGAGAGAGACAAGATGAGTACGATTCTGCAATTTTCCTGCGAGAAGGCCTTGCTCCAGTCCGCTATCGCCACCGCCGGCCGCGCCGTGGCCGCGAAAAGCTCCATCCCCGCGCTGGAGGGCGTGCTGCTCACGGCGGGCGACGGGCTGACGGTCTCCGGCTACAATATGAATACCGGCATCCGCACCCGGGTGGAGGCGGAGGTCTCCCAGCCGGGCGAGCTGGTGCTGAACGCCCGGCTCTTTGGCGAGATCGTGCGCCGTATGCCGGACGACGTGGTGAGTGTCACGGCGGATGAGAGATTCGTGGTGCGCCTTTGCTGCGGCGACGCCAGCTTTGAAGTCGCGGCTCTTTCCGCCGAGGACTTCCCGGAGCTGCCGGAGGTGGACCAGCAGAACGCTGTCTCCATCGCTCAGAATATGCTCCGCTCCATGATCGGCGAGACCTCCTTTGCCGTCAGCACCAACGAAAGCCGGCCCATCCACACCGGCGCGCTGTTTGAGATCAGCGACGAGGGGCTGACCATGGTAGCGGTGGACGGCTTCCGTCTGGCCCTCCGGCGGGAGAAGCTGGAGCACATGGCGGGCGGCGAATTTTCCTTCGTGGCCCCCGGCGGCGCGCTGAACGAGGTGGAGAAGATCTGCGCCGACACGGAGGATCTGGCCTCCATCATTCTGGGCCAGCGGCACATTCTCTTTGAGGTGGGCGACACCCAGCTCATCTGCCGCCGGCTGGAGGGCGATTTCCTTGACTATAAGAACGCCATTCCCCGGAAAAACCCCATCTCTGTGGTGGCGGAGACGAAGGACCTCATCAGCAGCATCGACCGCGTCAGCGTCGTCATCAGCGAGAAGCTGAAAAGCCCCGTGCGCTGCGTGTTTGAGGACGGCCGCGTGCGGCTCAGCGCCCGCACCGCCAGCGGCGACGCCAGCGACGTCTGCCCTGTCAGCGGCGACGGCGGCGGCCTCGAGATCGGCTTTAACAACCGCTATCTCATGGAGGCCCTGCGCTACGCCCCGGCGGAGACGGTGAAGATCGAGCTGAACACCGGCATCTCCCCCTGCGTCATCGTCCCGGTGGAGGGAGAGGAGAATTTCCTGTACATGGTGCTGCCCGTGCGGCTGAAGGCACAGTAAGGAGAAGGGTATGGAACAGGTCTCCATCACAACGGAATTCATCAAGCTGCAGGACCTTTTGAAGTTCGCGAGCCTCGTCTCCACCGGCGGCGAAGCCAAGCTCCTGATTCAGGAGGGCGAGGTCCGCGTCAACGGCGAGATTTGCCTCATGCGGGGCAAGAAGATCCGCCCCGGCGACACGGTGGAGCTGCGGGGGAAGACGTACACGGTCGCCTATGCGGATCGATAAGCTGGAGCTGCAAAACTTCAGAAACTACGCCGCGGAAAGCTTCTCCTTTCATCCCTCCTGCAACGTCATCTATGGCGAGAACGCCCAGGGCAAGACGAATCTGCTGGAGGCGGTGTGCTACCTCTCCTCCGGCCGCTCTCCCCGGACGCGGAGCGAGAAGGAGCTGCTGCGCTTTTCCGCGGATAGCGGCAGGGCGGCGGGAACGCTTCTGAGCCGGGAGCGGGAGTTTCGGGTGGAGATCGAGTTCGGCCGGGCCCGCCGGCGGAAGATCACGGTGAACAAGGTCGCCGTGAAAAAGGCGGCGGAGCTTTCCGGCGTGCTGAGCACGGTCTACTTCTGTCCGGAGGATCTGCTGCTCATCCGGGCGGGCGCGGCGGAGCGGCGGCGCTTTCTGGATGAGGGGCTGCGGCAGCTCCTGCCCCGGTACGACGAGGCCCTCTCTGAGTACCACCGGCTCTATGAGCATAAGACCCGCATTCTGCGGGACAGCGAGGAAAAGCCGGACCTGCTGCGGACGCTTCCGGAGTTTAACGAGGGCATGGCCCGCTGCGGCGCGCTGCTTATCCATTACCGGGCGCGGTACTGCGAGAAGCTTTCGAAATTTGCCGCCGAGGCCCACGGCGAATGCTCCGGCGGGCGGGAGAAGCTGACGCTGCGCTATGAGACGGTCAGCGCCGTGCGGGACCCCTTTGCGCCGCCCGCGGAGATCTACGGCTGGCTGCGGGAACATCAGGAGAACCACGCGAAAGCGGAGCTTGCCTCGCGGCTTTGTCTCTCCGGCCCCCACAAGGACGATTTGGTTATTGAGATCGACGGCAGCAGCGCCAAAAGCTACGGCTCGCAGGGCCAGACCAGAACGGCGGCTCTGGCGCTGAAACTGGCGGAGCGGGAGATCATGCGCGAAACGCTGGGAGAGGCCCCGGTGCTGCTGCTGGACGACGTGCTGAGCGAGCTGGACCAGCGGCGGCAGGAATTCGTCCTCAGCCGCATCGGCGGCGGACAGGTGTTTATCACCTGCTGCGAGGACGACCGCCTGGGCGCCCTGCCCGCGGGGCAGGTGTTCCATATCGCGGACGGAAAGATTTTATAAGGAGAAAGCTATGTACCTGCATCTCGGGCAGAGCGTCATGGTCCCCTACGAGGAGGTCATCGGCGTGTTTGATCTGGACAACGCCTCGGACTCCAAGTGGACGCGGGACTTTCTGCGAAACGCGGAGGAGCAGAGCGTGGTCATCAGCGTCTGCGACGATATCCCCCGCTCCTTTGTGGTCTGCGACCACCCCTACCACCCTCAGATCGTGTATCTCTCTCAGCTCTCCTCCCAGACGCTGCAAAAGCGCGTGGAGCAGGGGCCGCTGAGCGAATAAAACATACTAAAGGCCGTCCCATTTTCCGGGACGATACGGAAGCCGCGCGGCTTCCCATAGGCGCCATGGGCGCGCCGCCGCGAAAAGCGGCAGAAAACAAGGAGGAGATCCCCTATGTCTGATTTGGAAAACAACCTGACCGTGCAGGAGGAGTACAACGCCTCGGAAATTCAGGTGCTGGAGGGACTGGAAGCGGTCCGCAAGCGCCCCGGTATGTATATCGGCTCCACGTCCTCCAGCGGCCTGCACCATCTGGTCTATGAGATCGTGGACAACTCCATCGACGAGGCCCTGGCGGGCTTCTGCACGGAGATCACCGTCACCATCAACGAGGGAAACAGCGTCACCGTGACGGACAACGGCCGCGGCATCCCCGTGGACATCCAGCAGCAGACCGGCCGTCCGGCGCTGGAAGTGGTCTTTACGGTGCTGCACGCGGGCGGCAAGTTCGGCGGCGGGGGCTACAAGGTCTCCGGCGGTCTGCACGGCGTGGGCGCTTCCGTGGTAAACGCCCTGTCCGAGTGGCTGGTGGTTCAGGTCCACAAGGAGGGCAGGATCCATCAGATGAAGTTCTCCCGGGGCCACATCGTGGAGGAGATGCGCGTGGTGGGCGAGACGGACCATACCGGCACCACCGTCACCTTCCTGCCCGATAAGGAGATGTTCGACTCCGTCGTGTACGACTATGAGACGCTGCACACCCGTATGCGGGAGCAGGCGTTTCTGAACGCGGGACTGCACATCACCATCCGGGATGAGCGGCAGGACAGCGCCGCAAAGCCGGAGGAGGACCGCATGGACTCCATGTGCTACGCCGGCGGCATCCGGGAGTACGTCTCCTACCTCAACCAGAACAAGACCCCCCTGCACGGAGACGTCATCTACATGAGCGGCAGCAGGAGCGACTCCATGGCGGAGGTCGCCATCCAGTATAACGATGGCTATCAGGAGAACATCGTCTCCTTTGCCAACAACATCCATACCCCTGAGGGCGGTATGCACGAGACGGGCTTCAAGACGGCGCTGACGCGGGTGCTGAACAATTACGGCGCCAAGGCCGGCATTCTGAAGAACGACGACAAGGTGCAGGGCGAGGACTGCCGGGAGGGCATCACCGCAGTCATCAGCGTGAAGCTGACGGAGGCTCAGTTCGAGGGCCAGACCAAGGCGAAGCTCGGCAACGCCTCCATGCGGACGCTGGTGGACGGCATCATCAGCGAGAAGCTGGAGACCTATTTCGAGGAAAATCCCCAGACGGCCCGCATGATCCTGGACAAGGCCATGACCGCCTCCCGCGCCCGGGAAGCCGCCCGGAAGGCCCGGGAATCCGTCCGGCGCAAGACGGGCCTTGAGTCCGGGCAGATGCCGGATAAGCTGCAGGACTGCAACGAGCGGGACCCGTCTCTCTGCGAAATTTACATCGTCGAGGGCGACTCCGCCGCCGGATCCGCCATTCAGGGCCGTGACTCCCGCTTCCAGGCCATTTTGTCCATGTGGGGCAAGATGCTGAACGTGGAAAAGGCCCGGGCGGACAAAATTTACGGCAACGACAAGCTCTATCCCATGATCCTGGCCCTGGGCGCGGGTATCGGGGACGAGTTCAACATCGAGAAGCTCCGCTATCACAAGATCATCATTATGGCGGATGCCGATGTGGACGGCGCGCACATCCGGACGCTGCTGCTGACCTTCTTCTTCCGCTATATGAGGCCCCTCATCGAGCGGGGCTATGTCTACTCCGCCGTGCCGCCGCTGTACAAGCTCACCCGGGGCAAGACCGTGCGGGTGGCCTATGACGACGCCGAGCGGGACAGGATTTCCGCCGAGCTGCGCGGGGACAACCCCAACGTGAAGGTGGAGATCAACCGCTTCAAGGGCCTCGGCGAGATGGACCCCCATGAGCTGTGGGAGACCACCATGGACCCGGAAAAGCGGTCGCTGCGGCGCATCACGCTGGAGGACGCCGTGGCCGCGGACCGGATCTTCACCGTCCTCATGGGCGAGGAAGTGGAGCCGCGGAAGGAATGGATCGAGAAGAACGCCCAGTACGCGGTGAATCTGGACTTTTAAGGAGGTGACGCAAGATGGCACACAACAGAGATTATAAACCCGAAGATATCGCCTTCCCCAATCAGGTCATCACCGAATCCGAGCTGGTGGGCGAGATGGAAAAGAGCTACATCGAGTACGCCATGAGCGTCATCGTGGGCCGTGCCCTGCCCGACGTGCGGGACGGCCTGAAGCCTGTCCACCGCCGCATCCTCTATACCATGTACGAGGGCGGGCTGACCTCAGATAAGCCCTTTAAGAAGTCCGCCACCTGCGTGGGCGACGTGCTGGGCCATTACCACCCCCATGGCGACGCCTCCGTGTACGACGCCATGGTGCGTCTGGCGCAGGACTTTTCCATGCGCTATATGCTGGTGGACGGCCACGGCAACTTCGGTTCCGTGGACGGCGACCCTCCCGCGGCCTACCGGTACACCGAGGCCCGTCTGAGCAAAATTTCCAATGAAATGCTCCGGGACATCGACAAGGAGACGGTGGACTGGGAGCCGAACTTTGACGAGAGCCGGAGAGAACCCAAGGTCCTCCCCTCCCGCTTCCCCAATCTGCTGGTCAACGGCTCCAGCGGCATCGCCGTGGGCATGGCCACCAACATCCCGCCCCACAACCTGACGGAGGTCATCAACGCCGCCATCTGCGTGCTGGAAAATCCGGAGGCTACCCTTTCCGACCTGATGGAGCATATCAAGGGCCCCGACTTCCCCACCCGGGGCATCATCATGGGCCGCAGCGGCATCCGTCAGGCCTATGCCACCGGCCGGGGCAAGGTGGTGGTCCGCGCCCGCACCGAGTTTGAGGAGTGGGGCAAGGACCGGACGCGTATCATCGTCAGCGAGCTGCCCTATCAGGTGAACAAGCGCCAGCTCATCAAGACCATCGCCGAGCAGGTGAAGGACAAGCGGCTGGAGGGCATCAGCGATCTGCGCGACGAGACCGACCGCAACGGTATGCGCATCGTCATCGAGCTGAAAAAGGACGCAAACCCGCAGGTGGTGCTGAACAAGCTCTTTACCCAGACCGCCCTGCAGTCCAATTTCTCCATCATCATGCTGGCGCTGGTGGATAACCAGAAGCAGCCGAAAATCCTGTCCCTGCGCCACATTCTGGACGAGTACATCGCCTTTCAGGAGGAGGTCATCGTCCGCCGGACCCGCTACGATCTGAAAAAAGCGCAGGAGCGCGCCCATCTGCTGGAGGGCCTGCTCATCGCGCAGGACAACATCGACGAGGTCATCCGCATCATCCGCTCCAGCTACGACGACGCGAAGCAGAACCTGATGCAGCGCTTCGGACTGGACGAGGTGCAGGCCCAGGCCATCTGCGATATGCGCCTGATCGCCCTGCAGGGCCTGAACCGGGAGAAGCTGGAGAACGAATACAAGGAGCTGGAGGAGAAGATCGCCTACTACCAGCGCGTCCTCGCGGACGAGGGGCTGGTGCGCCAGATTCTGAAGGACGAGCTGACCGCTATCCGGGATAAGTACGGCGATAAGCGCGTGACCGAGATTCAGGACGTGGAGGACGAGATCGACATCGAGGACCTGATCGAGGAGGAGGAGTGCGTCTTCACCCTGACCCAGGCGGGCTACATCAAGCGCACGCCCGTCAGCGAGTACGCCGCGCAGGGCAAGGGCGGCATGGGCCGCAAGGGCATGGCCACCCGGGAGGAGGACTGCGTCGTGGACGTGTTCACCGCCTCCAGCCACGACTATATGCTCTTCTTCACCGACACGGGCAAGGCCTACCGCAAGAAGGGCTATGAGATTCCCGAGTCCGGCAAGGCCGCCAAGGGCACCAACATCATCAACATCCTCCGGGTGGAGCCGGGCGAGCGCATCCAGACCATGATCCACACGCCCTCCATCGAGGACGACGGACGCTTCCTTATGATGGTGACGAAGCTGGGCACGGTGAAGCGCCTGCCCGCCAGTACGCTCAAAAACCTGCGGACCAACGGCATCCGCGCCCTGCGGCTGGACGAGGGCGACGAGCTGATCTCCGTCCTCGAGACCGACGGCCGGCAGAAGATTCTCATCGCCACCCACGACGGCATGGCCGTCTGCTTCGACGAAAACGACGTCCGGCCCATGGGCCGCGAGGCCGTGGGCGTCCGGGGCATCCGCCTGCGGGAGGGCGACTATGTGGTCGGCGCGGCCCGGGCCGCGGAGGGCTGCACGGTGCTGTCCCTGACGGAGCGGGGCTACGGCAAGCGCACGCCGGTGGAGGAGTATTCTGTCCACAACCGCGGCGGCCTCGGCATCAAGAACTACATGGTGACGGAAAAGACCGGCGGCGTCGCCGGCATCAAGGCGGTGGACGGCGGCGAGGACCTGCTGGCCGTCACCGAGAGCGGCATTCTCATCCGCACGCCGGTGGAGAACATCCGCGTGGCGGGCCGCGCCACCCAGGGCGTTATCGTCATGCGCTTCAAGGAGGAGGGCGACCGTGTCATCTCTCTGGCGCTGGCGGAACACGAGACGGAGGAGAGCACCGAAAGCCCGGCGGAAGCGGAGAAGGAATAAACCCCTTTGCGCTGAAAAAGGAGTATTGACGCCATGAGCAGACACAGACGGGGACGGATCACCGTCCAGTCCCAGCCCACCGGAGCCGCCCGTGCCGCCCAGCGCGGCATGGGCGTGGTCCACGCCGTGTTCGGCATTGTGTTCACCGCCATCGCGGTGACGCAGATCATGCCCATGAATTTCCTCTTTTCCCTGCCCTTTCTCGCGGGCGGCCTTTTCTTCGCCGTCAACGGCATAAGGCTTGCCATCGGCAAAAACGGCTTCGCCCAACGGGTGGGCTATGACGTGGAGACCGATGTGGAGGGCGAGACCATTGTGGGCCTGATGGACGAGGTGGACGAAGCGGCGCGGGAGGAAGCGGAGCGCCCCGCGAGGGACGTTTCCTTCAATGCCAAGGCCCGCATGGAGCAGCTGGAAACGCTGAAAAGCTCCGGCCTCATCACGGAGGAGGAGTACCAGGCCAAGCGGCGGGAGATATTAAGCGAGCTGTGATGAAGCAGTCACAGGCGGAACAGAAAAAAGAATGAGCGCACAGGCCTGTGCGCTCATTCTTTGAATTCAAACAGTTTATACAGCGGGACCCGCAGAGCCGCCGCTATGTCGATCAGCGTATCGACGCTGCAACCCGCAGCACCGCTTTCCACCCGCTGGATGTGATTGCGGCTGATGCCGCTCTCACCGCAAAGGTCTGCAAGCTGTTCCTGTGTCAGACGCTGTTCTTTTCGATAGTGCAAGATATTGAGTCCGATTTTGACCCACACATCATAGTGCCGAATATCCATTTTTATCACCTTGAGTGTATTGTACTCAAAAGCATATGGGAAATGAGCAACGTTAAAAATGGTATTTACCACTTTTTAAGGTGCAAAATAAAATGGAGTATGTTATAATACCACTTAAAAGGTGGTATTATGCTGAAAGATATCCTTTCGTTCCTCGCCAGCGCGTTGCTCATGATATTCGTTGTCATTCCCTTTTGGTACGCGTGTCTTGTCTGCCTCTTTGAGCCAAGGGCGGCAGCGAAGATTGTCTATACGTATGCCGGTACCGTTTGCGCCATGTGCGAGTGGACATGGAAGCGGGTCAGGGCGCTGATTTTGAAAAGGAAGAAAAGACGCATGAAAGAAGTGACGATTTTTACCGACGGCGCGTGCAGCGGCAATCCCGGGCCGGGAGGCTGGGGGGCCATATTGCGCTACGGCGGCGCGGAAAAGGAGCTGTCCGGCGGTGAGCAGGAGACCACCAACAACCGTATGGAGCTGACGGCGGTCATCGCCGCCCTCTCGGCGCTGAAGGAGCCTTGCGCCGTGACGCTGTACTCGGATTCGAGGTATGTGGTGGACGCCATCGAAAAGGGCTGGGTCTACGGCTGGAAGAAGAAGGGCTGGGTCAAGAGCGACAAAAAGCCCGCGCTGAACGTGGACCTCTGGGAGAAGCTGCTGCCGCTGCTGCAATATCATCGGGTGCAGCTTCGCTGGGTCAAAGGCCACGCGGAGCATCCGGAGAACGAGCGCTGCGACGCGCTGGCGGTGGCGGAGAGCCGGAAGTTCCTCTGACGGAGACGCGTGGCCTGCCGCCGCGGCAGCGGCGCCAAGCGTTTTGCGCAGCAAAACCTTGAACCGGGCGGGCTTTGCCTGCCCGGTTGGTTTGTATCAGGGCTCCCATCCGGCCCCGCCGGATGGGACACCCGCGCGGAGCATCCGGAGAACGAGCGCTGCGACGCGCTGGCGGTGGCGGAGAGCCGGAAGTTCCTGTGACAGAGCCGCTTTTTTGAGGAACATTCACAGTTTATTTACACCGCCGCCACAGTTTTGCCGCATTTCTCCTGTAAGATACAATCAGCGATGGGGGCAACCCCCGCTGTATTCTCTCCCTTTCTCTACACACAACACACAACACACAACAGCAAAGCCCCGCCGCTTGCGGCGGGGCTTTGCTGTACGGGCAAAAAAACCGCGGCCTCTTCCCTATCCGGCGTTGCATTTCCCGGGAGTTTGGGGTAAGATAGGAAAAACAAAAGAGAGGGAGGAAAGACCATGTACCAATTTGACGCGAAGCAGCAGCTGCCGGGCCTGCTCGACTGGATGCGCGAGCAGATGAAGGCCTGCGGCGGCAAGACCGCGGTCATCGGCATCTCCGGAGGCAAGGACAGCTCCGTGGTGGCGGCCCTGTCCGTGGCGGCCTACGGCAGGGAAAACGTGCTGGGCGTCCTCATGCCCAACGGTGAGCAGAGCGATATCGACTACAGCCGCGGTCTGGTGGCCGAGCTGGGCCTCCGCCACCATGTGTTCAACATCAAGGAGGGGACGGACGGCGTCCTGCACGAGATGGAGCGTCTCGGGCTGGACATCAGCCGCCAGACCCGGGTGAACCTGCCCTCCCGTATGCGGATGGTGACGCTGTACGCCATCGCCCAGAGCGAGGATAAGGGCATCGTCATCAATACCTCCAACCTCAGCGAGGACTGGGTGGGCTACTGCACCATCTACGGCGACAGCGCCGGAGCCTTCTCCCCTCTGGGGATGTACACCACGGAGGAGGTGGTGGCACTGGGCCGGGAGCTGGGCCTGCCGGAGCGCTTCCTCATCAAGCCGCCCTCCGACGGTCTCACCGGCCTGACGGACGAGGACAATCTGGGCTTTTCCTATCACGCGGTGAACGAGTATGTGCGCACGGGCGTCTGCGAGGACGCGGAGGTCAAGGCCAAGATCGACCGCCTGCACCGCGCCAGCCGCTTCAAATTCGAGACCATTCCCATGTACCACAACGGCCTGCCCATGGCCCTGCCGGATACGGCGGGCTTCTATCGGGAGAAGTGAAGAAGTGGAGCCGGCGGTATCCGC
Source organism: Oscillospiraceae bacterium (assembly GCA_051867615.1). Lineage (GTDB taxonomy): Bacteria > Bacillota > Clostridia > Oscillospirales > Oscillospiraceae > RGIG5472. Next base: position 578 of record JBJDYU010000018.1, on the reverse strand, counting down.
CGGCTCCGTCTTTTACCCCCCCGCCTTGTGCAAAACGCCATAAACGGCGGACACGCGGTTGTTAAAAACGGAAAAGTTGCACAAAAACGCTTGACAAAGCGCAGGAGGTATTGTAAGTTATAGACACAAGGAAGCACCGAATCCTCCGTGCTGACGAGTACAGAAGATTTGGGATTCCTTCTCCAGCCGGGATCAGGTCCTATGCGCGGCCGGACGTCCAAAGACGAAACATCCCTCACTGTGATGAGCCACACGAGCATCCTCCGGCAGACAGCCGGAACGAACAGTCTGCGTGTACTTGATGTTTTAGGGATTGGCGACCAATGCGTTTCCGTGCAGCCAGGGCTTCGAACGACCGGCAGGATAGATTGCAGAAAGTGGAGGTACAGACCATTGGACAATCCGATCAATGATTGAGCCCCCCATTCGCCGTTGGAGCGGATGGGGGGAAATTTTTTGCCTTTTTGCCCGCAGCGGCGGGAGAAGATAAAAAAAGCGCGCCGTCCGCAAAGCGGACGGCGCGTCAGCCTGTCGAGAAACCCGGTTGCACATTAGGCGGCAACCGGGTTTTCAGCGCA